>CAYYCP010000001.1:0-49169 GCA_964470375.1 uncultured Spirochaetales bacterium
ACCCCCTCCGAGGTACACGACGGATACCTTAGCCCTCCTGTCGCTTTCAGCGACAGGCGTCAATCGCGTCCGTCGTATAACGGCTATTACCCCAGCCTTCCAAGCTGGAGACGAGGGTTCGACTCCCTTCGGACGCTGTCCACCCCTAACGACTGTAAGGTAATCATGAATACCGGCTACTCATCCCTGAGCCGAGGGCCTGGTCCAAGGCCCTTCTCTTTCCAAGATGGAAGCATGCTCCGCGTGAAGCCCTGGCGATCGGCTCTTGAGGAAAAGACAGCCTTTCGGCATGATACGCCGATGGATTGGCGCAATCTGGGAGTCGATGCGGACATAGCCGCGGCCTTGGAGTCACGGGGGATAAGGGAGCCTAGCGCCGTGCAGGCGGCGGTACTGCCCTCGGCCCTGGCCGGGAAGTCCCTCATGGTCGAATCCGAGACGGGCACCGGCAAAACCCTGGCCTTCCTCATCCCAATCCTCCAGTCCCATATCCCTCAATCGAAGGGCTGCCAGGCACTCATCGTCTCGCCTACCCGCGAGCTCTCCTCCCAAACCCAGCGTGTCCTAGCCAGCTTAGCCAAGGAGCTCAGGCCCGGACTGCGCTCAGTCCTCCTCATCGGCGGGGCATCACCCCTGAGGCAGATCAAGGAATTGCAAACGCGGCCCCAGGTGACGATAGGAACCCCGGGCAGGATCATGGAGATGGCCAGGGAAGGTAAGCTGGATCTGCGCGCCCTTGCCCTTATCGTCCTGGATGAGGCCGACCGCCTGGTTTCAAAAGAGATGCGGGCCGAGACCGATGAGCTCATGGCCGCCCTCCCTCCCGGTGCAATCATCCAATGCTTTTCGGCCACCCTACCCGAAGCCAGCCTGAAGGTCTTGCACACCTACGCCCCCGCGGCCGAGATCATCCGCGCCGGCAGCCAGGAGGTTCTCTCGTGCGATATCGAGCACTGGTGCCTTCTGACGGAAAGGCGCCGCAAGCTCGACCTGGCCATAAAGCTGGACCGGGCCCTCAAGCCGGAGAGGGCCATCCTTTTCACGCGCGACTCAGGCTCGGCCCTGAACGCCCTGGCCCGCCTGGAGGCTCAGGGAGTCCCGGCCCGTGCCCTGCACGGTGACTTCGAATCATCGAAGCGCCTTCAGGCCCTGGAGGCCCTGCGCCGGGGAGCCTGCCGCTGGCTGATCACCAGCGATGTGGCGGCCCGCGGCCTCGATATTGAAGGCGTGACCCTGGTGCTGATGCTCGATCCGCCGGCTGACGCCCGAGCCTACGTGCACCGGGCCGGGCGCACCGGGCGCATGGGCCGCAAGGGCCTCTCCATCGCCCTGGCCGACGGAAGGGAGCTCCGGGACTACTCGCGCATCGCCGTCAAACTCTCGATAGTCTTCAAGGCCAAGCGCCTCTATGCGGGCGAGGTAGTGGACCAGGATTTGGATGAATTTTTCGCAGAGGGCCAACGCATGATCCGGCCGCGCCACCCACGCCGAGACGGCTATGCCGGGCATTGAGGATTATCGGGCCAGAGCGGAAATGCTTTCGGCAGGCTCCCTCCTTCTGGGAGAGGGCATCAGATTGTCAGGCAATCCGCCTTGGGAAGAAGCCGGCCTGCGCATCCTTATCCTGCGCTTATCGCCCTTCCCCGATATCGCCCGCTCAAGCCCCCACCTCTTCCTCCAAGCCGCCCTGCGTCAGGCCCTGCCGGACGCGCTGATCGACCTTGCCTTCACCTCGACCCGGCATGACCGGGCCCTCCTCGAAGGCAGCGGCCTGGCCCCCGAATTCGGCATCCTGAGCGGGAGGCCGATCAGGGACTTCGATATCATCCTCATATCGAATTCCTTCCTCCTCGAGATCCTCAACCTGCGCCCCCTCCTAGGGCGCGCCGGCATCCCTCCCACGGCCCTGTCTCGAGCGGCTGCCTCGAAGAGCCCTTGGCCCCTCATCCTCCTGGGCGGATCGAATGCGGGGGCCGCCTACGCCCTCTATGAGGATCCCTTCTCTGGCAAGGGCGATTGCCTGGTCGACGCGGTCTTTTTCGGCGAGGGCGAGGCCAGGGTGGCCGAGATGGGACGCTTCCTTTCAAAGGCGATAAAGGAGGCTGGACTCCCCTCGGGCGAGGCGCGGTTGGGCCTTATGCGCCGCCTTGAGGCTGAAGTGGAAGGCTTCCACGCGGCGGACTCGGAAGCCCCGACCAGGCAGGCTATCGCGCGCCTCGAAGGCGATGGTTGCGGAAGCCTCTTGGAGGAGCTGGCCCTCCCTCTCAACTCCAGCGAGGCGGCCACCCTGCGCCTGGGCATCAGCCGGGGCTGCCCCTCCTACTGCGCTTTCTGCATGGAGGCCTGGGATCGCAAACCCTATCGCGAGGAACCCTTAGCCGGTCTAGTCGCGCGGGCCGCCGGGGCCAAGGCCAGGAGCGGTGCCGATACCCTGGAGCTGGCGAGCTTCAACTTCAACGCCCACTCGGATCTCGTGCCCCTCCTCATCGAGCTGAACCGCCTCTTCCTGAGAGTCAATGCCATGAGCCAGAGGGCCGATATCCTGGCGCGGGCCCCGGGCCTCCTGCAATTCGAGCTTGCCGGGGGTAAGCGCTCCTTCACGGTGGGGGTGGAGGGCATCTCCAGCCGCATGCGGGCGCGCTATGCCAAGGATCTCGATTCTGAGACCCTGGAGCGCCTCTTCGTCCGCCTCCTGGACGCGAGAGCCCGGGAGATCAAGCTCTTTTACATCATTTCCGGCGATGAGCGCGAGCGCGATATCCGCGAGTTCTCCGAGTCTATGCGGACTCTCAAGTACGCTCGCAACGCCCGCTCCCCGGGGACACGCATCATCTGCTCGGCCGGCTACCTCGTGCAGATGCCCGGGACTCCCTTCGAGGTGGATCAAACCCTGCGCAGCGAAGATGCTCTACGGGCGGTGGCCGGTCCAGTCAAGGCCGCCTGCGAGACGAACGCCATCGAATTCCGCCTCTCGGGTGAATACCGCGAATATCGCGCCACCCAGATCCTGGCCGACTCCTCCATGCCCGGCTTCCGCCTCCTGGAGGCCTTCGCCGATGAAGGCCTCGAATACCTCGGCTTCCTCCCGCGCGGCGCAGATGCAATCCTAGACCGGGTACTCTCATCAGATCCGCCCAAGGCCGTCAGGCCCGGCCGAAGGCCCCTGCCCTTCCTCATACGGCCTGTAGATGACAGCTTCCGATCGGCCTACACGGGGAACCCCGAGGCTTCCTCCTGCCTTGGACGGGCATGCCTGGGGTGCGGAGCCTGTCCTGCATACGGCCCCGAGATGTCGGCCATCCTGAGTCATGCCCTGCCTTCGGCCGGGGAGCGCGATATCGAGACATTAAGGGCCCTGCTCAAGGCCAAGGCCGCCCTGCCGGCTATCGGCTACTGGATAGACATCCCGGGGAACCTGGCCGGTTGCCGGCCGGAGTACCTGGGGGCCTGGGCCCTGCGCTGTCTGATGGAAGCCCACCCTTCCCAAGTACGCAACGTCCTGGAGGCCCGCGAAATCCTCTTCTCAAGCAAGGCCTGGGCGCCCCGCGCGGGACGCTTCTACGGACGCAGCCTCTTCGCCCTGCGGGCCTGGGACGCCGAGGCCATGGCCCGCGATGCCGATACCACGCCTGGCTGGCGCAGGCGGGCCGAGGCTCTGCCGCCTTCAGCTTCCCTGGCGCCCGAACGCTTCAAGGCCCGGATCTCCATACCCGAGTCAGGCCTGGCTCACTTCGAAAAGACCCTGTCTGGGTATCTGTCAGGATGCGGCGTGCCCTTCATGTTGAGCCGAGCCCAAGGCCTATTCAGGATCGATGTGCCCGCGAAGGGCCTCAAAAAGCGCGTCATCGCCGGGGCCGAAGCCTTCCGGGATACAGAGGCCGGGACGGGACCGGGTATCCGCCTCGAGGCCCTTGCCCACTTCGATTTCAAGCACCTCAGCGAACTCTACCAATCAACTGACCCGGATCATGCCGGGCCCCTGAGTATGGAAATCATAGATGTCATCGAGTTGTCCTAGGTCCGCCTCCTGCGCGAGATCGGCCTCAGTCGGGTTCCCAGGAGGCCATGGAGGCGTCTGTCTCGAAGACGTCCACGCGCGAGAATGGGATGTCGGGCCTCAGCTCGCGTAGGCGCTCGAAGATGTAGCGGGCGATATTCTCGGCGCTGGGGACGCCGCCCAGACCTGCCACCTCGTTGAGGAGGCAATGGTCCAGGCCGAGGATGACGCTGCGCAGGGCGTCGCGCACCTCGCCGAAGTCCACCAACATCCCGCCCTCGTCCAGACCGGCCCCGCGGGCCCAGGCGCGTACGCGGTAATTATGGCCATGCAAGCGTTCGCACTTGCCGTGATAATTTGGAAGAAAGTGGGCCGCCGAGAAGCGGGCCTCAGTCCGTATTGTGTACATCTTGCGTTCCGCCCCCTGCTCGGATTACCATTGCGCTCCGATGGCGCGGAGCTTATCCCAAATCACGGCCAATATCAACATTCGCGAGCGCGCCGGCTATCCGGGAGACCCCCAAATACTCGGTCTAGTCCTGGATTCCAGGCTGGCCTTCCCGGGCTGCCTCTTCTTCGCCCTTCCGGGCCTGCACCTAGACGGGAGGCGCTTCGTGGCCCAGGCCCTGGAGCGCGGGGCCGCGGCGGTGATGCTGGAAGAGAGCCTGGGACCGGAGGGCGCCCTGGCGGCCGAGCATGGGGCGGTCGCCCTGGCGGTTGAGGGCGTGCAGAGGGCTATGTCCCCGGTGGCGGCGGCCTTCCACGGGCAGCCGTCGCTGGGTCTGGGACTCATCGGCGTGACGGGGACCGAGGGCAAGAGCACGACTGTCTCCCTGATCGCCCAGCTCCTCGAGTCGGCCGGATGCCGGACGGGCTTCGTCTCCACGGTCCAGCGCAAGACCGGCGAGAAGACGGAATGGAATCCGGAGCATCAAACCACTCCTGAGGCGCCCCTTATCCAGGCGGCCTTAGCCGAGATGCGTGCAGCAGGCCTTGAGGCGGCCGTCTTGGAGGCCTCCTCGCACGGCCTCTCGGAGCGCCTCGGGCGCCTGGCTGACGTAGCCTTCGATGTGGCCGTCTTCACCAATGTCACGCTTGAGCACCTGGAATTCCACGGGAGCCTCGAGGCCTATCGTGCGGATAAGGCCCGTCTTTTCTCGGCCCTGGACTGCTTTCCCCATACAAAGGATTTGCCCTCAGGCCGCCGTGACATCCCCAGCTTCGGCGTGGTGAACGCGGACGACCCGCATGCCGGCATCTTCGTCTCCGCCACGCGCAAGCCCTGCCTGGGCTACAGCCTGCGCGGGGATGCGTTAGGGCTGAGCGGTATGCTGACGGCAGAGGACATTGTCTGCGACGAGACAGGCGCCACCTTCATTTTGGCACAGGACGGCCGGAAAGTCCGGGCGCGCATCGAGCTCCCGGGGGCCTTCAATGTGCCCAACGCCATGGCGGCCCTCTTGGCGGCTTCGGGGTACCTGGGTCGACCGGCTCTCTCCATGGCCGAGGCCCTGCCCCTCCTGCGCCCGGTGCGCGGGAGGATGAGTCCGGTTATGCGGGGCCAGCCCTTCGAGGTCATTATCGATTACGCTCATACCCCCTCGTCCTTCGCGGCCGTCTTCCCCTCCCTGCGCGAACGCTGCCGAGGAAAGCTCATAGCCCTGTTCGGCTCGGGGGGCGAGCGCGATACCGCCAAACGCCCCCTCCAGGGCCGCATCGCCTCGGACTACGCGGACATTCTCGTTTTGACCGACGAGGACCCACGCGGGGAGGATCCGCGCGAGCTCCTTCTCATGATCGCCGCCGGTTGCCCCGAGAGGGTCGAGGGCCGAGACTTGCACATCGTCCCGGACAGGCCCAGCGCCATACGCCTAGCCTTCTCACTCGCCCGTCCCGGGGACATGGTCCTCCTCCTCGGCAAGGGCCATGAGAATTCGATAATCGGCCGGGAAGGCGCGCGCCCGTATGATGAAGAGGCCGAAGCCCTGCAGGCCCTGGCCGAGCTGGGCTACAGCTAGGGCCTGCCGGGGCTTGGATAGCCGGATTCGAAATCAGTCGACCGACTCAGAACGGTCGCTCAGGACCACCTCGACAGTGTACTTCTTGTTGCCTCGGTAATACTCCACCTTGACCTTCTCGCCCGGTCGGTTATCCTCAAGGGCCGAGCGGAAATCCGCGTAGGAGGCCACAGCCTTACCGTCCACGCCCACGATGATGTCACCGCCGATCTTGAAGACATTGCGGTAGTACCGCACGGACTGCGTACCGCCCTTGAGACCGGCCTTGTCGGCGTTGCCACCCTTCTTGACATCACTGATAAGGTAGCCGGACTCCACCGAGACCGGGAATCCGTTTTGCTTCATGTAGCTCACTAACTGGGGGAAGAGCTGGACGCCGGTGATCTCGATCCATCCGCGTTTGACGGAACCGTACTTGACCAGGTCGGCCACCACCCGCTTGGCGGTGTTGACCGGAACCGCGAAACCGATGCCGTTCGAGCCGCCCGATTGGGAGTAGATCATGGTATTGATGCCGATCATCTCGCCGCGGGTGTTGAGTAGGGGGCCGCCGGAATTGCCGGGATTGATGGCCGCATCGGTCTGGATCATGTTCTGCATGATGGTGTCTTCGGTCTGAATAGGGCGCCCTAGGGCCGAGACGATGCCGTCGGTAAGGGTACGGTCCAGGCCGAAGGGATTACCGATGGCCAGGACTTTCTGGCCTACCTTCAGCTGGGAGGAGTCGCCGAAGGCGATAGTCTTGAGGGCCTTGCCGGCCGGCGGATCGAAGCTGAGTAGGGCCAGGTCGTTCTCTTCGTCCACTCCGCGGACCTTGCCCTCCACCGAGCTTCCATCGGCGAAAGAGATGGTGAGCTTGAACGCCTTGTCCACCACATGGTTATTGGTGAGTACGTAATAGGTCCCGTTCACGTCGATGATTGATCCCGAGCCCGTCCCCCCGCCCTGGGGTACAGGCTCCATGAACCAGTTCAGGGCCATCACTTCCGTGGTTATGTTGACCACGGCCTCGTTGTTGGCCTCGTAGACGGCGATGGTCTGCTGCTCCTCCTGGGAGTAGGCTGATGAGAGAGTCTGGACGGGCAAAACATCGGCGGAGGCTCTTGGCTGACGGGGCTCGCCATCGGCCGAGGCGGCCGCGTTTTGTCCTGATGCTCCAGCCACATCCGCGATCGGCTCCGCCTGTACCGCGACCGGAGCGTAGGAGGAGGCGCCCTTGGAGTGCAGGGCCGCGTATAGGCCAAGGCTTAGGGCCACTGCCAGCCCGGAGCAGATGAGGGCCGCTAAGGCCACTTGACCACGACTGTATAGTTTCATTTTTGCCACCTCTAGGGTCAATGATACCCATGCGCGCCCGCCGGGGCAAGCTGGAGGAGCCGATCCGACCGATGCTTTTACATCTTCTTAACGGACCTGCCGACGCACCGCGCTTTCAGCATTGACCGCATGGGGCGGCGCGGGATACCATCCCGCCATGGACTTGAAGAGCCTGATCGAGGGCGCCTACAAGGGCAAGCCGGGAGGGTCGGCCGGCGAGGCTCTGGCCGGCAAGTCTTCCGCCGAGAAGGGCGGGTCTGCCTCTGTCGGCAAGGGCAGGACGGCCGCGTCCGGGAAGGCCGGCTCTCCACCGCGGCCTCAGGTCGATGGGGAGGCCGAAGGGCTCATCAAGAAGGTGGCCGCCGACCGCGGCTACCGCAAGGTCGCGAAATTCCTCATTCTTCTGGGCCAGGAGGAGGCCGCCCGGGTCATGCGCCACCTCAAGCCGGACGAGCTCGAGGGTGTGGTGCGCGAGATCGCCACCATCAAGAGCATCGAAAAGGTGGAAGCCGAGGCCATCATGGAGGAGTTCCGCTCCCTCATCGCCCGGGGGGCCGGGAGCCCGCGCGGGGGATCGGACACGGCCAAGGAGATCCTCGAGGCGGCCTTCGGGGCGGAACGCGGTCAGGCCATCTTGGAGAAAGCCCTGCCGGGAACCGCTCGCCCCTTCAGTATGCTTGAGGGGTTGGACGCGACCCAAATACTCATCCTGATGAAGGATGAGTCAAGCCATGTATTGGCCATCGTCCTGCCCTACCTCGAGCCCAAGCTGGCCTCGGAGGTTCTGGTGCGCCTGCCCGAGGCCCAGCGCACCGAGACCGTCAAGCGCATGGCCAAGCTGGAGAAGATCTCGCCGGAGGTGATAGCCGGGATCGAGGACGGCCTACGCAAGCGCCTCATATCGATGGGCCGGGTGGAGGATTCCTCCGTGGACGGGGTATCGGCCCTGGCCGGCATCCTGCGCTTCGTCGACAGCGACCTGGAGGAGGGCATCCTGGACGCCCTGGAGGAGGAGCGCCCGGAGCTGACCGAATCGATCCGGGAGCAGCTCTTCACCCTCGAGGACGTCCAGCGGGTGCGGCGCCAGGACCTGGCCGCTGAGCTGCGCGATAGAACCGACCGGGACCTGGCCCTCCTCCTCAAGGGCAAGTCCGAGGGATTCAAAGAGAAAATACTCTCGGCGGTATCGCGGGACCGCCGTCGCCTCATTCTCGACGAATACGATTACCTTGGATCGGTTAAGCGCGCCGATGCAGACGCGGCCACGCGCGACTTCCTCTCCCGCCTCAAGCGCCTGCACGAGTCCGGGGACCTGGTCCTCGAGGACGAAGACGATCTGGTCGAATAGGAGCGAGCCATGCCGACATCCGCCTTCGAACTGGTGCGCCAGTCCGAACTGCCCGACCTGCGCTCGCAGGGCCGCCTCTTCCGCCACCGCGCCACCGGCATGGAGGTCTTCCAGGTCCTGAACGAGGATCGCGAGAACCTCTTCGCCTTCGCCTTCCGCACTCCCCCGCGCGATTCCACCGGGGCTGCCCACATCCTGGAACACTGCGTCCTGTGCGGTTCGCGGCGCTACCCGCTCAAAGATGCCTTCATCGCCTTTTCCAAGAACTCACTCAACACCTTCATGAACGCCATGACCTTCGGCGACCGCACGGTCTACCCGGCTGCCAGCATCGTGGGCAAGGATTACTACAACCTCCTGGACGCCTATGCGGACGCGGTCTTCTTCCCCCTCTTGAAGGAGGAGGCCTTCCTCCAGGAGGGCCACCGCCTGGTACCCCTGGGGGACGGTTCCGCCGAGATCCAGGGTATCGTATATTCGGAGATGCAGGGAAGCTACGGCAGCCCCGAGTCCATCCTAGACGACCGGGCCTTCCGGGCCCTCTTCGATGTCGGCCACCCCTATAGCTATGACTCGGGCGGAGATCCCGAGCACATTCCAGAGCTGAGCTACCAGTCCTTCCTAAATTTCCACCGTCTCCACTACCACCCATCGAATTGCCGTCTCTTCCTCTATGGCAACATCCCTGCCGAAGAACAGCTGGACTTCCTGGAAGAACGTTACCTCTCGGCCTTCGGTACCGGCCAGGCCGTCCCGCCCCTCCCCCTCCAGGCCCCCTTCGCCTCGCCGCGGACCGAGGAGGTCGCCTGCCCCAGCGCCGAGGGCGGAGGCAAGGCCAGCGTCCTGGTCTCTTGGCTCCTCTGCGACACCATCGATCCAGCCGCCACCATCAAGGCCGAGATGCTCTCCGAGATCCTCCTGGGCCATGCCGGCAGCCCCCTCGGGCGGGCCCTGCGCGAATCGGGCCTGGGCGAGGACTTGGCCCCCCAGTGCGGCATCGGCACGGAGACCCGCCAGGTGTGCTTCCAGGCCGGCCTGCGCGGCATCGAGCGCCGGAGCGCGGGAGCGGTCGAGGCGCTGATCCTGGAGACCCTTCATGGCCTGCACAGCGGCGGCCTCAGAGCCGAGACGGTGGAGGCGGCCGTGCGTGGGGTTGAATTCTCCTACCGCGAGATCCGCCGCGGCTCCGGGCCCTATGCCCTGAGGATCATGCGGCGCTGCCTGCGCGGCTGGATCCACGGCGCAGATCCCGAGGCCACCCTCAGGACCAACGCGGCCATCCGCTCAGTCAAGGATCAATCGGCGGCCGAGCCGCGCTTTTTCGAAGAGACCATCGGCTCCCTCCTTCTTGATAACCCTCACCGGGCCCGGGTTCTGGCATACCCCGATCCCGAGCTCGCCGAGCGCCGCCGCGCCGAACAGGCCCAAGCCTGCGCCAAGCGCCTGGCGGCCCTCGGACCGGACGGCCTGGAAGCCCTGGACGCATCCCTGAAGCGCCTGCGCCGCTTCCAGGAGGAACCGGACTCAGCCCGGGCCCTGGCAGCCCTGCCCAAGGTGGTGGTGGCCGACCTGCCCCGTGACATCGAGGTGATCCCCTCTCGGGAGTGCCGGGCCGGCCGTGTACCGGTCATCAGTCAGGGCCTCTTCACCAACGGGATCAGCTACCTCGACCTGGCCGTCGACCTTTCCGGTCTCCAGCCCAGCCTCCTCCCATGGCTGCCGCTGTTCACCCGCTTCATCGTCGGGGCCGGCCTGCCCGGACTACCCTATCACAGGATGGCAGAGCGTCTGGCCCTGGCCTCCGGAGGCCTGTCCTGCATCCTCCAAACAGGCTCGCGGGCCTGCGCCGCCGACACCATGGATCCGGGGATCTACGCTATCTTCAGGTTGAAAGCCCTTGACGCAAGCCTGCCTGAGTCCCTGGAGCTCCTTGGGGATCTCCTCCAGGGGGCGGACATATCGGACGAGGAACGCCTCCAAACCCTCTTCGCCGAGCTGCGCAACGACCTGGTGGCGGCTATCCTGCCCTCGGGGGTCTCCTTCGCCATGGCCCGCGGGGCCGCTTGTTTTTCAGTAGCCGCGGCCGTGGAAGAGCATTGGCGGGGAGTCACCCAATACGATTTCCTGAAGTCCCTCGGCGACAGGCCGGAGACCTCGGCCATCGGCCAGGCCATGGCCGCCATCCGTTCGGCCATGGCAGGCGGGGCCGCAGCCCTGGCATCCCTCACCTGCGACCCCGGGGCCGAACCGGCCGGCCTGTCCGCCCTGGAAGCCTTCTGCGCCCGCCTGGGCTTCTCCGCCCCCGGAGAGGGCCATGGCACCGTCAGGCCGGCCATCCTGCCCGCTCCGCGCCCGCCCTCGCCGGAGGCCTACATCATGCCATCGGAGGTGGGCTTCGCCACATCGGTTCTGAAGAGCCCCCGCCTGGGGCATGCGGCCTATCCCGCCTATGCGGCCTTGGCTCAGGTCCTCTCGGCCGGCCCCCTCTGGGAGAGCATCCGCATGCGCCGGGGCGCTTACGGAGCCTGGGCCGACGCCGATCCCCTTGAAGGCGTATTCGGTATGGCCAGCTACCGCGATCCCGGACCAGTCGAGAGCTGGGAGGATTTCCGTTCCGCCCTGGAATGGGCCGCCGGCCCCGCTATGGACAAGGCCGAGGCGGACAAGGGCATTCTGAGTACGGTCTCAGCCGACCTGCGCCCACTGACCCCCGAGGAAAAGGGCCTGGTCTGCCTAAGGCGCCGCCTCTTCGGCGTCAGCGATGAGCTCAGGCTCCAGAAGCGTCAGGGTCTCCTGGGTTTGGACGCCGCGGCCCTGCGTGGCGCCGCCGCGGCCCTGCTTGACGCCTGGCCGGACAGAGTACAAACTATCTTTGCGGACGAGATAGCGGCTAAGGCCGCCGCGGCTCGCCTTCCTGGCATCGCCGTCCGGAGACTCGAGCTATGAGGTTCGTCGATGACAATGGATGAGCGCGGCTACGAACTCATGCGCGCGATGATCGCCGAGATCGAGGGCGCCCCATTCCCCAATTCCATAGATAGCGAGCTCTACCTGATCTGGTACGAGCATGTTCAACGGGCTGCCCAGGAGGCTCTCGAGTACCTTGCGGAGCGGGGCCAGCTGGGCTCGGAGGGCAAAGGCGAGCAGCCCGAGCTGGATGTCTGAGGCTCCTACCAAGATAGTCGCGCGACTCACATATTTGGGCGCATGCCCCTACCTGGGGAGACGGCTCTTCTGGATGGCCTACATGGCGCGGATCGGCCCAGCCCCGGCCACGACCGATCCAGCCGTCTACGAAGCCGCCCAGGCCAGGGGCTGGCGCAGATCCGGACGCGTCCTCTACAGGAACGCCTGCCCCGGCGGCTGCCGGGCCTGCGTGCCGATAAGGATAGACGCCCTTTCCTTCAAGCCCAGCCGCTCGCAGCGGCGAACCATGTCGCGCAACGCGTACACGCTCATGCGCACAGCCCCGCTCGAATTTTCCGAGGAGCGCTACCGCCTCTACCGGCGTTATCTGGAAGCCCGCCACCAAAGAAAGGCCGCCGAGGACGAGGCTGACCTGAAGGCCTACATGGAATCCATGATCGATTCTCCCCTGCCGGGCCTCATCTGCGACTATTTCGTATCCACTGAGGGCCGGGAAACCCTGGCCGGAACGGGCTACCTGGACGTCCTCCCGGACGGGCTCTCCTCGGTGTACTTCGCCTTCGACCCGGCCTTCGCGTCGCTCAGCCTGGGGGTCTACTCGATCCTGCGCGAGATCGAGCTCGTCCGCGAGCTGGGCAAGCGCTGGTACTACTTGGGCTTCTGGGTGGAAGGCTACCGCAAGATGGCCTACAAGGCCGCTTTCCGCCCGCACCAGCTGGCCTCAGACGGGATCTGGCACGACTCCCAAAACGTTGACACTGAAAAAGCCTCCGTGATAATCTTGCCGGACTCGACACGGAAAGGTGATCATGCCCCAACAACCGAAGAAACCAAACCGCTCTGAGGAGCGCTCCAAACCGACCATCGCCAAGAACCCGTTGACCTATACCCTACTGGTGCTGTTCTTGGTCCTGTCCATCGTGGCCTTCGTCTGGGTGCCTGCGGCCAACCGCGGTGGCCTGGGCGGACAGGTCATCTTCGGGTCTTACGCCGGCAAGGAGATCGACTACAAACCCGGCAACTACCTGGCCCGTATGGTGGATCAGATAAATCGCCAGAAGCAGGACGCGGATTCCAGCTCGGAGGCCGCCCTGTACTTCCGGGCCTACGAAGTATGGCGTGAGGCCTTCGAGCAGGTGGCCATACGCCTGGCCATGCTGCATTCGGCCAAGAAGGCCGGCAACGCCGTCTCCCAGGAACGGCTCAACCGCGAAATGCGCGACCTGGCCCAATTCAAGGATGAAAAAGGGAATTTTTCCCTGAAGCTTTTTCGAGAGACCTCGGAGGCCGCGCGGGCCAAGTTGATGGACTCTCTCAAGGAGGACCTCCTGGTCCAGGATTTCCTGGACGGGGCCGTGGACTTGGCCTCTTCTCCCGCGGAGAAGGACTTCCTCAGGGCCATGAACAGGCGCATGCGCTCCTTCACCTACGCAGCCATCCCCTTCAGCTCATACCCTGACTCCGAGGTGGTCGCCTACGGCAAGGCCAAGCCGGAGCTCTTCCGCCACGTGCGCCTCTCCTATGTGTTTACCATGGGGGCAAAGGCCGAATTGGAGAAGCTCCGCAAGAAGATCATCGACGGGACCGAGACCTTCTCCGGGGTTCTGGCCAATGGCAGCCAGGACTTCTCCGGGGCCGAGGATGTCCTCCGGGAGGCCTGGGAGCTTGAGGAGTACTTCAAGGAAGCCGATCGTGCCAAGACGGTGATGGGACTGGCCGAGGGTGAAATCAGCCAGGTCATGAAGGCCGGAGACGGCGGTTGGGTCTTCTATAAGTGCATCAAGGCGGCCCAGGATCCGGATTTCTCCGACCAGGACACGGTCTCCAGGGTGTGGAGCTACGTCAACGGCCACGAAAAGGGCCTCATCGAGGAGTACGTCTCAAAACGCGCCCAGGACTTCCGCGCCGCGGCCGCCCTCGATTTCGGCAAGGCCTGCACTCAGTTCGGCGTAAGCCCCAAGAAGCTGGAGGCCTTCCCGATCAATTACGGGGCCATGCCCCTCCTGCAGCAACCCAGCTTCGCTGACGCCCCCGAGTTGGCCTCGGTATCGACCAACGAGGAGTTCTTCACGGCTGCCTTCTCGATCAAAGCCGGCGAGCTGTCCGAGCCCCTGATCATCGGCGAAAACGCCATCGTGCTCAAGCTGGACGGCGAGTCCGAGGCGGATGATTCGGCAAACTTCACCATCGATTACTACTTCGATATGTACCTCGGCCAGTACACCGACAGCCAGCTCCGCCAGTCCTTCCTGGAATCCCCCCTGTTTAAGGATAATTTCAGCGAAATATTCCAAAAGCGCATCATGCCCTACGAGAACGGCTGAGGTATGGATAAGGAGCTCCCGGAAATCCTAAAGGCTTCCGGGGGCCTGTTCGTCCGCTTCCGCGGCCGCGACCTCTATTCACGGCAGGCGCCGCGCTCCCTCCCGGAGCGCAGCGCCGCGGCCCTGGTCATACCCCCCGCCAGCCTCATCCTGTGCGCCTCGCCCCTCCTGGGCTACGGGCTTGATATACTGCTTGAGCGCATGGACTCGTCCAGCGCCCTCCTATGCGCCGAGGCCGAGCCCTGCCTCCTCGAGCTGGCGGCAACATCCATTCCAGTCCAGGTCAGGAATGACCCGCGCTTCAGGCTGCTCGGCATAGACGACCGTGGCCGGCCCCTGTCCGATATCGGGCCGAGCCTGCCCTACCGGCGCTGCATCCTCATCGAGCTCACGGGGGGATCAGCCCTGCACCGCGAAGCCTACCGTAGCCTGGCCTCCACCCTGCAGACCGAGATACATCGCTTCTGGGCCAACCGCGCCACATCCCAGGCTATGGGCAGGCTCTGGGCGCGCAACCTCATCGCCAACATCCCCCGCCTTGCCGAGAGCGCCCCCCTAGCCGCGCTGCAGGAGGCGGCGCGTGGAAGGGCCCTCATCGTATGCGGGGCCGGCCCCTCACTCGAGACCGCCCTGCCCCTCATACGCGACCGGCGGCAAGAGCTCTTCATCCTGGCCGTCGATACTGCCTTATCAACCCTCGGCGCCATGGGCATCCGCCCCGACGCGGCTGTCTGCCTGGAGGCCCAGGTCGTGAACCTGCGGGACTTCATCGGCTGCGCCCCCCTGCCCTTCCCCCTGGTGGCCGACCTAGTGTCTCATCCGGGGGCCCTGCGACTGGCCCGTTCCGGTTTCCACCTGATATCGAGCGAGTTTTCCCCACTGGGAATCCTCGAACGCCTTGAGGGGGCCGGCCTACGCCCCGAGACCTTCCCGCCCCTGGGTTCCGTGGGCGTGGCCGCTCTGCGCATCGGCCTGGCCCTGCGGGACCCGCAGCGCCCCCTCATGGTATCCGGGCTGGACTTCTCCTTCCCGCCAGGAAAAACTCATGCCCGAGGCTCCGCCCCTTTGGCCGGCCGCAACATGTGCCGCTGGCGCCTTGGGCGCGACGCTGGCTGGGAGGCCGGCCTGCGCCCGGGTGTCTTCCGCCTCGAAGCCGGAAAGGAGATAGGCCGGGCCTCCATCCTCAGCGATCCGGCCCTTTCGGGCTATGCCGCCCTAGCGGCCGAGGAGGCTAAGCCCTTCAGGGATGCCCTGCGCGACATGCGCAGCTCGGGTATGGATCTGGGCATCGATGCCCCGCCCGTGGGGATGGATCCCCTCTCGCCCCTGCCGAGCCCCATCGCGTCCCTGCCCATCAAGGGCAGCGCGACCGCGGACAAAGGGGCCGTCCACGACTTCCTCTCCTCCGAAAAACGCATCCTCCTGCGCCTGAGAGCGGCCCTGGATGGGAGGAGCCCACTTAGTCCGGAAGACCTGGGACGGTCGCTCGACGAATGCGATTACCTCTATATGCATTTTCCGGACGCCGCCGCTGGTGCGCGTCGAGACCTGAGCTTCCTCAGGCGCGTGGCCGTTGAGGCGGATTCCTTCCTGGTGCGTATCCAGCGCTCCATGGACGCCTTGGCCTGAGGGCGCCGCCTTCCCCGCCCATCCGAAAAAGCCCTCAGTCCCCTCGCCGAACCTCCCGAAAAATGAAGGAGGAGGACAAGCATGAAGCAGTTCGCCATCAAGGGCAGCCGGGAAACGCCTTCGGTCCTCGAGCTCGTAGGGGAGAGCGAAAATGGTTTCTATGTACGCATCCGCCGCGAAAAGGACGGCTGGGAGGACGTGCGAGACGAGTTCATGACCCGCGAGCTCTTCGACACCTGCCTGCGGACCGGCTACTTGGCCGAAGTGCCGGCCTGAGACGTTCCGGATAAAATCTTCCAAAAAGTGAAGTTGGCCGCCGGGGGAGCTCCTGGCGGCCTTTTTTTAAGAAGCCTGCTTAGCACCTTTCGGTTTTCCATCCCCAAAATCGCCGTTATAGTCCAAAGCCCGACAGGCTCCTAGTCCTTGGGAGCGCGACCAGGCTCGCCCCGCCCCAGCTCCAGGGCCCGTTCATAGGCCGCCCAGACGGCCCGCGACAGGGTGGAGCGCAGGCCGCCCTTTTCCAGGTAGTAGAGGGCCTGGGCCGTCGTGCCGCCGGGCGAAACGACGCTGTCCCTCAGCTGGGCGGGATGGAGGCCTGAACTGATCAGGTATTCCGCGCTTCCCGCAACCGTGCTGGATGCCAGGAGGAGAGCCTCCTTTCGGCCGAAACCCAGGTGGACGGCTGCCTCGGCCAGGGCTTCCACAAAGAGGAAGACGTAGGCCGGTCCTGAACCCGAAATCGCCGTAGCCTTGTCGATCATGGACTCATCCTGGGTTTCCAGCTCCGTGCCCAAGGCCGAGAGAATGGCCTTGACGCCGGCCTTGGATTCATCATCGACCTCGGGTGATGCCGTCCACACGGTCATGCCCTTACCCGCCCGGGCCGGGGCGTTGGGCATGGAGCGGATGACCCGGCCGTTCCCCAGGAGGGAGGTTATCCGGGCGATGGGCGCGCCTGCCACGATGGAGAGAACGCAGGCATCGCGCGGGAGGAGGGGCTTCAAGGGGGCGGCGGCCGCATCCAGGATCTGGGGCTTTACCGCCAAGACGAGGAGACTCGCCTCGGACGCCCAGGCCGTGTCCGCGCCGGCCTTCACGCCATAGCGCTGGATGAGGAGCTCACGCCTCTGCCCGTCCGGTTCGATGACGGCCAGCTCGTCCGCGCGCGCGATGGAACGCCCGATGATGCCGCCGATGAGGGCCTCGCCCATCTGCCCGCCGCCTAAGAACACGATGCGCCGCTTCCTGTTCATGCCCGCCTCCACGCTCTGGGAGTGTAGGGAGACCGGGGCGGGGGGTCAAGCCGCCCCCGATCTACGCGGTGTTTTTGGGTCGAGCCGTTCATTCAGGGCCGTCCCAGAAGCGTGGCAGGCCCTTGGTCCGCAGGCGCTCGGCTAGAACCAGGCCCCGCCTGAATTCGTCTGCGCCCCGATAGGCCTGATCCTGGACGGCGATAGCCTCCTCGCCGGTGAAGCCGAGCAAGCGCGCAGCGGCGGCCCGGGCCCTGGCCCTCAAACGAGAATCGCTGGAAAGGAGGGCTTGGGCCAGATTAGCGCCGTTGAGACTGTAGCCCTGCATCACGAAGTGATCCTCCCAGGCCATGTAATTCGGCCCCAGGTTCACGCCCGCGATAGCCGAGAGCCTATCCGCCAGCCTCTGGCGCTGAGCCTCGAATTCCCGCCGATTGTGGATATTCTGACTCTTCTCCAGGATGCCCACCAGGCCCACCGTGACGAGATTGGCGAACCAATCGAAGAAGCCCGGCATAGAAGGATTCTCGCGGTAGGCCGGGCGAAAGGCGCTGGCGGCCAAGACGGCCGCCTCCATGGTTCCGTAGCCAGAAAGGTAGATACCGGCCCGAAGCGAGAGGAAGGGATCATCGCCCGCGGCCAGGCGGCCGGCCCGGCGCATCAGGGCCGGGGAGCGCAGTTCGGAGAATTGGACCAGGGCGGCCTCGGCCAAGCCCACGTCGGGCGAATCCAAGGACTCCAGGAAGACCTGGCTCCTCTCCTCGGCCGGGGCGAAGCGGGCTATGCCCTCCAGGGCCGCGATGCGCCCTCCTCCCCCATCCTGTTCTTGGAAGGCCGCCCGGAAGAGCTGCAGGTCGGCGCTTGAACCGATACCGGCCAGGCGGGCCAAGGCGAGGGCCCTCAGGCTAGGGCCTGAGCCGGCAGGCGCGGCTAGGCTGCGCGCCAGGGCAAGGTCACCCGCTCTCCGGCGCAGGCAATAGGCTTGATAGGCTTTTTCACGATGTGGCGACGCCCCGTCTAAAACGATGGAACGCAGGAAGACGGCCGCCGAGTCCTGATCCGCCTGCCCAACCGCCTCAATGAGGGCGGCCTGGGCATCATCGTCCGAGGCGGCGTAGGCCTTCTCGATGGTCGGCATCAGGCGGGCGGCTTCATTCAAGAAGGCCCTGCCAACGAGCGAACGCAGGTACGAATCATCCGCGTAGCGTTGAACCAGGATGATGTCGATTCCCGGATCCTTCATGGAAAGCAGGGCCTCGAATGCGGCCGCCTGGTCCCAGCCGTCTTCTCCGTCCAGGAGAGCCCTCAGAGCCGCCTTGGCGTCCTGGCTTCCCAGGCGGGCCAGCTCCAAGGCGGCAACGCGCTTATCGTCCAGGAAGCTTGCGGACAGGACGCGCTGCCTGAGGGCCTCGCTGCGTGGATCGGCTGCCAGGGCTGCGCCGAGGGCGAGGCAGAGGATGGCAGGGATGCACAAGGGCCGCCGGCCCCGGCCCTTCCCCAAGTCGTCCCATCGGAATGTCATGCACGCCTCCTCGGCCGCGGCCTCAGCGCTGCTCCAGGTCCTCCTGAGTGCGCAGGACGGCCAGGAAGGCCTCCTGCGGCAGTTCGACGTCGCCTACCATCTTCATGCGCTTTTTTCCTTCCTTCTGCTTCTCCAAGAGCTTGCGCTTACGGGTTATGTCGCCGCCGTAGCACTTGGCCAGGACGTCCTTGCGCAGCGGGTTGATGGTCTCCCGGGCGATCACTTTGGAGCCGATGGCGCCCTGGATCGGGATCTTGAATTGTTGGCGGGGTATGACCTTCTGCAGCTTCTCGCAGACGGCCCGGGCCCGCTCGTAGGCCCCCGGCTCGTAGACAAGCTGGGACAGGGCGTCCACAGGCTTGCCGTTGAGGAGGATGTCCAGCTTGGCCAGCTGGGTGGGCTTATAGCCGGTGACCTCGTAGTCGAAGCTGGCGTAGCCGCGGCTTAGGGACTTTAGGCGGTCATAGAATTCGAAGAGCACCTCGGCCAGGGGCATGTCGAAGACGATCTCCACGCGCTTCTCGTCCAGGTAGCTCATGGACTGCTGGGTGCCGCGCTTCTCTATGCACAGGCTCATGACGTTTCCCAGGTAGGCCGTGGGTGTGATGATAGATGCCTTGATGTAGGGCTCGTCGGCCGAGGCCACCCTGGCCGGATCCGGGTACTCCAGAGGATTGTCGACGCTGAGCACCTCGCCGTTCTGCAGGTGCACGCGGTAGCGCACCGAGGGGGCGGTCATGATGATGCCCAGATCGAACTCGCGCTCCAGGCGCTCCTGGATGATCTCGAGATGGAGGAGCCCCAGGAAGCCGCAGCGGAAGCCGAAGCCCAGGGCGACGGAGCTGTCCTTCTCGTAGATCAGGCTGGCGTCGTTGAGCTTGAGCTTCTCCAGGGCCGCCTTGAGCTCGTCATACTCGTTGGGGTCCATGGGGTAGATGGAGGAGAAAACCACCGGCTTGACTTCGCGGAAACCCGGCAGGGGCTCGGCGGCCGGGCGGGCGGCCAGGGTGATGGTGTCGCCCACGCGCGCGTCCGAGACGGTCTTGATGCCGGCGATGAGGTAACCCACGTCCCCGGAACAGAGCTCTTGATTAGGCTCCAGCTTGAGCCTGAAGATGCCGGTCTCCTCGACCTTGTACTCGGCCCCGTTGGACATGAAGCGCACCGTGTCGCCGGAGGCGATGCGCCCGCTCTTCATCCGGAGATGCACGATCACTCCTCGGTAGGGATCGTAATGGCAGTCGAAGATGAGGGCCCGGGCCGGCTCGTCCTCGCCGCCCTCGGGCGGGGGTATGCGCTGGACGATGGCCTCGAAGAGCTCGTCCACCCCCGTGCCGTGGCGCGCCGATACCAGCAGGGCCCCCTCGGCATCCAGGCCGAGGTCCTTCTCGATCTGCTGTTTGGTCCCGGGGATGTCGGCGGCGGCCATATCGATCTTGTTGATAACCGGTACGATCTCCAGATCGTGCTCCAGGGCCATGTACATATTGGAGAGGGTCTGGGCCTCCACGCCCTGGGTGGCGTCCACAAGGAGGAGCGCGCCCTCGCAGGAATAGATAGCCCGCGACACCTCGTAGGCGAAGTCCACATGCCCGGGGGTGTCGACGAAGTTGAGCACGTAGTCCTTGCCGTCGCGGGCCCTATAGGGGATGGTAACAGCCTGGCTCTTGATAGTGATGCCGCGCTCGCGTTCGATGTCCATGCTGTCCAGGATCTGGTCCTGGAAATCCCGATCCTCGATTATGCGGGCCTTTTGGATGAGGCGGTCGGCCAAGGTGGACTTCCCATGATCGATATGGGCGATGATGCAGAAATTGCGTATGAGGGAGCGGTCGTGCATGGCCTGGAGGATAGCGCGTAAGGCAGCCGCGCCGCAAGTTGCCCGGTCCCGCGCCCCCTGAGGCCCCGCCCCAGGCGAAGGCCCCGCCCAATTCGGCTGACTTCCCGGCCGCGGCCTTTCGGGCTATCATCGTCCGGAGGAGGCTCCCATGCTGGAAGAGGCCAAGCGCGAGGAAGTCAGGGACATGGTGGTGAAGGCCTATTCGACCGGGGCCCTCAGCGAGGAGCGCCTGGACGCGGCCATGGGGCTGATAGCGGCGGCCACCCAGGAATCCGAACTGGCTGGCCTGCGCGCCGAGCTGGCCCCCATCCTTCCCGCCCGAGCCGAGCCCGCCCCCGTCCAGCTCATACGCCTCTCGGGCGCCCACCTGGCCAAGCGGGGGGCCTGGTTCAGGAGCGAGAGCATCCGCGTGGAGGCCGAGCGCTCAAATATCTTCCTGGACTTCCGCGCCCTGAGGGACTTCCCCGGCAGCAGCCTCGTGATCGACCTGGCCGTGGAAGGCTGCAACATCATGATGAAATTCCCCAAGGGCACCCTGATCCAGGAGGACATCGAGAACAGGTCCTCGAACATCCACGCGACCTACCGGGGCGAGAACAACCTCAACCTGCGCGTCCTGGTCAGGGGCTGGGCCGCCGGCTCCAACATCCGCATCAAGACCCGCGGCCGCTATTGAGCGGCGGGCTCGCGCCTTGCGCGGCCGGCCGCCTTTTCGGTACCATGGCCCCGATGCTCTCAGGGACCTACCTGGACTGGGCCGCCGCGGCCCCGCCCGACGCCTCCTGGCTGGACGCCGGGACCGCCGCCGCCATGGAATGCTACGCCAACCCCTCCTCTCCGCACGCCCCGGGCCGGGCGGCCCGTGAGCGCCTCGAGAGCGCGCGCTCGGCCATCCTGTCCTGCCTGGGCGGCAAGGGCATGCTCAGCATCTGCTCGGGGGCCACTGAGGCCAACGCCATAGCCCTCCAGGCGGCCCTCCTGCCCCCGGGCCAGGCCGTCCTGGCCTATTCATCAATTGAGCACGCCTCTGTCCACGACGCCGCTAGAGGCCTGGAACGCCTGGGCGCGCGCGGCGTTGCGGTTGCCTGCCGGGAGGACGGGATCGTGGATCCGCGCCTCTTCGGGCGGGCCGCCGGCAAGGGCGCCCGCCTGGCCGCCCTCATGGCCATCAACAACGAGACCGGGGCCATCCAGGACATCCCTGGCCTGGTCGCCGAGCTGCGCGCCTTGCCCCGTGGCTCCGATATCCGCATCCACGTGGACGCCACCCAAGCCCTGGGCAGGCTGACCTTCGATCCCTGGGCCCTGGGCGTGGATTCAGTCGCCTTCTCGGTCCACAAACTGGGCGGACCGCGCGGGATAGGCTTCCTATGGACCCGTTCTCCCCTTGATGTTCTGGCGCGCGGGGGCGGGCAAGAATGGGGCATACGCCCGGGCACCGAGAATCTGGCCGGCGCTGTGGCTGCCTCCATGGCCCTCGGCGCGGCTACAGCCGCTATGGAGGCTGAGCGCGCGCGGGTCACCGAGCTGGCGGCCAGGGCCCTCGAGGGCATACGGGCCTTAGGCGGGATCCCGGTACCAGCATGCAGGACAGTCCGGGACGAAAGGTATTCGCCCTGGATCCTCCAGGCCCGCCTGCCCGGCATCCCGGCCGAGGTCCTAGTCCGCGTACTTTCCGACCGCGGCGTCTACATATCCACGGGCTCAGCCTGCTCCTCCAGAAAGCGCGAGCGGCGCGTCCTGGCAGCCATGGGTTTGGATGAGGACGAGGCCCTCTCGGCCTTCAGGGTGTCCTTCGGACGCCTGAGCCGGGCAGAGGACGTCGAGCGCTTCCTCGAGGCCCTATCCATGGCGCGCCGCAGCTTGGGGGCCCCATGAGTCAGCGCCTCTTCCTCTTGAAGCTCGGGGAACTCGTCCTCAAGGGCGGCAACCAGGACCGCTTCCTGGGACAGCTCAAGTGGGATTTGAAGCGCCGCCTGGGCGATATGAACAAGCGCATCGAACTGAGCGACGGACGGGTTTTCCTTGAGGTGGATGAGGCCGATGCTCCCCGCGCCGAGGCCGTCCTAGCCCGTCTCCCCGGCATCACCGGCTTCGCCCGCGCCCTGAGGACGGAGAAGGCCATGCCCGATATCCTCGAGGCCGCCGCGGCCTTGGCGGCCGAAGACCCCCTGGCCGCCGGGCGTTCGCGCTTCAAGGCCGAGAGCCGCCGCGCCGACAAGAGCTTTCCCCTGGACTCCTACGGGATATCCTGCGCCATCGGCGACGGCCTGTGCGCCCGCTTCCCAGGGTTAAGAGTGGATGTTCGTAATCCAGAGTTCGTTGTCAACGTCGAGCTGCGCGACAAGGCCTTCGTATACGTGGGCGAATCGCGCGGCCTGCGCGGCCTGCCGGTGGGATCATCGGGCCGTGGCCTCCTTCTCCTTTCCGGCGGCATAGATTCGCCGGTGGCCGGTTACCTGATGGCCCTGCGCGGCCTCTTCATAGAGGCCATACACTTCCACAGCTACCCATTCACCTCGCGCGAGGCCCAACAGAAGGTCGAGGACCTTGCCCGGATCCTGGCGGGCTATGCCGGGCCGGTGCCCCTCCACATCGTCCCCTTCACGGCCGTCCAATCGCGCATCAGGGAGAGGGCCCGCCCCAACGCCACCACCCTCCACCTTCGGGCAGCCATGGTACGCGCCGCGGACACCTTGGCCAAGCGCCGGGGCTGCGGCAGCCTGATAAGCGGCGAGAGCCTGGGCCAGGTAGCCAGCCAGACCCAGGAGGCCATCCGATTCAGCCAATCCTTCACCGACCTGCCCATCCTCAGGCCCCTCATCGGCATGGATAAGCAGTACACCATGGACACAGCCAGGAGCATCGGGACTTACGAAATCTCGATTCGGCCTTACGAGGATTGCTGCGTGCTCTTCTCTCCCAAGCACCCCCTCTTGACTCCCGACCTCGAGACCGAGCGGAAGGCCTGGGCGGAGGACGACCTGGAAGGTCTCATCGAGGAAGCCCTCCAAGCCGCCGAGCTCAAGATAATCTCCTCAAGCAGCCAGGGATAGCACTCCTTTTACTGATACTCGAAGGCGCCTATGTCAGGCAGTCCCTTGCCGTAGGCCGAGGGCCGCGGCCTGCCGTACCAGTCGGTGCCAGTCCCGTCAACGGCCGCCAGGCCCAGGTCGATCAGGGGCGAGGCCTTGGTGAGTCGGGGCATGCCCTTGGCGTCGATTTCGAAGACCGTGGCTGGATCCACCTGTAGAATCTTGGCTTCCAGGGCCGCCCGAGGCCCCGAGCGCTCAAGGGCCTTGAAGCCGGCGCTGGCCATGGCTTGGATGCCCTTGGGGTCCGGGTTACCGTCGAAGAGGGCTCCCTGGGCAGGCGCCGAGGGCGCGGCCAGGACCGTGTTCAGGGCGGTCAAGGCAAGGTTCTTCAGCCTGAAGCCGTACGCCGCCCGAGGCTTGTCCCCAGCCATGGCGGTCACATGGCTGAGCTTGAGGTAACCGCCCTCGCAGTCGAAGAGCACGGTCTCTGCGCTGCGGAGGCTGCGCAGGAGGCAGGTGTCAAGGCTGCCGGAGGATTGGCGCTGCATGAAGCAGGATGCATAGCCCTTCTCGGCCACCGCCTCCACAAGGGAGTGATCCAGGAAGAAGGTAGCCTCGGTCATAGCCAAGGCCGCCGAACTCTGCAGGGCCGAGCAGCGGATCGTGGAATTGCGGGCGGTGAAGGATCCTCCCAGGAGGGAGACCCCTGTTCCGATGACAGCCCCTTCCAGGTCCAGGACGCTGGACTCCAGACTGACCCGCGATCCCTCGGCCTGGAGTCCTATGAGGGCCCCCTTGGAGCTCAGGCGGATTTCGGAATCCTTGACGTCGAGGAGGGCGCCTCCGGAGAGACGTAGGCCTTGGTAGGCCCTGCCCCGACCGCTCAGCTTGGAACCCACTAGGTAGACCGAGGCGCCTTCGGCCTGGATAAGGGGGGCTTCCCCGTCAGCAAGACTCTGCAGGGTCAGGCGCTCCAGTCGCAGGGCGCCACGCTTCAAGGCCAGGCCTGCCACCGTCAGGGTGCTGGCGGCCTGAGGATCAGCCCTCCAATCCGCGTCGAAGCCCCCCTCCAGGGTCAGGTCGCCCTCGACGCTGAGTACCTCCCGGGCAGACACCGCGCCGTACACGCGCACGCGTCCTCGGGCGGTCACGCTGGCGATGCGCAGGGCAGCCTTGAGGCTGGCCACGGGAGTCGTCGGGCTGCCATCGTTCGCGTCCGAGCCGCGCTCGGAGACGTAAACGCTGGTGGCATCGATAATGATGGAGGCGCGCTTCGTGTCTTTGCTGCGGTTTCCGGCCCGATCGACTGCGTAGGCGCTCAGCGAATAGCTTACGGCCCCTTCCGGATCAGCCTTGAGGGTCAAGGGCCCCTGGTAGAGGGTATAGCCCCCTTCGGCTACGCCCTCGCGGAAAACCTGCACATAGATCGAGTCCTCTCCCGGATCGAAGCCGAAGCGTTTATCGGCCAGGGCCTGGGGGCCCGGCAGCTCGCGGATGACGGGCGGCTCGGGCGGGGTGCGGTCGATGACGAAGCGGGCGATGGCCTCGTCCCCGGCCCGGGCGTCCGCGGATGCTGAGCTGTATGCGCGGGCGCGCAGGCAGAAGGCCATAGTCTGCCCCGGTCCGACATCGAAGGTCGTGCCGGGCTCAAGGATGGGCGATGCCAGGCCTACCGGCTTGGGATCCTCGGCCCCGCGGGAAACCTCGTAGCGCAGTACGGCCGCGCCTTGGCCCGGCGATACGCCCACAGCCGCCCCCGAGATACCGCCATCGGGCAAGCCGAGGAGGACGGGCTTCCCGGGATCCACGGGCATGGCTAGGGAGACCTCAGCCTCCTGGCTGCGCGAACCGTCAGGCCGGATAAGGAAATAGACGACGGACAGGCGATCCTTGCCCTCAGGCGCGGCCAGGTAAGTCGGGCCCAGATAGTCCTCCCAGGCTCCCGTGTTGGCCTGGAAGCGCAGTAAGCCGGCGGCCGCATCGGCGATGAACCAGGCTCCGCGGGAATCCGAGGCCGGGATGAGGCGTCCCGATGCGGATTCGCTCCCTTGGGCGGCGGGCGTCTCACCAAAGCTGAGGCCCAGGGGCTCGCCCTCGATCAGGCAAGCGCCCTTGGCGTCCAGTCCGCGCCATTCAATGCTGAGTTCGCCCAGCCAATGCGGGGGCGCGGGTACATCCAGGACAGCCTTGCCTTCCTGAGTCCGAATAGCGGCATTCCATTCATCGCCGGCACCCGCAAGCCGCCATTGGATGGCTGCGGCCCCGGCCATGTCGAAGCTGATCCGGGCCCCCGCCTGGCTGTAGAGTATCGCGGGCGTCTTTCCCTTGGCCAGGTTCCCGAGGCTCGGGGCATCCTTTGGCCGGGCGGACGGAAGGGCGTCGGAGGCCGGGCGCAACCCGGAAGGCACACAGAGGTAATCGAAGGCCTGGGGATGGCCGGCATTGCCGAGGGCGTCGTAGGCCACGACGGAGAGGGTGTAGCGGTACACACCCTTCGCATCGCCGGGGATCTGGATCGGTCCGACATAATCCTGAGCCTTGGAGGACAGGGGCGCGAGGGCCCAACTCAGCCTCTGTGCCTCCGGCGCGGTGAGGCTCACTTGGGTCCCCGGAGTCACTATGCCCGAAGCAGGATCAGCCTTGATCGTCCCGGGCGGCCGCCTGTCGATGAGATAGGAGAAGCTCGCGGATTCGACTACGCCCAAGGGTCCGCGGGCCTCAAGGTGAATGAGGTATGCGCGCTCTTCTCCGGACAGGGCCGACAGCCTGAGCAGGCCCTCCAGGGGATGGGCCGAGCGTCCGCCCTCGAAGCGGTAGAAAAGCGCCGTGCCCGGTGCATCGCAGGAGAAATAGGCATCCACATCCCGCGCGTAGGCGCCCGGCGCGAGGCTGGCTCGGATTTCCGCTCCTAGGGCGGCCCCCGCGAGCACCAGGGCCATGGCGGCAGCCCGCCCTATCCAGGTCCTCATGCCCGGCCGCCTTCAAGGATAGATAGAACGTCCTCGAGGGAGGGATCCTGGGAGTAATAGTACTCCCTCAACTCCTGCCCATCCAAACCCATGAGCTCGTGGCTCAGGTAGTGTATCCAGCGGTCCTCCTCTGGAGAGTGGACTTCATGGAGCCGGCAGAAATAGTCCGGCTGAATGGCCAAGGCCTCGCCCTTGTAGGTGAAGCGCTTGTAGTCGTGGACGGCCACCTTGATGTCGCTGCGCGGTATGCCCTTTTCCAGAATGATGCCCACCAGGTGGTTGATGGTCATCCCGCTGTCGAAGATGTCGTCCACAAGGAGCACCTTGTCGCCGCTGCGGAGATGCTCCGGGGAATAGGTCCAGCCGTCCACGCGCACGGCTCCGTTTTGCCTTATGTCGGTATAGGAGCGGGCCACTACCGCTGCGTAGAACACCGGATGCCCGGTGCCGCGCACGAGCTTGAAATACTCGGATATGACATTGCCCATATAGGCCCCGCCCCTCAGGGACACGTAAATCACATCGGGGATGAAACCGTCCTCATGAATGCGTTTTGCCAGCTTGAGGGCGTTATTGCGAACGGTATCATAGGGGAGGAATTCCTTCATATGCTCTCCAGACAGGGAATCATACATCATTATCGGCTATGGATGGCTAAAGCCCAATGATGTCGATTGCGGATCAGGCCTTTACTCTATTGAAATATATTCTTTTATGAAAAAGAAATAAACAGCCCCCAAGGATGCCGGCCCTCGAATGAGATCCCTCCAGTAGCCGCCCAGTATTCCGATGGCGGGAGATGACTATCGTTCGGATAGGGCCCTGCGTTGAGGCTGGAGGGCCGGCCGGCTCCCTTTTATAGAAGCCGGCCGCCATCTTCACTTGCTGCGCTTGAGGATCGGCGTCTCGTATTCCTGGCCGTCGCGCGAATAGCCTATGCTGAGCTTATCGCCAGAAGCATTGAGAGCCTCGTAGAAGGCGGCTAGGTTTTTCACCTTCTTGCCGTTCACCTCGGTGATCACGTCCAGGGACGTGAGGCCTAGGCCGGCCGCCGCAGTCTTGGGGATGACGCTCAGGACCACCACCGCCCCCTCGGGAGCTTTGATATCCTGCCCCTCCAGGCTTTCCGAGCCGGCCGGCGCCAGGATCAGGCCGGGCCAGTAGATGGAGTTGTCACTGATGCGCTTCTCGTCCCTTTCCTCCAGCTTGACGCTCAGCTTTCTCTCCTTGCCGGACCGGATCAAGGTGAATTCGACTTTAGTGCCCGCGGCGGTGTCGCCTACCAGGCGCGACAGCTCGGCGTAGCTCTTGAGCTCGCGCTTGTCCATGCCCACGATGAAGTCGCCGGGCAGAATGCCGCCCTTCTCGGCCGGTGATCCATTAGCTACCTGCTCAACGAAGGCTCCCGTGCGGCCCTCGATTCCCAGGGAGCGCAGGAAGTCGGCGTCAGCCTCTGCTAGGCGCACGCCCAGCCAGCCGTAGGTAATAGTCTTCTTGTCGATGATGTCGCGTACGGGCTTCTTGAGATTGTTGATGGGCAGGGCGAAGCCCAGGCCGATCGATCCTCCGTTGGGGCTGGCTATCCAGGTGTTGATGCCGATCACCTCGCCGTCGATATTCACCAAGGCGCCGCCCGAATTGCCCTGGTTGATGGCCGCATCTGTCTGGATGTAGTCGGAAACTGTGCCGTCGGGTCCGGTCTCGCGGCCCAGGGCCGAGATTGTCCCGGTGGTCACCGAGAAGGACAGGCCCAGTGGGTTGCCCACGGCGATGGCCCAATCGCCCACCCTGACCGCGTCGGAGTCGCCCAGGCGCGCCAGAGGCAGGTTGGCGCCCTTGGCCTCGAAGGACACCACCGCCAGATCGCGGCGCTTGTCCGTGCCCACCAGGCTGCCCTTGAACTCCCGCTTGTCCGAGAGGACGATGGTGATTTGCTTGGCGTTGCCGGCCACATGGTTATTGGTGATGACATAATAGGTGTCGCCCTTGCGCTCGACGATCACCCCCGAGCCCACGCCCCTCTCGGTGCGCGGTATGCTTGGGGTATTATCCTGATCATTCTCCGGCTCGCCGAAGAAGAAGCGCCAGGGCCACTGGTTCTGATCCACTTGCTGGACCTTGGCTTCCTCAACCACCCTCACCTCCACCACCGTAGGCGTCACCTGTCCGGCGATGTAGCGGAAGGCCGATTGCACCTGACGGGCCTCCTCCAGGGCGGCCTTGACCGGGGCCTCCAGGTCATTGGGCACCTGGGCCTGCAGGGAGGGCAGCGGGGCCGGGGGTGCCTTGGCGCCGGCTCCCAGGAATACGGCCGCGGCCACGCAGAAGCCGGCTACGGCCCCCAGCAGCGCGAGATTGACGTAGAAGAATTTGCGCGAATGAAGCATCTTCAGGGTTTTCATCTCCGTCCTTCCTTTCGAACCGTAAAAAATAGAGCCGGCCCGCAGGTTACAGGCTCCATTCGGTCAGCACCTCGGTTCGGCCCTCCAAGATGGCCACCGTATGCTCGTAGTGCGCGGACAGGCGCCGGTCCCGCGTCACCACGGTCCATTGGTCCTTGAGCACATCCACTTCAGCGCGGCCGGCGTTGATCATGGGCTCAATAGCCAGGACCATGCCAGGCACAAGGCGCGGATTCGGACCCGGCCCGACGTAATTGGGGACCGATGGATCCTCGTGCGGGGCGAAACCCACGCCATGCCCGCAGTACTGATGCACCACGCCGTAACCCTCGGCGCTGGCGTGGTCGTACACAGCCCGCGAGATATGGTGCACGCGATTGCCCGGCCGGGCCTGGGCCAGGGCCAGGTCCAGGCACTCCCGGGTCACCCGCAGGAGCCTGGCTGCCTCCTCGGATATGCGCCCGGCCGGCACGGTTACGGCCGCGTCCGAGAAGAAACCTCCCAAGTCAATGCCGCAATCCAGGCCGACGATGTCGCCCTCGCGGATGAGGCGCTCGCCGGGGATGCCGTGGATGACTTCCTCGTTCACCGAGACGCATAGGCTTGCAGGATAGCCCTGGTAGCCCAGGAAGGCCGGTTTGGCTCCCGCCGCCTCTATGAATGAGCGGGCTGCATCATCCAGCTCGCGGGTTCGCACTCCGGGCCGGACCATGGGAATCAGCTCCTTGAAAAGGGCTGATAGGAGACGGCAGGAGGCCCGGATGCCTTCCAGCTGTCGTTCATTCTTGAGTCGCATCATGGCGCTGCTCCGTCATCGGCGTCCAAGACCGCCAGCCTTTGCTTGGCAGCCTGGGACTGGGGCCATTCAGCCAAGGCGGCCCTGAAGGCGGCCCGGGCCATGTCGGCGTTGTTGCCATCGCTTCCCGGTCCATAACGAAGATACGCATCCCCAATGGCAAGGAGCAAGCCGGACTTTTCCCGGCCGGATCCGGCGAAGGCCAGAGCGCCCCTCAGGACTTGTATGGCCCGGCCCGCGTCGCCCAGCTCCACGAGAAGGATGGCCGCATTGCGGGCCGAGAGGGTATCGGCCCTGGCGGCGGCGGCCTCTTCGAAGGCCTGGGCGGCCTCGGCCACCTTCCCCCCTGCCAGGAGTTCGTAGGGACGTACAGCGGGCAGGGCGGAAGGAGACCCTATGGCAGCGCGATGCATGGCCAAGGCCCGCAAAGCTCCCTCGGGGCGACCGATCCGTAAAAGCTCATAGAAAGCGAATTCGGCTATGCCGGCGTGTTCAGGGTATTCGGCCAGGAGGCTCAAAATAGCCCCCTCTGTCTGGGCGGCTTCTGCGCCGCGAATGCCGGCGGCCAGGGCCAGCCAATCGGCTTCAGGATCGGCCCTGGATCCAGAGACCCTCCCCGCCCCATCTCCGCTCCCGCCCGGAGCTTCAGCCTCTTCGGTCTCCTGCATCGACGGCCCGAGGCTGGAAAGCACTCGCGGGTCATCCTCCCGGCCCGCTCCTACGAGCAGGGAGACCATAGCCCGCCCCAGCTCTGGGTAGGCTGGGAAGGATGCTCGGGCGGCTTGCAGGAGACCCGCGCCTCCTAAAGGGTCGGGATCGCTGAGAGCCGCGTTCAGCCAGTCGGTGTAGCTCGCCTGCGGAGATGCAGCACGTTCCAGCCATACCCGGCGGGCCTCTTCTCTGCACCCCGCCAGGTAGAGGGCGTCAGCCAAGATGGGCGCAGGCACCTGCCTACCCTCCCCTTCATGAGCCGAGCGCCCGATGGAGGGGGAATCCACGCGCGACGCCAGGGCGACGGCCGCCTCGGGAAGTCCGCAGGCTAGGGTTAGGGCCGGGTCGGGACGGCAGCCCCGGGCCAGGGCTTCCTCCAAGGCCAACCGTGCCCCCTCCCGATCCCCCACGCGGAAGGAGGCCAGACAGGCATTGACGAGGAAGGCCGGTTCTCCGCAGGCCTCGGCCAGGGAACGCCAGAGGGTAGGAGGAGCCGATCGCGCGCCCCCTTGAATGCTGGATAGATAAGCCAGCCAGACCGCTGCGCCGATATCCCGGCCTCCGCTGGAGGCACCCTCCCAGCCCTCGGGCAGGGCCTGCCGGGCTTCGTCTACGCGACCAGAGCGTAGAAAGGCCTCGGAGAGGAGGAAGGCGAGTTCCTGGCTTGAGCCGGCCTGTTTCACAGCCCGTGCCAGGGCCACCATATAGGCGCCTTCAGCCTCGTGGTCAAGGCTGCGAGCGCGTTTGAGGATGGAAAGCCAACGGCTGTGGGATTTTCCGGCGCGGCCCTGGAGGGCCTTGAGTTCCAGTCCAGCGCGCTCCTCCTGGCCCATGCCGAGGAGGATGTCGATCCTCGTCAGAGAGGCTTGAAAGGCCCTCTCGCTGGCCGGGAAAAGACTGCAGCCGGCAAGGCAAACGGCCAGGCAAATGCCTAGGGCGGGCCTGGGCTCAGGCATGTTCAGATGACTCGTGGGCCTTCCTGAGCCCGTCCAGGACCCCATTGATGAATTTGAAGGATTCCGCTGAACCGTACTCCTTGGCTATCTCGATAGACTCGTCTATGCTCACGCTGGCCGGGATATCGCGCTGGTACATGATGGCGTAGGCCCCCAGCCTGAGGATCGACAGGTCCACCCGGGAGAGCCGGTTGATGTCCCAATGCTCCAGCTGGCCTGAAATGGCCTGGTCGATAGCGGCTGCGTTCTCGATAACCCCAAGTATGAGGAAGCGCACGAAGGCCAGGCTCTCCTGATCCAGGGCCGCGCGCTTGTCGGGCTCCAGCCATTCGAGAGAGGCCAGGGATTCCGGGCTGGCCCCGGACTGCTCCCAGGCGTAGAGGGCCTGAAAGGCCAGCACCCTGGCCCGGCGCCTAGAGGCCACAGCCGCCTACCAGTTGAGAAGCTCCGTCTTCACCTTGACTTTGGCCTTGGCGCGCAGCTCGTTGAGCAGGGTTTCCAGGATCTTCTGCGTGGCGGCGTTGGTCCTCTCGGTGTAGAGCAGATTGCCGATGTACTCGTATACCGTGCCCTTCTCTCCCAGGGTGATGGGGTCGGTCAGCTCGAGCTGCTTGGAGGGATAGGTCTCCACGGCCTTGAGAATGTGGTAGCCGTTATCGCCGCTCAGGAGTGGCGAGATCTCGTTTGCCTTGAGAGCCATGGCGGCCTTATAGAAATGCTCCCCGAAGAGTTTGCGGAAATCCTCATCGTCGGCGTACATGTATTCAGGGGTTCCCACGTAGCCCGACCCCTTCTCCAGCGACCTCAGGACCATCTCGTTGAACTTGGTCGGGTTGCCCTTGACCTTGCTGTACAGGCTCTCGGCCAATTCTTTGGCCTTGCGCTTGGCGGCCTCGTCCAGCTTGCGGGTATCCACATAGATGATGGAAAGCTTGACCGCGTAGGGCCTCAGCAGGTCGGCGCTGTGCTCGTTGTAGTATTTTTCGATCTCGTCATAGGTCGGCCGCGGCAGGGCCTCGATCTCCTTCTTGCGCGTCGCCATGTACTTCTGGAGAAGGAGGCGTTTCTTGACATAGGTCTTGAGATCGGCGGCCTGGACCCCCAGGCTCTGTAGGATAGCGTAGAAACTCTCGTCCGGAATGGTGCCGGTACTCGCCCAGTTGGTTAGGGTGGCCTGGTCCACAGAGGCCGGATTGGCCTTGACCTGCTCCAATACCTGGGACTTCATGCCCACTATCACCTGGTTGATCTCTGCATCGCTGACCGTGATTTTTTCCCGCTCGCAGTACTGCATGAACAGGATATCCTTGATCATCAGGTCCAGGTAGTCCGCGCGAGCCTGCTGGGACATGGGTTTCTTGGTGAGCGTCTCGATCCGTCCGATATCGAGCTTGAGCTGCTTGAGCGAGATGGGCGTGCGGCGGATCAACTCAACACTGGCCACTTCCGTATCCAGGCTTGTGGTCTTGGCCTGGGACCAGGCCTGTCCGGCTATGAGCGCGGCCAGGGCCGTCACGGCGATTATCCTGCGGGTCATCGTTCCTTCGCTTCCGGCGGGCCCTCGCACCCACCGCCGTAATTCCGGCCGCGCGGCCGGGGATGCGGGACCTCCGGCCCCGCCTTGCCCTAGCAAACAACGGCCGGGGCTGAAAGGTTAACCAAAAAGGTAGCCTTATTCAATACCCGTCCATTTCCGGAGATGGGCCGTCCCGGGCAGTTTGCGATCCAGGGCTAGGGCCGAAAGGAGGTCGGCTCTGGCGTCCTCGCGCCGGTTCAGGCGCAGGTTGACCTCCGCGCGATGCCGCAGGAAACGAGCCCGCTCCTTTTTCGGAAAATCCATGGAGGCCATGATCTCCAGGTAGGCAAGGAATTCCTCCTCGCCTACAGCCCGCGGCAGGCGCACTCTCACCAGCTCTTTGATGCGCATGCGGATCTCCGGGGTGAAATGCCGAAAATAGGGGCGTTCGCGCTCCATCTCCAAGCAGGCCCTATAATCGCGGAAGGCCTCAGGATAGCGTCCGCGCCGCTCGTATTCCTCGGCCAGGAGGAAGGCGCAGTCCATGGCATCCTCGCGGTCGAGCAGCCTGGCCAGCTCTTCGGCCGGGAAGCCGCGGGCGTCCCGCAGCTCCACGGCCTCGTCCTCGAAGCCGTGCAGGATATCGTAGAATATGAGCTTGGCCTGGCTGGCGGGATCCTCCAGGCGCGACTTGAGGAATGCCCGATAGTCGAAGGAGAAGCGCTCGAAGGCTCTTCGGTGGCGCTTGTCGTATTCCCGCCTGAGCTCCGGATCGGAGAGGGTCTCGTAGGCTTCCAGGAGGAGTCGCATGCGCTCGGCCCCGGCATCCTCCTTCCCGGCCAGGTCAGGGTGCAGGCGTTTGGCCAGCTCGCGGAAGGCGCGTTTTATCTCCTTGCCCGACGAGGAGGGGCTTACCCCGAGAACCTGGTAGTAATCGCGCAAGGGACGCTTCTAGTAGCGCTCGGCCCGGTAGGCGGCGGCGAAGGCGGCGGCTTCCTCGGGTTTGGTGAAGGCCGCGTAGTCGGTGACGATCATGCCCTGGGCTTCCATGGCGGCCATCAGGCTCAAGCACGCCCGCTGGGTGAAGAGGAAGGGCTTGAGGATGAAGGCCAGGCTGCGTTTGCCGGCCAGGCTGCCCGCGCCCGAGAGGAATTTCACCAGCTTGGGATTGACCTTGCCCATGAGGGAGGCCGGTTCCGACCCGACCACCAGGTATTCGAAGGAAGACAGCCGGGCGTCGGTATCTACGGTTGCATCGAAAAGGCTGACCTGGTGGCCCTGGGACTCGAGTCCGCGGGCGATTGCCTTGGCCACGGCTGACAGGGCCTCGCGCCGGGAGGTCGGGCAATGCAGGACGGCGATGCGCATGGGCTTTCCTCCTACAGGGACTTATAGATCTGCTCGATGAACGGTTCCTTGACGATCAGGACCGAACAGTGGGCGTTGAAGATGATCTCGCGATGCGACATGGAAAGGATATCGCGTTCCGGCCGGCCGCGTTCCCAGCCGCCCAAGAGGATAGTATCGGCCTTGCGCTCGTCGGCGCAGGCCATGATCTCGGTGTGGACGGCCCCGCGCCGGAGGTCGGTCTCCAGGGGCACGCCCTTGGCCTGGGCCAGCTCCTGGGCGAAGTGCAGGTAGCGCTTTCCGTTGTCGGTCAGGCTGCGCTCGTACTCGGCGCTCTCCTCAGGCACGAAGATGCGGTTCATGGCTAGCTGGCGGATGGTGGCCGTGTCTATGACGTAGACGGCGGTCAGGCGGCTCTTGAACTGGCGGGCCAGGACGACCGCGTACTTGGCCGCCCCGATGGATGCTTCCGAGCCCGACACGGCCACCACGATGTGCGACATGACCGGGTTCACCCCGCCTGCCCTCCTCCCCTTCCAGCCTTAATGAGCTTCATCACGAATAGGCCCTCACGGTCGCGCTCCTCGAGCACGCCTTCCATATAATGTACGGTCTCGGCGGTCTCCGGGATGACCATCTTCTCCAGGGCATTGACGCGGCGTTGGGTCTTGCGCACCTCCACGGACAGCCGCCAGACCATGGCCCGCACGACCGCCAGGCGCGCCGCCAGGCCGAGGAGCTCGGTGAATTCTACCATAGTTTGATCGCTGGCCGCAATTGAATTCCCGAAGGAGTAGCCCAGGCCCGGTCGGGCCAGCGCGAAATCCAGGGCCTTAATGCTGAGGCCGGCAGCCTGCAGGCGCTTCTCGCGAACCGAGTGCCCGCCCTGGATCCCGCGCGCGGCCTGGGCGGCCCGGTCTCGGCCCAGGCCCATGAGGAGGCGCCGCAGGGCCGGATAGGCGCTGGCCACGCGCTTCTCCATGCCGCGCTCGAGCAGCTTGACCTCTTCCACGGTGCGCATCAGTTCCATCACCAGAATCTCGCGCTTCTGCTCCAAGAGTTCGAAGCCTTCGCGGGCCACCCGGAGCTGCCCGCGCACCATGAGGAGGTTGGACTTGGTAGGGGCCAGGTTCAGGCGCGCCACGGCCTAGCTCCCGGCCGCCCCGCCGGCCGCCGCCCCCAGATGCGCGTCGATGAGCTCGGGGCGTATCCGCAGCAGCTCTTCGCGTGGCAGGGCCGATAGGGCCCGCCAGCCAAAGTCCAGGGTCTGGTCTATCGAGCGGTCCTCATGCTCGCCCTGGGTCAGGAAGTCCCGCTCGAAGCGCTCCCCGAAGCGCAGGTAGAGCTTGTCCTTCTCCGAGAGGTCCTCCTCGCCGATGATGGCCGCCAGGTTGCGCGCCGCACGCACCCGCGAGTAGGCCGCGAACAGCTGGCTGGCCAGCTCCTTGTGATCGTCGCGGGTCATGCCCGGGCCTATACCGTCCTTCATGAGGCGCGAAAGCGAGGGCAGTCCGGCCACTGGAGGGTAGATCCCGCGCTGGAAAAGCTCGCGGTCCAAGACAATCTGGCCTTCGGTTATGTAGCCGGAGAGGTCGGGCACGGGATGCGAGATATCGTCGTTGGGCATAGTCAGGATGGGTATTTGGGTGATTGAGCCGGTCTTTCCGCGGATCTTGCCGGCGCGCTCATACAGGGAAGCCAGGTCAGAGTAGAGATAGCCCGGATAGCCCTTGCGCGAGGGGATCTCTCCGCGCACGGTGGAGACCTCGCGCAGGCTCTCGCAATAGTTGGTCATATCGGTGATGACCACCAGCACGTGCATGCCGCGCTCGTAGGCCAGGTATTCCGCGGCGGTCAGGGCGCATCGAGGAGTGATAAGGCGTTCGATGGAAGGCGAGTCGGCCAGGGAAAGGTACATAGCCACCCGCGCCAGCACCCCCGAGGACTCGAATGATTCGATGAAGAAGCGGGCTACGTCGTACTTGACGCCCATGGCCCCGAAGACCACCACGAAGGACTCGTCGGCCGTGAGGATGCGTGCCTGCCTGACGATCTGGGCGGCCAGGCGGTTGTGGGGCAGGCCGTTGCCTGAGAAGATCGGCAGCTTCTGGCCGCGGATCAGGGTGTTCATCCCGTCAATGGCCGAGACACCGGTCTGGATGAAGTCGCGCGGGTACTCGCGCGCGCAGGGGTTGACCGGCAGGCCGTTGACATCGCGCTTTTCGGAGCTGAAGGGCTCGGGATACCCGTCCATGGGTCTGCCCAGGCCGTCGAAGATGCGCCCCAAGATGTCCTCGGAGACACGCAGCTCCAGGGGCCGCCCCAGGAATTCCGCGCTGGCGGTATCGGTATCGATGCCGGCGGTGGGGCCGAAGACCTGCAGGGCCACGGCCTCCTCGGACAGGTCCACGGCCCGGCCGTAGCGCAGGCCGCCGTCGCGGTCGCGTATGGCCGCCATCTCGCCGAAACCCACCCCGCCCGGGTTGGCCACCACCATGATGGGGCCCTCGACCCGTTCGGCGCCCTTGAATTCCAACCCTCTCACGAAGCTTCCCCCCGGTAGGCTCGGCCCAGCTCGTCAAAGGCCGCGGCCATCTCCCTGCGCACGGCATCCATGCCCTCGACATCCTCGTTGGTCACGGCCGACTTGAGCCTGAGGATGCGCTCGCGGACCGGCAGCGAGCTGATCTTCGTCAACGGCGCCCCGCGCTTGATGAGTTCCAGCCCGCGCCGGTGGAATTCCAGGATCAGCTCCAGGATCATGATCTGCTTGCGCGGGCTGGAGTAGCAGTCCACAGGATCGAAGGAATTCTGCTGCAGGAAGCCGGACTTGACCATCTCGGCCGAGAGCAGGACCAAGCGCTGGTCGTCCGGCAGAGAGTCCGGGCCGATGAGTTTGACTATCTGCTCCAGGCGCTGGTCCTTCTTGAGCAGCTCCATGGCCTGCTCGCGGGCCCGGGCCCAGGCCGGGTCCAGGGCGTCCCACCAGGGCCTAAGCTCCTGGGCGTACTCGGAATATGAATCGATCCAGGAGATGGCCGGGTAGTGCCGCGAATTAGCCAGCTCGCGGTCCAGGGCCCAGAAGCAGCGGATGAAGCGGCGGGTGTGCTGGGTGACCGGCTCGGAGAAGTCTCCGCCCGGCGGGGACACCGCCCCGATGATGGATATGGAGCCGCGCTCGCCGGCCAGGGTCTCCACCCGCCCGCCGCGCTCGTAGAATTCAGCCAGGCGCGTGGGCAGGTAGGCCGGGAAGCCCTCCTCGGCCGGCATCTCCTCCATGCGCCCGGACAGCTCGCGCAGGGCCTCGGCCCAGCGGCTGGTGGAATCGGCCATGATGGCCACGTCGTAGCCCATGTCGCGGTAGTACTCGGCCAGGGTCACCCCGGTGTAGATGGACACCTCGCGCGCGGCCACCGGCATGTTGGATGTGTTGGCGATCAAGATGGTGCGCTCCATCAAGCTGCGGCCGGTCTTGGGGTCGATCAGTTTGGGAAATTCGTTCAGCACGTCAGTCATCTCGTTGCCGCGTTCGCCGCAGCCTATATAGACGATGATGTCTGCGTCGCAATATTTGGCTATGGCGTGCTGGGTCATGGTTTTACCGGTGCCGAAGCCGCCCGGGACGGCCGCCGTACCGCCCTTGGAGATGGGGAAAAGCACATCCACCGCCCGCAAGCCGGTGATCAGGGGCTCCTGCATGCCCAGCTTGGACTTGAAGGGGCGAGCCCGCCGTACCGGCCATTGCCGGATCATGCTGAGCTCCTGGCCCGAGTCCATGCGCGCCACAGGCTCTTCTGCGCGGTACTCCCCAGCCGGTGCCACCCAGGCCAGGGCCTGGCCCTCGGCATCGGGGGGCACCATCAGCTTATGGGTCACCAAGGCCGTCTCCTTGACGGAACCGAAGGCCTGCCCCTTGCCGATGGATGCCGGCGCGGCCGCGGCCGGTTCGAAGGCCCAGCGGGCCTGGGGATCCAGGGCTTGGCCTTTGACTCCAGGCTGCAGCCAATCCCCACACTCGGCCCGCAGCTCCTCGAGGGGGCGCTGGATCCCGTCGTAGATGCGCCCTATGAGACCCGGCCCCAGGCTGACGGAGAGGGGGCGCCCCAAGGTCCGGGCCTCCTCACCCACCTGCATGCCGGTGTTCTCCTCATAGACCTGGACGAGGGCCTCATCGCCCTCCAGACGGACAATCTCGCCTATGAGGCCCTGCCGGCCCACCTCAACCACATCATAGAGGCCGGCGCCGGCCATGCCTCTGACCCGCAGGACAGGCCCTGACACCCTCACGATTTTCCCGATGATCATCTGTCCCGGCCCTTTCCGAAGAGGGCCTCGGCCAAATCCCCTCGGCGTTCTTCGGCCAGTTCGCCCAGTACCGAGGCCAGCGATGCCCTGAAGCGCACGCGTCCCGAGCCCGATTCAGCCTCAAGAGCCGGCTCGGCCGTTCCGGCATCCTCAACGCGCTCGGCGTGGCAGCCTCCCAGAAGGGCGGAGGCCTTGCGGGCGAACTCGTCGCTGAAATTCCCCCGCAGGCGGAGCTTAGCCGGGCCTGCGCCCTTATCGGCGACAAGGGAGGCGGCGGCTTCTTCGAGGCGTCTCAAGAGAAAGGCTTCGGCGGTACTGAGGTCGAGCCCACGCACGGCCGTTTCCAGCTCGGCCCTCAAGCATCGCTCCATCCAGGAGGAGCGCAGACGCTTCATTTCCAGGGGCATGCGGGCCGAAACCTCGCGGCGATAGGCCTCGGCCGCGGCCTCACCCTCGAGCCGAATAGCCTGGGCTTCGGCCCGCGCCTTGGCCGTGCCCTCTTCGCGCATGGCCTGGCACTCACGGTCGGCCTGCTTGAGGATGCGCTCGGCCTTCCTGCGCGCGTCCTCGCGGATCTCGTTCTCAAGTGCGTCGCTGGCCCGTATCTCTTCCATTTACCTACCATGGGCGGCGCCCAGCGCCGCCACCTTTAAACCCTGACGCCTATAGCGTCCCGTATCGCGTCCATGAGACTGCGCCGCCCCTCCACCTTGCCCGAGAGGGGCGGAACCTCCACCAGCAGAGGATACTCCCCCGAAAGCTGCCAGGCGATGACTTCTTCCTCGATCAGTCCGGCCACGTCCTCCGTCAGAATGAGGACCCGGCACCCCGGGGCAGGCAATGTGCCGACCGGGCCGCGATCCTGTCCTGTCAGGAGCAGGAAGGCTGCCAGCGCCTCCTCGCGCGTCTCAACGGCCGTCCCGGCCACGCCAGCGTAGGCGAAGCCAAGGACGATCTCGCTGGAGCCCAGGACATGAAAATCGCCGTCCACCGCGGGAACCTAGCCCAGGAGTATGAGGAAAAGGGCCACCAGGAAGCCCCACAGGCAGATGCCCTCGGCCAGGCCGGCATAGGGGATGGCCTTGCCGGAGAGCTCGGGGTTCTCGCTCATGGCGCCCATGGCCGCCGCGCCGATCTGGCCGACCGCCAGTCCGCCGCCGATGCATGCCGTCCCCACGGCCACGGCCGCGGAGATGTAACGCCACATGTTCGAAGTCGCCTGAGCCTTGGCCTGGGCTATGGCCACGGCCGGATCGGCCTGACCCTGGTACTGCGGCGCGGAAGCGCCCTCCTGGGCGGCCAGGGCCGGCAGGGCCAGGAGAGCCAGGGCCAGGCAGAGCGTCAGGACGATGGCGATGCGTTTCATCTCAGTCTCCTTTTCCTCGTGAAGAGCGCTTCGTTTCCATGAAAGAGAAGGGCCGGAACTCGACCCCGGTCTCGGTGAAGAATTTCGAGAAGAACTCGTAGTATTGCAGCCTGATCACCTGGATGGCCACCACCATGCCCTCCAGGGCGATGATGACAGCGTTGCCGACCAGGAAGACCAGGAAGCGCCCCAAGCCGCTCAGGAGGGGCGCACCCCGGCTGACCATCTCGGCCATGGCATAGACCACGAAGGAGAGCACCGCGTGGGAAACCGAGAAGGCCCCCACGCGCAGGAAGCTGACGGTATTGGAGACGTAGTAGGATATGGATTCGAGCACCTCCACCACGCCCTGAATGGCGCTGGAGAAGAAGCCGTCCGGCATCAGGGGCCGGTGCCCGTTCACCAGGCGCTCAAGGGGGCCGGCCAGGAGGAGGGCCAGGAGGGGCAGGCCCAGGGGTGCGATATCCCAGACTCCCGGCATCCAGCCCAAGATCGTCCGGACTCCCAGGTAGAGGGAGTACCAAAAAAAGAGGGCGCCGGCCAGACCTGTCTTGGAGAAGAGGAACTCGCCGCGCTTGCCCTTGCGGGCCAGATTCACCAGGTTGATCAGGATCCCGGCCGAGTTGACCAGAACCCCCAGGGCCAGGGTGAAGACGAAGAAGGGCAGGAGCTTGCCTATGCCTGCCCTGGGCGTGAGCGAAAGGAAGCGGTCCATCTCCCGCCCCAGGAGGGCCTTGGTCAGGGCGCGGTAGACCGGCACGAAGAGCTCCTCGTCGGCGAAAAAGGAATTCTCCAGGAAGCCCATGCAGAAGGCGCCCGCCCCCACCGCCAGGAGAATGGGATAATATGGCTTGAGACCGGCCAATTTGCCGCGCTTGGCCAACCTGATGGCCAATCCGGCTGCGAGGATCACCAGGGCCTGGCCCATATCCCCGAACATGATCGAGAAGAAAAGCACGAACCAGACCGCCACGAAGGGGGTCGGGTCGATGGTTCCGTAGAGTGGCGTGCCGTAGGATGCCACCAGCCGCTCGAATCCGGATAGGAAGACCCCGTGCTTGAGGGCCACCGGTACCTTGACCCGCCCCTCGGCCACGGCCGGAACTTCCTCTGGGTCGAAACTGCGGGCGGCCAGGCGCCCCTCGGTGACGGCCTCCAGCTGCTCGGCCATCTCCTTGAGACGGTCGCGCGGCACCCAGCCCTGGATGAGGTAGACCTGGTCGGTGCTGAAGAGTCCCCGCTTGGCTTCCTCGATCCTGGCCGCCATCCTGAATCCTTGCATCAGGCAGGCCAGGCGCTGGTCGTTTTCCGCAGCCAGGGCCTCCCTCTGGCCCTCCATGTCGGCCTTGGCGGCCAGTAGGGCCGCCTCCTCGGATTCCAAGCTGGCAATCACATCGGAGGGCAAGCCCTTGAGGTCGGCCGGGAGGGGTTGGGGCACGAAACCGGCCTGCTTGAGAGCCCCGTCCAGGGCGAAGCGCCCCTTCTTGGAAGAGACCGCGGCGATGCGGCCGTCATCGCCCAGGGGCACTACGATCGCCCGCTCACCCAGTTCGGCCGTAAGCCAGGGCAACTTGGCTAGATCTATCCGGCCGGTCTGGAGGTGGATGAAGGTGAGCAGCTCCAGCTCGGCCAGGGGCAGACCCATCTTCATGAATGCCCGGAGCTCCGCCAGCGCCTGGGCTAGACCCTCCAGGCGCTTGGCCGCGTTCTCGATGCCGCGGCGTAGCTCCAGGGTCTTGCCGATGATCTCGGCGGCATAAGCCCGGTCTGACTCCCCCGGAAGCCCACACTCATCGGATGAGACGCCCGGGGCGCAATCCAGGCCCAGGTAGGCGCAGGCCGACTCCAATGACTCGCCAAGGGAGGGCCCTTCAGCCACGGGCTCGGCCGCGGGGGCGGCGGCGAAATCGATCTGCATCAAGCCCAGCCGACCTAGGCGCTCCAGAACAAGGTCGATGTCGCGCTTGAGGACGCGGAACTCCACCTTCTTCATTCTCCGGCTCATGGGCGCCCCTCTCCTTCCGGCCCCAGGGCCAGATTCAGGGGCATGCCCATGCGCAGGGCCTCGTAGGCCGCCCTGAGCACCTCGTTTTCCCGCGAGCGTAGGCGCACGTAGGCGTACAGGGCTGTCTCGGTCGGCCCCGAGCGATGGAAGGCCCGCCGCCAAGAGACTTCCATGAGGTCTCGGGCCTTGCGTTCGGCGTATTCCGGATCTATGCGCCAGAAGGAGCCCTCGGACTCGGGATTGACGATGCGGGCGTAGCGCCAGGATAGGAAGGAAGCCCGCGTATCGGGAGCGAAGGCGCAAGCCTGTAGGGCCGCCCCGGTCAGGCGCTGACCGGGAAGCTCCAGGAGGAGGGGGGCTATCTCGCGTTCGCGCATGCCGAAGGTGAAGCGTAGGCGTAAAACCCAGACCGCGTTGGTGAGCTCTGCCTCGCGCAACATGAGCTGACGCAGGGCCGTGCCGCGACGGCCCCTGAGGGGGGCCGTGCGCTCCCAAGCCGCCGCAAAGGCCTCCCGATCCAGGCGGTTGTCCTCTACAGGGCCCCAGGCAGCCGCAGCCTTCGGGATCCAGTCGAAGATGCTGGTGGCGAACATCGCCTCAAGGTCAGGGTATCCTAAGGCATTGACTCGGGTCACCGGGAAGCTCGGGTAGGGATGGGTTGGGGGTGGGGCCTTGGCCAGGGCGGAGCGTAGGAGGACCCTGACTGCCTCCGTCTCGGGGCCCGTAAGCGCGGCCTCCAAGGCCAGGCGTCCGCCCCGCCCCAGGGGCCAGAAAGCGGCTTCGGCCTCTTCCAGGACCCGCGCGTCAAGACGCTCCTCGGCGTCGCGGACGAGGGCTGATTCAGGAAGGTCGGGGACGGGACCGGGATATACGAGGCGGGTCAGTGAGCGCGCGTCCCGAACCAGTGAGAGCTCCCGCGCGCCGCGCCCCAGGTAGCCCCTCGCAAGGGCTCCGGCAGCTTTAGCGTAGGCATAGCCCAGAGCCCAGGACGGCGCCCGCCTCATAACCGGGCCTTTATGGTATCCCGGATCGCCGCCATGAGGACGGCCGAGAAGGCAGCTCGGTCGAGCTCCTGGGATTCTAGGCTGGCGGCGTAGCGCGCTAATTCCTCAGAAAAAGCGCGATCGGCCTCGGCCTTTTCGGCGGCCAGGGCAGCGCTCATGGAGCGGGCGGCCTCCTCGCGCGCGCGCTTAACCTCGTCCTCCGCATCCAGGCGGGCTTGGGCCAGCCTGTGTTCGGCCTCGGCCTGGGCCCGCTCCACCATCTCGCGCCCCTCGCGCTCCAGCTCGATGATGCGCTTGAGGGTCTCGTCCTCATCCATGATGGATCCCGCCCTCCGGCCTCATTCGCCCAGGCCCCCCACGTCCTCGTAGCGCTCCAGCACACGGTAGGCTTCCTGGGGCGATGCGGCCGCTTCCAATTCTTTCTTGAAGGACTCGCTCTCCAGGAGGAGGGCCAGTTTCTTGAGGGCCCGCAGGTGGCTCTCGGCCGCGTCCGGGCCGGAAAGGAGGAGAAAGACCAGGTGCACCGGCTGTCCGTCCAAGGCATCATACTCTATCCCGCGGCGGGAAATGCCCAGGACCCCGCATACCCCATCCACGCCGGTGGTCTTGCCGTGGGGTATAGCGATGCCCTGCTTGATGCCTGTGGACATCAGGGCCTCGCGCTCCCGAATGGCGGCCAGGATAGCCTGGCGATCCGCGAACTTGGCCCTACTGCTCACGTATACGTCGACGAGCTCCTCGAAGAGCTCTTCTTTATCCTCGGATTCTACGTTGACCTTGATGCGCTCGACCGGAAAGACCTGCTGCAGGAACATAACGCCTCCCTTGGAACCGCCCGGGGTCCGCGCGCCTCAGGCGCGCCCCCGGGTGAGGCGCGCAGGCGCTCTCGGCTCACTCGGCGGGGCGAGGGGTGGGCAGGGGGGTTCCGCTCACCCCCAGACTGCCTTCGGCGACGTCCGATGCCAGGGCTGGATCGAGGCTGGCCTCGGGGGCGGGCGAAACCCACCATTGCCCTTTGTCTTGGACGCTGCTCTCCTCAACGGCCGCCTTCTCCACCCCACTCGTGCTCTTGGAGCGATTGACGAAGGCCAAAGCCAGGGCCAAGACCAGGAAGAGCCCGCCCAGGACACTGGTGATGCGGGTGATGACGTTTCCTGTGCGGCTGCCGAAGGTCGAGCTCGAGGAGCCCGCGAATATGCCACCTAGGCCCTCGCCGCCCTCATCCTGGATGATGACGATGAGAACCAGGAGAACCGCTACGATGATGAGGAAAACGAGGAGGATGCTGCCCAAAATACCCATTGCTCATGACTCCATGCGGAATTGGATTGGAATCCGCATCATTCTACCTAAAAGCCAGGCCGCGCATCAAGGGGCGGGCCCGTCCCGCAGCGATGCAAGGACAGGTCGCCCCCGAAACGGGAGCCGGCACATGGTCACCTGAAGGCGGCTATGGGGACGAAGGTCTCGGCCTTGAGGGATGCGCCGCCCACCAGGGCCCCGTCGATGTTGGGCATGGCCATGAGCTGGGCGGCGTTCTCTGGCTTCACCGAGCCGCCGTACTGGATGCACATGGCCTTGGCGGCTGACTCTCCGTAGAGATCCTTGAGGATGCCGCGGATAATGGCATGGGCCGCATCAGCATCCTCGGGGGTGGCCGTCTTGCCGGTGCCTATTGCCCAGACCGGCTCGTAGGCTATGACGATGGAGCCCAGGCTGGAAGCGGGCACATCCTGGAAGCCGCCGCGGACCTGGGTGGACAGAACGGCCTCCAGCTTGCCGGCCTCGCGCTCGGCCAGAGTCTCGCCCACGCACAGGATGACCTCCAGGCCGTGCTTGATAGCCAGCTTGAGCTTCTTGTTAATCAGGGCGTCGTCTTCCTTATAAATGGCCCGGCGCTCGGAATGCCCAAGAATGACCGTCTTCACCCCGATGGCCTTGAGCATCAGCACGGATACCTCGCCGGTATGGGCGCCCTGCTCCTCCTGGCCCATGTTCTGGGCGCCCAGGATGATCTTCGACCCGGCCAGGGCCTTGGCCACCGCCTCCAGGGCGGTGAAGGGCGGCGCGACCATGACCTTGTCCTTGCAACCCGATAGCTTCGCGACCAGCTCGGCCGCCAGGGCGGCGCCCTCGGCTCCGGTCTTGTGCATCTTCCAATTTCCGGCGATGTAGTAATTGCGCATCAGTTTCTCCTAGATCGACATGGCGTGCCCTCGGCGGGCCGGGCCAATCTTACAGGCGAGCGCCGCCAGTGTAAAGGCAGTGCCGCGCCTAAAGACGGCCGAGGGTCGCCTGATCCGCCGCCGGGCATGTGATATAATGGTAGATATAGAGGAGATAAGAAAAATGAAGAGTGCGCTTTCGGCCTCCATCCTGGGCGCTGCATGGGCCCTCTTCATGGCCTGCGAGCCCTTCTATGAGCTGACTCCTCCCACCAAGGACTACGAGGCTGCCCAGGCCAGGGGCTTCCAATGCTCATCTGGGATGGCCGATCTCATGATCTTCGACACCCATGATCCGGCAGCGCCGAAGGAAGCGGGCAGGTACGCTGCGCCCGCCGCCATCAGGCATGGCGCGAGCTCGGGCGACCTGGCCTACCTGGCCCTCGCGGACGAGAGCCTGGAAATCATCGATATTTCCGACAAGACGAAGCCGACCTTGCTCTCACGCCTTGAAGACGCCCGTATTTCCCGCATCGAAGCCGCGGGAGACCTTCTGCTCTGCGCGGGGAACGAGAAGGCCCTGCGGATCATCGACGTCGCGGATCCCTTGTATCCATTCGTGATATCCAGTCTAGCCCTGGACGACCCCGTATGCGATATTGCCTTCTCAAGCTCTTGGACCTATGCCTGCACCGGGATCGGGGGCCTGGCAGTAATCGACATCAGCGATCCGGCCGCGCCATCGCTGGCGGCCGTCCTCGCCACGGGCGGCGAAAGCGACAGCATCGCCATCTAGGGGAATCGCGCCTATCTCGGCGACACCGCCCACTGCCTGGCCGTGCTGGACATCTCCGATCCCGCCAGGCCTCGCCTGATCGGCTCCTTCGATCCCGAGCCCATGGGCGACGAGTCGATGATGCCGACGAAATACCGCCTCAGCTCCCTGGCCGTGAACGGCGACTTCGTGATCGCCGCCGATACGTATTACACGAAGATCCTGGCCTTCGAGGTGTCGGATCCCTACAGCCCCGCCTTGGTCGGGGAGTATTCGATCCGTCCGGCTTTCCCGCGTGGGATAGCCCTGGAAGGCTCCCACGCCTTCGTCGCCGCCCAGTCATCAGGACTCCTATCCTTCGACTTGAGCGATATCGCCCATCCCAGGCTCGCCGGAAGCGCCAACCTCACCACCGATCCAAGGGGCATAGAGGTGGATGGCAGCACCGCCTTCATCGCCGATGCAGATGGCTTCTTCACGGTCGACCTTTCCGCGCCCGCTCGCCCTGTCCTCAAGAGCGCGCGGGATGGCGAATACAAGGATATCTCACTGAACGGGAACGTCGCCTTTCTCTCGAGCTACGAAGGCATCGACGTGTACGATGTGTCCCTGCCCTCCCAGCCGGCCCTGCTGCACTCCCGCGATGAGAGCGGAAACGTTTGCATCGAGAATCTCGCCGCCCGCGGCAACTACCTCTACGTCTCGGAATGGTACTGGGGCCTCGACATCTTTTCGGTCTCAACTCCATCCCATCCCCGCAAGCTGAGCACCTATGCCTGCGCCGACACGAAGCATGTCTGCGTGCAGCCCCCCTACGCCTACCTCTCGGTCTTTCCCAATGAGCTCCGTGTCGTGAACATATCGAACCCCTACCTGCCCCTCTTGGCGGGGCGCACCTACCTAGGTGAAGGAAACTATTCGCACATCGAGAGCGTCTTCCTCGACGGGAGCCTGGCCTATGCCTGTTCCTGGAGCGGCTTGCACATCATGGACATATCCAGTCCGGCGAAACCATCGCAGATTGGATTCTACGGAGGCCAGTACGGAAACACCACCTACAAGCGGGCCATCACTCGCCTCCCTTATGCCTACTGCCTCACCAGTTCCTCTCTCGCTATTCTCGACGTTTCCGATCCTAGCCAGGTGAGGGGCATGTTATCCATCCCCATCGATTACTGTAGCGACCTAGCGTTTATGGGCGACACGCGCGTCGTAGTCTGCGCAAATAATGGTTTGACTATCATCGACGTGAGCGACCCTGGGGACCCGGTCCAGAATTCGAAGAGCGTGCCTTGATCAATCTCTTCTAGGCTTTCTTCAAGCCCCGGCCGTATCTACGCCGAAGCAGGCCGCCAGGGCCGCGTACCAGTCCGGGTAGGCGCGCTGCAAGGCGGCCGGGCGGTCGAAGAATGCCTCTACCGATACGGCGAAAAACTCCGCCTCGTCCTCGGCGGCGTAATCGTCCATGGGCAGGCGCGAGGCCGACATGCCCCGGCGCCGATGCGTGGAACGGGACGCACGGGCCCTGAAGTCAGCCAGGGCCGCGTCCCTGGCGGCCATGAAGGCCATGCGCGCGGCGCCCTCTAGGGGCGGCGTTCCATCGATTTCCCCATCCAGTCCATCGATCTTGTGGGCCATCTCGTGCACGGGCAGGTTGTATCCCCTCCCCCGCCCCGAGTCCAACACGTCCGGCCAGGAGAGGAGGACAGGCCCCAGCTCGCGGGCCTGGCCCGACAGCTCCTCGTCGATCTCTTCCACTACCCCGGCGCCATCCTGGCCGGCGCTCGTCTCCGTGAAAGTATCCGGCAGGATGAAGATGCTACGCCAGCCGCGCCAGAGGTGGGCTCCACCGCCCAGGCAGGGCAGAACCGCGTTGAGCGACACCGAAATCAGTATCTCCCGGCTCAAGCCGAATCCGGGCGGGGAGAGGAACTGCTTTTCGCCCATGAACTGGGCTGCCAGGGCCCGGTGCCGGCCGGCCGGGAGGGCCAGGCTGCCGGTCTTGGCTGCGGCCGGGTGGCGCGCCAGGGCCTCCTCCCATTCAGCGTCGCTGATGCCGGCCCTGGCGATGGCCATCTCGCGCCTAAGGCCCTCGATCCAGTCCGCTACGCCCATCCAAGCCACCCTCCCCTACCCGAGTATAGCGACAGCTCTGATGAAAAGACGATACGTCTGGCGTGCGGCCTTCTCCGGCCGGCTTCAGGCGTGCTAGTTTGATCCCATGCGTCTTCAGGAGAAAGAATGGCTCATATGCCTGGACATAGACGGAACCGTCCTCTCGGGCTCCCCGGAGCGCGAAGCCCGCTTCCGCGCCTGGGCGGCTCGACGCGGAAGGGGGATAGCCCTGGCCTATGCCAGCGGCCGCTCCATCCCGAATATCCGCGCCGAGATCATTCGCGGGCGCCTGCCAGCAGCCGATTTCCTTGCCGGTCAGCTGGGCACTGTCATAGAAACCGCCGATGGGGAGGATCCCGGCCTGTCCGGGGCCCTGATCGCCGGGGTCCATCCATCATGGAGCCTCGCGAGGGCCATGGATGCCGGGATCGGCCAGGGCATGGAAGCCCAGGAAGCCGAGCACCTCAACGCCTACAAGGCGAGCTTCTACTGGGACGGCCGGGCCCAATCCCTGCGGGCCTTCGAGGAGCGCATAAGTGGATGCTTTCCTGAAGGCAGCTATCGGATCATAGCCGTGGATGGCATGTACGTGGATCTCATGCCCCATTGCCTGGGCAAGGCCGCAGCCGCCAAGGCCATAGCCGCCAGCCTGGGCCTTGGGATGGAGCGGATTCTGGTGGCCGGGGACTCGGAGAACGACCAGGACATGTACATGGAGGGCGGATTCAAGAAGATACTGCCGGCCAACGCGGCCAACCTCCTCCGCCGCATCGCCCCCGATGCCTACCAGAGCCCCTACCCGGACGCGGACGGGGTTCTGGACGGCCTCGGGCACTTCGGGATTGCGGGCGGTTTCTCTCCGGGTCGCTGAGGGCCCCTACTCGGCGAGCCAGTCCAGGGCCTTGGACTCGTCCTCGAAGATCCTGACGTTGCTGGAGCCGGTCACGGCGATGTAGGAATTGAAGAGGACCTTCTTCACGCCGCTGATGCCTATCACAGCCACCTTGGCCATCTTCTCGTTGCGCTGTTTGCCACTCTTGTTGAGCTCGGCCATCATCCCGGCGCTGCCGAAGGTGCCCTCGAAATTGCAGAGCTCGACCTTTTTCTCTGACAGGGAGGCCTCTATCTCGATAGCCCGCCGCAGCAGCCCGAGCATCTCGACCTCATCCTTGGCCCCGCGGTAATCGACGTAGAGGATGTCCTTACCAGCATGCTTGATCCACCTCACATCCACGATGCCTCCTCTCCGCCGCCGCCTGCACACCTCGATGCCTTCCCCGCGCCGCGCCCATATCCTTGCGGGCGCGGCA
>CAYYCP010000001.1:49269-137208 GCA_964470375.1 uncultured Spirochaetales bacterium
CGCCCATATCCTTGCGGGCGCGGCACGAGCTCCCCGGCATCAAATCAATCTCAACTCCTGCACACCTCGATGCCTTCCCCGCGCCGCGCCCATATCCTTGCGGGCGCGGCACGAGCTCCCCGGCATCAAATCAATCTCAACCTCTGCACACCTCGATGCCTTCCCCGCGCCGCGCCCATATCCTTGCGGGCGCGGCACGAGCTCCCCGGCATCAAATCAATCTCAACCCCTGCATACCTCGATGCCGGGGAGCTTTTTCCCCTCCAGCAGTTCGAGGGAGGCGCCGCCGCCGGTGGAGACGTGGCTCATCTTGTCGGATAGGCCGGTCTTGTTGACGGCCGAGACGGAGTCGCCGCCGCCCACCACGGTGATGGCACCGCGGCCGGTGGCCTGGGCCACCATCTTGGCGACTTCCAGGGTTCCCTTGGCGAAGGCCTCGAACTCAAAGACCCCCGGGGGGCCGTTCCATACGATTGTCTTGGCGTTGGACAGGACCTCGGCGTACTTCTTGAGGGTCTTGGGGCCCACGTCCATGCCCATCAGGCCCTCGGGCACATCCTGGCCGTCCACGGCCACGGGAGCCGCTGCGGCGTCGAAGCTCGCCCCGCAGACGTGGTCCAGAGGCAGGACGATCTCTGCTCCCAGCTTCTTGGCGGCCTCCAGGATGCGCTTGGCGGTGTCGATCTGGTCGTCTTCCACGAGGGACTTCCCGGTGGTATGGCCGAGGGCCTTGAGGAAGGTATAGGCCATGCCCCCGCCTATCACCAGGGCCTTGGCCTGCTTGAGGAGGCTCTCCAGTACGGCGATCTTGCTGGATACCTTGGCCCCGCCGATGATAGCTACCAGGGGCTTGACCGGGCTGGTGACGATGGGTTCGAGGTAGGCTACCTCCTTCTCCATCAGGAAGCCGCCCACGCTGACCTTGAGGAACTTGGCGATGCTGGCGGTGGAGGCGTGGTCGCGGTGAGCCGTACCGAAGGCGTCGTTGACGAACACCTCGCCGTAGGAGGCCAGCTCCTTGGCCAGGACGTCGCGCTCGGCGGGGTCCTCGCTGGTCTCTTCCTTGTGGAAGCGGGTGTTCTCCAGCATCACCACGGTCCCATCGGGCTGGCCCTCTATGAAGGCCTTCTTGCCGAAGCAGGAGTCCTCCCCGACGAAGACCACCGGGCGGCCGAGCTTCTTGGCCAGGTATTCAGCCACCGGGCGCATGCGGTGCTTGCCGGCTATGTACTTGGCCTCATCGAAGGGCTTGCCATCCTTCTCAGCCTTCTCCTTGGCCTTCTTCATGTCCTTCTTGGGGTCGCCCAGGTGAGACATTAGCACCAGGGACTTGGCGCCCTGATCCAGGATGTACTGGATGGTGGGTATGGCGGCCATGATGCGGGTGTCGTCCTGCACCGTGCCGTCCTTCATGGGAACATTGAAGTCCACGCGCATAACCACGCGCTTGCCCTTGAGGGCGATATCCTTGACAGTCTTGATCATCGGTCGCTCCTTTATCGTTCAGCTGCAAGAAAAAGGCTCCCCCGCGGGGGAGCCCTTGAGCGCGCGCCTGTCTGCGCGTCGGCGCCATTGGGCGCCTTCCGGCCGCGCCGCCAGAACGCGCGCCTCGACTTATTTCTTCAGTCCGGCGATGTGGCAGAGGAAGTCTACGACGCGGTTGGAGTAACCCCACTCATTGTCGTACCAGGAGATGACCTTGAAGAAGCGCTTCTCTCCGGGCAGGTTGTTCTGCAGGGTGGCCAGAGAATCATAGATCGAGGAGCGCGGATCATGGATGAAATCGCTGGATACCAGCTCCTCCTCGGTATAGCCCAGGTAACCCTTGAGCGGACCTTCCTTGCTGGCCTTCTTGATCAGGGCGTCGATCTCCTGGATGCTGGTCTCCTTCTCGGTGCGGAAGGTGAGGTCGACCACGGAGACATCCGCGGTGGCCACCCGGAAGGACATGCCGGTCAGCTTGCCCTTGGTGGCAGGCAGCACCTCGCCCACCGCCTTGGCGGCGCCGGTGGAAGAGGGGATGGTATTGATCGCGGCGGCGCGCCCGCCGCGCCAGTCCTTCTTGGAGGGGCCGTCGACCGTCTTCTGGGTGGCGGTGTAGGAGTGGATGGTGGTCATGAGGCCGGTCTCAATGCCGACCGAGTCCAGAAGGACCTTGACGATGGGGGCCAGGCAGTTGGTGGTGCAGGAGGCGTTGGAGACGATGATGTGCTTGGCCGGATCGAATTCGCCCTCGTTGACGCCCATGACGAAGGTCTTGATCTTGACGTTCTCATCGGCGCTCTTGGCCGGGGCGGTGATAATGACCCGCTTGGCGCCGGCGTCCAGGTGGCCCTTGGACTTCTCGTTGCAGAAGAGGCCAGTGGACTCGATGACGTACTCTACGCCCATGGCGGCCCAGGGCAGGTCCTTGAGTTCCTTGACAGCCATGAGGCAGCGGATCTCATGGCCGTTGACGATCATGATGTCGTTGTCGGCCAGGGAGGGATCGGATTTCTTGGTGCTGATGTCCGCCTTCATGCGCCCGTGGACCGAATCGTACTTGAGCTGGTAGGCGAAATAATCCGCGTCGGTGGAGATGTCCACCACCGCGACCACGTCGACCTTGTTCTTCCCGAGTAGGTTCTGCTCGACCAAGGCCTGGAAAACGAGCCGCCCGATGCGGCCGAAACCGTTGATGGCTACCTTCATAGGTATTCCCCCTGTATGGCGTTAAATCGAGGGAAGACTATCGATTTTTCGGGATCGAGTCAATAAAGCCGGCTCACCGGCCTTGCATCTCGGGGCGGGCAGGTCTATTGTATCGGCATGGCCTACCCTCATCTCCTCCTCATGCTCCTCATGTGTCTCTTCAAGGGCGCCCGCGTGGACACGGCGGTCGCCGACTTCCAGGCCTCGGCATTCGGCCCCTCCGCCGCGGGGACGGAGATCCTGACCAGCCTCCAGGGGAGCCTGACCTTCGAGTCATACCCGGGGAAAGAGAAGGTCCTGATCAGGGCCTGGCAATCAGAGGGCGCCTCGGGGACCAAGCCCGTCCCGCGCGAAGTCGTGTATATTTTCCGCTTCGACCTATCCACACCCAAGGTGTTCGTACTCGACCCGGCTAAAAAGGAATTCCGCACCCTCTACTACGAAGACGGTTTCGAGCGCAGCTTCGAGCGGGCCTTCGGCCTCAACCCCTGGAAGACGGAGTCCGGCTCGGGGAAGGAGGCCCGGCCCTTCCTCCAGGCCGAGGCGGGGAGAGAGGGCTTGGCCCTCAGCTACACATCAACGGAGACCGGCATCCTCAGGCTCCTTACGGACGGGGAACGCGGAGGCCTGGCGGTCTCGGCCGAATGGGAGGGCGCTGAGAGGGCCCAGGTCCTCTTCTCCCGGCCGCGCGGGCGGCCCGGCCCGGACGATTCCCTCTTCGAGCCGCCGGCCGGCTACAAGGAAGTCCGCTAGCCCAGCACGGCCATTCGATGACGGGGTCGAAGCGCGGGGAGATCACCGTCGTACCGGCCTTGTCGATGAAGCCGTAGCTTCTGGCCTTTCTCATCGAAATAGAGCGCAGCAGCCACCCTGGAAGCAGTGTAATAGCGTGCCTGGGCTTGGAAAGCGTCCTTCCAGTCCAGGCTTGATGGCTGGGCCTGGTAGAGGGCGGACAGGGCCGGGAACATGAGGGCCAACGGTGGGGTGCGCATGCCCTACGGCTAGGGGCCGGCCCGGACCTTGTCAGGAGAACGCCTCGCGGCGCGCCCCTCAGCCCAGGCGGTAGGCCTTGCCGGTGCGCATAAAGGCGGCGATGTTGGCCAGGGGCACCTCCTGGGGGAGGTCGCAACCGGTGCTGAGGATAAAGTCCCGACAGTCGCGCATGGAATCCAGGAGGGCGTTCGTTTCAGCGGCCACGCTCTCGGGGCTTCCGGAGAGGATACTCCCTGTCGGGCAGAGGTTGCCGATGATGATAGTCCCTGGCGCCGCCCTGGCCGCGGCCGGGAGGTCCACCCCCGTCTCCGCCGAATCCAGGCTCAGCCCGTCCACTCCGGCCCCGGCCATGACCCTGATGAGATGCATGGTGTTGCCGCAGGTATGGTAGATGGTCGAAACACCGCTGTAATGACAGCTCTCGGCGATGATCCTGACATAGGCGGCTGAGAACTCATTGAACTGCTCGGGTCCCAGCATGACCGCACTGGGCTCAAGGAGGCAGATGGCCTGGGCCCCGGCGGCGATGAGCATTCGGGCGTAGAGGTGAACGGCCTTGGTGGCCGCGCGGCATACCGCATGCAGGCCTTCGGGGTCCATGACAGTGGCCATAGCCGCCTCGTCAGCCCCCATGAGGAGGGCCGCCAGGGTATAGGGGCCGGAGACGTAGGCGCACTTGAGCATGCCCGCGGGCAGGCCTAGGCTCATCAGTTTCAGGGTCTCGACGTAGCCTAAGAGGCGGGCATCGAAACCGATGTTGACATCCTCGATTGCCTCGAGATCCCTGTCCGAGAAGGGCTCCTTCACCACAGTGGCCGAGTCCATGCGTGGGAAGAGGGTGTGCCGCCCCATCGCGTTAGCTTCTATAGAGAGATCCATCAGGGGAAAAATGGCGTCGGGCTGGAATTCGTCGGCCAGGGCCTTGATGAGCTTGAAATGGGCCCCATAGTTCTGCTGGGCGAGTTTTATGGTATGTCCAGTCAGGCTGAGGCCGGGAAAGCCCATAAGGGGGGCTACCAGGCGCCTGCCCTGGCTGGCCGCCTTTTCTACCGCTTCTCGTAAAGGATTGCTAATCAATGATTTACCTCACTAACCCCGAGTCTATCGCCTTCCGCGACAAAAAAAAGGCCCGTCAAAGAAGGAAGTATTCGCTGTATGGCCCCCATGCGAGGTGATCCAGGTATGGGAGGGTTCATTATACACGAAATCGGGCGCCAGGCACTGGGATCGTTGAAGCTGGAGTGAAAAATCATTAAACTAAATGGTGCCCACGACCGATGATGGAGTGTCAGATACGACCGGAGTTCCCCTCCCAGTTCACTTCGGCCGGGCTGACACCCACAATGGGCGGGCCGGTTGCAAAACCGGCCTTTTTTTTGAGCATCCGGCCCCTACCGGCCTCGCTCCGCCCCCCAAAGGGCGGGACGGCCTCTCCCGTTGACCAAGGCGGCCTGACTCTTTACCATGGCCACCGGCATGCGCCCCAGGATCAGCGTCCGCTCGGTACTCATCATCCTCGGCATCATCTGCCTGTCGGGAGCCCTCCTCATCGGCGCGGGGGTCGGGATTGCCCTGGGAGAAACCCGCAACCAGGTCAACTTCGAAAATTTCACGGACTTCCGCCCCAACCTGCCCACCAAGATACTAGACCGCAAAGGCCGCCTCATCACGGAATTCTCCGCTGACGAGAAGCGCGAGATGATCTCCATTAACGAGGTGCCGAAGCACCTCCTCTTCGCCCTGATCACCCGGGAGGACGGTGAATTCTATTCCCACCGCGGCTTCTCGCCCAAGCACATCATGCGGGCTGTCCTGGGCAAGCTCTTCGGGGTGGAGCTGGGGGGCGGATCCACCATCACCCAGCAACTGGCCGGAACCCTGATGAAAATCCGCGACCAGAAGACCATCACCCGTAAGTTGGTCGAGCTGTGGTGGGCCATGCAGTTCGAGCGCCGCTTCACCAAGGACGAAATCCTGGAGCTGTACATCAACGAGATGTACTTCGGCGACGGCTATTACGGCATCGAATCAGCCTCCAAATACTTCTTCGGCCATTCCAGCCGCCAGGCCAGCCTGGCCGAGTCGGCCGTGCTGGTGCTCCAGCTGTCCAGCCCCATCAAGGGAACCAACAATCCCTTCGTGCATCCGGAGACGGCCAAGGCCAAGAGCCTCAACCTCCTCAAGCAGATGGCCCGCAAAGGCTATTGCAGCCTTGAGCAGGCCAAGGCATCCTGGAACGAGTACTGGGACAGCTTCGACTACACCCGCGTGTCCACCGCCGCCTACTACGCCCGCGAGGATAAGGCCCGCTATTTCTCGGACTACGTGCGCCAGCAGCTGGATGAGTTGCTATACGGCTCCATCGACTACAACGAGGACGGGCTGACCATCAACACCACCCTGGATTTGGACTACCAGGCGGCCGCCGACCGCTACATGGCGGCCAGCATTGAAAACGCCAATGCCTCCTTCAGGGCCGACTCGGCCTCGCGGCTGCGCGAGGCCGATACCACCATCATCCCCATCATCACCGCCCTGACCCTGACCTTCGACCTGGAGGAACTGCGTTCCTCGGGGACGCGCAACAAGGTCAACGCCATCTCGACCTATCATAATCAGCTCAATCCCGTGCTCGACTCGGCGGCCCTGCTTTTCGGGCTGAACGGGCTCAAGCAGGCGACCAGCAGCAGCTACCAGGCCGTCCGCGAGGCTTCCAAGAAAACCACCGTCGAGGGCGCCCTGATCACCATCGAGAACGACACCGGCTATATCCTATCCATGGTCGGAGGATCTGGATTCAAGCAGTCCAACCAGAATAACCGGGCCGTCCAGGCCAGGGTATCGCCGGGCTCCTGCTTCAAGCCCCTGTACTACTCGGCCGCCATAGACACGCGCAAATTCACCCCGGCCACCCTGATCTTCGACGAGCCCGTGGTCTTCTATAAATCCGACGGCACATCCTACGTGCCGCTCAACTACAAGGGGCGCTGGATGGGACCGGTCCTGCTCTGGTACGCCCTGGCCACATCCATGAACGTGCCATCCCTCAAGATCCTGGATGGCATCGGCTTCGATGCGGCCATCGATCGGGCGGCCCTGCTCCTGAATATCCAGGATCCGGCGGAGAAGGCCTCAATCTTCCCGCGCGTCTATCCTCTCGGCCTTGGCACTACGACCGTCAGCCCCTACCAGATGGCGCGGGCATTCTCGGTTTTCGCCAATCAGGGCCGGGCCACCGAGCCCATAGCCATCCGCAGCGTCCAGGACAGGGACGGGAAGATCATCCTGGACCTGGAAAAAGACCTGCGCCTGGAGCAGAAGCGCAAGGGCGAAGCCATCCAGCTCATCAGCCCGCAGACCGCCGCCGTCATGACGGATCTCCTCCACCGGGTGACCCTATCCCCAGGGACCCTCAGCTACTATATGCGCGACGGCCAGCGCTTCACCTATCTAGACGCGCAGGGCAGGAAGTATACGATCCCCGCGGCCGGCAAGACCGGCACCACCCAGAACTGGGCCGATGCCTGGACGGTGGGCTTCACGCCCTACATGACTACGGCCATCTGGTTCGGCTTCGATGAGCCGGGCAATTCCCTGGGCATAACCCAGACAGGAGCCGCCATCGCCGGCTCCACCTGGTCGGATTACATGTATGACATCCATGAGGGCCTGCCGCTGCGCACTTTCCAGAAGCCCCAGACCGGCCTGATCGAGGTGGAGGTTTGCGCCAAGAGCGGCCAACTGCCCACGGAGCAATGCACTGACGGCAAAATCAAGCTCCTCTTCCTCGAGGGCACCCAGCCGCGCGAACTGTGCTCCCTACACGCCTTGAACAGCGAGCGCACCCAGGTGCAGGTTCAGGGCATAGCGGACAAGGTGGAACTCATGGATGAGGGCAGCTTCCTGCCAGGCACCCTGCAGCGCAAGGTCACTGACGAGATCATTTTGGACGAAAGCCTCTTCGGTGTCGACGAGGACCAAGCAGGCTCCCTCTTGGACTGAGGCCGCCGGAGGGGATTGCAGCGCCTTTGCATCCCCAGCCCTGCGGGATTATACTTTCACTATGAGCCGTATACGCGCGCGGACGCTGGCGGCCCTGGCCATACTGGCCGGCGCCCTCACCCGCGTTCCGGCCGAAGGCCCGCCCGTCCTCAAGGTGGGCGATTTCCGAGGCGAGGGGATCACCGAAGGGGAACTCGACACCCTCGAACGCATGATCGCGTCGTACATTGTGGAGACGCGCCTCTTCAGGGTGGTGGACTCAAGCGGCACGGATGTTGCCCTGAGCGAGCTCGAGGCGGCCTTCGGCATGGGGGCGGATTCCGCGCCCATGGCCATCCTCAGCCCGGACTATGTGCTGGAGGGGCGCATCGGCCCAATCGGCCAGCTTCTGGCCCTGACCCTGGAGAACATCAAGGTGCGCACGGCCGAGAAGCGCAGCGTCACCGAGACATACCCGAGCGTCAACGACATCGTCCTGGGAGCCCGGGCCCTGACCCTGCGCCTCCTGGACCGTCCCCAAGCGACCTCCGCCTCTCCCGCGGCATCGACCCGGCCTGATCCCGCCGCGGTGCCGACGTCCAAGACCATCCTCTCCCTGTCCATGCTGGCCGGCACCTGGAAGGGCGACCGCGGCATAGACAAGGTGCGCATGAGCAAGGATGGAAGCGGCGTGGCCACTCTGACGACCGGCATCACTATGAAAGTGCGCGCATCAATCTCTGAGGGGCGTTTCGTGATCCTCCAGGACCAGTCCTCCTCCTCCCTCTTCTACGCATCGCCCAACTACTCCGCGGAAGTGGCCAAGGAGATCGCCCACCGGGCCAAGCCGATGCGCTGGGTCTTCGCCCTCTCCGAGGACGGTAAGGTCCTCACGGGAATCAAGGAGACGGTGGCCGTGACAGGTACTCCCCCCGACCGCATCGAAATCGACTACGACTACGTGCGCGAAGCCAGCTGGACGCGGGTCTATTGACGGCCCGTCGGCAAAGCCCACGGCCTCCAAGCTGGAAGGCGCCCTCAGTAGCCTATCTCGAATCCCATCCCCAAAGCCTCGTCCGCCTCCGGATCCATGAGGTAGCCCATGACCGACCTTCCGAATTCCAACCAAAAGTGAAAGGCCACGGGCTTGCGCAGGCTCCCGCCCTCCGAGGCGGACAGAGCCGATGCGTAGAGGCCAAGGCAGGAGGCACCTGCGGCCTTAAGAGCCGGGTCTAGATACTCGCGCCTGGGCAGGCCAAGAGAGAGGAGGGCCCGGCCGCCTCGGGCGACCGCCGCAACGAGGTGACCGTCCCTCTCCGCGATGAGGCGGCCGTAGAGAATCTCCTGTCCGATGGCCCCGGCCAGGCTTTCCAGGGCCGCCGAGACGGCCTTCCAAACCAGGGCCGCCCATGGCTTCCAGGATTGGCCCCAGAAGGGCTGGCCCGGCTCGGCGAAGAAGCCCTGAAGGCGCTCGGGGGCGTCCTGGGGAAGGGAGGATGCAAGAAGGAGGATGACCAGGGGCAGGACATCGACGGACAGAGCCTCTGGGCCGAATGGCGAGAGGATGAGCTCCGAGGGGGATTCAAGGGGCCGTGCCGCGGGCCTATCCGAAAGCCCGGGAGCCGAGCCACCGAGCTCGAGCAGGAAAAGATGGGTAGTCATAGCCGAGTAGGCGGCCACCGCCCGCCCGCCTGAATCCAGGAGAGAACCGACGCCCAGGAGCCATTCAGCCTGGGGATCCGCCGAGCCCGCATCGAAGGCGTAGCCCTTTCCAAGGGCTGCCTCGAGCCCCCCCTGCGCGTAGAGGAAATGGTACCAGCGCATGCCCTGGCCCAGGGCCATCATGGGGAGGGACAGGGCCATGGCCAGTCCGCCCTCGCAGGCGCGGCCAAGGCGGATCAGGCCGGATCCTGGGAGGAGGGCTTCCACGAGCATCGTCCCACCGTAGCCCGGCCCGCCCTCCTCGGCGGCGCCCTCCTCCTGGGCGGCCAGGCCGGCAGGCAGGCAGATCAGGAGAAGCAGAATGCCCATGGCTGTCTGGGAGCGATGGGATCGGGAGAACATCGATCGGATTATACTAGGAGCTCTCCGGGCACCGCAAGCTCGCCCTGGCGCAGAACGCGGTAGGGCTTCTCACAGGCGTCTACGATCGTCGACGGCAGGCCACCTTCCATATCGCCTCCGTCGATGATCAGGTCAACCGAGGAGCCGAACTCGGCGATGATTTCGCCGATCCTGCCCATGGCCGGCCTACCCGAGCGATTGACGCTGGTGGTGTAGATACCGAAGCCGCAGAGTTCAAGAACCCGGCGCACCCAGGGATCAGCCGGGCAACGCAAGGCTACCGTGCCTTCCCCGAGGGCGGGCAAGATCAGGGTCAGGGGCCCCGGCCATAGGGAGAGGATGGGCTGGCTGGGATCGGCCGGGGAGTAAACGGCGATATCGCGCGGTTCGAGGATGTAGATGATGAAGGGCTTGTCCTCTCCCCTCCCCTTGAGATTGCGTATCAGGGGGGCGCTGTCCACCGCCCTGCCTACGATGCCGTAGATCGTGTCACAGGGGATGATGGCGGCTCTTCCGGATGACAGAACCTTGGCGGCGGCGGCCGCGCTCTCAGGGGCGCTCTTGCTTATGACCATTCGGTTCAATCCTCCTTCCCGCCCCCAGCGCGGCCAGGCAGGCGGCGAAGGCTAGTGCCCCAAGGGGCAGAGGGAGAAAACGCCCGGGCAGGCCGGCCTCCCTCAAGCCCAAGATCCTCCCGGCCATGGCGGAGCGCGCGCGGGACGGTAGGGCCGGGATGCGCAGAACCTTCTCTCCGGGGCGGATGTAGCCAAGGGAGCGCGCCTCGAGGGCCTGGGTCTCAGGGTCGGTGGCCAGGGACTCGGCCCGCCGGGCCAGGCTGGCGTTCAGGCGCTCGAGCTCGTCGAGGTTGGCGCGGATGCGTGCGCGCTCGGACTCGAGCCGTTCCACGGAGGCCGGATTGGCCGGCCCCAAAGCTGCCGATGAGAGAGCGTACATTATGAAACCGATGTACAGGGGCAGGCCCAAACGCTTCATCGCCATCCCTATCCATTACGGTCGATTGCCCTCTCCACTTGAGCGCATCCGTCGATATTGACAAGGGTTAGGGAAGGGATTAGCCTAAAATGAAGTTCAAAAAGCGGGACGGAACTGCCGATATTGGATCAAGACTCTATCGGTCGGGAGAGGGTATGGCAGTCGAGAAGCGGGCAGACGGTTCCACCAGCGCAGGGGGCGCCGCGCCCCTCAAGGGCGAGGAGCTCGAGAATTATGGCGTCTGGGTGAAATTGGAGCCCCAGGACTTGGCGGAGGATTCCCAGTCTGAGACCGGCCCGGGCGATGCATTCAACCCCCAAATCCCCGAACTGCGCGAGGAGACCTTCCTCACCGAGGAGGAGGAGAGCATCCTCCAGACTCCCGGCTCGCCCTCGCTCGAGGTGGACTTCTCCGTCGATGACCTACCGGCCCTGGAAGATGCCAACGAGTCCGCGGGGGCGGCCGAGCCGGCTTCCGATGACTTCGAAATTCCTGAGGCTGTCGATGCCGGTGAGGAGTCCGAGACATTGGCCGCAGCCGACCTCGATGCCGTAGCCAGCTTCGCCTCCCCGGGCATGGAGGAGCCCTCGCCTGCCGTGGATATGGACATTCCTGAGGATATCGAGTCTATAGAGGAATCCGAAACCCTGGACGCATCCGACTTGGACGCCGTAGCCGGTTTCGCCGTCGAAGAGGCGGCCTCTCCGTCCGAGGACTTCGAGGAAATCGGCGCAGAGGCCTTCGAGACTCCCGCCGATGAAGGCTCGGCCGTGCCTTCGGAGGCGGGTGCACCGGTCTTCATGAGCCTCGACGAACCGGACGAATTCAGCATCCCCGAGATAGAAGAAGACGTCGGCGCACAGGAATCTGCGCCCGGAGGCGATGAGCTGCCCGACATCAGCCTTATAGGCCAGGGCGCCGAGGAGGGCTTCCAGGTGGAGCCTATGCCCGCTCCGGAAAGCGGCGAAACCGAGATATCCTTGGAGGAATTCGGCATAGACGCCGGATCCCCCGAACCCGCCGCATCGGGCGGCGGCTCAGAAGAGCTGTCCTTGGACGACTTCCTCGACTCATCCGATTTCGGCATCACCGACAAGCGCGAGATAGAGGCCCGCGAGGCCCTCAGCCAGGAGCCCATCGACCTTGATCTGGAATTCGACGACGACTCGGAGTTTGAGACACTGTCCATCAGCAAGGACAGCGACGAGGAGCTGGAAAGCGTCCAGCGCTCAGCCGAGGCCGAGCCGGAAGAGAGGGGCTCCCATGACGAGGACATCGAGACGGAGCTGGTGACGGACTTTGACGATATCCTGGCCAAGGACGATGGCGTAACCGCCCTGGGCGTGCTGGAGACGGGCGAAGCCCGCGGGGCCGGAAGCGGTCTTGACCTAGCCGCAGGCATAGAGGATTCCGGTCTCGTCGAGGACGCCGGCATAGAGGACCAGACTGCCTTGGTGACCGAGATCGGCGCGGAGCACCTTGACATAGAGATGGACTCCAACGTAAGCGAGAGAGACATCTCCGCCGACTTGGAGCGTTACGCCGGCGCCAGCTCGGAAGCCGACCAGCTTTTAGCTTCCATTGATGGTCTCGAGCCCGGGGATGAGTCGCCCGCGGTGGAGCTTCCCTCCCGGGAGCCTTCAACAGCATCCATGCCCGAGGCCCCTGGAGCCTATACCGATGCATCGGTTGAGGAGGATGCCGATTCGGGCTTTTCCGAAACCATCCCTTTCGAGGAACCGGTCCTGGAGGATCTAGCCCTCGACATTGAGGCGGAGGATGCCGCGGCCTCCGCGGACGGCGTCGATAGGGCTGTGCAAGCCGGCCGGGAACCGGGAACCGAAGGCTTCGACGATCTAGCGGCCGTCGAGCGCGAGCTCGCGGGCGAGGAGGAAGACGTGCCCGACCAGAGGGTGGACGCCGCCATGCCGGCCTCCCTGTTGCACCAAATTGCGGAGGAGCTCTCCGACATCAAGCGTGAGCTGTCCTCTCTCAAGGAACAGCTCTCCTCCCTGCGCGCCGGCGTTTCCGAGGCCCGACCGGAGGCCGTGGAGGAGGGAGCCAAGCCCTCGGGATTCTTCGACGAGGAGGAGGATGAGACCATCGCCCTGACAGGCGATGAGCTCGACAACATTCTCAACACGGCCGACTTCACCGAGGAAACCGGGGCATCCGACGAGGCCTTGCAGGGCGCATCCGAGACATCCACAGGAGAATCCGCGGATGCTGATGCCGGCGATATCAGCCTCGACCTCGGGGAGGAGGACATCATCCCCCTTGAGGAGCCTTCGCCTCAGCCTCAGCCCAGCCCACAGCGGCTCGAGCCTTCTTCGGGCGCCGACGACCGCGGGCTGTCCGACCTACGCCGCATCGAAGAAGAGGGGCTAAGCCCCATGACCGAGGCCCCCGAGGACACCTCCTACCTGGAGGAACCCATCAAAGACGAGCTCGAGGGAGCCGTCCTGCCCGAGACCCCACTCGAGGAGCCCGACCTGAGCGGCTTCACGGTTGAGGAAGAGCTCGTAGAGGAAGAGATCCCGGTCATCGACGCTGGAGACCAGGAAATTGACCTCCCCGTCACCGAGGAAGAGGAACTCGAGCTGGACGACATCACCCTGGACCTCAATCCAGACTCGAGCGTGGTGCCCGACGTGGCCGCTCCAGCACCTACGCCCTCCGAGCCGGCCCTGGACGATGGCCTCGTCACCGAGATTTCCCTTGCCGACGAGACGAGCCCGGAAGAACCCTCCTATAGCGCAAGCCAGCCGGCCGCCGCCTCGCCTGATGTACTGCCGAAGGTGACCGCCGCCCCGCCCCCCAGGGCCGCGCCGGAATCCCTCAAGTCCGATATCCGCTCCGTCCTCCAATACATGGACAAGCTTCTAGAATCCCTGCCCGAGGACAAGATAGAGGAATTCGCCCGCTCGGAGCATTTCAGCGTCTACAAGCGGCTCTTCGAAGAGCTGGGGCTGGTCTAGCATGGGTCTTCTCTCACGTGCCATGCGCGACCGGGCCCAAGGATCCGGCCGCGGCCTCCTCAGGAAGGCGATGACCTTGGGCTCCCTGAGGGGGGAGGACGAAAAAAAAAAGCCCGTAGGTCATCGCCGCCTGAGGACCTAGTTCCGCAGCCCCCTCCCGGCTACCCGGAATTCGATCCCGAGGCCCTGGCCTCCTCCATCGAGTCCATCCCCTTCTCGCTCGAGTATCCGGCAGCCGTCTTCGCGTCGCTTCGGGATGCCTTGGGTCTGAAACGAGGCTGCATCCTCCTTCCGGACGAGGCGGAGGGCATCCTGAGCCCTTGGGCCTCGTCAGGGCTCGACGAGACGAGCCTGCGCCGCCTGAGAATCCCCGCCAAGGCCATGGACAGCCGCTATGCGGCCGGCCCCCTGGTCCTCGAGGGGAACGCCCTGCAAGAGCTGAGCATCTATTTCTCGCACCGCGATTTTTCGGGGATCGCCTCGATGCGCGTTCTCCCCCTCCCCGTCGGCGCCGACCAGCAGGCCTATATTCTCTCCCTCGAGGATTCCGCGCTCGGTACAAGCCCAGCCGCACCGCGCGACTGGGGCATGCTCGGCCCCTTGATCGGCGAACGCCTTGCTGCTTTCAGGAAGCGCCTGAAAAGCACAGGCTCGGATGCTGCCGATCCTGGGTCAGATGAGGCCGCCTCTATTCGTCAAGCTATTCTTGATGGGGCTGTGGAGGCCAGGAACAAGGGGCTCAAGGCCCTTTTCATGATCGTTCCCATGGATGGCTTCTTGGACGCGGCCTGCTCTTTCTCGCCCCTGATCGAACGCTACCGCCTCTTCGAAGAAACCTGCGGTTTAATCTCCCGCATCCTCCCGCCTCCAGGGAAGGTCCTGCCCCTGCCCCGCTTCCATGCCGGCATCCTGGCCTGCTCATTGTCCGCGTCGGATCCGGAGCTCCTCCTGGCCCAACTGGGAGCCTCCCTCGCCCGCATCGTCCCGGGTCGGCCTAGTCCGCATCTTTCGGCATCCGCGAGCTTCGCCCTCCCTGCGGATCAGGCTGCCCTGGATGCCATCCTCCATCCCGAACGGAGCGAGGCCCGCCCTGGATGAGTCTGAACATAAGCCTGGGGCCGGGCGGTCAGCCGACGGCATCCTCAGGCGGCGTCCGCCTGCACTCCGCCTACCGGCCTGATGAGGAAGCCGAGCGCCAAGCGCGCTCGGCTGACGTCAGCGCGTCGGCCTTCATCGTCCTCGGAGGCTGCCTCGGGTACCTATTCGGGGCCTTGAAGCGCCTCTATCCCGGAGTGCCGGTCTTTTCCATTCAGTACCATCCGGGCTTCCGCGGGCATGAGGTCTACCAGGCAGACGCCGCCTGGTACCCTGACCATGACGAGTCCATAGAAGCCTTCCTCCAATCGATCCTCGACGCTGAAGACCTTGAGTCCCTCAGGGTCATGGAGTGGGAACCCGCCGTCCGCGCCTTTCCCGAAACAGCCCGCGCCGCCGAACAAGCCCTTAGGTCGGCCCTTCTAGCCCTGAACGGTACGGCCAACAGCCTGGCCGTCTTCGGGCGGGCCTTCCTCTACAATCCGCCGCTTGCCCTCTCAAACGAAGGCGTATGGATTGTACCGGGGGACAGGGGCGATATACCCTGTGTCATCGCCGCGGCGGGCCCCTCCCTCGAGGAGGCCCTGCCCCTCCTGATCCAGGCTAGGGAGGACTACTTCTTAGCCTGCCTCTCCTCGGCCCTGCCGGCCTTAGTCCTGGCAGGCATACGCCCTGACATGGTCTTCAGCGCCGATGCGGGCTATTGGGCCCAGGCCCACCTTAACCCCGGCCTCATGGCGGGCCTGCCCCTGGCTGCGCCCCTGGAGGCGCGCATACCCCCGGGTCTGAGGGGATGCTCCCCGCGCCTCCTCCTGCGCCGTGGCGGCGCCTACGAGGATGCCCTTTTAGGCCCCCGGGCGCCCCGCGGCGTCAGGGCGCCCACCACAGCCACCGTGGCGGCCCAGACCCTTGAGGCCTGCGCAGCCCTGTCATCAGGTCCCATCATCATGGCGGGCTTGGATCTCTCCTCCCGCGACATCCGCTCCCATGCCCGCCCCAACGCCCTGGATGCCTATGTGACGCGGGACTGCGGACGGCTCTCCCCCGCCCATGCCCTGATCTTCGAGCGCGAAACAGGTCTCTTTCCGCGGCGCTTAGGGGATAGGCGATTCTCGCCCCAGTTCGAGACCTACGCCGCTTGGCTCGCCAGGGTATGCCACGGAAGCGAAAAGATATTCCGCCTTGCACCCGGGGCCCCTCCCCTCGAGGGGCTTAGGGATTTGGATGGCCCCGCCTTCCTGAACCTTGTCCACAGGCGAGGGCGGCCGCCCGTCTTCTCGGAAGTCTCCGACATGCCCCCTCCAGGCTGTATTGAACGCGCCCTGTTCCTCATCCGGGATTCTATGGAGGCATTCGCCTCCGATGACCCCCTGAGCGGCTTGCAGCGCGAGGTCTGTGCCTGCGCCTGCATGTCCAGCCACCTCAAGCGGCGCAAGGCCTTGCGCGACGCGAATCCGGGCCTCAAGTCCATAGCAGTCGAGGAGATGCGCGGGCGCATGGCGAGGATCGAGCGCCGCTTGCTCGCTCTCAAGGGCGGCCCTGCGTGAGCCCGGGCGCCGTGATACTGGAAGCCAACCTGGCCGCCCTGGCTCTACGGCACCCTGACATCGCCCAACGCGTCAGAGCCGCGCCGCCCGATCCGCGCCTTTCCGTGGAGACCTCACGAACGGGGCTGCCCGTGCCGGTGCTGGCGGTCGGCACTTCCCGCCTGGCCCTACACTCACGCTACGATCCGGAGAAGGAAGCCGCCCGCATGGTCGAGGCGGCCGCCCAGGATGGCTTTGCCATCTGCCACGGCCTCGGCGCCGCTTACCATCTGCGGGTCCTGCTTTCGCGGCCGGGGACGCGCGGCCTCATGGTGCTGGAATACGGGGCCGGCCTGCTGCGCTCTATCCTCTCTGCCGCTCCCATGCAGGATGTCCTGGGGGATCCACGCCTGAGCTTGGTCCTGGACGGAAACGCCGGCGAGTGCGCCGCCGCCCTCATGGACTCCTACAGCCCGATCCTGTCAGGCGGCGTATTCAGCTTGGTTCTCAAAACCCGCGTAGACGCGGAGCGCCGCCTCTACGATCAAGCCCTCGACGGCATCGAAGCCGCGCTGAAGCGCATCGGGGCTGACGCGGCCGTGCAGAGTATCTTCGGCCGCCGCTGGTTCACGAATATCCTGGGGAACCTCCAGGCCGCCCAGGCCTCGAGCCTGAGCTTGCCCTGCTCCCGCCTTGTCCTAGTGGCCGCAGCCGGGCCCTCCCTGGAGGACCAGGTTCCAGCCATAGCCGCCGCCCGCCGTCGCGGCGGCTTCCTCATCGGAGTGGACAGCGCCCTCCCCCTCCTGCGCTCGCGCGGCCTCGAGCCCGACGCCATTCTGAGCCTGGATTGTCAACAAGTTTCCTATACCCACTTCCTGGGAAATCCGGCCATGGACACTCCCCTCGTCCTGGACCTGGCGAGTCCCCCCTGCCTGGCGCGCTCCGCCGCCCGCCCGGGCTTCTTCGCCTCCGGCCATCCATTCTGCCGCCTTGTCTCCAAGCGCCTGCGCGTCCTGCCGATCCTGGACACCAGCGGTGGCAACGTCACCCATGCCGCCCTCTCCCTAGCGGATACCCTAGGAGCCGAAGAGATCCGCCTCTACGGGGCCGACTATTCCTATCCGCGCGGCAAGGCCTATGCCCGCGGCACTTACCTTTACGGCATCTTCGGCCAACGCGTCGGCCGCCTCTCGCCCTTGGAGACGCGCTTCGCGGATTTCATCTTCCGCGATCCGCGCACCACCCGTGAGCCTGGAAGGGGGGGCTTCACCTACCGCAGCCCAACCCTGGACGCCTACCGTGAGGAGGCCCGCCGCCTAGCCCTGGGCTTGGGAGCGCACCTGATTCCCGAGCCCGGCCAGGGACCACCCCTTATGATCGGGCAGCCCCTCTTTAGTCTCTCGGGAACCAAGGCTCCGGAGCGGTGTACCGGGGGCTCATTCGAGGCCGGGCCGGCCTTGAGCACAGTCAGGGACTTCCTGGAAGGATTCAGGGATACGCTGAGTTCGATGGGTCAGCCCGCCCATGCCTGTCTCTCTGCCCTTCGGGCGCTTGGCGGGGAGAAAGCCGATGCCTGGCTCTGTATCCTCCCCATCGCAGCCTCTCTGAGGAGTGATGCCGCCGGCCCGTCCGAGCTCCTGGAAAGGACCAGGCTATGGACCCTTTCCAGGACGGAAGGCTATCTCCAGACCCTTCCGCTGCGGTAGCCGAAATGGCGGTAAGCCAGGTCGCTGTACTCTTCGGCTGCCCGCCGGATGGCCGGACCCAGGGCCTGGCCGCGTTTGAGCCAGGACCCATCGCCGCCGCGATCCTGCTCGAGGAATTCAGCCACGCTTCGACCGAAGTAATCGAGGGTGCCGGCTTCATCCAGCTGGAGAAAGTAGGCCATGAATTCGTTGTCCATGAGGTCTTGGTCGCCGATATCGAAATCCTTGTAGTCCATGAACTCTTCCACGTAGGCCCGTAAGTCGGCTTCCATACCGGCTCTCAGAGCGGCCGCGTCCCGGGCGAAGGCGGGCACGGTGAAATAGAGGGCGTGATAGAGCTCATGGACGATGAAGCGCCGCTCCATGGCCGGGGCGGATTCGGCCGAGACGGAAACGATGGCCCGGTCCGGCTCTCCCCTGAAGGCACCTCCCTCCGCCAGGATATGGCCCTGGGCGAGGAGGAGGGCGCGCAGCTCCTCTTCCTCGCGATTGAGGGGAAACCCTTCCTCGAGGGCTTGGCTGAAGAAGCGCGCCAGATCGCGGGCCCGGTAGTCGTGCGCGTTCCACCCGTGAAGGCCGGCGATCTCCTCATCCCGGGCTAGGCGCCCACGGAAGCCTGCCTTTTCCACGAAGAAGGCCAGGCGCTTAAGCCAGCGGTCCTGGGTGGCGTAGTCTGCGAAGCGTAGGATGAGAATGCCCGGCCTGTCCGCCCATGAGAAGACATCGTAACCCTTGCCGCGGAAAGCCCTCGGGTCGCTCTCGAGGACGTCCAGGGGACTGGCGGGAATGGGATGGAGGGAGGCCTTTTCAGGCTGACTGCTCCCATCATCCGGCGCGGCCGTCTCTATCTCTGCGGCCGCCCGAGACTCGCCGAGCGGCTCCCTCAAAACGGTTTCCGCCTCTCTTTCGTCCGTTTTGGCCTCAAGCCTGCCTCGCGAGCAGACTGAAGTCATGAAAGCGACGGACGAGAGAGAGACGACCAGGAATACCGTGCCAAGCCGGTGCGTTCTGCATGCCCTCGGCGGCTTGACCGGGCGGTTCCGGTGAGCCTGGCTCAATGTATCAGGGCGAAGATATTCTTCGCCAAGAGCTTGGCGATCTCGTACTTGCGGGCCTGCGTGAGTTGGTCCTCGTGCCGCACGAGGTTTTCCCAGCAGCCCATGAAGTCGTCAGGCAGCAAGGCCAGGCCGGGCAGTTCGCGCATGGTGAAGCGGTAGGCGGGCTCGAAGCGCATGTTCAGGGCGAAGAGGGTCGAAACGGTGGAGGTGAGGAACTCGGAGAGGGACACCACGGAGTAAAAATCGTCCGCGCGCATGACTGAGGCCCCCAGGTCCGCGAGGTAGTGCTCCATTTTGGCTGAGAAGGCTGCTACCAGTCCCTTCCAGAAATCCGGCGGAAGGTCCTGAATGGCCTCTCGTGCGGAATCGATCCAGCCCCCGCGCGAGAAGAGCACCTGGCACTCGCGCAGGCGGTAGAAGGGATGGGTGCCGGTCTCGCGGATGGCCGAGGCCAGGGCGTCGCGCCCCCTCACTAATTGATCCACGCGATCTACGTCTCGATATTCCACATGCACCGGCAGGGACTCGATGAAGAAGCGGTCCTTGGCTTGGTGGATGGCCGTTTCGAAAGGGGTCGGGTCGCCGTAAATCTTGCGCCGCCGCGCCAGGGCCGGCGCTGAGCCTCGGTAGTATACGTCCAATACGAGGGTGAAATAGGGATCCAGGATATCGGCCTCGGCCGCCTCGCCGAGGGTGACGCACTCAACCTCGGCCAGCCCCGAGAGTCCTTGGGCCAGGGCCTTGGAGATCCTCTCGACTTTCAGGCGCATGGGCCTGTCCTTCCATTTGCCATACGCCTACTGTATCATGGGCGCGTGGATTTGTTAACCGCGGTGGGAGCAAGAGGGAGTCTCCTCGCCGCCATGGTTCCGCGAATATCCTCCAGCGCCCCGGTTGAGACTTTCAGAAGGGAGCTCGTGCGCTCCCGGGATTCGTCTTTCATGGCCCCCCTGCCCCTCCTCCTCCCCCTGGGCTACCTGCTCGAAACGCCTTCTCCAGCTTGTTTGCGCCTGGCCGCCGAGACCCTGCGCGGCGACTACCTGGCGGGCGGCCTCGTGGAGCGCGATGCCTGGCTCTTCTTGCGTGTATCGGAAGGCGGTGCTTGCACTAATGGCGATGGACTCTCCAGGGAGATAGAAGATCCCGAAGCAGGCCGGATCGCGCGGGCCTCCGCCCGCCTCGGTTGCCGGGAGGACGGCCCTATCCCGGTGTTCCCCGGCCTGGCCCTAGGCTGGGGCGAGGCGCCCTTCCCACCCGCCTTCGGCACCCTCAGGATGGGAGCTTGGGACCTTGTCATCCTGAAGCTATGCCCCGGCCCCGGCGGCATCAAGGAGGCCTGCGCATGGGAGAACGTCGCCAGCCTGCCCCTGCGCAAAGGCCGGCCCGACAATGCCCGCCGGGATCATCGCTCCCAGGCGGCCTCCTAGCCAGCCCGGGGTCGGCGTGTTATATTCCTGTCGATGTAACCTTGCGGCGGCCCGTCGGTTGAATGGCAGGCCCACGCCATTGCGCAGCGCCGCCCATTCGTCCGACTCGAGGTGAAAATGACTAGCTCCCGTCTCCTCATGCTCGCCTTCATCGTCCCAGCCCTGGCCCTGTCAGCCTCACTGGCGGCCCAGGACGGCGCCCAGGAGCCCGGGCTATCCGAGGCGCCGGATGAGGGCCTGGCCACCAGCGTCTCCGAGATGAATCCCTACCGCCCGGGCGACGCGATCTTCAGCATCCAGGCCGGCGCCAACCTGCCCCTCTTTTTTCAGTCGATGAGCTCCGGCAAGATCCTGCCCACCCAGCTCTTCCCGGGCGGCAGCATATCCCTGCGCTATATGGGCTTCGTCGCCAAGGGCCTGGCCCTGGGCGGGGAGCTGGGGGCGTCCTTCAACGTGCACCTGAACAAGACCCGCACACTCTATATGGTTCCGTTCACATTCCAACTCTCATGGATACCGATGCGCATGCCCTTCGAATTCCCCATCGGAGTAGGCCTTGGAGGCGTCCTCCTGAACCTAGCGGGTTCCTATAAATTCGATCCCATCCTGCGCCCCGAGGCGGGCATCTTCTACCGCTCGGATCCGACCTGGTCCTTCGGCCTCCTCCTGTCCTACGATTGGAGCCCGCAATTCTACACCGACCCGACCTTCGATATGTTCGGGAACGTGCTCACCCTCAAGCTCTCGGCCTTGTACAGGCTTTAGGGGTACCCTCGATGAGATACACCGCCCGCCGCGCGGCCTGCCTGGCCGCCATCGCCGCCGCCCTCCTCGCCTCCTGCTCGGACGAACCCGAGGGCATCTATTACAGCCTCGCCCACGAGCAGCCCATCAACCGGGACGCCTCCAAGGTCCTGGCCGGGTCCACACCCTCGGGCATCGCGCGCTTCGGGGACGCCTACTACCTGGCCGCCGGCGCCATCTACAAGCGCGGCCTCACGCGGGCCAAGGACGCCTGGGCGGCCATGACCATGCCCTCCGGCGCCAGCCTCTGCGTCGACCTGGCCCCCAGCACCACCCGCCTCTACGCCGCCTTCCAGGACCAGGCCGCGGCCAACCTGGGCCTCTACGCCTGGGACGGGAGCGCCTGGACTGCGGTCAGCCCCGCCAGCCTGGGCCTCTCCAGCATGCGCATCGTGGCCCTCATCGATTCGGGGACCGAGGTCTTTGTCTCCACCTCCGAGACCATCGGCTCGGGCGATAGCGTCGAAACGCGCCTGCGCCTGTACCGCGTCAACGACGCGGCGCCCGACGTCTCGGGCCCTGTCCTGGACATCCTCTACGATGATGCCAATCCCTGGGACGCCCGGGCCATCCTCTCCGGCACCTTCGACGGGACCGAGCACTGGTTCGTCTCGGGGGCCAGTATCTACCACGGCCCTGCGGCCGGCCCAATGACCCTCCTGAGCGGCGAGACGGGTATGCCCGGCGAAACCGCCGCCACCCGGGTCAACCTCAAGTCCGTGCACTGGTCGGCCGATCTGGGTCGGCTCATCTTCGCCACCGGCTCCGGCATGTTCCGTGCCACGGCCGAGGCCGACCTGACCGGTTCCACCCCAGGCGTAATCTACGCCCGCCTCCCGAGCGGGACATGGGAGAAGAGCGCCGCCATCAGCATGGCCGCGGATCCCACCAAGGGCGGGCGGGCTAACTTCACGGACACCCTGGCCATCGGTTCCGCCTCCGGTGATTTTCTCCTCTGCGGCATCGAGTCGAGCTTGAAATACGGTGACGGTAACACCCAAGAGACTAAGGCCGCGGCGGCCTGCGGTTACGGGACCTACCGCCCGGCGGCCGACGGCTCAATAGCCGGTATAGCCGCGGCCGGTATGGAGCCGACCCCCATCGCCACCTGGACGAGCTTCAGCACCACCCTGGCCACAAGCGCGGTGCTGTCCTTCAGGCTGGATGCAGATCTAGCCGGCGGAGACATGGTTCTCTTCGCCCTCACCCAGGGCAAGGGCCTCTGGTCGAACATCTATGACGGTCAGAGCTCTACCTGGGAAGGCTGGTTCAGGGAATAGGGTGCCAGGCGAGGGCCGCGAGCTCTTCGGTTCGGCGCCCGCCCCTTCGGCCGAACCCCTGGCCGCCAGGATGCGTCCGCGCGGCCTGGACGAGTACGTGGGCCAGGCGGCCATCCTCGGCCCGGGCCGCCTGCTCAGGCGGGCCATCCAGGCCGACCAGCTGTCTTCGCTGATATTCTACGGCCCGCCCGGCTCGGGCAAGACCACCCTCGCCCGAGTCATAGCGAACACGACCAAGAGCCGTTTCATCACCATAAATGCCGTTCTCTCGGGCATCGCCGACCTTCGCGCGGCCATAGAGGACGCCAAGTCAGAAAAGGACTTCTACGGACGCCGCACCATCCTCTTCATCGACGAGGTCCACCGCTGGAACAAGGCCCAGCAGGATGCCCTCCTGCCCTGGGTTGAGAACGGCACGTTCATCCTGATCGGAGCCACCACCGAGAATCCCTACTTCGAGGTCAACCGGGCCCTGGTGTCGCGGAGCCGCATCTTCAGGCTGGAGCCCTTGGACCGCTCCGAGCTCATGGAAGTGGCCAGGCGGGCCCTGGCCGACAAAGAGCGCGGCTACGGCAAGTATCGCGTGACCTTCGAGGAAGGCGCCCTGGAGCACCTGGTGGAGACGGCATCGGGCGACGCGCGCAGCCTCCTCAACGCCTTGGAGCTGGCCGTGGAGACGGGCCCCTCGGCCTGGCCTCCGCCCGAGGGCGCCGATCTGCGCATCAGCCTCCAGGCCGCTGAGGAATCCATTCAGCGCAAGGTAGTCCTCTACGACCGCGACGGAGACTACCACTACGATGTCATCTCCGCCTTCATCAAAAGCCTGCGCGGCTCGGACCCGGACGCCGCCCTTTACTGGCTGGCGCGCATGGTGGAGGCTGGAGAGTCACCCTCCTTCATCTTCAGGCGCATGCTGGTAGCCGCCAGCGAGGACGTAGGCCTGGCCGCCCCTGAGGCCATCGGAGTCGTGGAAGCATGCGCGGCGGCCTTCGACCGGGTCGGCTTCCCGGAAGGTAGCTTTCACCTGACCCAGGCGGCCCTCTTCCTGGCCAATTGCCCCAAATCGAATTCCGCCCTGGGCTACTTCGACGCCCTGGAATCCGTGCGGGCCGAGAACCGCGAAGTGCCCGATCACCTCAAGGACGCCTCGCGCGACGGCGAGGGCCTGGGCCATGGGCAGGGCTACATCTACCCCCACGCCTACCGCGACCACTGGGTGGCCCAGGCATACCTGCCTGACGCACTCAAAGGGCGCATCTTCTACCACCCTTCCTCGAACGGTTGGGAGGCGCGCGCGTGCGCCAGCCTGGGCCAGCGCCGCGAGCTCCAGCTGGCGGCTTACATGGAAAGCCACGAACGCTTCCAGGCAAGCTCCCCCCAGGCCGGCACGTCACGGGCGAGCCCTAACCAGGCCGAGTGGCGACGCCTGTCCGCCGCCGGAGACAGGGAGGCTATCCTTGAGCGTCGCACCCGGGCCTTCGACTCGGCCAAATTGCGCGGCAACGAGCGCATCGTAGTCCTCAACGCCGGCGAAGGGCTCTTCATCTGGGAGGCCCTCAGGCGCGCCCCGGCCGGTCTGGCCCTAGGGCTCTGCCGGGAAGCCGGGGAAAAGGAAGCCCTTGAGGGCTACGCGGCCAGTCTTCCCGAGACCGAACGCCCCCTCCTCCTGGTCTTTTCGCCCCAGGACCATGAGGGCATCTCGCGGGCCCTGGGCTTCCGGGCCGAAGGGGCGTTCGAGGCCGCCTTCGCTCGACTGGCCATCGGCTCCGGCGCCCTGGGGACCGCCCAGCTGCTCGGCCTTTCCGGCCTCCTGTCCGGGGGCGCACCATTCGCGTTGGCCGACACTTTACCCGGCTATAGCTCGCGCCCCTCGGATCTCCTGGCGGATGAGGAGGGCGCCGACGCCGAGTCCATTGGCCTGCGCCAGGCTGAAGACGCCTTTTACGCCGGCCTATACGGCCTGGACGCCCTGCCGTCTGAACCATCGCTGGCCCTGACAGGCCTCCTCGGCGGGGCCGGCTTTTCCCTAGAACATTTCGAGCTTGAGACAGAGGAGGGCAGACGCTATCTCTCCTCGGCCGAGGAGCGCGCCTGGCTCTCGCCGTCCTCCCAATTCGGTTCCTTCCTGCGCTCGCGCATACAGGCGGAGAGTCTGGCGGATATCGAGCGCCGCTTCGCCGAGCTCATCGGCCAGGGACGCGAATTCCCCTGGAAGCGGGCCCAGGCCCTTGTCCTGGCCAGGAAGGCCGGCTGACCCGTGGCGCGCTTTCTGGACCTGGATCAGCTCTTCGCCTATTTCTCCGGTTTCATCGACCTCGAGCGCGGAACCGCCCGCGAGCCGCTCAAACTGGAACGCATGCGCTCCCTGTGCGCCCTGGCCGGGAATCCCCAGGACTCCTTCGCAACCATCCACGTGGCCGGTTCTAAGGGAAAGGGTTCGGTTTCAGCCATGTTGGCTTCCGTCCTGGACATGCGCGGCCTGCGGACAGGCTTGTACACCTCGCCCCATGTGACCGATTACCGCGAGCGCATGAGCCTGGCCGGCAGGCTTTTCCCGCTCGAGAGCTACCTGGCCGCCGGCGAGGAGGCCGCCGGGATCGTAGACGATTACCTTGGGGGAGGGCCGGCATCACCGCCCAGCTTCTTCGAGATCCTCACCCTGATGGCCTTTCTCCTCTTCCGCCGCGAATCTTGCCGGTGGGTCGTCCTCGAAACCGGCTTAGGCGGCCGCCTTGACTCGACCAACGTCGTCAACAGCGCCGCGTCCGTGCTCACGCCCATTGAGCTTGAGCATGTCGAGTATTTAGGAGACAGCATCGAGGCCATAGCCGGGGAAAAGGCCGGTATCATCAAGCCCGGACGCCCCGCCTTCATCGCCCGCATGCGGCCTGAGGCCCGCCAGGTGATGCTGGAGCAGGCCGCCCGCCTGGGCTCGCCGGCCTACGACGCCGCCGAGCTGACCGAGGTCCTGCGCGCCGAACCTGGCGTGGAGGGCACTTTGGCTGTATTGAAGGTACGGGGCCCGGATGGTTGGGTTGAATTGGAGACCCGCTTGGCCCTGACAGGCCGCATCCAGGCTGAGAACGCGGCCTTGGCTTCCCTAGCCCTCCTTCACCTCTTCCCAGATACGGACCTATCCGTCTTGGAGCGCGGCCTGGGTGCAGCCAGGCTGCCTGCCCGCTTCGAGATCCTTTCCACCCATCCCCTGGTGGCCCTGGACGGAGCCCATACGCCGGATTCCTGCGCTCTCGTCCTCGAGACCTGGCTCAATCTTGTGGGGAAAGGCGGCACCCTCGTCTTCGGCTGCGCCTTGGACAAGGACGCTGCCTCCATGGCCCGCATCCTCTCGTCCGGCTTCGACAGGGTCATCGTCTGCCGCCCCGGGGACTTCAAGAAAAGCGATCCCCTTTCGGTCTTCAATGCCTTCGCCGCCCAGGGATCCTCCCTCTTGCTGGAGGAGGATCCGCTGACCGCCCTGCGTTCCGCCCTGTCCCGGGGCGGGAACGTGCTGGTGACGGGCTCCTTCTACCTGGCGGCCATCGCGCGCAGGCTCTTCCTCAAAGCCAGCTGACCCGATTGCGCCCGGCCCGCTTGGCCTGGTACATCGCCTTGTCGGCCCGACCCAACCATTCTTCGGCCTCTTCACCCGGGCGATACTCCGAGACTCCGATGGAAACGGTTACGCTCAGGGCGGCCCGCCCCTCCGCGGCCGGGATCGAGAGGCGGCTCACCGACTCGCGCAGACGCTGGGCTATGGCCAGGGCCCCCTGGCGCGAAGTGCCGATCAGTACGGCGAAGAACTCCTCGCCGCCCCAGCGTCCGGCGAAGTCGTCTCTCCGCAGGCCCGAGGCAAGGCGCCGCCCCACTGCGGCCAGCACCGCATCTCCGGCCAGGTGGCCGTGGCTGTCATTGACTTCCTTGAATTTGTCCACATCGATCATCAGCCCGGACAGATCCACATTGGCCTCGCTGGCCCTGCCCAGGACATCCTCAATGCGCTCCATGAGACCAGTCCGGTTGAGCAGGCCAGAGAGAGGATCGCGGTTCTTGGCGTCCAGGGCGCGATTGGCCTTACGCAGGGCCCTGCGCACCTGCGAGACGGCCTCTTCGGAATCCTTAATGGCCGCTGAGAGATCCACCAGCCCTGCCGACAGGGCTTCTTCTTGCATGACCGCCTTCTTGTAGTACTCGCACTCACCGCTCAGGCGCTCAGCCTCGGCCAGCCTGGCGAGGGCCAGGCGCAATCTGACCTCGATCTCATCGCCTACCCGCTCCCTGGTCAGGTAGTCATCCACCGGCCCCCTCTCAGGCTGGAAGGCTCCGCCTGCCTCGGCCGCCAGGATTACCTGGAAGGGCCTGGCCCCTCCGCGCCGCCTTATGGAGCGCAGGGTCTCGGCACTCCCGGAAACCCAGGCTTCCTGGTCTATCAGGAGTATTCCCCCGGACGCCTCTATAGCCTGCAGGCCGTCGGGGTGCATTTCGGCGTAACTGCAGGCGCAAGCCTTGGCGGCCGATTCGGCGGCCGCTCGCAGCATCGGATCCGCAGAGGCGCAATAGAGGCAGGCCGCAGCGGGGGCTCTCACAGGAATGCTCCTAGGAGGGCCTGGGACAGGCCTATCAGACCGCCCAGGATGGCTCCGAAGAGATTGATCCAGGTAAACTGTTCCTTCATGACGTCCAGGACAATGCGCTCCAGGGCGAGCATATCCAGGGAGTCGATCTTCTCCACCACTGTTCGCCTCACGTCGATGGTAGATACGATATCCGCCACCCTCTCCTCGATCAATCTGAGGGCCTTTCCGCTCAGATAGCCGCTCACCTGGGCGCGCGTTTCAGCGGACACGCGGAAAAGTTGACCCAGGCTCAGGTCCCGCCGGGCCTCTATGAAGGAGGAGACGAAGCCGGCCACACCACGCCCCAGACCCTCGGGTCCGCCTGAGCGCTCAAGGGCGCCGTGCAAGGCCCCGGCCAGTCGCCGCGCCAAGTCGGCTATGTCAAAGCCCAGGCCCTCCACGGCCAGCTCGCGCAGACTCTTGTCGCGCAGGCTGTCAATGCCGCCGGCCAAGGCTGTTGCCAGGCGCTCAGCCGAGGCAGGGTCCGCCAAGGTCGCCATGGCTCGATCCAGGAGGCCCAGGGCCCGCTCGCGTGCGTCGGGCATGCGCTTGAGGAGCTGATCCGGCCTCAGGGCGGCCCATTCGGCGGCGGCCTTGGCGGCCCGGTCGGCAAGGAGATCGCGCACTTCGCGCTTGGCGGCCGAGACCTCCAGGTGGGAGACCAGGTCGGCGATAGTCTCCTCCATGTTGTCATTGATGGCCTGCTCATAGCGCCCGGCCGCCACCACCATGCGCTGGAAGGCGTTCAGGCGCTTGAGCAGGGCCGAGACGATCTCCCGCCCGTTCTCGCTGAGCTCGCGGCGGATTTCCTGCGCCCGGAGAAATTCAAGGAGTACCCTCAGAGCCTCAGGATAGGCGGCTACGATGATCTTCCTGAGCGCCTCGGGGGCGTCGAAGGGAAGGACCTCCGCCAGGGGCCTGTCCCCGGACAGCCATCCGTCCAGGGCCTCGATAAGCCTCTCGCGCAACCTTGCCGCCCCGCGCTCCGAGATGAGGAGACCCGTGAGGGCCCGGGCGGCCTTGAGGGAATCTTGACCGCCCATGAGCTGGCCCAGGCTGGAACGCCCGATAGAATCCAGGGCCCGCCCGGCCAGCTCAGCCAGGGTAGCGTCGAAATCGGGGGACTCGACCATGGACGAGATGGCCGCGCTGAGGAGGGAGGCCACGCGCTGGTAGGCCGGCGAGCCCTCGGGGAAGGCCAAGCTGCCCAACCTGAGGTCGAGGAGACGCGAGAGGAGCTTGTCCACGGTGGCGGCCACGGCCTCCTTGAAGTCATCTTCGGCGAAGCGCTTTGAGAGAACCTCGGCGTTAAGAAGCTGGGAGGACACGGTATTGCCCAGGCTGACGGCCAGCTTGTGGCGGTTGCGCGGAAGGATGCCCGGAGTGAAGGGCACGCGCAGGCCCAGGATGCGTTTCTCGATCAGGGGCCGGAAGAGCATCTTAATGGCGATGTCGTTGGTGACATAGCCTATGGCCGCGCCGATCAGAACCGGCAGGGCCCAGGCCAGAAGGAAGCCCGTCATTGTAGATCGGCCCCGGCCCGCTGGGCCTGCTCCTTCCTATCGTATACGCCCAGGTAGCCAGAGAATATCCAGCCGCTCTTCCCGTCCACGCGCACCCCGTACCAATAGCCCTCTTCCTCGTCCACCACGTCGCGGCCATAGGCCCGCGCGAAGATCTCCACCAGGGCCCCACGCCTTAGGTAGGTGACCTCCTGGGCCATGCTGGAGGGATCGGTCTTCACCCGCGCGTAGGCAGCCGTCACCACGCCCCACCTCTGGCTAAGCCCCAGTATGGGCGTGGGCGGCAGACGGGGCGCGCGGCGCGAGGGATCGCAAGCCAACAGACAGGCCGCCATAGCCGCGAGGAGGAGGGCGCAGCGGGAGCGCATCTTGATTTTCATCGCCGTCGGGGCCATTCTTTCCATGATATGTCGAGGGCAACTATAGCACTCCTGGCGGCCTTTGTCTCCTTTTGCCCTGCACTAAAGGCACAAGCCCTCCCCGCCTACGCCTCCACGCCCCTCCTCTCGAGCGAGCTCCACCTCTGCGTCTCCCCCGAGGCTCCCCTCCTCCCCCAGGCCTTCCTCAAGGCCGGATACGCCGCTCGCCTTGGGCTGGGCGGGGGCTTCGACATTTTGGCGGCCAGCGGCCTGTGCCTAGCCCCCCAATCCGCCTTCTCGCGGACGGGGGTGGCCTACCGCAGCTTCAGCGGGGCCTGGCTCGAGGGCGGCCTGGGCTGGTCCTGGGCCGGCGCCCTCGGCCTGGAGTTGGGAGGGACCCTCTACCTGGGCGGGAGCCCGGGAAGCTCCCTGGCCCGGGCTATGGCCGGGGCATCCCTGGGCATCATCCTGCGCGATCCTAGGGAAACCCCGGGCTATTCGGCTCTATTGTCCGGAGGAAAGGAACTGCCGCGCTGGCGGGCCGAGCTGGCCCTACCCATCGGCTTCCTCCACCGCGGCGACTCCTCCTCCTTCAGCGCCGGCCTCTGCCTCCGCATCTGGCAGGACAGGCTGGGGATAGAGGCGCGATGAGGCATTTGAAAACCTTAACGCGGACGCTATGGCCTATCCTCCTCCTGTGCGCCCTCTCGGCCCTTCAGCTTCTCGCCTCCTGCGCCTTCCAGGACAGGGCCGTCCGCAGGGCATACGTGTACGGGATCTCACTCTACAACGCGGGCGCGGAGGGGACATTCCCGAACCTCCGCTACTGCGATGACGATGCCGAGGCTATCGCCCTGATGCTGGAAGCCAATGGCTACACGGTGAACCGCCGCATCACCGGAACGACCTACTCGAGCGGCCCCTCCCCCGACAAGGCCCAGATCCTGGCTGACCTGGCGGCCGTCCCCGCGGACACGGACAGGCTGGTCGTCTACTATTCCGGGCACGGGGCACGCATCGGATCGGGCGAGACCGCGGTGGATTACATCGTGCCGGTGGGAGGAGTAGGCGTCTCCAGCCCCTACCCCTTCCTGGCCCCCACATCCATCAGCGCCGCGGAGATGGATGCCGCCCTGGAGGGCATCGAAGCCCCGCAGATCCTCCTCATCCTGGACTCCTGCTATTCGGGGGGCTTCGTCTCCCAGGCCGGCCAGGCCGACATCGATCCTCCCCTCTACGGGGAAAAGGACAGGTACGGGCCCTCCCCCGAGCTCTCCATAAGCGACCCCGAGATGGGAACCCTCCTCCTCCGCTTCATGCAGGCAGGCCCGGGCGCTTCGGGCCGCATCGTCCTCTCGGCCGCGGGGGCCATGGAAGTCTCCTGGGAGAGCCTGGGGCACGGCATTTTCACCGGGGCCATCCTGGAGGCCCCGTCGGCCGGGGCCGACATCAACGCAGACGGCATCGTGAGCGCTATGGAAATCCACGCCTTCGCGGCCGCGAAGGTCAGCCGGGAATGGAATACGGCCAACTACGACGACTACTACTGGGCCGACAGCCAATACATGGACTTCATGCCCCGCATCTCGGCGGGCAGCCTTGACTTCGCCTTCGTGAGGGCCGATTGACCTAGGCTAGGGCGGCTTCCAGGGCCTCGATGTCCTCGGTGGCCAAACGCCGGGCCACCGGCCGGTCGGCCTCGCAGAAATCGAGCTCCTCCAGCTCTTCCGGCCGAAGCCAGGCGACGGCTCCGTGATCGCGCAGGCGGCGCGGCCCGCCCTCCATGCTCGCCAGGAGGCAGATGAGCTCGATGCCTCCAGCTGAAACACGCGCGTACTCGCGGGCGGGCCGCACCCGCACCCCGAATTCCTCTATGAATTCGCGAACCAGGCAGGCACCTGCGTCCTCCCCGGCCTCTATCTTGCCGCCCGGGAATTCCCAGAGCCCGGCCCTATCCCGCCCCTCAGAGCGGCGGGCCACGAAGACCCGCCCCTTCCAAAGGACGATGCCGGCCGCCACCGCGAGGGTGCGGGCTTCAGCTTCCATTCCCGGCCAGCGGTCCCAGGCCGACAAGCCCGTCCTTGCTTCCCTGAGACAGGGCCCGGAGATACCCGCGCAGGATAGATCGGGAGGCCTGGTCCATGCGCAGGAAGCGCGCCCCGAAACCCGCTGGATAGGCTCCTCCGCCGCGGTGCACGCGCACGATCTCCATCCGTGCGGTGATGCTTTCCAAGCCTAGGTTGATGCTGGCCGTAAGGCGCTCGCCCGGACGCCTGCGGCCGGCTTGTGCGTCCGCGATGAAGACGCCGCGCGAGGATATGTCCACTAGGGCGTAGTTGCCGCCCTGCATATTGACCCGGATCGATTCACGGTAGCGCCGCTTACGCCGCCACCAGCGCAGGCGCGGGTTGAAATAGGGAGCGCGGATCTCCGAGAAGAGAAAAAAACCGGCCGCGGCAAAGAAGGGAAAATCGATGAATGTCGCGGTGCTGAGGCCGCGGAAGCGGAAGTCGCGGTCGAGGAGACTCAGGGCGGCGGTGCCTAGGGCGTGTACGAGGAAGGCCAGCCAGCCCCAGAGACGGACCTGAAAGATGCCTAGGGCCACCAGGGGCGAAACAGCCCAGAGGATCACACTGGCGATGGCGTAGGCTTGGCGCTGGACATAGACCTGACGCCACAGCTCCTCGAGGAAGGCCAGTATGCCCAGGCCGCTCTCCCTCCATTGGAAAACGAAGTTGCCGAGCGGGCTGAGGAGATAGACGAGGGAGCATATCAGGATGACTGCCGGCTTGCGCGAGTAATCGCCGTCGCCCGGAATCGCCGCCTTGGATCTCCCCATGCGCGGATTCTAGCAGAGCCCAGGGCGGAAGGCAATCTCGAAGGCGATGCCCTATGGCATTGCTTTTCCGGTCACTCTAGGCTTAAATGGCAGCATGACGGAAGCCAAGGCGCGTTCGATGCTGGGAGAGGCCATGCGCGCCGGGCGCGAGCGGGATTATCCGCGCGCGGCCTCTGTCCTCACCGAGCTCCTGTCCGAGAACGACGGTCCGCCCGAGGCCTTTCTTCTCCTGGGACGGGCCCGCCACGCCATGGGCCAGCACGGGGCCGCCATCCTGGCCTACCAGGCCTACCTGGACCGCGGCGGTGAGGCTGCGGCGGCATTCTTCTTTTCAGGTCGCAGCTTCCTGGCTATGGGTCTGCCCGGCCGGGCCGCGGAGATCCTCCAGCGTTGCGCCGAGCTGGCGCCCAATTCGGCCCAGTGCCTGGGCCTCCTGGGCTACGCCCTTCTCAAGCAGGGCCGGGCCTCCAAGGCGGTGGATGTCCTCATGCGGGCTGTGGAGCTGGCTCCGGAGGACGGGCGCATCTACCGCGGCTACCTCAACGCCCTCTTCGTGTCGGCCGTGCGCTGTCTTTCCGCGGGCGACGCCGACATGGCTCTGCAGATGCTCAGCTTTGTGATCGACAATGGACTAGAGGGTCTGCCGCCCCTGATGTACCGGGCCAAGGCCCTTTTCCGCATGGGTCGCTGGGAGGAAGCCCTTGAGGCCTACGACCTCATCATCTCCCGCTCCGGACCAGACGCAGCCCTCCTTATGGGCAAGGCCCTGGCCCTGGGCGCATTGGGCCGTACCCGCGAAGCCCAAGCCCTCTGGGACGATCTCAGGGGCTCCATGGAGGGTCTGCCCGAGTCCCTGCCCGCTCTCCAGGGCTATCCGGCCCTGACGGCCATCTCGGCTCTCCAGCGCGGTCTCCATCGCGAGGCCGCCGATGCAGCCCTGGAGGGCCTACGCTCCGCCCCGCGAGATGCCCTCCTCCACGCCCTGGCAGGGGAAGCCTATCGCGCTCTGGGCGGCCAAGCCAAGGCCGCTAACCACTTCAAGCGGGCCCTCGAGGTAGATCCGGGCAATGCCGGGGTGCGTTCCGCCCTGGCCGCCTCTCTATGGGCTCTTGGAGACCTTGAGGGCCTGGAGCACGAACTCAGGGCCCTCGGCCGCTCAGGCGGTTCTCAGGACATCGTCCAGTACTACAGCCTCCTCCTGGAGTCTACCCGATCCGAGGCCAGTCCGGAGCTCCTCCGGCGCATCCTCAAGGGCATCGAAGCCATGGGTCCCGACCCCGAGCTGATGCGCCGGGCCGCCGAAGCCGCCTGGGACATCGGCTCGCCCTCCCTGGCCCTGCCCTGGTACCGCCGGCTTTCGGATATCAGCAAGCCTGATCCAGGGCTATTCGGGCGCCTCATCGACTGTCTTGAGGAGTTGGGGCCTCCCGAGGAGCTCGAGCAAGCCTATCAGAGGGCCCTCCAGTCCCTGCCGACCGAGGTTGGGCTCAGACTGCGCTACGCCGCCAAGCTCCTGGCCGTGGAACGCTGGGAGGACGCCTACGCGCAGTACGAAGCCGCCCTCCCCCAGCTCCAGGACAAGGCCCGATGCCTCCGTTCCATGGCCCTCTGCCTGCGCAAGGCCGGTCGCTTCCGGGAGGCGGCCGTCATTTACCGAGACCTGGCTCTCAAGCGCCCTGACGACAAGGCGGCCGCTAAGGGCCTGATCTACTGCCTCTTCAAAATGGGTCGCCCCGCCCTTGCCTGCGCCATGGCTGAATCGGCCGCCCGTCACTTCCATGGGCAAGCCGATATGGTGTGTATCCTGGCCTGCCTCCTGGCCCGGGCCGGCAAAACCGAAAAGGCCCTGGACGCCCTTCGTCGGCTTGCCGATTCCGCCCCCGCCGATCCCAGCCCCTGGCTGATGATGGCCGACATCCACGCCGCCAGAGGCTCACGCGAATCCGAAAACCGCTGCCGATCCCAGGCCGAGGCTATCGCGCGCGAGCTCAAGAAAAAGGGCCGCCCGGCATCGACCGGACGGCCCCGTACCCCAAGCTGAGTCGCTCTGTCTCAGGCCTTGGCCTTGGCTTTGACCTCCGCGCGGTGGGCCTTCTCCTTCTCCAGCTCGATCTGCACCACCGCCAGGAGGGATATGGGCACTTGGTAGGGCGAGCAGGACACGTAGTCCAGCCCGGCATCCATGCAGAACCTCACATTCTCCGGGACGGCCCCATGCTCGCCGCATAGGCCGGTGGTAAGGCCGGGGCGAGCCAGGCGCCCGCGCCGCACGGCCATGGCCACCAGCTCCTTGACCGGCGGTTCCAGGAGCGAGAATGGATTTCCTTCCAAGAGGTCATATTCGGTGTAGTCGGGCATGAAAGAGTTGAAGTCATCGCGCGAGATGCCGCAGGTCGTCTGGGTGAGGTCGTTGGTGCCGAAGCTGAAGAACTCGGCGTAGCGGGCGATGTCCCCAGCCTGCAGGGCGGCCGCCGGCAGCTCGATCATAGTGCCCACGCGGTACTTGCAGGGTCTCGCCTTGAGCTCCTTGCGGACTTCTTCCTCGATCTCGACCAAGCCGCGGTAGTGTTTGCCCTCTATATTCTTTCCGTACAGGATCAACTTGAGCTCAGCCGAGTTCATGACGATGGGAACCATGATCTCCGGATGCACTTCAACCTTCTCCTTCTGGAGCTGGTAGACGGCTTCGAAGATGGCCCGGGTCTGCATCTCGTAGATCTCGGGGTAGGTGACGGCTATACGGCAGCCCCGGTGGCCCAGCATGGGGTTGAACTCTGATATGGAGTCGCAGGTGGCCTGGACGTCCGCGCGGGTAATGTTCTTCTTGCCGACCGATGCCATGTGGGCGATGAAGGCGTCCATCTCGGCGTTGTTGTGCGGCAGGAATTCATGTAGGGGCGCGTCCAGGAGGCGGATAGTCACTTCCTTGCCGGCCATGACCTTGAAGATGCCGTAGAAGTCCTCGCGCTGCATGGCCTTGAGCTTGGCCAGGGCCTTCTCGCGCTCCTTTCGGCTGGCCGACATGATCATCTCGCGGAAGGCGTTGATGCGCTTCTCGTTGAAGAACATGTGTTCGGTGCGGGTAAGTCCGATGCCGTCGGCGCCGAAGGACAGGGCCAGCTTGGCGTCGCGCGGGTTGTCGGCGTTGGCGCGCACGTGGAATTTCTTGAGCAGCTTCTTGCATATAGCGATGAAGTCCAGTAACCCTGAGCTGCTGGGATCCGGCTCTATGAGGTCGGCCTTGCCCAGGTAGATCTGCGGCTCACCGTAGTAGGGGATGTTCAGGGTGATGTAGTCCCCCTCGGTGATGGTGATATCGCCTATGGTGGCCTTATTGCCCTTGAAGCGCATGTCAGGGCGGACCAGCGAGACCTTGCCGTATTGGCGGGCCACCACCGAGGCGTGGGCGGAATAGCCTCCCTCGGATGACAGCACGCCCTTTGCCACCTCGATGGCCTTGACGTCCTCGGCGAAGGTGGCCGGCATAACCAGGATGCAGCGGGTATCCTCACCCTTCTGATGGGCTATACGCACAGCCTCTATCAGGTGCTCGGTTGTGAAGTAGGCCCGCCCGATAGCCGCGCCCGGCGCGCCGGTGATGCCTCCGGTGACGCCGGTCAGCTTCTTGACGGAGCGCATGTCCACAACCGGATGGAGGATCTCGTTGAGTTGGCCGGGCTTGATGTGGCTGACCACGAAAACGTCGTCCACTATGCGGCGCTTGTTGAGATCCAGGTATAGGCGGATGTCGGCCTGGGTGGACTTCTGGTCCACCGCCCGCTGCTCTATCAGCCAGAGCTTCTTGTTTTCGATGGTGAATCGGATCTGGCGGATCTCCTTGAGATGGTCTTCGATCTTTTGGGCTATCTTGCGGAGCTCGGAAAGATACTCAGGCCCGATCTTGAGAATATCCTTTCCGGATGAACCGATCTCGTTGAACTTGTCTTGGTAGAATTCGCCCTGGAGTTCCTTGTCGCCCGTTACGATGTTGCGGGTGAAGAAAGCCCCCGAGGCGGAATCCTTGCCGTAATTGCCGTAGACCATGGGCTGGATGACCATGGCGGTGTCCTGATCGTTCTGCTCGTCCATGGACAGGAGCTCGGATATGCGCTTAAGCGAGCATACCAGCTGGGAGATCGGGCTGTCGAAGAAACCCTCGGGCAGGTAGGCCTTGAAGCCTTCCATAATCTCCAGGGCGCCCGAACGCAGCTTGTCCTGCTTGAGGGCGGCCGAGACGCGCTTCTCCACTTCGTCTATCAGGGCCTGCCTCTTCTCATCCTCCTTGAGCTCGGCGATGCGCGACTCTATCTTGAGCATACCCCGGATCAGGAAGAGCAGCTCATGCACGGCGAAGTTGGGGCCCACGTACTTCTCGAAGCCGGCCAGGGTCTCCCGGGTCAGGCCGAAGTTGTGCATCGTTGGGTAATTGGAAATGGTCAGGTTGGGCGACACGACGATCTTGAGCAGCAGGGGATTGCCCGGATCACCGTAGCCCTTCTTGACGATGGTCTCGACCCTCTTGAGGAAGGGAGCTATGTCCCTGGCGACGTCGGCCTGGGCCAGGGCGCTGGCGCAGCTGGCGTCCACGATGAAGCCCGGGAGTATGGGCAGGTTCATTTGGGCGAATTCGTTCACTAATCGACCGCGTATGCCCAGGAGCTGGGGGTCCACGGTGCTCTTTACGGTATCCTTCTGGCTGAAGAAATGAATGCTCATTTTCTGCATGGCTTCCCCCTAGAACAGAGCCGGAATGGTATTGACCGGGAACTTCAGGAAGGCCTCGAACATGTGGCTGGCTCCCTGCCTGAGATAGCGCTGAAGCTTGGCCACATCCACGATGTCATCACCAGCCACCTTGAATTCGATGCAGGTGCCGCGCTTGACCTTGCCCCACTTGAAGAGCGAGTTGAGGTTGGTGATGCGCTCGCCGTCGTAGTAGACGAATACCTCCAGGCCCGGGTGCTTGGTGGTGTAGCTCTGGATGATGCGCTTCCAAGCCTCTACGTTGCCGTTGTGGAAGAGCTCGTTGGTGACCGGCACTGCGTACATGGGCGTCATCTTCTTGGCGCCGGCCGGGGCGGTCGCCACCGCCGGCGTCGCCGGGGCCAGGGCGGTTTGGGGCGCGGCGGCGGCCGGTGCGGCCTGGAATGCCGGTCCGCGGGCATGGGCGGCCATCACATCCGCTGCGGAGACGCTGGCGCGGACTGCCTTGGGTGCGGCCGCCTTAGCTGTCCTGGGCGCGCGAGCGGCTGGGGCTGCGGCCTGTGCGGCCTTCTTCTTTTTCGGCCGATAGACGAATTCGCCCTTCTTGAGGGCGGCATCGGCCTTGCCTCCCCGCCCCTGGATGAGGTCCACGAGGCTACGCGCAGCTTGAAGGGCCAGGCCGGCCTTGCACGGCTTGGCGAAGGCTCCGGCATAGGCGGTGACGCATTCATTCTTGGAGAAGCGGTCAAGCCCGGCCATCTGCTCAGCGTTCTTGGGGTTGAGGACGAGGGTACCCAGGTCAGGGTGATGGTAGACTAGGACTAGGTCGACTGCGTTCCAGGCCTTGACCACATCGGTCAGCGCGGCCAAATCTGCCGTGACCGAGGCCAGGTTGGCGGATACCGATACGTAGGGATGCTTCTGCCCTATGATCATGCTGACCACTGCGGTTATTTCGTCTTGCACCATCTCCTTGGATGCCAGGGCCTCGTTTATAAGGTCAGCCAGATTTTCACCTGCCTCGAAGCGGTCCAGAATGGCTATGGTGCCCTTGATATGCCTTACAGACGCGTTGAATTCCTCGCGTATGGCGAGCCGTTCATATTGGGTGGCGGTATCCTTCATGCGTTTCCCCTTTTACGGAAAAAGCCCCCGCCTCTGGGGCGGGGGCTTCGTTCTGGATCAGCGCGCTTTAGATCTCCCTGAGGCCGGAATCCCGTCCGCGTGAGCGCGAGACCGGCTTGGCTTTCCTTCCGGAATCGACCACGCCCTTCTTCTTGGCCTGGGCCCGGGCCGGAGCGGCCTTGGGCTTGGCCTTGGGGGCGGACGGACGTACGGTGACGGCCGGGGGAGACGCGAGGCTTTCCTCCAGGGCGGGGGTGGCCAGGTCGCTCATGAAGCCCGCCTCAGCGGAGGGGCCCTCATCAACCGGGACGGCCGCGAAGGACTGGGCGATGTCGGCCCTGACCGTCGAGCGGCGCCTCGAGAAGGAGGCGAAGGCGGCGTCCTGGAAGCCCTTGGACACGCCGTGCAGGAACTCGTTGAGCACGTTGGCCATTCCGTCCAGAGTGGCCTTCTTGCGCTTGATGGAAGTGATATCCACGTCCAGGAGGAGGCCCGGCTGGATGTGATAGGGGTTGATCATGTAGTCGAAGCGGTTGAACTCCTTCTCCAGGAACTCCAGGCGCTCCTCCATGACCCGGCGCTCGATGGGATACTGGTAGGAGTACATGGCCTTCATGCGCTCGCGCATCAGAACGAGCATCTTGCGCAGCTTGTCCTTCTCGTAGAGGTAGGTCCGGTTCATCCTCTCCACTTCGGTGTCGGCGGACTTGACGAAGGAGATCTCGTCCCAGGCCTTAGCCAGTTTCTCGTACAGGGTGTCATCCGGGTTCTTGGCCTTCTTGCGGGCGATCCTGCGCCTGTAGATCTTGGCCAGGTCGTCGAAGTCGGAGATGCGCTTCAGGAACTTGGACTTCTCATAGGTCAGCTCCAGGCAGTCCCAGAGGTGCTTGACCTCCTTCTGGAATTCATGGATCTGCACGTCGTAGGCGGCCCGCTCGGCGTTGAGCTGGGCGTTGTCGTAGTAGCGCATGCGGATCTGGTAGCGCTCGTCCGGCAGGACGTCGGTATTGGTGTCCTCGTACTCGCGGATGATGAGCTCGCGGGCGTTCTTCAGGTTCTCTATATACTGGTAGCCCATCTTGGAAGTATCGAGGATGGACGTGATCGAGTTCACCGCGGTGTTGAATCCCCTGTTGCGGATGTTCTCGATGTCCATGATCTTCTTGAGGTTTTCGCGGATATTGAGCTGGTCGAAGGTGGCCGGGTCGATCTCCGCACGGATGTCGCTGAGACGGTCCATGAGGGCCTTGGCCAGGTAGGTGTAGCGGCGCGACTTGGGATCGTCGACCTTGTCGTCCGTGTGACTCTCCACCATGCCCAGGCGCTTGAAGATGATCTCGCCGTCGGACATCTCCTCCTTGCCCTCGTCCAGGAGCTTGTCCTTGAGCTGCTCGATCTCGCGGTCAATGGTGTCGATGATGTGCTTGGAGATGAGGTCCTTGATCAGATACTCGATGGTCACCTGGTAGTGGAAGATCGGGCTGATCAGCTCGGAATCCAGAATGTTGACCGACAGCTTGACGTCGCAGACGGTCTTGGGCTTGCGGATGTTGTCCTTGAAGGCGCACTTGACCACGGAGTAGGCGTTCTCGCCGCGGATGAAGGCGCCCACGTCGGTCTTCTGGCGCAGGAGGCTGTTGGTCAGGTTCTCCAAGTCATTGACACCGCGCTGGACGTGACCCTGGAGGTGGCCGTACATGTTGATGATCGATTTCTCGATCTCGCCGGTGTTGAACTTGTCGGCCCCGCCGACCTGATCCAGAAGCTCGGCGATCTCCTTGGGGGTATAGCGGGCCAGGACCTTCATTTCCTCGCGGTCGATGAAATTCCTGACCTTCTTGGTCATCTCGTCCTCGGTACTGGTGATGTACCGGTTGAACATGTTCTGGTAATTCTGGTTGAAATAGTTGTAGAGCTTCTCCTTGATGCCGCCCATCACGTCCAGGCGCTCAAGGACTTCCTTAGGGAGGCGGGAGGTAAGGTGATGGAGTACCTTGTTCGTCTCCTCCTCCAAAAGCTGATTGACTTCCTTCTGCTGATCACGCCCCTCCTGGGCGAGAGAGTTTCGGGAACCGACCGCGCTCGGCTTTTCCGGGTGGAATACGTTAGGACTCTTGGGCAGATCGATAGCTCCCATTGCTAACTCCTTACTATAAGAAAATCTGCACTGAGCATAGCCCTTCTACCTCGAAAAAGTAAAGAGGAGAAAAAAAATTTGTTAGCCTGTATTTTCCATATTATAGTAAACTACCGTGCGAAAATGGAATGTGATGCTGGAATTGAGCTTGTTCCGGCGGCTTTTCGAAACTGTCCGCTGTTTACAAGGGCTTCTGGTATGACCACTGGTCGATGGAGAAAGTGATGAAAGGCATAGCATGTGCGGTCATCGGCCTTTTCGTGGCCCTTTCCGCCTTCAGCGACACCCGGATCGAAGCGATGGATTTTTACATCCTCTATGATCGCTCCCTTTCCATGGCCGAAGAGGGAAAATCAGAGGATTCGAAAAACTGGCTCATCAGCGCCTTCATCGGTCCGGTGGTAATACCAGGTGATTATGTCTTCCTCCTCAGCTTTTACGGGAAAACAGAGACGATATGGGACGGTCCCGTAGCCGATACCACGCAGAAGCAGGAGCTCATGCGGCGCATCCAGGCCCTCAAGCCGGACGGCCGTTGGACGGATATCGGCGGAGCCCTGGACGCCCTCAAAGCCAGGCTGGAATCCTCCATCAACAACGGGAGGAAAAAGTACATCATCATCGTCAGCGACGAGATCGCCGAGCCGCCCCCTGAATCGCGCTACTTCTCCAAGGACGGAAGCTTCTCGCACGCCTATCTCACCTATGTGAGACGCGAGCGCCACGGGGCCTGGAAGGTCATCACCCTGGGGGTGGGCCTGGACCAAAAGGTTGAAAGCGGGGTGCGCGAGCTCTCCTCGGTCCTGAGCGCCTTGCCGCCCGAGCGCCTGGCGGGCACGGATCCCCGCCTGATCGGGCCCGATGCCGGAGAGGGCCCCGAGGATGGCGCGGCCACTCAGGGAGGCCCCGGGGATGCCCGGTCCGTCGCCGATGCCCGGGACGGCACCGATGCCCTGAGCGCCGGACAGGCGAGGGTCGGCGCCGGAGGGAAGGCGCCCTGGCTCATCCCGGCCGTCCTGGGAGCCCTGGGGCTGGGACTCCTGATCGTACTGACCATCCTAGTATTCCGGGCTCTCCGCTCAAAGCGCGCCGATGAAGATGAAAAAAAAGAAGAAAAGGTCGAAGATGCCGATCCAAGACGCACTTGACTTCATTGGGCGCCATACGCGCTTCCTCATCACGACCCATGAATCCGCGGACGCCGACGGAATAGGGGCCGAATACGCCCTGGCCCGCGGACTAGCGGGAGCCGGCAAGGCATGTCGGGCCCTCAACGCCGAGGCCGTGCCGTCGCGCTGGGCCTTCATAGACCCGCGCGGCCTCATCGCTGCGGCCGGCTCAGCCCTGACCCCGTCCGCGGACGAGGCCGTCATCGTCCTGGACACCTGCGACAGGATCAGCGCCGGCATCACGGCCCTGGACGCCGAGATGCTGGTGATCGACCACCATGACATCGTCCCGGACCAGGCCAGGGCCGCCTGGTTGGATCCGGCCGCCAGCTCCACTTGCGAGATGGTCCTGGAGCTTCTTCGATCCTTGGGCATGCCCCTGGAAGAGGATATGGCCCAAGCCCTCCTGGCCGGCATAAGCTTCGACACCGGCAACTTCGCCTTCCATAAGACCGGGCCGGCCACATTTGAGGCCGCCCGCTTCCTGACCCTGGCCGGAGCCTCGCCCTCAAGGGTGCACGAGCTCCTCAATGAGAGCAGAAGCCTGGCCTCCCTCCTCCTCCTCAAGCGGGCCGTCGCGAGCCTGGAGTTCTCCATGGATGGCCGTCTGGCCCGCCAAGTCCTCCTCAAGTCGGATTTCGAGGCCACCGGTGCCCTGTATGAAGACGCCGAGGACCTCATCAACCTGCCCCTGAGGGCCAGATCGGTCGAGCTGTCGGTGCTGTTCAAGGAGACGCCCGAGGGAGTCCTGCGCTGCTCCCTGCGCTCCAAGGGCGCCGTCAACGTGGCCGCCATCGCCCAACGCATGGGCGGCGGGGGTCACAAGACGGCCGCAGGCTTCAAGTGTCGCAAGGACGCGGACGCCACCATGCCCGAGCTGGAATCGGCTGTCAGGGCGGTTCTCCCTGCCGCCGCGAACGGGGGTCCGTGGGCATGATGCCTCGCAGGCTATTCCTTCTCCTAGCAGCCCTGGCGGCCCTCACGGCCTGCCGTGGGCGCGGGGAGCCCGCCAGCTCCTACCGGGCCGAGGTCAGGCAGCCCGACTCGGGCCCCCTGCAGGCCACTCCAGGCGCAGGCCAACCCCAACGCCGGGCCGAGGAAGGCCCGCGTCTTCCGCCCCGCGAGGGGGAGACCCTCCTGGGCATCCTCAGCGCCGACATCGACACGGATCCCGAGGACGAGCAGATCCTTCTGGTCAAGAGCGTCAAGACGTCCTCCTCCTACATCAGCGTGGTGGTTCTGGATCAGGAAGGCCAGCGCAACGCCTGGGTGCGCCTCTGGGAGGAGACCACCCTGGCCACCAAGTACCCCACCTTCTCCGTGTCCATCAAGGATATGACCGGGACCCATGAGAAGGATCTGGTCTGCGCCGGCATGAATGACCTTGACCGCCAAACCCTCCTCGTCCTCCACCCCGACCGGCAGGGCGGCCCTGGCGTGCCGGCATACGGGCGCATCGCCGCCATAGAGGCCGAGTCCATCGAGATCGTCGAGACCGAGAGATCGCCCGCCTACGCCGCCGGCCTGGCCGATGAGGCGCCCTGGGAAATCCGCAGCCACGAGCAGGACTTGACCTCGCGCAACTACATGGACAAGGTGGAGACGCGCTGGACATGGAATCCGGCGGCAGCCTCCTACATGCCGGCCGAACGTCGTCAGGTCTCCGGACAGGCTATAGAGCAGGCCCTCGTGGAGCGATACCTTGACGGGAACCCGTCCACCTTCGAGCGTTTTCTCTCGGGCATCTGGTACCTGGAGTCAGGCCCGCCCCCCGGGGTGAAGGGAGCCAGGCTGATCCAGTTCTCGCCCGAATTCCGGGAAATCGTCTTTTCGGAGGAGGGCGACGTGCCCTCGCTGAGCGTCTTCAACTGGGAGAATTCCGCATCAACCAAGCGTGGCCTGTACATCAGCGCGGCCCATCAGGAGATCAAGCTGCGCCGCTTCGTGGACATCGAGCTCCTAGGAGCGGAGAGCGTCCAGGTGCGCAGCACCGATAATGTGCGCTTCAGCGCCGACAGCGGGAATCCCTGGAACGGGGCCTACCGCAAGTATATCGCGCATCCCAGCGAGGGCGGCTGGACGGACGGAGCAGACACGGCCGTCCTGCCCTCAGGGTGCTTCCAGGGTCCCCAGGGGGAATTGGAATTCGCCTATCCGCGCTATACATGGAAACGCGACGGAAGCCTCGATTCGGGGCTCTTCTCCGCGTACGCCATGGACGGTACGCATGTCCTGGTCCTTCGCAGCCTGAGCCCCTCCGGAATGCTGACGCGCACTCGCAGCTACGCCATGAAGGGCGGGGGCGCGGGCGGAGAAGCCGCTTTGATCCTATCGCCCGTGAGGATCAGCGTAGAGGGCCTTGAGTACCTCGAGGCCGAGCAGATCGTCTTCAGCCCGGCCCTGGCTCCACCCTCGCCTTCTCCCACCGTTCATGGCTGATCGATATTTTTCCGCGGATGTGCATTCCGACGGGGAATGCACATCCATCCCGCGGGCTCAGTTGAAGGGAACGCTCTCGAATCCAGCCTCCTTGAGCTCCATGTAACCCGGCATGCCCTGGGCGTCCTGGGGCACGATCACGTAGTAGCGCTTGGCGCCTGAACGCGAGAGGCCCTGGCGGATCTCCGAAGGGAAGCCCGCCTTGGCGAGGGCGTCGGCTAGATTGACGGCGTTCTGCTGAACCTCGAAGACGCCTACTTGGAGATAGCTTCTCGGTGCGGCCGGGGAAGGACCTACTCCTGGAGAAGCAGTCGACCCCTTCGACGCGGCGCTGGAAACGGAGCCCGGGCTGGGGTTCGGCGTCGCACTGTTCGCGGGACTCGATCTTGGGCTCGGCGGGATGCCGGCCTCTGGGCTCGACCCGGATACAGCCCCCTTACCTTCCTCCGCCTGGGCCATATCGGGCGGGCTCGAGGGGGAGAGGATACCGGAGAGGTAGAAGACCGGTTCGAAGAGTGGCGCCAGGGGCACTCCCGCCCCGCCACCCAGGGCCGCGAAGAGAATGGCGTCCGGATTGTCGGAAGTCGGAGCGGCCGGAACAGGGGCTTGGGACGGGGGGCCTCCGCTCAGATAAGCGTAGGCATAGGCGTAAGCATGCTTGAGGGACTCATGGAGATCCTGGGCCCTCATGGATATAGCCGCACGGCCTAGAGACTCCTCGCGCCGGCCCAAGGCGGCCAGGGCCCATACCGAGAGGAGGCGGGCTGACTGGGCGGCATAGCCCGCATCAGGCTTTCTTGCGATGGCCTCGGCACGGGCTAAGGCTATGGCGGCCTCGCCGGCCTTGAGGCGGCAGAGAGCGGCCCGGAAATCCACGGCTGCGTCGTAGCCCGAGGGATCGGCGGCCAGAGCCTTATCGTACCAGGCGGCCGCCTCGGCCGTCCGCCCGGAGAGCTCGCAGAGGCGCCCGGCGGCGGAGAAGGCCCTGGCCTTGTGAGCCGGGATTGTCAGGGATGCCGAGAAGTCCTCCACCAGGAGGAGGGCCCGGCCGGCATCGGCCTCAGCGTCCAGGGCCGAGAAGAAGCGGGCCGGGAATTCCGCGGAGCCGCGGTTGGCCATGAGCCAGGCCCGATCCGATGAGGCTTCCTGGGATCCCAGTGCGGAGCCGAGGAAGATGAGGCAGAGGGGGAGAAGCCGGGATCTAGGCACGGCTCACTTCGCCTGTCCGCCCTTGCGGCGCTTCCTGAAGGAGAAGAATCCCTTGCGGCCGGCGGTCGGCTCTGCGAGGGGGGCCGGGGCGGCCGTAATCTCGTAGGCCTTCTCATCGGCGCTCTTTTTATCGCCCTCACCGCTCTTGATGGTGGGATCCTGGTTCAGGGTCGGCCCGGCCTTCTTGGCCTTGGCCCTCCTGCCCCGGCTCAGCCTAAATGCCAGGGGTATGGAGGCCAGGAAGCCCAGGAGAAAGGCCCCCAGGATGCTCAGGTAGACCGGCACATCCTCGATTTCCGCGAATCCGAAACTGATATTGCACGAATTCCCGAGATTGAAGCCTATGAAGGCCACGATCAGGGCCAGGGCGGCCAGGAAGGCGATCAGGCGCCAGGGCATCAGCGGATCCTTTCAGCCCGAAATGTGTTTCCGGAAAGCGAGACAAGCCTCGCCTCCGCGAATGTGCCCGCCTCCCCCGGGCTTCCGGGGAGAACGACCATCTCATCCTGCTGATTGCGTGCCAGGACCTCGGCAGCCGAACGCCTGGAGGCGGATTCTATCAGGACCCGGCAGGTGAGGCCCAGGCGGGCTGTCATGGCCTGTCGGGTCAGCTCGGACTGGAGGGCTATCACGCGGGCCAGGCGTTCCTTGCGCAGTTCCAGGGGGAGCTGGCCTGGCATGGCGGCCGCCTCCGTGCCTTGGCGCGGATTGAAGTAATACATGAAGGCGTACTCGAAGGAGGCCTGGCGCATGAGCTCCAGGGTGGCCTCGAGGTCCTCCTCGGTCTCTCCGGGGAAACCCACCAAGATGTCCGTGGAGAGCGAAATGCCCGGCATGGCCGCGCGGATACGGTCGAGCAAGGCCAGGTAGGATTCGGCCGTGTAGCCGCGGCGCATGGCCTTGAGGATGCGATCCGAACCGTGCTGGGCGCAGAGGTGGAGGTGGCGGCAGACGAAGGGGCTGGACGCCATGGCCTCTATGGCGCGCTCGGAAAAATCCCTGGGATGGCTGGAGAGGAAGCGCACCCAATCCAGCCGGCCGATGCCCTGATCGCGCAGACGCGAGAGCTCGGCGTCCACCTCCCCCAGGAGGGCCGGGAAATCGATGGCATGCCCATCGCCGGCATGCCGATAAGAATTGACATTCTGGCCCAGGAGGCTGACCTCGCGCACCCCCGCCGCGGCCATTTCCCTGATCTCCGCGAGGATCTCGGATGGAGGCCGCGACACTTCACGCCCGCGCAGGTACGGCACGATGCAGTAGGTGCAGAAGTTATCGCAGCCGTGCATGATGGGCAGGTAGGCGCGGAATGCCCCCGGTTCCAGGTGGGAGGGGGCGAAGACATAGGCGGCCTCCTCGCCCACCACCGCCCGGCCGCCCTCCTCAATCGAATCCAGGATTGCCCCCAGGGAGCCCTTGGAGAAGGTGCCCAGGACATAATCCACGCCCGGGCCCCCGGCCTTAAGGCCGCCCTCGCCCAAGCGCTGGGCCATACAGCCGGATACCACCAGGGTCAGCCCGCTCTCGCGCTTGCGGGCCTTCCATTGATCGATGCGCCCCAAGGCCCTCGTTTCGGCGGTCTTGCGCACCGAGCAGGTGTTGATGAGGACGAGGTCGACTCCCTCGCCCTCGCTGGCCGGAGCCCAGCCGCGCTGCCGGAGGAGGTTCTCCGCCGCGGCCGACTCCGCCTTGTTCATCTGGCAACCATAGGTTTCTATGCGGTAGCGGCGCCTCATGCGCGGCTCTTGAGCCCCTTCACGAATTTGATGATGTTCCAGACGCCCAGGCCCAGGAGGCCGATGCCGGAGGCCCACAGCACGAAGCTGCCCAGGTGGGCCAGGCCCTGGAATCCGGGCAGAACCTGGAAGAGGGCCGCGCCGGCCGTGACCGCCCCGGCGGCCGTCACCAGCCCGCCCAGGCGCTTGTCCTTGCCGTCCTTGGAGCCCATGATGCCAAGGCCGCCCAGGGCCACCAAGCCGCCCACCACCAGGCCGCCCCAACCGCCGGCGAAGTCATTCAGGATGAGGAGGCCCAGGCCGCTTATGCCCGCGCCCACGCCCACCATGCCGTAGCGGCGGACTTCCTGAGTCGTTTTCGGAGTCAGGTCGTTCATCTCAAACCTCCCTGTGCGCGCCTCGGGGGCCGCGCCATATAGTGCAAAAGATACCGAAAAGGGCGACCCCGTCCAAGGCCGTCCACGATGCCCGGCCTCAGTGCCGGAAGCACCTTTGGCCGGTGAATTTCATGGCCGCCCCGTATTCGTTGCAGGCCTCTATCGCCTCGTGCTCGCGGATGGCCCCGCCCGGCTGAACCACAGCCGTGACGCCCTCCTTGAGACCCACCTCTATGCCATCGCGGTAGGGGAAGAAGGCGTCCGAGACCATCACCGAGCCGATGAGGCCGCCCTTGCGGGCGATGCCCTCCTCGCGGGATGCCGCCTTGGCCGCCTCGTCCTTGGAGAAATTATAGTGCTCGCCGTGACGCTCGAAGTGGATGCGGTCGATGAGCTTGGTGTAGGCCTTGTCGCGGGCGATCTCCGCCACGCCGACCCGATCCTGCTCTCCGGTGCCGATGCCGACCGTGCACTGGTCCTTGACGTAGATCACCGAATTGGAGGTGATGCCGGTCTCCAAGAGCCAGCCGAAGAGCATGTCCGCCCATTCTGCCTCGGTGGGCTCGCGCAGGACTCGATACTCCTTGCCCTGGTATTGGCATTCGGCCGGCAGAAAGTCCTCGCGCCTGAGCGTCCTGGGACAGAAGGAGGCCTGGACCACACAGCCCCCGTCTATGAGGGACTTGAAGTCCAGGACTCTGACGCCCGCGTAGGAATCCAGCCGGGCCATGTCCTTGATGCGGATGACCCGCAGGTTCTTCCACTTGGCGAAGGCCTCCAGGGCCCTCGGTTCGTACTCAGGCGCGGCCACCACTTCGCAATAGCTGGCGGCGATGGCCTCGGCGGTCTCCGGATCCACCTGGCGATTGAGGACAACCGCTCCGCCGTAGGCGGCCAGGCTGTCCGCCATGTAAGCCTTCCGGTAGGCCTCGGCCGGGCTGGAGCCCAGGGCCGCGCCGGAGGGGTTGTTGTGCTTCATGATGGCGCAGGCCGGTCGATCCTGGAAATAGCGCAGCACATTCAGGGCTGAATCCACGTCGGTCAGGTTGGTCTTTCCGGGGTGCTTGCCGCTTTGGAGGAGCTCGGCATCCGATACCAGCCAACGCCCGGGCTGGATGAGCTCGATGCCGGCTATGGCCAGGTTACCGTCCACCAGGCGGTACAGCGCCGCCGGCTGGTCTGGATTCTCGCCGTAACGCAGGCCGGCCAGCTTTCCCTCCACGGTCCACTCCACCTTCTCGTAACGCAAGCCTGTGCGCCGCCCGGCCTTGTCCGTGAAGCTGATCTCCATTGTTTCCGGGAATTCGTCCCGATTGATGGTGCGGTACTGTGACTTCAGGTCCTGGGCCATCATTCCTCCCTGTTATACCCGCCCGGCGCGGGGTACTCCGCGTAGGCGTAGGCCGAATGGTCGTGGATACTCTCAAAATTCTCGGCTTCCACCGAGAACCACGGGAAACCCCCGTGCCGCTCTAAGCGCAAATAGACCTCACGCACTACGTCCTCTACGAAGCGCGGATTGTCGTAGGCCCTCTCGGTCACCCATTTCTCATCCTCCCGCTTGAGGAGCGGATAGAGCCCGCAGGAGGCCGAGGCCTCTATCATTTCGATGATCTCCTCGAACCAGAAGAAGGGTCCCAGGCGCACGGTCACGCTGACCTTGCCGCGTTGGTTATGGGCCCCGCGCTCCGAGATGGCCTTGGAGCAGGGACACACGGTCAACACCGGAGCGCTGACAGTCACCAGGAATTCGCTCTTGTCCCCGCTTACCCTGCCGGAGTAGCCGGCCTCGTAGCGCATGAGCGCCTCCTGGCCGGATACGGGCGCGCGCTTTTTGAGAAAATACGGGAAAGTCATGTCCGAATAGGCGTCCTCGGCATCCAGGGCCTGGCGCAGCTCGCCCAGCATGGTCAGGAAGCGGGGCATGGACAGGTCCGAGCGGTGGGCGTTGAAGACCTCAATGAAGCGGCTCATGTGGGTGCCCTTGAAGTCGTGGGGCAGGTCGGCGAAGAGGTTGACCGTGGCTACGGTATGCTGCCGGCGCTCGGCCCGGTCCAGCACGACGATCGGGTAGGCCAGGCCCTTCACGCCCACCTTGGCCAGGGGGATCCGACGCGCATCGGACTCGCTCTGGACGTCCTTCATCGCCCGGAGGCCCCCAACTCGGCGGCGCGCACGGTATTCTCAAGCAGCATAGCCCTGGTCATAGGCCCGACTCCGCCTGTGGGCGGGGTTATCCAGCCGGCCACTTCGGAGACTGATTCGAAATCCACGTCGCCCTCGATGCGATAGCCGCGCTTCTTGGAAGGATCCGGCACGCGGTTCACGCCCACGTCTATCACGCAGGCACCGGGCTTCACCATGGAGGCATTCACCAAGCCGCGCCGGCCGGCGCAGGCCACCAACACGTCGGCCTGGCGGCAATGTTCGGCCAGGTCGCGGGTGCCGGTATGGCAGATGGTGACGGTAGCGTTGAATTCCTTGCGTACAAGCAAATTCGCCAGCGGCTTGCCCACCAGGTTGGAGCGCCCGACGATGACCACCCGGGCCCCGTCCAGGCCCACCCCGGCCGATTGGATCAGCTTAATCACCCCGTGCGGAGTGCATGGGAAGAAGCAGTCCTCGCCCAGAGCCAGGAGGCCGGCGTTGAGGGGTGTCAGGCCGTCGACGTCCTTGCGAGGACTGATCTCAGCCATTACCGTCCGCTCGCTCATGCCGTCAGGCAGAGGCAGCTGCACCAGGATGCCGTCCACCTCCGGATCCGCATTCAGCTCGCGCAATCGCGCCAGCAAGCCCTCCATGGGCTGTCCGCGCATGTAGCGTATGTCCAGGCTGGCTATGCCCAGCTCGGCGCAGTCGCGCTCCTTGGAGTCCACATAGGACAGCGAGGCCGGGTTGTCGCCCACCAGCACCACCGCCAGGCAGGGCGGCCTGGAAACCTTCGCCAGGGCGGCCACGCGTTCACGCAGGGATGCCTTGACCGCCTCGGCCACGGCCTTGCCGTCGATCAGCTTGGCAGACATCTTGACCTCCTCGCGGCCGCGCGCCTCAGAATCCCGGGCGGCGCCGCCCGCACAGCATGATCTGGTAGCAGCGCTTGCAGCCCGGGAAGATCCCGTCCGGGCTCTCTTTCAGGGCCTTCCGGAATTTCTTGGACCGCTCGTTGTTGTACAGATCCCAGATAGAATCGGTCTTCAGGTTGCCCACCACCCAGTCGGGATGGTCCGCGCAGAAATGCACGTCGCCGTTGTAGTCCACGTTGACCATGAACCAGGGCACCTTGCAATGGTCACGCACAGCCACGTCCAGCTGCGAATAGTAGGTGCCTATGACCTTCGGGGTGATGACCGGGACGGTGATGATGGGATGCTTGACCTTCGATGACAGCGAGTGCACCTCGGCCAGGATTTCCGAGAATTTATCCCCGTCTATTCCCTCATTGTAGCCGGTGGCGAAGCCGCGCCAGTAGGTGGGCTCTATACCCAGCTTCTCCTTGACCGCCGCCACGTGGGCTGCCCCGATCTCCTCGTCGAAGTAGGTGCCCAGGTTGATGATGTGCCAGGCCAAGCCCATGTCGGCGGTGGCCCGCACAAGGTTGGCCAGGTCAAGGTAGTTCATGTTGGACACGGTGGTGACGATGCCGACCTGCGGGAATTTCTTGCCCTGGCGGAGCTTCTCGGCGTTGACAGCCTGGATGCCCTCGATCACCCGGCGATATGAGCCCTTGCCGCGGATCTGGTCGTTGACATCCTCGAAGGCGTCCAGAGAGACGAATATGCCGGTCCAGTTATCCCGCACGATGCGTTCGGCGTTCTGGGCCAGGAAGGTGCCGTTGGTGTTGACCGTCAGCAAGGGGATCTTCTTCTTCATGTAGGCCGCCAGCTCCATGAAGTCCGGGTACATGAAGGGCTCGCCGCCCCAGACGTAGAAGAGGCGGGCTTTCTCGGACACCTCGTCTATGAACTTGCGGTATTGCTCCATGGACATGATATCCTTGGCCTTCTCCACCGCATCGTGGCCCTTGAGGGTGCCCTTGATCCCGCGTTGGCCGCACATCACGCAACGCAGGTTGCACAGGGGCGTGATCTTGAGGGTGACCAAAGGCATGCGCGACGAGGTGAAATCGGCCGAACGGTAGTCTATGCCCATGGCCGCCAACTGTTGCAAGAAGGCGCCGGCCATTTGTATGGCCACTATCGGGTTCTGGGTGATGAGCTTGGGCACGAGTGAGTAGTTGGTCTTCATCAGATCTCCATGCTGGACGTATGGGCGCCGCTGCGGAACGCAAACGAAAGAGGCCGACGCGCCGCCGTGGCGGGTCGGCCTCCTCCTGTCCTATCGCCCCTGTTCACCCGCGGATGGGCAGGCCGGGGGACGGCCCAGTTTCATCAGGACTTCTTTACCTTAGCCTTCTTGGCGATTTCCTTGAAGGCCTTCCCATAGGTGAATTTGGGGACGCGCACGGCGGGCTTGGCCGGGATAACCACTTCCTCGCCGGTCTTGGGATTGCGGCCCATGCGCTTCTTGGTGGCCGGCCGCTCACGCACATAAGCCTTGCCGATAGTACCGAAGGGCACGCGCTCACCGGCGATCATGCCGGCGGTGAAGACCTCGATGAAGGCGTCGATGGCCTCCTTAGCCTGCTTCTTGGTGACCCCGCTCTTCTCGGAAACGAATCCAAGCATAGTGGACATGGTGAACTTGTCGGGCAGGCCGACCTTCTTTGACGCGGCGGGAGCCTTGGCCGCGGCCTTCTTCGCTGCCGGAGCCTTGCCGGCGGCCTTCGATTTAGCCATCGTATCCTCCTTATCGACATCGTGGCGGGCGGGCGCGCGGCGCGCCTATCCGCGGCGCCGGCGGCGGCCAGCGCCGCAGGCCAGTCTTTTATATATGATATTCAAGGCTTTGTGAAGCTCTAAAACGAATATTCCGTTTCGTTGACAAGCGAGCTCGAATGAGTCCATTATTATATGCCCCTCTGGGGCGGGAGGAAGCATGCCCGACTTCATGGACCTCGACGCCGCGGCGGCCTTCGAGCGCTTGACCGCCAGCCCGCCGCCGCGCCCCCTCGCCGAGAGCCTCAGCGCGGAGCGCGTACGCTCTGCTGAAATAGGCATGGGCGCCGGCCTGGTCTTCAACTATGCCGCCGCGGGGGTTGAAGAACCCATCGTCAGCCTCCTCCAGGAATTGGCCGACGAAATGCAGGTCATCGACAAGTACCTGGCCCTTGTATCGGGCCAGGCTATGAACACGGGCGAGGGCCGCAGCGTTCTCCACCACCTGACGCGCGGTCAAGTGGCCGGCCCGGTGATCCTGAACGGGCGCGACTACGGGGCCTTCTACAATAGCCAGCGACAGGCTATCGCGGCTTTCTGCGACAAGGTCCACTCAGGCCAGGTCCACGGATCCACGGGCCAGCCTTTCGCCAGCGTCTGTCAGATCGGCATAGGCGGATCGGACCTGGGGCCGCGCGCCCTGTACCTGGCCCTGGAAGCCTGGGCGGCCGCCGAGGGCAGCCTGAAGATGGGCGCCCACTTCATCTCCAACGTCGATCCGGACGATGCCTACACGGTGCTTTCGCGTCTGGATCCGGCCACTACCCTATTCATCCTCGTATCCAAATCAGGCACCACCCAGGAGACTCTGGCCAATGAGACCCTGGTGCGCTCCTACCTCGAAGCGCGCGGCCTGGATCCCTCCAGGCACATGCTGGCCGTCACCAGTGAAACCAGCCCGTTGGCACGCAACCCGCGCTACCTCGAGAGCTTTTATATTGACGACTTCATCGGCGGGCGCTATTCCTCCACGAGCGCCGTGGGCGGGGCCGTCCTCAGCCTGGCCTTCGGTCCGCAGGTCTTTACTGCCATCCTGAACGGGGCCCACCAGGAGGATATCCTGGCCCTTGATCCGCGCATCGAACGCAATCCCGCGTTGATGGACGCCCTGATAGGCCTCTACCATAGAAATATCCTGGGCTACCCCTGCACGGCCATACTTCCCTATTCCCAAGCCCTATCGCGCTTCCCGGCCCACCTCCAGCAGCTGGACATGGAATCCAACGGCAAGAGCGTGAACCGCGATGGACGCCCGGTCAACTATCCGACCGGCCCGGTGGTCTTGGGAGAGCCCGGAACCAACGGCCAGCATTCTTTTTACCAACTCCTCCACCAGGGCACAGACATCGTGCCCCTTCAGTTCATCGGTTTCCGGCGTTCTCAGGGGGGGCTGGACGTCCAAGTGGAGGGCTCCACGAGTCAGGCCAAGCTGAACGCCAACCTGGCCGCCCAGATAACGGCCTTCGCGAAGGGCAAGCCGGACCTTGACGCCAATCGCAACTTCCCCGGCGATCGCCCCTCCACCCTGATCCACGGCGAGCGCTTGACACCCGAGGTCTTGGGAGCCCTGCTGGCCCATTTCGAGAACAAGGTCATGTTCCAGGGCTTCCTCTGGAACATCAATTCTTTCGACCAAGAAGGGGTTCAGCTGGGAAAGGTCCTAGCCAAGCAGGTCCTGTCCGGGGGGCCCATGGACGGGGCCTTGGCCGCATACGCCTCACTACTCAAGGCCTAGTTCCCCATGCCCATGACGGTCGCGTTCACCGGAGGCGGCACGGGCGGCCACATTTATCCCGGCCTTGCGGTGGCCTCGGCCCTCCGCGGACTCGATACCAGCGTCAGGCTGGTCTGGATAGGCAACCGCGAGGGCATGGACAGATCCATCGTCGAGGCCGCCGGACTCGAGTTCCATGGCATACCGGCAGGCAAATTCCGCCGCGACTTTTCGGCCCGCAACCTGCCGGACGCCCTGCGCGTCCTAGCCGGCTTCGCAGCCGCCCGGGGTCTTCTACGGGAGCTCAAACCCGATCTGCTCTTCTCCAAGGGCGGCTATGTCTCCGTTCCGCCCTGCGCCGCCGCGCGCTCGCTCGGCATACCGGTGTTCACCCACGAGTCGGACGTCCGACCGGGGCTGGCCACCCGTCTCAACGCCCGCTTCGCCGAGCTCATCCTCCTTTCGTACGCCGAAACTATTGAGAGCCTACCGCCCAAGGCGCGGACAAGGGCCGAGGTTACGGGCAACCCCGTGCGGGCGTCCATCCTAGGCGGCCGGGCCGAGCGCGGCCTATCCTTTCTGGGCTTCACTCGAAAGGCCCCCCTCCTTCTCCTCCTGGGTGGCAGCCAGGGAGCGCGCGAGCTCAACGAGTTGGCGGCTTCAGTCCTGCCGGATATCCTGCCGAGCTGGAATGTGGCTCACCAGACCGGTCCAGACCATACACCTTGTCGGCTGGACGGCGAAGGCTATCGGGCCTTTGGATACCTCAAGGACGAGATGCCCGACGTCTTGGCGGCCGCCGACCTTGTGCTCGCCAGGGCGGGCGCGGGGACCCTATGGGAATCTGCAAGCCTGGGCAAGCCCCTCATCCTCCTGCCCCTGCGCTCGAGCGCCACGCGCGGGGATCAAGTAGTCAATGCCGATCTCTTCGCCTCGCGCGGGGCGGCAGTGGTCCTCCCACCCGCGCCGGCCGCGCGGGCCGCCCTTCTGGAGGCCCTGGAGGCTCTGCGGGCGGATCCTGAAAGGCGGGCAGCCATGGGGCGGGCGGCCGCCTCCTTCGCGCTCAAGCCCGCGGCCCCCCTGATCGCCCGACGCATCCTGGAACGCTTGGGAGGATCCAAATGAACAGCGTGGACATCGTCGCCGCGGTGATCGTCCTGGCCTGCGGGCTGCGGGTCCTCGTGCGCGGCTTCATCAAGGAAGTCCTCTCGGTGGCAGCCCCCCTGGTGGCCGGCCTGGCGGCCTTCCTTTTCTGGAAGCCGCTGGCTGCATTGGGCCTGCGGCTCTGGCCGGCCCTGCCGATGGCAGGGGCCATCGCCGCGGGTATCTGCTTCCTGGTCTGCTTCCTGGCCATGAAAATCCTCGAGCACGCCCTGTCCTCCGCCATCGAGGCCCTTCGCCTGGGCCTTGTGGACAGGCTCCTGGGCTTTCTGGTGGGGGCATTGGAGGGCTTGCTCATCTGCGCGCTCCTGGCGGCCATCCTGCGCTACCAGCCCATCTGGGACGCCCGCCCCCTCCTCGAAGGCAGCCTCTTCTGGCGTCTCCTCTCTCCCTTCCTGCCGGCCTTCGGCGAGGCCTAGGATGTTCGAAAACCTGCTCTTCCAGGAGGAGGCAGCCGGTATCCTCTCGAAGGCCGCCAAGTCAGGCCGCCTCCCCCCGGCCATGCTCTTCCAGGGGCCCTTCGCTTCCGGCAAGACCACCGCCGCCCTGGAGCTGGCGCGAGCTGTTTCCTGCAGGCGGGGGGCTGATTGGAACTGCCCCTGCGGGGATTGCGAGCGTCACCGCCGCTGCTCCCATCCGGACATACTCCTGGCCGGGAACGATTCCTTCGGCGAGGAGCTGAGCGCGGCCGTGGAGGGACTCACGCGGGCGGCCGGGCGCCGTGAGCTATACGCCTTCTTGAGGGCGGTTCGTCGGCTTACCCGGCGCTTCGACCCTGAGCTTTGGGAGGGCGATGAATCCAAGCTGGCCAAGGCCGCCCCGGGCCTGGCGGCCATCGAGGAGCTTCTGCCTGGTCTAGACCCTTCGCTGGCGCCCCTGGATGCGGGGAAGGCCGTCGAGGCGGCCGGGCGGATCGCTGAGGAGGCCGTAAAGCTCATCGACCTTGTTCCGGCGGCCATCCCCATCTCGCAGGTGCGCAACGCCATCCGCTGGATCCACCTCAGCCCCTCGGCGCGGGCCAAGGTCCTATTGCTGGAAAACGCCGAGAACATGCTGGAGGCCGCCCGCAACGCCATCCTCAAGCTCTTGGAGGAACCGCCCCAAGGGGCTCTAGTGATCCTGACAAGCACGCGCCGATCAGCCCTCCTCGAAACGATACTCTCGCGCCTGAGGCCGGTCACCTTCCGGGAGCGCGGGCCGGGCGCTTCACGCGAGGTGCTCAAGCGCGTCTTCGGGGCCGAGGATTCCAAGGCCGATTCGGTCGGCGCATACCTCGAGGGCTTCCGGCGCCCCTCGGATGCAGAGCTTGCCCCGCTGGCGCATGCGCTGGCCGGCGAGGCCTTGGCGAGAGCCGCGGCCACTTCCGGCCTGCGCCTACCCGAGGAATACCGCGATGAGGGCGGGCCGGAGGCATCCATACCGGAGCAATACTTGGAACGCGACGCCTTCTTGAGCCTATGCCGCTGCCTGATGAGCGAGTGCGGCTCCGCTTTACGTGGCCTATGCGCTGCCGATCCCGCCTCACCCCTGGCGGCGGCGGCGGCGGCCCTGGGCGAACGGGCGCGCGAGGCCGCCTACCGCGCTCAGGCCCTCAATATTTCCCCGTCCTCCCTGGCGCGTTGGCTGTGGCGCGGCGCGCAGGCCGGTCCATGAGGCGCTTCGTCGAGCGGGCCCTGGCCAAGGTCCCGCGCATGACCAGCGAGCAGATCCGTTCCCTCCTCGACAAGCTGGCCGAAGAAAACGAGCGACTGGAGAGCGTGCTGGACTCGATGACCGACGGTATCATCGTGTGCGACCGCGACGATATCCTGCTCCTGGCCAACAAGGCCGCCGAGCGCCTCCTGCCCCTGCTGGGCGGGGACTTGCAGGCCAAGCCCATCTGGCTCTTCGTGGACGATGAGGAGGTGGCGGCCTTCATAGAGGCCAGTCTGCGTGGGCATGACCGCGTATGCGACCATGAATTCACCTTCGAGCGCAAGGGTGTCCGGCGTTGCGTGTCTATTTCCATTCTGCCCCTGGTCAGCCGCGGGCGCATCACCGGCAGCCTCATCCTGAGCGAGGATGTCACCGAGAAGCGCGCCCGCGAGGCCCGCCTGAGACGCGCCGAAAGCCTGGCCTCCCTTTCGACCGTGACCGCCGGAGTGGCCCATGAGATCAAGAACCCCTTGGCTTCCATCTCCATACACCTTCAACTGATGAAAAAGGCCCTCAAGGGCAAGTCCAGCGTCCCTTCCGAGGGCATCGCCAAGTACCTGGAGGTCGTGGACGAAGAAGTCGAGCGCCTCAACCGCATCGTGGTGGACTTCCTCTTCGCCGTACGGCCCATCGACATAGAGCCTGAGGACACCGACCTGAACGCATTCATCTCTGGCCTCATAGAATTCATGCGCTACGAGCTCGAGGAGGCCCGCGTGCGCATAGACCTGTCCCTGGCCGAGGGCATCCCTCCCGTCTCCATCGACAAGCGCTTCATGAAGCAGGCCCTGCTCAATCTGGTCAAGAACGCCATCGCCGCCATGCCCTCCGGCGGCACGCTCAGCGTCACCACCAGCGTCACGGCCGAGAGCGTCCGCATCGACCTGGCCGATACCGGCGAGGGCATCAGCGAGGACCGCCTGCAGAAGATTTTCGAGCCCTACTACACCACCCGCGAAAACGGCTCCGGACTGGGCCTGACCCTTGTCTTCAAGATCGTCAAGGAGCACCGCGGAGAGATCCAGGTCCAGTCCTCCCCCGGACGCGGGTCTGTTTTCAGCATAATCCTGCCGCTCCCGCAGGGCGAGCGCAAACTCATCGCGTACGGAGCCGAGACATGAAATTTTCCATCCTTGTGGTGGACGATGAGAAGAACATCCGCGACGGCCTGGCCGAGTTCCTGGCCCTCGAGGGCCACGAGACCTATGCGGCCCAGGACGGCGAGGAGGCCTTGAGGCGCATCGAGGAGGGCGACATCGACCTGGTCATCACCGACCTGCGCATGCCCAAGCTCTCCGGCGAGGAGCTGCTCAAGCAAGTGGTCTCGCGCTACCCGACCGTGCCGGTCATCGTGCTGACCGGCCACGGTACGGTGGAGAACGCCGTGGCGGCCATGCGCGACGGAGCCTACGACTTCGTGACCAAGCCGCTCAATCTGGAGCACCTGGCGCTGATGGTCAAGCGCGCCCTCAAGGGTCGCGAGACCGAGTTGACCAACCAGAAGCTTATGGAGGAGGCGGGTTCCAGGCGCCTGTTCTCATCCATGATAGGCCAAAGTCCGCAGATGAAGCGGGTTTTCGAGTTGGTGCAGAAGGTGGCTCCCACCCGCGCATCGGTCCTGATAACCGGGGAGTCCGGAGTGGGCAAGGAGCTTGTGGCGGACGCCATTCACGCCCTGTCGCCGCGACGCGACGGTCCGCTCGTGAAAGTCCATTGCGCGGCCCTGGCCGAAACCCTGCTCGAGAGCGAGTTGTTCGGCCACGAGAAGGGCGCCTTCACCGGCGCGGTGGCGCGCAAGCGGGGGCGCTTCGAGCTGGCCCACGAGGGCAGCCTCTTCCTGGACGAGATAGGCGAGATAGACCAGAACGTCCAGATCAAGATCCTTCGGGTCCTTCAGGAGCGGCGCTTTGAGCGGGTGGGCGGCGAAGAGACTATCGAGACCGACGTCCGGATCATCGCCGCCACCAACCGCGACCTCAAGGCCGAGATCGAGAAGGGTACCTTTCGCGAGGATCTGTACTACCGCCTCAACGTGATCAACATCCACGTGCCGCCCCTGCGCGAGCGCAAGGACGACATCCCCCTGCTGGCGGCGGCCTTCCTCAAGGAGGCGGCCGCGGATATGGGCAAGCCCCTGACAGGCTTCGACGCCAAGGCCCTCAAGAGTCTATACGCCCATTCCTGGCCGGGCAATGTGCGCGAGCTGCGCAACGCCATCGAGAGCGCGGTAGTCATGTCGCGCGGGCCGCTGGTGAGCTTCGACGATCTTCCGCCATCGGTTCAGTCCCAGGCCGAAGGCGGCTTCGTGCGCATCCCCACCGGGGCCAGCCTGGAGCAGGCCGAACGCATCCTCATCCGCGAGACCCTGGCCGCCAATAAGGGGAACAAGTCGCGGACGGCCGAGATCCTGGGCATAGGCCGCAAAACCCTCTACGAGAAGCTGGAGCTCTACGGCATCAAGGAATGACGAAGCGCCCGCTCGGCCCGCGCACCCAGGGCGACACAGGCTCGCACTCCCGGAGATAGGCCAGCACCACTGCCTTCCAGCTCCTTCCGCCGCTGGCCTCATGATCAGCCCACAGGCGCCGGTAGAGAGCGGCCGCCTGGCTCCGCACTTCTCCAGCGCAGGGCAGATCCCGGCCCTCGTAGGTGAACAGGCCCTCGGCCACGGCCAGGGCGCCCGCCTCGCCTATCTCCGGATACCAGGCCCGCAGGCAGAAGATCGAGACGCCGATGCAATTCACCGAGTGCTGCTTGACGAAGAGCACGCTTTCGGTGATCCGCAGAGCCTCCTGGCGCATGTAGGCTATGGCTTTCTCGTGCCAGGGCCCGATTTCAGGCCCGGCCAAGCTGCGGATGAAGCGTTCCCCCAGCAGGGCGTTGACGGTCACTATGAGCACGTGCAGGCTGGGCACGCAATGCAGATGGGGATCAAGGCCGTGGATGACGGAGAAGAAACCGTTGGCAGCACGGCGCGGACGCTCAGTGGTGGACTGGCAGCGCAGGTAGACCGAGGCGCAATCGCGATAGAGGGCGTCCATCCGGATGATGTACTCGCGGAAGGCCAGGCGCCCGGGCCGGCCGAAGCTGCGGGCGATGTGCAGGGCGGAATTGATCCACAGAAAGAAAAAAGTAAGATACTCCTTCACTAGGTCCGGGCGAAAAGGCACCTGCCGATCCAGGGGATGGTCCACGCGCACGACCGGGCGCCGGCGCGGGAAGAGGCGTGTCTCGAACTGGGGGTAGAAGAAATAGCGCAATACCGTTAGGGCTATCTTGAAGGCCGGCCCGGCCGTGATGGGCGATGAAAGGGCGGCCACCAGGGGCGCCAGGGCGAAGGTCCTGCCGATGCGGTGCCTTATGATTTCCATGGGCCGGGATTCTAGCATGTCGGCGGGGGGTGCCGACAACCTCCCCGCCTCAGGGCGACACCAGGCGGCGCTGCTCCTCCATGGCGATGATGAGCTCCACCTCGGCCACTGTCAGCCCGGTCCGGGAGGCGATGACTGAGGCCGCGATCCCCTTTTTCCAAAGCTCGATCGCCCGCTCAGAGGGTTGAAGGCCCAAATCGAGGGGCTCTTCGGCCGCGCCGATATCGGGCAGATCAGAGCCTTGGGCCGCCACCCGGTCAGCCGCTCCGGCACGGCCTTGAGACGTAGACGCTGGATGCATCGCATCTGCTGATCGTGTCACTGCGGCCTTGGACGCCGCGGAATCAGCGGGGGATTCCTCCGCGGGCGCAGGGCGGCTCCCCGCAGCCTGGGGCATACCCACGCCGAGGCTGGCTTGGCGACTGGCCCTCGTAAGACGCTCATAGGCTTGGCGTTCGCGCAAGCGGGCTTCGGATTCCCGCTTGAGGGCCTCGAAGCCCCGCCCGGCCGATTCGAGGGCCTCGTTCAGGGCCCTGATCCTGTCCTCGATCAGGCTGACGTTGCGCTCGGCGGCCCCGTTCATCTCGGCTACTAGAGCCCCGATCTCGCGGCGAGCCCGCTCCAGGACTTCGCCCAGGCCTATTTCATCGCGGAGCCTCTTGCGGAAATACAGGAAGATCAGGAAGACCGCCCCTAGGTCAAGGGCCGCGGTCACCAGGACCAGAGCAAGGAATTGCACGCACTCAGCCCGAAAGATCCACGCGGTTGCCTAGATCGGGGTCGCGGATGACCTCGTCCTCGTCCTCATCCCGCCCGCCTCCGGGTTTCTCAGCGCCGCCCTCTTCCTCGCGGCGCGGGCCGGGCCGCCCGCCCGATCCGTCGGCGTCGATCTTCTTTCCGGCCGAATCCTCCGATTCCGGGGTCCGCTTGACCGAGCGCGCGGACTCCTCGGCCCGCTCCTGCTCGGCTGCCTGCCGGGCCGCGCCCTGCAGGGCGGCCCCCTCCTTCCCGGCGTTTTGCTCCCTGCCTATTCGGTCCAGCTGGGTGAATAAGGTCTGCAAGTCAATCGGCTTTATAGGCATCCGGCGGCCCCCGCCTTACGTCTATGTCTTCCACGGCTTCGTAGCGGGTCGATCGAATCAAGCCGTTTTCAAGGTAGAAGGTGATATTCTTCTGCTCGTTCTTGACGTCGTAGGTCTGGTCCCGGATGGTGATCTTCACGCCCGGATAGACCTTGCCCGAGGCCGACACCTTGCCCTTCAGCTTGAGGGTGGTCAGGTAGGCTGAGATGGAGTCTATCTCGCGGCTTATTTCCTCGTGCTCGCGTTGCAGATCCTCGCGGATGCGCTGTTGCTCCTGTAGGTAGGCCTCCTTCTCCTCGGACAAGACCTTCTTCTGGCGCTTCAGGTTCTGCAGTGTGATCAGGTTCTTGTCGATCTCCTCGATCTGGCGCCGCAAATGCTCCAATTGGGCCTGAAGGGCCTCTTGCTTTTCCTTGCTCTTGGGGTCGAAGCCCACCTCCAAGATAGTCTCCGTCCCGGATACAGCCGATCCCAGGGCCTTGGCGTTTATCTCCTCGGCCGCCCGGAGGTGGCCGCCTACGATGGACGCGCGCTTTCCTTGGCATACTATCTTCTTATTTGCGTCGACGCTGGAGTTTATGATGCCGTCGGACACCACCACGAATTCGCCGGCCTCAACCTGGGCGTTTTCTATGAAGCGGGCCCAAACCGATTTTCCGGCGCGCACATGCCCGCCCGTCTTGGCGGCGATTCCCTGGTGCACGATCACGTCGCCCTCGGCCTCTATATCCGACTTGCCCACGTTGCCGGCGACCTCGATGTTGCCGGAGGCCTTGACCGAGAAACCGTCCTCAACATTGCCCTTGATGAGCACCGTGCCTAGGAAGACGATGTTCCCCGTGCGCAAGCACACGTCCCCGGATACGGTATAGACCTCCTCCACGTTGATCTTGCCGTTGGTGATCATCACCTGCCCGTTTATGTCAGATACGATAGTCAGTCCGTTCTCATCCATGTGCACATTCTTGCCTAGGGGCACCGGTATGTCGCGTCCGTCCTTGGCCGGCAACATCTTGCCGGTGACCGTTCGCCCGGTCACCCCGGGCTCGGCCGGTATCTTGCGGCCCAGGGGCTGGTTGGCCACCACGTTCTTGATGAGGTTGAGTTCCTTGAAGTTGACCCGCCCGGTGGCGCTCTCGCGCAGCCGTATCTTGGACTGATCGGTTTCGAAGAAGAGCTGGACCGTGGCGTCCTTGCCGTTGACCGGACGGTCGCCCTCTGCCACCAACACCTGCACCTTGTATCGCGGATGATCCACGAAATCATCCACTAGATCTTCGCGCACCCCGTAGACGACCCGGTTCTGCCTGAGGATCTGCAGGATGGACTCGCGCGAGAGATCGCAGCCGCCCGGTCCCGGCGGCATGACCACCAGCATAGCCTTCATGTCGCCTTCGACGATCTCGCAGGAGGCGATGGCGTCATTGGCCGGGTTCTGCACGTACTCGCCCACGATCACCCATCGGCCTTCTGCATCCCTGACCGTCCGTGCCACGAGGTCCTGGTCATACTGGCGCACACTCCGGGAATGCAGTTTATCGAAGGCCTGCTTCTCGGTGGCCCTACGGCCCTTGCCCAAGGGGGGGGTGACCTTGAGCAGGGCCCCCTCGGGCGCCAGCCTCACCAGGGCCTCGCCGTCGCGATCCTTGATCTCGGGTTCGGCCTCCTGGGCCTCCTCCGCCCCGCCCTCCTCGGCGCCGGCCTTGAGGACCTCCTTGGCGGCAATCTCGGAAACGCGCACGCGCCAGGGCTTCTTGCCGACCCCGAAAAGGCCCGGGTTGCCCTCCTCCACCACATGGTACTCCAGGCGCTTGAGCGGCACCGACAGCTGGATGGCCGCGTCCCGCAGGGCTTCCTCTACGCTGTCGGCCTCCAGCTCCAGGGTCTGCCTCCCCCCGTCCTGCTCCAGGTAGCGCCGCATGAGCTGACGTACTTCGTCCAGGCCGATGGCGGCGCGCACGGCTAGAAAATCCCCTTCTTGAGCGAGGTGAGCTTGGTGCGCAGGCGTAAGATGGCCTTGGTGTGGAGCTGAGACACCCGCGATTCGGTAACGTCCAGGACCTGGCCTATCTCCTTGAGGGTCAGGTCCTCGTAGTAATAGAGCACTAGGACCTTCTTCTCCTTGTCCGGCAGCTCGTTGATCGACTGGATAATGACCCGCTTGATCTCGTCCTTTTCGACGATGTTGTCCGGATTGAGCGAAACCGGCGACTCGATGCTCTCGCCTATGGATATCTTGTCGGAGTCATCGCCCAGGTACCAGACGTCGTTCAGGGACAGCACCGAGGTGCCGGATATCTTGAGGAGGATCTGCTGCAGCTCCTCCTCGCTGATGCCCAGGGCCGCAGCTATCTCCCCGTCCGTGGCGGTCCTGCCCAGGCGGGCCTCCAAGGTGATGATGGCTTCCTCGATCTCGCGGGTCTTCTGGCGTATGGAGCGCGGCACCCAATCTATTGAGCGCAGCTCGTCGAAGATGGCCCCGCGGATTCGGGTCACGGCGTAGGTCTTGAACTTGACGGCCTTGTCAGGATCGTACTTGTCTATGGCGTCTAAAAGACCGAAAACTCCGAAGCCCACCAGGTCGTCGAACTCCACATTATGCGGCATTCCCTGGGCCACCTTGCCGGCGACGTACTTCACCAGGGGCGCATACTGGCGGATGAACATGTCGCGGATCTTGGGATCGCGGTCACGCTTGTAAGCCGCCCAAAGCTCGTCTTCCGTCTTCTGGTCAAGCGGGCTATTCGCCATGGCCTTCATCCTTTCCGCTCCCTCGTCAGCATGGTCCGCACCGCCTTGGCTATCGTGTCAGGATCATCGCCGCCCGCGCCGCCCCGGGACCTAGCCGTCCGCGAGGTATCTGCACCGACGGGGGGCTCGGCTTGCCCGCCCTCTCCCTCCATGGGCGGCGGAACGAAGGAATCCGAAAAGACATCCAGGTCGGGGAGAACGTCCACCTCGCCGATGGTTTCAGGCGGCCTGGCCGGCGCGAGGGCGGCCGGATCCTCAGGTTCCTTGTCCGCCAGTATCGGCGCAGCCTTGAGTTCCTCGATCTCCTCGGCCAGAACGCCCTCGTCCGCCGTGTCCACGTCCTTCGTTCCCGCCGGGGACGGCTCGGTACCGGCGTCGACGAATCCATCATCCTCGGCCTGTCCCACCTTGATGTCTACGGCCTTACCCGTCTGGATCTCTGCTTCTCCGCCATCGGTCAGTCCGGGCAGGAATTTCAGGGCCAGCCAGCGCAGGCCGAAGGCCGCCCCGCCCGCTCCCAGGGCGCTCAGGAGGGACTTCAGGACGACGACCCAGAACTGGTTGCCTACGATGATCCCGGTGAGCATGGCCAGGACCAGGCAGGCCCCGGCTACGATGGCCGGCATCTTCCAATCCAAGGTCACGTCGGACTCCCCTCCCCCTATCGTACATTATGTCATTAGCGGGCCCGCGTCAAGTTAAGCCTTCTCCTCACTCCTTGCCGAATAGCTTGTTTATGAAGCGCTGCAGCCCCGGCTCGTCTCTGAAATCCGTCTTCTCTATGCGTCCCATCAGGTGCTGGATGGAAATGCTAGCCTTGCACTTGGGATCCAGGGCCATGAAGGGCTTCTGCCTCAGCACAGCCTGGCTTACCTGCGGGTCGTCGTAAATGCATCCCAGGTATTCCACCTTCAGGTTCAGGAACTGGCCGGAAATGTTGATGATGCGCTCGGCCACCCGCTTGCCCTCGGCCACTGTCTTGACCCGGTTGACCACCAGCTTCAGGCCGATATTGAGGTTCTCTATCTCGGTGGCGATGATCTTGATGATGCCGTACGCGTCGGTGATGGCGGTGGGCTCCGGGGTGGTGACGATGATGGCGTCGTCCGCGGCGGCGACGAAGTCGAGCACATTGCTGGACACCCCGGCAGCCGTGTCTATGATGACGATGTCGGCCGATGACAGGGTGTACAGCTCGGAGATAAAATTCTGCCTCTCCTCGTCGTTGAGATTGGCGATCTTGGAGAAGCCCGAAGCCCCGGCCACGATGCGGATGCCGTAGGCGGTATCCAGGATGATGTCCCGCATGGCCTTCTGCTTGCGGATCACATGGTATAGGTTGAACTTGGGAATCATGTTGAGCATGACGTTCACATTGGCCAGGCCCAGGTCGGCGTCCATGACTATGACGCTCTTGCCCATGCGGGCGTAGGCTATGGCCAGGTTGACGGACACGTTGGTTTTTCCCACCCCGCCCTTGCCTGAGGCGATGGCGATTATGCGCGTGCGCTTCTGCGCCTGGGGCGCGGATGTCTGCTGCATCAGCTCGCGAAGCTTTTCGGCTTGGTCTTCCATGCTGGCCCTAGTCCCTTTCCTTCCACATCCCGTCTTCGCGCGGGAAGCGCTTATCGAATTCCACCCGATTCACCCGGAAACCCTCCAGCGATAGGAGGAAGCGCATGGCGCTGGCCCTCTCGATATCCACCGGTACGCGCTGTCCGGTGGTCAGGAAGGATACCGGGCAGCGCCGCTCCCCCAACGCCGAGAGGATGTTGCCCACGTGCAGGGTCTCGTCCAGCTTGGTGATGATGACCGACTTGTAGCCGAAGGGCTCGAACTGGCGCATGATCTCAAGCATATCGCGCGCTTTGGTACCGGCGGACATGGCCAGGTGCGGCTCGGCTCCGGGCCCGCAGGCTTCCAGGATCTCCTTCATCTCGGCCAGCTTCACCGCGTCGCGCGGGCTCTTGCCGATGGTGTCCACCAGCAGCATGTCTGCGTCCTCGCGGTGCATGTCGACGGTCTTCTTGAGGTCCTGGTAAGTCTCCACCGATGAAAATGGTATGCGCATTATCTCGGCGTAGGTCTCCATCTGCTGGCGCGCGCCGATGCGGTAATTGTCGATGCTGACGATGCGCAGGCGGGCCTGCCGCGCTCCCCGCCGGGGCATGGCGTAGGTGGCCGCCAGCTTGGCTATGGTGGTGGTCTTGCCCACCCCGGTCGGGCCCACAAGGGCCACCACGCGGGCGCGGGTCGAATCGGGCTCGGGCTCCCGGAAGATTTCCACCATCTCGCCGATCCAGCCCAGCAGGGCGTCCTGGGCGGCGAAGTAGTCGTCCAATCCGGCCAGGGGGAATTCGCGCTTGAGCCGCTCGATGAAACGCTGTTCCGCCTCGGGGGTGAAGTCATTCAAGCGCAGCAAGCCAGAGAGCTTGGCCAGGGTCGGATGCTCGGCGGCCTGTGCCTGCTCGCGCAGCCCCCCCGACTCCACGCGCTCCTTGATCTCCTGGATATCCTTGGCCATCTGCAGGATCTGCTGGGCGGCCTGGTCCGTGCGGGCCTGGGCGATGATCTTGCGCTTCTCCTCCTCCAGGTCCACTGCTATCGGGCGCGGGCGCTCGGCGGGAATGTAGCCTTGCACCTCCACCCCGTCGCGCCTCAAGATGCCGAACAGCCCCGGCAAGCGCACTGTCTTGTGCATCAGTATGCGCGCGGAATCGCCGTACTTCTCGCGCACTTTTTCGATGGCCTTCGAATGCGTTTCGGCCGTCTCAGTGAAATACCGCATTTCCCCCCCCAGCTCCGCGGGCCTCTCTGGCTACGGGCTATTCCAGCCGGATTTCCCCGGCTACCTCTACCTTCATGTCGCTGACCACTTCCAGGACCGAGAGCACCGTCAAGTCCGGTATCTCGCGCTCTGAGGAAGACTTCACCAGGGCGCGGGCGGCTTCCGACGCCAGGATGATCGGATAGAGGCCCTTCTCCTGCATGCCGCGCACGGCCTGCGTCAGGGCCTTTATCCATTGCCGCTGCATAGCGGGCTCCAGGGCCGACACGGCACCCTGGGTCGAGTCCACGCGCGATTCGATGATCTTCTGTTCCAGCTGCGGATCCAGGGTGAGCACCTTGAGGACCTTGTCCTGGTCCGCGTACTGGAGGCTGATCTGGCGCCCCAGGGCCTGACGGGCCTTCTCCACCAGGAAGCCCGGGTCGCGGGTGACTCCCGAGTAGTCCGCCAGGGTCTCCAGGATGGCGACCATGTTCCGAATGGACACCTGTTCGCGAAGGAGGCCCTGCAGGACCTTCTGCACTTCGCCCACGCCAAGGCCCTTCATGGCCTCCTCCACCACCGCGGGGTAGTCTTTCTTGAGCGCGTCCAGGATGGACTGGACCTCCTGGCGCCCCAGGATTTCTGAGGCATGGCGCTTGATGATCTCCGTCAGATGTGTGGCGATGATCGAGGGCGGATCCACTACGGTGTAGCCTGCCCGCTCGGCGCGCTCGCGGTTTTCCTCGGTTATCCATAGGGCCGGCAGGCCGAAGGCGGGGTCGCGGGTGCGCTCGCCCTCGATCTCCTCGGTGACGCCGCCCGGGTTGATGGATAGATATGAGCCCATGCGGATCACCCCGCGGCCCACCTCCACGCCCTTGATCTTGAAGCAGTACTCGCTGGGCTCCAAACGCATATTGTCGATGATGCGGATGTGCGGCACCACCAGGCCCATGTCCAGGGCTGATTCGCGGCGTATGCGGGTGACCCGCTCCAGGAGCTCGGCCCCTTTGTCTTTGTCCACCAGCGGTATCAGGCCGTAGCCCAGCTCAAGGGAAATGGGGTCGAGCGGCACCACCGGCGAGAGCTCGGCCGGGGCCTTAGCCCGCCGGTCGCCCTCCTGGGCCTTTGAGGCCTCGGCCTTGGCCTTGGCCTTCTCCTTCCTGCCCAGGCGGAAGGCCAGGTAGCCCAGGCCGGCGGACATGGGGATGAGGAGGTACCAGGGGAAGCCGCGCAGGAAGGACAGGATGAACAGCACCGCCGCGGCCACCCAGTACATGCGCGAGTTGCGCGAGAATTGGTCGCCTACCTCGTCACCGAAGCTGCCATCCGAGTTGGCCCGGGTGACGATCACGCCGGTGGCCGTGGACACCAGGAAGGCCGGCAGCTGCGAGAGCAGGCCGTCGCCGATGGTCAGAACGGTGTAGGTGGATGCGGCGCCGGCGAAGTCCTCGCCCCTGAAGACCATGCCCACGATAAAGCCAGCCAGCATGTTCACCAGGGAGATGAAGATGCCCAGCTTGACGTTGCCCGACACGAATTTGGAGGCTCCGTCCATCTGCCCGTAGAAGTTGATCTCCTTCTGCAAGTCCTCCTTGCGCTTGCGGGCCTCCTCCTCGCTGATGGCCCCCGAATTGTACTCGGCCTCTATGGCCATCTGCTTGGCCGGGTAGCCGTCCAGGGTGAAGCGCGCGGCCACCTCGGCTATGCGGGTGGAGCCCTTGGTGATGACGATGGCCTGCATGGCGATGATGATGACGAAGATGACGAAGCCCACCACTATGCCCTGCGAGCCGGAAGCCCCGACTACGAAGCTGGAGAAGGCCTTGATCATGCGTCCGTCGAAGCGCTCACCCTGGCTGATGATCAGGCGCGTGGAGGAGATGTTGAGGGCCAGTCCGAAGACCGTGGTCACCAGGATCATGGTGGGGAAAATGCTGAATTCAATGGCCTTGCGGGTGTTGAGCACTATCAGCAGGATCAGCACCGCCACCACCAGGTTGACGGCCATCAGCAGGTCCAGCAGCACCGTGGGCAGGGGGATGACGATCATCATGACCGCCGCCACCACGGCGGCCATCACGGCCGTATCGCGCTGGTTGGCGCCCAGGGCTCCCTTTATGATCCTTTGCACGTCAGCCATGGCATCCTCCCATCAAGCCGCCCGAGCCGCCCGTCCAGCTCATACCGCCTGCCCCGCGGCGCTCCGCTCGACTTCCGCCCGCGATTTCTCGTCGGCCATGTAGATATGGGCCAGGATGCCGGCGATCGCCTCGTAGTACTTCTCCGGGATGAGGTCGCCCACCTCGGCCTCGGCGTACAGGGCCCGCGCCAGGGGCTTGTTCTCCACCACCGGGACGCCGCTCTCCCGGGCGATGGCGCGTATCCGCAAGGCTACCTCGTCGGCCCCCTTGGCGGTCACCTCGGGGGCGTTCATGGACTCGCGCTCCCAGCGCAGGGCTACGGCATAATGGGTCGGGTTGGTCAGGACCACGGTGGACTCCGGCACGACCTTGGCGATGTTGCGCGTGAGGAGCTCGCGCATGCGCTCGCGCAGGCGGCTCTTGATGAGGGGATCACCCTCATACATCTTGCGCTCCTCCTTGACCTCCTCCTTGGTCATGCGCAGCGACTCGCGGTACTGCCAACGCTGGAAGAGAAGATCCGGTACAGAGAAGGCCAGCATGATGAGGGCCGCCTCCAGGAGCACCCGAACGCCTATCCCGGACACGTAGGCCAGAGAGTCGAGCAGGGTCAAGCCGAACAGGGAGGCCAGCTTGGGGAATTCCGAGCTCAGGTTCATCCATGCCACCAGGGCGATGGCGGCCACCTTGACTATGGACTTGGCCAGATTGTAGGCCCCCTCGATGGAGAAGAGGCTGCGCTTGAAGTACTGCCCGAAGCGCGGCACGATCCGGCTCAGATCCGGAGTGATGGGCTTCAGGGTGAAATTGAAGCCCACCTGGAGGAGGTTGGAGAAGACGGCGCTGACCAGGGCCACCGCGGCTATGGGCGTGGCCAGACGCAGGAAGAAGCCCAGGGCCGCCTTGGCTAAAAGCCCGCCCTGCCCCACCGGGTCGGCCTCAGATATAAGGGAGAAATAGTAGTGGACCATGTCGGCCAGGGCATCCAGCATGGAAGGCGCGGCTATCACCAGGGTCAGGGCCGGGAGGAGGAGGCCCAGGGAGCCCACTAGCTCCTGGCTCTTGGCTACCCGGCCCTCCTCCCGAGCCTTTTTGATGCGGTACTCGGTGGGCTCCTCGGTGCGGCCCTCTTCCTCAGCGGCGAACCACTGAAGGTGGATCAAGCGGGGATCCTGGACGGCCGGCTCCAGGAAGCGGCCGATTTCCGTCTGGCCGTCAGCGGCTGGACTCTCCGCGCCGGCAGGCGTCAACCCGATGTCGCCGGGTGCCGGAAGCTCGGCGGACGCGTATGCGGTTCTCACGGCGCTACCCCCGCCACCAGCCGTCCTATGCCGTCGAAGCCGGCCGAGATCATCCGCGAGAAGGCCTCCATCATGGCCGGGAGGCAGGCCACCAGGAGGAGGAAGGCCACCGATATGGAGAGAGGGAAGCCCTCGGTGAGGAGGTTCATCTGGGGGGCGGCCTTGGAGAGGAGGCCGGTGGTCAGGGAGACGATGAAGAGGGTCCCCAGGATGGGCATGGCCAGGGTCAGCGAATTCAAGAAGAGGCCCGAGCCGGCCGACAGGAGGTGCTCGAAGAGGTTCTGGCGCATGCCCACCAGGTCCACCGCCCGCAGGGCCTTGAAGGAACCCAGAATTCCCGTCACGAAGTACATCCTGAAGCCCTGGGTGGAGAGGAGGACCAGCATGGCCACCAGGTTGAGGAACTGGCCTATCAGGGGAATCTCCTCCTGGGCCAGGGGGTCAAAGACCTCCGAGGCGCTGAAGCCCATCTGCAGGGAAAAGAGCTGTCCGGCCATGGTGAAGGCCGCGTAGCACAGGGTCAGGAAGAAACCGATGATGAGGCCGATGGCGGCCTCGCCGACCACAAGGAGGGCGTACTGCAGGCCCTGGTCCGGGACGGGGTAGCCCATCTCCCTGACCCAGGGGTAAACGGCGAAGGCGGCGAAGCCGGCCAAGGCCACCTTGGCCGGCTGGGGCACGGAATCCGACGAGAGCAGGGGGGCGGTCTCCACCATGGCCAAGGTGCGCGCGGCGATGAGGAAGAAGATCTGCGCGTGGGCCACCAGGTCGGCGAACATGAGCGGCCTACCTCAGCTCCGATATGGTCGAAAACAGGTTCACGGCATACTCCCTGAGACTGCCGATCATCCAGCCGCCCAGGAGAAATAGGACGAGTAGGATGGCCGCTATCTTGGGCACGAAGGTCAGGGTCTGCTCTTGGATTGAGGTGGTGGCCTGGAATATCGACACCACCAGGCCCACCGCCATGGCCACCAGGAGTACCGGGGCCGCCAGGAGAACCACTTGCATGATGCCGCCCCTCAGGACGGCCACCGCCTCGCCGATATCCATCGCCATCCCCCTACATCATGGCGAACGAGGCCACGATCTCGCGCGTGAGCAGCCCCCAGCCGTTCATGACCACGAAGAGGACGATCTTGAAGGGCGTCGATATCATGACCGGCGGCAGCATGATCATGCCCATCGACATGAGGATTGAAGCAACCACCATGTCGATCACGATGAAAGGCACGTACAGAAGGATGCCTATCCTGAAGGCCACCTCCAGCTCGTTCAGGATGAAGGCCGGGATGAGGACATAGGTCGGCACGTCGGCCAGGGTGGCCGGCTTATCCAGGCCGCGCATGGACATGAACAGGCGGATATTGTCCGGATTGTCCTTCATCTGTGAGTACATGAATATGCGCAGGGGCTTTTCAGCCGCAGTGTAGGCTTCTTGAACCCCTATCTCGCCGCGCGAGAGGGGCTGGATGGAGTCGGCGTTGATGCGCTGGAACACCGGCCACATGATGAAGATGGTCAGGAAGAGGGAGATACCCATGATCACCGAGTTGGGCGGGGCCTGCTGGAGGGACAGAGCCTTCTTGGTGAAGTCCAGCACGATGGACACCCGCAGGAAGCTTGTCAGCAGGATGATCAGGGAGGGCGCCAGCGAGAGGACCGTCAGGAGGAGGAGAAGCTGGACCGAGAAGGCCACCTCCTTGCCGCTCGAGGGACTGCGGATGCTCACATCCACGAAGGGGATGGCGGGCAGGGTTGCGCTGGGCAGGGATACATTGCCCCGGGCGGACGGGGCGGCGCTGGGCACCGGCACCCGGGTGGCGGAGTCGGCCGGGCCGAAGGGGAATTCCTGGGCCGCCGCCCGCCCCTTGAGCGCGGCCGCGCCCAAGGCTAGGACAACGGTGACTATGGCGAGACTCCTTCTCATGCCCCCCTCCCATCAGCTTCCGCGGCCCCCGCCGCGTTCTCGGAACGCCCTCATGGCGTCCGGCCCCGTCCCTGCGGCGGGCTTATTTCAGCCTGTTCAGGCGCTCCCTCTGGCGCGAGAGGAAATCCATCTGGTCGCCGCCGCCCCTATGTCCGGCGCGTCCCCTCCCTCCCAGGACCGACTCCAGAAGGGCGGCGAAGCCTCGTCCGGCCTTGGGCGCCTTCTGGGCCTCCAGCTCGAGGCCATCGAGGTATTCCTTATCGTCGATTTCCGCGATCAGCGAGACCGAGGACTCGCCACTCCCCAGGAGGAAGCCTCGTCCGCCGGCCTTTACCACATGCACGGCCCGCCCGGGGGCCAGGGTGGTGCTGGCCAGGAGGGCCACCGGAGGCAGGCTGGATTTGGGCCCGCGGCGGGCCTTGAGCAAGAGGGCCACAACTCCATAGATGGCCAGAGCTACCAGCCCAAGGATGACGAGCATCTGGACGAAGGGCCATATCCCGGTCCCGGCCGGACCCTTGGCGGCCGCGCCCTGGCCGGCCGCATCCTGGATGCCCAGGCTGGCCTCGTCGGGCAGGGCCGCTTGGGCCGAGGGCGAGGGACCCGCCTGGGCCGCGAGAGGCATTGACGCGTTGATGGCTAGATAGACGGCGGCCGAGACGGCCGCCAGGATGCGCTGCTTCGTACTCCCCTCCCACAGTTCGTCACGAGCGCGCGCGGACCTGGATCCGCGCAGGATGTCGGGGCGGCTCGGCCGCCTTCATTTTTTATGCCCGGACGGTGTCTTTCCCCGCCGGGCCTCTTTTCAGCCCATGTCCACCATCCGCTCCATCGGAGAGACGATCTCCGTGACGCGAACTCCGAAATTCTCGTCGATGACCACCACCTCGCCCTTGGCGATGAGCTTGTGGTTGACCAAAATATCCACCGGCTCGCCGGCCAGCTTCTCCAGCTCGATGATAGTGCCCTCGCCCATGCCCAGAATTTCCTTGATGAGCTTCTTCGTGCGCCCCAGCTCGACCGTCATCTCCATGTAGACGTCCATAATGAGGCCGATGTTTCCGGCTTCCTGGCCGAAGGCCTGGGGCTGGAGGCTTGGGAATTGCACCGATTGGACGTTGGGCGGATTCATGCCCATGACCGGCCCTGGAGCGTACTGGCCGAAGCCGGCCATGGCCCCCATGGCCTGGCCCTGACCGAAGCCCATGCCCGCGGCCTGGCCGAGGGCGGCCTGCCCCATACCCTGGCCGAAGACAGGCGCGGCGGCGGCCTGGGGAGCGCCGAAGGCTGGCATGGTCTGGGCTGAGGCCGCCTGCTCGAAGGACCCACCCTCGGCCCTGCCCCCGCCGGATGCTAGGACGATGTCCTTGACGAAGCCGAGCGAGAATATCTCGACGAGCTTTTCGGCCTTGCCCTGGCCTATTTGGACCTGGTAGGTAACGCGCAGGAAGTCCCCGTCGGGCAATTTAGCCATCGCCTTGGGCACGAAGCTCCCGGAGGCCGGGGCGGTCTGGATGCTCTTGTTGCCGGTCTTTTCGGAGAATACCGTCACGGTCGTGCCGGCCAGGGTGGAGATGGCTTCCTGGACCGCCGAGACGGCCATGTCGTCCAGCTCGGACAGCCCCTCCTCCTTGTTGGCCAGGGCGGCGATGCGCAGGGCCAGCTCCTTGGACAAGATGTAGACGTGATCCCCGGGGACCCCGCCGGTCATCTCGGCGTCCACGGCCAGGACCTCCTCCGGCACGGATTGCAGGAGGGCGTCGCGGTTCACCAAGTCGGCCACAGGGCGCTGGAAGGTGGTCTGCTGCCCGGTGATGGTGAGCATATTCTGCCCCTGGGTGGCCAGGGTCTCCTCGAGCATGGCCAGGAAGGCCTTCTTCTCGGCCTCGCTCAGGCCGGCCCCGCCGCCGCCCGCGCCGCCCATCCCCGGATCGATGCCTGAAAGGAGAGCGTCTATCTCATCCTGCGAGAGGGATCCGTCGCTCATAGCTTTTCGTCTCCTTCCGTGGCGAGTTCCTCGAATTCGTCCTGCCCGAGCTCCTCGAGCTTCTTGGTTATCTGGACCGCCATCTTCTTGCCGATCACCCCCGGCCGGCAAAGGAACTTCTTGCGGTTGCCGACGGTCAGGGTCATGGGGTCCGATACGCGGGTGTTATAGAGCCTGATCACGTCCCCCAGCCTGAGGGAGAGGACGTCGCGGATGGAAATGTTGATGCGCCCGAACTCGGCCACTACGGTCACGTCGACGTTGGAGAGCTTGTCCTTCAGGATGTTCAAGTTTTCCGTGGTGGTGCCGCGGCGCACCGACGAGTACCAGTACTGGGCCGACAGCTTGGAAATGATGGGCTCGATAGTCAGGTAGGGGATGCACAGGTTCATCATGCCCTCGACCTCGCCCACCTTGGTCTCCAGGGTCACCAGGACCACCATCTCGTTGGGCGGCACGATGGAGGCGAACTGGGGGTTGGTCTCTATGTTGGACAGGCGCGGGCGGAGATCGATGACCGTCGCCCAGGCCTCGCGCATGTTCCCCAGGATGCGCACGATGATGCCTTCCATGACCGACTGCTCGATGTCGGTGAGCTCGCGCTGGACCTTGATGCCCTCGCCCGAGCCGCCGAACAGGCGGTCGATTATGGAGAAGGTGACGGCCGGGTCGACTTCTAGGATGGATTGACCCTTGAGTGGGTCCATGGAGATGATGGCCAGGGTGGTGGGGGTGGGTATGGAGCGGATGAATTCCTCGTAGGTCAGCTGGTCCACCGAGGCCACGTGGACATGCACCAGGGAGCGCAGGGAGGCCGACAGGGAGGTGGTGGTCAGGCGGGCGAAGGTCTCGTGCATGATCGAGACCGTGCGGATCTGCTCCTTGGAAAATTTGTCGGGACGCTTGAAATCATAGATCTTGATCTTGCGCGTGTCGGCGGTCGGCCGGATATCCTCGGGCTCCGAATCGCCCTGGTTTATGGCCGTAAGGAGCTGGTCTATCTCGTCCTGAGAAAGAACCTCTGTCATGCCTTCCCCTCTCCTCCCATATAATGGCACGGAAATACGGGAAAATGCAACCGACTTCCGCAAAAAAACGCGGGAAAAGCCGGGTTTTCGCGTTGGCTGAAGCCGTTTCCGGCCCCGCTCCGCCCCGCCTCGTCCAAGCCGTCGGATCCTGGGCCGATGAAGCCCCCGGATCGGCCATCCGGCCTCCCCGGCGCGTCCCCCGTCACATCTTCACGACGTCCAGCTTCTCGAAGAGGATGTCTCGGATGCCCTTGGAACGCATGATGTCGTTGAGGCGCTCCCGCAGCTCCTCCTTGACCCGCCGCTCGCGGGCCGGGCTCAAGTCATCGGCCTTCTTGGTGGAGAAATAATTGCGCAGGAAGTCGCGGATCTGGGCCTGGCGGGCGTTCAGCTCGTTCTCCAGCTCCTTGTCGCCCTTGTCATAGCCTATCAGCACCTTGACCGATACCGAGGCCGGCGGGTCGTCCATAGTCCTGAGGCGCAGCTCCGGGACCTGGGATGAGTAGGCGTACTCCGGCAGGACGTCCTGGTACTCCTCGCTGGCCGGCACGACCGTTTGGGCCTGGCCGCGCCCGCCTGCCAGGGTGAGAGTGAGCCAAGCGATAGTGAACATGAGGATGACGGCTCCCAGGATGATGCCTACGATGCCCAGTATCCTCAGGATGGGGATGCCCAGCCCGCGGCGCTTCTCCTGGGACGGCTTCTCCTGCGCGGTGCCCTCGTCTGAAAAGTCAATATCCGACATGTTTCGAGCCTCCTAGAGATGACCCTCGTCGAGGATCACGATGTCGACGCGGCGGTTGTAGGCCCGCCCCTCCGGGCTGTCGTTGCTCGCCAACGGGACGGTGTCCGAAAATCCGGCCACCTGGAAGCGGCTTTCCTCCACCCCGAAGTCGGCCAGGAAGCCCAGGACGTTGATGGAACGGGCCGCGGACAGCTCCCAATTGGACTTCCAGGGACCGTCCGGGTCCACCGGCAGGGAATCCGTGTGGCCCTCGATGCGTATCTTTCGGTCGGCCAGCTCCGGGGAGAGGAGGAGCTCCGTCAGGCGGATCAACATCTGGCGGGTCTCTTCGATATTTATTTGGGCCGAGGCCGGCCTGAAGAAGGCGTCTGAGGCAAGGCTGATCACCAGGCCGCGCTCATCGTGGGTGACGCGGACCTTGTTGGAGCGGATCTCCGGGCTGAACAGCGAGACGGCTTTCTTGAGGCTTGTGCCCAGGTAATTGCCCTTCTCCATGGAGGGCAGAGTCGAGACGGTGTTGCCCAGGTCGGCCAGCTTGCCGGTGGCCAGGGTGGGCGCGCCCTCGTTGGCCCCCATGCCCTGGGCCGAGAGCTGGGACAGCATCACATCCATCTGCTGGACATCCACGTCGGTCACGTCGAAGAGGGCCACGAAGAAGCACAGGAGGAGGGTCATCATATCCGAGTAGGTCAGGATCCACGCCCCGGTGCCGCTGGCCTCCTCAGGCTTCCGCTTGCGCGCCATGCCCTAGTCCTTGAGGAGCTCGCTCTCCAGCTTGGCCCGCTCGACAGGGTCCAGGTAGGAGAGGAGCTTCAGGGTCAGGATGCGCGGGTTGTCGCCGGCCTGGATGGACAGTACTCCCTCTATGGCCATCTCGCGGTAGACCGTCTCCTGCTCGTCCTTGGCCACCAACGAACCCATGATGGGCACCAGGAGGGCGTTGGCCATGATGGCCCCGTAGAAAGTGGTCACCAGGGCCACGGCCATGTTGGGGCCTATACGGGTCTTGTCCTGGATGTTCTTCATCATGGCGATCAATCCAAGGACCGTCCCCAACATGCCGAAGCCAGGGGCCAGCTTGGACCAGGCGTCCACCATCTTATGCCATTTGGCGTGGCGGGCGTTCATGCCGTTGAGCTCGTTCTCCATCAGGCTGCGGATGATCTCGGCGTCCGTTCCGTCCACCACCAGCTTGAGGCCGTTCTTCATGAAGGGGTCGTCGATCTCCTCGACCACCTCCTCCAGGGCCAGGAGTCCCTCTCGACGGGCCTTCTCGGAGAGCTCCTGGAGCTTCTGGATCAGGCCTGCCACGTTCAGCTTGTAATGCCTGAAGGCCTTGCCCATGATCTTGAAGATGGTGATGCAGTCCTTGAAGCCGTACTGCAGCATCAGCGAGAAGTAGGAACCGCCGATAGTGCAGAATACCGATGGCAGGTCGGCGTAGTCCCTGGGGGTGCCGCCCGAGCCCATCATGGCGATGATCAGCATGGCGATCCAACCGACGACCCCGACGATCGCGCCTATGTTCATGCCTATACCTCGTTCTTGAAGGATCCGATGAGCCCGCGGTAGGCCACGATGCGCTGTATGACCGTTTCCGGCTTCTCGCGCACCACGATGCGCTTCCCCGAGAGCATGACCAGGGTGGTGTCGGGGTTTGACTCCATGTACTCGATCTGGTGGGGATTGAGCCAGTAGACCGTCCCGTCCAGCCTGGTCACCTCTATCATGCCCCTCTCCCGCGGACGCTTTCCGCCCGCTCAAGTATATAACCGGCCCCCGCCCACGGACAGCCCGCCCGGCGGGAGCCCTAGCCGCGCCTCTGCGGACGCGGCGTCAGCTCGATCAGCGCTTCAGCGTCATCAGCTCCTGCAGCATCTGGTCCGATGTCTGGATAGTCTTCGAATTGGCCTGGAAGCCGCGCTGGGTGACGATCATGTCGGTGAACTGCTCGGCCAGGTCAACGTTGGACATCTCAAGTGTGCCGGCGATGATCTTGCCCCGCCCGCCCGTCTGGGTGGTGCCCACGTTGGGCTCGCCGGAATTATTTGATACGATATAGGTGTTTTCGCCGGCCTTCTCGAGGCCGCCCGGATTCTTGAAGCTGGCCAGGGCTATCTGCCCCAGGATCCGATCCACGCCGTTTGAGAAAACCCCGGTGATGACGCCGGACTGGTCGATCTTGAAGGTGTCAAGGTACCCCATGGTGTAGCCGTCCTGACGGATGCCCTTGGTCGAGGTGGCCGAGGCGAATTGGGTGATGCTGTCCCTGGCCGATCCGATTGTCCCCAAGTTGATCGTCAGCTCCTGGCGGAGCTGGCCCCCGGCGGCGTCCGGGCTGGTCTGGGGCACATCGAAGGCCAGGCGCACCTGGGCCAGGCCCTCGGCGGCCAGGGCCTCGGCGCCCACGCGAGCCCCGCGCAGGAGGCCGTTGTTGTCGAATTCCACCACGAAGGCGTTGCCGGCACCGGTTTGGCCGGGAAGGAAGACCTGGGTGTTGGTGGGCACGGCAGCCTCGGGATCCACGGTAACCAGGGCGTTCCACTGGTTGGGGCTTCCGGTCACCCGGCTGAAATCGATCCTAAGCACGTGCTTGGTGCCGAAGGCGTCGTATACATCGAAATCCGTGCGGATGGTATTGCGGGCTATGGTGGCCTCGTTGGCCCCGTCGGGGATCTCGGCGGTGCGCTTGTCCAGGTTACAAGCGTAGTCGACCTGGGTAGTGGCCCGGGCCGGCTCCTTTGTCCCTACCGGCACGAACAGGTCCTCGGGGTTGGCGGACACGTTCAGCACGTCCTCGGTGCCGATGCGCCGGGACATCCAGCCCTGCACGCGCATGCCGTTGGCCGGGTTGACCAGGCGGCCGTCGACGTCCAGGCCGAAGGCTCCGGCGCGGGTGTAGTAGCTGCGTTCACCGTTTTTAAGGATGAAAAAGCCATTGCCCTGTATTGCCACGTCGTCGACCTTGCCGGTGGACTGCAGGGCCCCCTGGACGTGCAGGGTGTCCACGCTGGCCACCAGCATGCCCAAGCCGATCTCCTTGGGATTCACCCCACCGGTCTCGGCTGTGGGCCGGGCGGCCCCAGACATGGCCTGGTAGAGCAGGTCCTGGAAATTCACCCGCCCCTTCTTGAAACCGGTGGTGTTGACGTTGGCGATGTTGTTGCCCAGCACATCCATCCTGATCTGGTGGTTTTGCAGGCCGGCCACGCCGGAGTACAAAGAACGCATCATGGCGCTATCCCCCTATTCCGCGTCGGAGGCGTCCCGGTAGGCCGAGGCGGCATAGGCGCCGCGCACGGCCAGGACGTCCTGGTAATCGTAAAGCTTGCCGTCCACCCGCACCTGCGGGACCTCGCCCCGCACGACCTCCTCGACCACCCCGCGCAGGATCCCGTCAGGGGTGTTCAGGTCCACGGCCATGCCCAGGGCCGAAATAGCCTCGCCGCCCGCCAGGACGGAACTCATGCGGGTTATGGCCTCGGACATGTTGGTCATCTGTTCCAGGGAGGAGAACTGGGCCATCTGGGCGATGAATTCCTTGTCCTCCATGGGCGAGGTCGGATCCTGGTGCTGGAGTTGGGTGATGAGGATCTTGAGAAAATCGTCCTTGTCCAGGCTGGCCTGGGCGGCCTTCCCGTTATTGAGTGATTTGTTGTAGGTCTCCACGTAGCTGCGGAGCTTGGCCAGCTCCGCCTGGGACATGCTGGTGTCGACAGCCATCTCGCTCATCTTCTTGCGCTCCCCCTAGACAAGGATATCGAGGGCGCCCGAGGCCCCCGAGGCCCCGTACGCCGCCGCGCTCAAGCCCTCCCAGGCCGCCGGGGCCGTAAACCCCCTATCCCGCGGACCGCTTCCCTGGTCCGCCCAGCCGCGCCCACCCCGTGAATCCACGGATACCTCCAGCTTCGCGCCCTGGAAGCCGGAATCCACGAAGCCCTTGGTCAGGCGCTCCAAATTCGCCTCGAAGGCGGCCTTGGCCTCCTCTGACTCGACGATGATGGTGCCCGTAATATTGTTCTCGGTAAGCTTGAGGCTCACCTTTACGTTCCCCAGCGATTCTGGCCTGAGGCTGAGCCGGATCATGCCGGCCCCGCCCTCCCGCAGCACCAGGCTGCCCCGCTCGACGATTTCAGCGCCGTGGACCTGTTCCAAGCGCTCGGCCAGGCGGGCCGCGAAACCGGGAGCCTCGCCGGCGGTATCGGACCTGCCGGCCGTCTTGCCCTCCTCGGAGCCTACATCGATCGAGATATCGGGTTGACTTGAGATCCTATCCGCCGCCAGGGCCGCGGGCTTTTCATCGGCGGCCGTTTTGGGGGCCGTTTCGGGCTTGCCGGAGGCGTCGCCCTTGCCTGAGGTATCGGCTCTGCCGGATGCCCTGGCCCTAGGGCGGAGATCGATAACCTCGATTTTCGGTTTCGAGGTTTCCTGGTTCCCGGTCGCGGCCTTTACGCCGCCCTCCGCGTCGGCCTGCCCGGCCTGGGCCCCGGCCTTTCCCATAGCCGACTTCGCGAGCCTCTGGGCCTGGAAAGCGAAGCTTCCCTCTTCCGCTGCCTTAGGAGACGCTTCTCCAGACATTTTGAGGGATTTCGATTGCCGAGCATTCTTGGCCTGGCCGCCCGCCTTGGCGCCAAGAGTCAGGCCAGGCTTGGAGCCGGGGACAACGCGGGCCTTGAGGGGTGTCTCCGGCTTCGCTGTCTCTGCGACCGCATCGGCCGCGGCCTTTGCGACCGCCCCCCCTGCTTGTGTCCGGCCTAGTGCACTCTGGCGCGCCACTAAGGCGGCGAAGAGCCCGTTTTTTCTGCTTTTCCTGGCGTTTTTTGCGGAGAAGACGCCCAAGGCGCCCGATTCCGGCGCTAGGCCGGGAGGGGCCTGGATTTCCGATCCCCTAGCGTCCGCTAGGGCCTGGGATAAGGGCATCGAATACCTCCGGTCGACTCCGCGTGCAGAGGCGGGAGGGCCGGAGAAGGGCCTTCGTGCCCCCTAGAGCCCCTGCAGGGGCTTCTCGGCCATCTTCCGCTGGATTCCGGCCGCCCTGGCGCTGTCCATCTTGGAAAGCCAGAAGGGCGTGATGGAATCCTCGCCGGCTTGGGCGGCCAGCGCGTCGACCTTGCGCAGGATATCGATGACGTCCTGGTCAGGCATGGCCTCCAAGATCTTCACCGCGCGGTCGGGCTGCATGGCCGTCAATCGCCGGGCGTTCTGCTCCACGTTGACTTCCTTAGTCTCGGCCTCCGCGACCCGGTCATTGAAGGATTTTTCCCGGTCGGCCAGGGCCGCCTCGCGGTCCTCCAGGTCCTGGGCCTTCTGTTCCACCTCGGCCTCGCGGGTGTCCAGATTGGCCTGGCGCTTATCCAGCTCCTGGGACCGAAGGGCCAGTGCCTCCTCCAGCTTGAGGCGCCTCTCCTCCTCCAGGAGGGCAGCGGAATCCGGAGCCGTCCGCCGGGGAGACCGGGCGTCCAACCTGAGGAGACGATAGGCAGGGGCCATGAAATCCTTGATATCGATCATGCCCAGGTAGTCGAACCAAATCAGCCCGCCCCCCAGGAGGGCCAAGATGAGGAGAATGAGGACGATCGACCTCCCCAAGACCCCCGAACGCATTCTTCCGAACCTAGCCATGCCTGGCCTCCGATGCCGGTGGAACGGCCAGGGCCGTACGTGCCCGCTTGCCGGAGACGATGTCGTCTATCTCCATGATTTCACGGCGCCCGGCTTCCTTGCGATAGGCTTCCAATTCCCCATCCTCCATGGCTTCCAGGGCCTTCTCCGCCTTGGAGGCCTCGCGCCAGGCCTCCAGGGCCTTCTCGCGCTCGACCTGGCGGGCGGCCAGATCCTCCAAGCCGCGCTGGCGCTCGCGGGAGAGGCGCTGCAGGTAACGCTCATCGGCGATGAAGTCCATGATGCCGCGGGCGGGACCGAAGCGCCCCGAGCGAGTGCGGGCTTCCTCCAGGGCCACCCGCTCAAGCTCCATCTCGGCCAGGCGCACCCGCCCGGCCTTCTCGGCCAGGGCCAGCTCGGACTGACGGGCCTTGAAGCGCCTGAGCTCCAGGAGCTCCTCGAGGCTGAAACGGAAACGCCTCACCTGGCGGCCTCGGCCCGGCCGGCGTAGGCCAGGATTTCCTCGCGCGGCACGGGCACCCCGGAGATGGCCGCCAGGCCCTCAAGTGTGGCTTCCAAGGGCGCCGGCTCGGTTATGCCCTGTACAAGAAAGGCCTCGATGGCATCGCGCTTGGCGATGGCTTCCTCTATAGCCGGGTTCGTCCCCTTGACATAGGCCCCCACGTTTATCATGGCCTCGGACTCCTGGTACACGGCCATGCAGCGCCTGACCGCCCCCATGGCCTTCTGGGCCTGCGGCCCGCTGACGGCGTTGGAGAGACGCGAGATGGAGGCCAGCACGTCTATGGCCGGGTAGTGGTAGCGCTGAGCCATTTTGCGCGACAGCACGATGTGCCCGTCCAGGACTCCGCGCACTGTGTCCGAAACCGGCTCGTCCATATCGTCGCCGTCCACCAGGATGGTGTAAAAGGCGGTGATGGAGCCCTTGTCCGACGTGCCGGCCCGCTCCAGGAGCTTGGGCAGGGTCTCGAAGACCGAGGGGGTGTAGCCCCGGGTGGCCGGCGGTTCGCCTATGGCCAGGCCTATCTCGCGCTGGGCCCGGGCGAAGCGGGTGATCGAGTCGCACAGGAGCATGACGTTGAGGCCCTTGTCGCGGAAGTACTCGGCTACGGCGTGGGCCACGTAGGCGGCCCGCAGGCGCGCCAGGGGCGGCGTGTTGGACAGGGAGACGATCACCACCGAACGCTTCATGCCCTCGGCTCCCAGATCGTTCTCTATGAATTCGCGGACCTCGCGCCCGCGTTCGCCGATCAGGGCTATTACGTTGACATCCGCGTCGGTATTGCGGGCTATCATGCCCAGGAGGGTGGACTTGCCCACCCCCGAGCCGGCGAAGATGCCCAGGCGTTGTCCCCGCCCTACCGGCAGGAGCCCATCGATGGCCCGCACCCCGGTGACGATGCGTTCGTTGATGCGCTTGCGCTGGAGGGGGTTGGGCGGGCTGGCCATGGCCGGGTACTGCTCAGCCGAATGCACGTCGCCCAGCCCGTCCAAGGGCCGGCCCATCCCGTCCAGGGTACGACCCAGGAGTCGGTCGGACACCGACACGGACAGGAGCTCACCCGAGGCAATCACCAGGTCACCCACCTCCAGCCCCTCAAACTCCGTATAGGCCATGAGCTGGACAGATTCCTCCCGCAGGCCCACCACTTCCGCGAAGAGGCAGCCCCTACCCTTGGGGGCGATGATCTGGCAGACCTCGCCGATGACCGCGCTGGGCCCGCGGCTCTCTATCAAGAGGCCCTGCACCTTGGTCACCCGGCCGGTGTACTTGATGGGATCGATGCGCTCGACCGCCTCCAGGTATTTGGTGAAAGCCCTCATCTCAGGCCCCCTTCCCGCGGGCCTTGATGGGCGAGACGTCCAGGATGCGCTCCTCGATCTCATGCAGCTGGCTGGAGATGCGGGCGTCTATCTGCCCGAAGTCGGTCTCTATGACGCAGCCTCCGCGATCCACGGTGGTGTCCTCCACCACTGTGATGGTCTTGGCGTTCTCGGCCATGGCCATGAAGTCCTTGACGTGCTCGCTGGTCAGCTTTAGGTCGGCCAGGTTGACCCGGATGATGACGTCTCCGCGGGTCTTGAGCTTGCGCAAGGCCTGGACCACGTTGGAGATCACCACGTTCTTCTGGTTCTCGGAGATGGTCTTGATGACCTTTCGGGCTATCAACAGGACCAACTCGACCACCTCGTTCTCGGACTCTGCGAGTATCTCGGCGCGCTTGTCCATGGCCTTCTCCAGGATCACATGCAGACGGTCGGTCAGGCGCTGGACCTCGGCCCGGCCCTCGGCGTAGCCCTCCTCGCGACCCTTCTCGAATCCCTGGCGCTTAGCCTCGCGCTCGGCGCTCTTGAGGCGCTCCTCGGCCTGGGCCTCTATCTGGGCGGCCTCCTGGCGGGCCTGCTCCAGGATACGGCGGGCCTCGTCCTCGGCCTCCTGGCGGGCCTTCTGGGCCTGGTTCTGCTTGCGCCGTACCTCCTCGAAGGCAGAGGCCTCGGCTTCCTTTATGATGCGCTCGGCCTCCAGGCGGGCTGAAGCCTCCAAGGCCGCGCGCTCTTTCTCCCATTGCTCGCGGAAGGCTTCGGCCTCGCGCCGCAGGTCGTCCGGGCTGGGGCCGGAATACTCCTCGCTCTCCTCGACGGGCTCAGGCTCCTCGACGGCCCTGGGGGCCACGACCCCGGGCGGCTCTATCACCACCCGCGAGCCCAGCTCTATCACTTCCTTGGCGCGGAACACGTGCTTCGCCACGGCGTAACCCCCTTACACCACCAGCTCGTCGCCCTCGCCGCGCGAGATGACGATCTCGCCCTGGTCCTCCAGGTGGCGGATGATGGAGACTATCTTCTGCTGGGCCTCCTCCACATCCTTCATGCGCACCGGGCCCATGTACTCCATGTCCTCCTTGAGCATGTTGGCGGCCCGCTTGGACATGTTGCGGAAAATCTTGTCCTGGACCTCGGAATCCACGGCCTTGAGAGCCTTGGCCAGCTCCTGGCTGTCCACCTCGCGCAGCACCTTTTGGATGGCCCGGTCGTCCAGCATGACGATGTCCTCGAACACGAACATCTTCTTCTTGATCTCGTCGGCCAGCTCGGGATCCTCCTCCTCGAGGGCCTCCACGATGGACTTCTCCGAAGTGCGGTCCACCAGGTTGAGGATCTCCACGATCGAGTCCACGCCGCCGGCCTGGGTGTAGTCCTCCTGCGACAGGGTGGACAGCTTCTTCTCCAGCACCCGCTCCACCTCGCGCAGGGTTTCCGGGCTGGTGCGGTCCATGGTGGCGATGCGCTTAGCCACATCGGACTGGATGTCATGGGGCAGGTTCTGCAGGATGATGGAAGCCTTATTGGGCTCCAGGTAAGCCAGGATCAGGGCGATGGTCTGGGGATGCTCCTGCTGGATGAAGTTGAGGAGGTGGGCGGGATCTGTGCGGCGGATGAAATCGAAGGGCCGCACCTGCAGGGAGCTGGTCAGGCGGTTGATGATGTCGATGGCCTTTTGGCTGCCCAGGGCCTTCTCCAGGAGCTCGCGGGCGTAGTCTATGCCGCCGGTGGTGATGAACTCCTGGGCCATCATCAGCTCCTGGAATTCGAGGAGGATGGCGTCCTTCTGCTCCGGTTCGATGGTTTCGATGCGGGCTATCTCGAAGGTCAGGGTCTCGATCTCATCTTCGCGCAGGTGCTTGAATATCTCCGCTGAGATCTCGCTGCCGAGGGTTACCAGGAAGATAGCCGCCTTCTGCCGGCCGGACAGATCCTTGACGTTCTTGCCGGCGATCCCGCCCTTCTTCGCCTGGGCTTGCTGGGACTTGGATTTCCCGGCGTGGCCCACCTGCTGCATGGCCATGGGCTACTCCTCCATCAGCCAGGTGCGGATGAGCTGGGCCACGTCTTCGGGATGGTCCTTGGCCATGTTGATGGCGCTCTCCTGCATCTCCAGGCGCTTGCGCTCCTCCACGGACATGGATACCTCCACGCCCTCCTCCTCGGCCTGCCTCAGGGCGCTCTCGCGCATCATCTGGTGCCGCCGTGCCAGCTCCTCCTCCTTGAGGCGCTTGCGCCGCTCGTGTTCGCGGGAGATCAATCTAGCCACGATGAAGATGATCATCAGGCCGGCCAGGCCTATCAGCGAGTACAAGATGGTGTCCTGGAGCTGGCGCGACCGGATGTAGGCCGCGTCCTCTTCGGCGAACTGGGCGCTGCGGTCCACGGCGATGTTGGTGACCGCCACCGTGTCGCCGCGGGTGATGTCGTAGCCGAAGGCGCCCTTGATCAAGCGCTCGGCCTCCCGAAGGTCGGCCTGGCTGACCGGTATGTATTCCCTGTCGATCCTCCCGTTGGGCAGGATGATGAGCTTGCCGCGCTGGTCATACTTGCGCCGCCATTCGCCGTCGATGTTGACCGAGGCGGTGACCCGGTTGATGGAGGGACTGACGGTTTCCTTGGTGGCGCGCTCGCCGATGGCATTGTTGACGATCTTTTGCGACTGCACCGCCTTGCCGTTCATGTTCTGCATGTCTTTATAGGCCGGGGCGGTCTGCCCCTCGGTCCCGGCCGGCCCCTCGGGGTTGAAGCCGGTGCCCTGGTACTCGTAGTCGGTCACCTGGCTGGAAAGAACCACCGCGTCCTTGATGACGGCGTCGTCGTAAGGGGTCTTGGGATTGTCCGGCCGTTCAACGAAGGGGATGTACTCCTTGCTCTGGACTTCCTTCTTGCTCATGTCCATGTGGATTTTGATGTTGAGATCGCGCACACGATCGGGGCCGAAGATCGCCCTGAGCGAACGCAGGGCCTCGGCCCGGTAGTAGGCCTCCTGCTCGCGGATGAACTTCTGTTCGCGCTTAGTCAAGTCCAGCTTGTCCATGTCCGCCAGGCCGGCGAAGTCGTTCAGGATAACCCCGTTTGTGTCGGTGATGACGATGTTCTCGTCCTTGAGGCCCTCAACCGAGAGCTTGATCAGGCGCTGCACGCCCTCCAACTTGGCCCGATTGGTGGCCATGTCGGAGCCCGGGGCCATGGACAGGATGATGCTGGCGCTGACCTCCTTCTGGTCGGCGCTGAAGAGCTCGGTGTCCGGCATGGTGACGGTGACGTTGGCGTCATCCACGTCGTCCAGGGCCTCTATGTGCTGCTCCACCAGCTGGATGATGGACTGCCTGAGATTCTGCTTGCGCTCGAAGTCGGTGGTGGTCCAGCGGTCGGTCTTGAAGAAGTCCCAGGCGCTGGTGTCCTTGGGCAGGAGATCCTCGTTGACCAGGATGGCCCTGGCCCTGCGGGCGGTCTTCTCGTCCGCCACCATGATGACGCCGTTCTTGACATCGTAGCGGATGTTCTCCTTCTCCAGCCGGTTGGTGATGCGCTCCAGCTCTTTCTCGTCGAGGATCGCCTTGGACATGAGCTTGCTCATGCTGGGCGCCGCGTTGACGGCCAGGATGATGACCACGGCCGCGATCACGGCCACGATTATGCCTATGAAGACGAGCTTGTTGACCAAGGTCCACTTGGACCATAAAGTCTTTATGCGCTCGCCCATCTTCTTGAGCCATTCGTTCATTTTTCCCCTCCCAAGTACAAATGAACTTCACCCAGTATGGGCCTATTCCCTTGTTATTTCAATCGATTTTTACTTTTTTCGCCTTACCTCCCGGAGCTGACGTCCTTCCAGGCCGCGACAAGGCGGTTGAGCACGGTCTTGGCGATGTTCAGGGCCAGGCTGGCTTCGGCCTGGGCGATAGTCACGTCGTGGGCGTCCACCGAATCCGGGTCGGTCAGCATGCGTTGGGTGATCTCAGTGGAGGTCTGCTGCTTGGCGTTGACCCCGTCCATGGCCCGGAGCAGGGCCTCCTGGAAGCTGGCCGGTCCGGCCGGGGCCTCATCGGCCGCCAGGCCCGCGGAATTGAGGTGGCGGGCGTCGGAGCGGGCCAGCTTGACGATATCGCCCGTCGGATTCATGGCCTGGGCCATGGTCTTTACAGCCTGGATCGTCATGCATCACCTCCCGATCTCGAGAGCCTTAGCGAACATGGCCTTGGAGCCGTTGACTATGGCCGAATTGGCCTCATAGGCCCGCGAGGCCTCCATCATGTCCACCATCTCAGTGACGATGTTGACATTCGGCATGACTACCATGCCGGCGTTGGGACCGGTTTTGATGGCGTCCGGGTGGCTGGGGTCGTAGACCATGCGCCCCGGGCTGGTGTCTTTCTGGATCTCCGAGACGATAACCCCCCGCCCGGCCCCGTTATCCCACTGCTCGGGAATGAAGGGCAGGCGGAAGTAGGGATTGGAGACCCTTGACTTGAGCACCACCCGCGAGCGCTGGTAGGGTCCACCCTCGGGGGTGCGGGTGGTGGAGGCGTTGGCGATATTGTCGGCGATGACGTCGGTCCGGAGGCGTTCCGCGCTCAGGCCGGTGGCGGCTATGCCGATGCTAGTGAAAAGTCCCATTCCCTATCTCCTTCCCGCGCCTAGCTGCTGCGCAGGACCATGTTGACCTGGCCAAACTCGAAGCTGACGGCCTGAGCCTCCAGGGTGTACATGAGCTGGTTCTCGAGTGAATCCATGAACTCCTGCTCGGCGTCCACGTTATTGCCGTTGTTCTTGGAGGTCGAGAGGTAGTCCAAGGTCCGACGCGGTTCAACCGCCCGCCAATCCGCCGGGCGGAAAAGGGGGATATGGCGCGGATCGCTAGTAGCCAGCTCCACCTCCGGCCGGTAGGACTCGGAATCCAGGGCCCGCTTGAGGCTGGACTCGAAGGAGACCTCGCTGCGCTTGAAGTTGGGCACTCCGGCGTTGGCGATGTTATCGGCTATCACCTCACGCCTGAGACTGGCCACGCTCATGGAGCGGTGCAGGAGGCCTATCGTCTTTCCGAAACTCGTGCTCTCGAACATATCCTCGCTCTCCCGGGGCTTGCCCGTTTCGGGGCTTGCCCGTTCCGGGGCTTGCCCGTTCCGGGGCTTGCCCGTTCCGGGGCT
>CAYYCP010000001.1:137308-199768 GCA_964470375.1 uncultured Spirochaetales bacterium
CGGGGCTTGCCCGTTCCGGGGCTTGCCCGTTCCGGGGCTTGCCCGTTCCGGGGCTGCCTCGTACCGGGGGCTCCGTTCTGTAGCCGGGCGCCCCGTTTTCCGGCGGCACGCCCCTCCCCCGCCTCTAGTATCGGCCCGGCGTGAAGCCGGGTTTAGCGCAGAACCTACAATATATAGCGCGACAGGTCCTGGCGCTCGAAGAAATCGCGGAAGCGCTCCTCCACATACGCCCTGTCCACCTTCACCGTTTGCCCCTTCATGGCCGGGGCGTCGTAGGACAGATCCTCCAGGAGGCGCTCCATAATGGTGTGGAGGCGGCGGGCCCCGATGTTCTCGTTGCGCGCGTTCACCTCCTGGGCTATCTCGGCGATGCGGTTCACAGCCTCCGGAACGATCTCCAGTTCGAGGCCCTCGGTCCTGAGGAGCTCCACATACTGGCGGGTCAGGGCGTTTTCCGGCTCGGTTAAAATGCGCACAAAATCACTGGCGGCCAAAGGCTCCAGCTCCACCCGGATAGGGAAGCGCCCCTGCAGCTCGGGAATCAGATCCTGGGGCTTGGAGACGTTGAAGGCCCCGGCGGCGATGAAAAGGATGTGGGAGGTGTCCACGGCCCCGTACTTGGTGTTGACTGTGCTGCCCTCCACGATGGGCAGGATGTCGCGCTGGACGCCCTCGCGCGATACGTCCGCCCCGCCGGCCCCGCGCCCCTCGCGGTTGGCTATCTTATCGATCTCGTCGATGAAGACGATGCCCATTTCCTCCACCCGCCGGCGGGCCTCCTCGGCCACCCTGTCATGGTCTATGAGCTTGTCCATCTCCTCCGCCAGCAGGGCCTTGCGGGCCTCGGCCACGGTCATGGTCTTCTTCTTGCGCTTGCCGCCCAGAAGGTTGGCCAGGCCGGAGAAGTTCATCTCCATCTCCTCGCTGGCACCGCCTGAGAAGATCTCGATGGCCGGAGGCGTGGCCGCCGGGCTCAGGGTGACCTCGATCCGCCGCTCCTCCAGGGCTCCCTCGGCCAGCATCAGGCGGAAGCGTTCGCGCAGGGCTTCACCCCCGGCCGCCCCTCCGCCCTCCTCAGGGCGATGTCCAGCCTCGGCCTCCGGGGCCTGGGGTCGCCGACCCGAGAGGAGTTCGGCAAGGGAGGCCAGGGGGCGGGGAGCTTCCTCGGAGGGCCTTGAGCCTGGCACCAGGGCGTCCAGGATGAGCTCGTCGACGCGCTTGACGGCCGCCTCGCGCACCTGGGCGCGCATTTCCTGGCGGACCATGGTGTAGCCGGCCGTCATAAGGTCCCGGATCATGGACTCCACGTCCCGGCCGACGTAGCCCACCTCGGTGTACTTGGTGGCCTCAACCTTGACGAAGGGCGCCCCGCACAGTTTGGCCAGGCGACGGGCTATCTCTGTCTTGCCCACCCCGGTGGGGCCGATCATGAGGATGTTCTTGGGCGAGACCTCGTCGCGCATGGATTCGGGCAGGAGGCGCCGACGCATGCGGTTGCGCAGGGCCACCGCCACGGCCCGCTTGGCCTTATCCTGGCCGACGATATAACGGTCCAGCTCGGCCACTATCTCGCGCGGGGTCATCGTGTCCATGGGCCCGGCCATCACAGCTCCTCCACGACGATTTTGTCGTTTGTGTAGATGCAAATTCCCGAGGCGATGAGGAGGGCTCGCCGGGCCACCTCGGCCGCGGAGAGCTGAGCCCCCGAGTCCAGGTAGGCCAGGGCCGCGGCTTGGGCGAAGGAGCCCCCCGAACCGATGGCTACGGCCGCCTCGGCCGGCTCGATCACATCGCCCGAGCCGGACAAGAGAAAGGTGCGCGCGCTGTCAGCCACCAGCAGCATGGCCTCAAGCCGCCTGAGCAGGCGGTCGGTGCGCCAGTCCTTGGCCAGCTCCACGGCCGAGCGGGTCAGGTCCCCGGAATACTCCTTGAGCTTGGCCTCGAAGCGCTCGAACAACGTGAATGCGTCGGCGGTGGCCCCGGCGAAGCCGGCCAGGACGCGGCCCTCGTGCATCAGGCGTACCTTGCGGGCGTTGCTCTTCATGACCGTATTCCCCAGGGTCACCTGCCCGTCTCCGGCCATGGCCGTGCGCCCGAGTGTGCGCACGCACAGCACCGTGGTTCCGCGCATCGTCATCGCTTCCTCCCTTTCAGGCATGGGGATGGGCCTCCCCGTACACCTTGCGCAGGCGCTCCAGGCTGACGTGGGTGTAGACCTGGGTGGTCGAGACGCTGGAGTGGCCCAGGAGTTCCTGCACCAGGCGGATGTCGGCGCCGCGGTCCATGAGGTGGGTGGCGAAGCTGTGCCGGAAAATGTGCGGATGCACCTTCTTGGCCTGGGCGGAGGCTGCGGCCCAGCGCCAGACGATGTAGGCCGCTCCGCGGTCCGAAAGCGGCCGCCCTCGCTGGCTCAGGAAAACACGCTCCGAGGTGCCTCCGGCCCTCAGCCTGACCGCCCGCAAGGGCAGGTATTCGCGCATGGACGCCACGGCCTTTGAGTTCAAGAAGACGATGCGCTCCTTTGAGCCCTTGCCCATGACCCTCGCCTCGCCGCGCTCCAGGTCCAGGGCCCGCATCTCCAGGCCAGTAACCTCGGACAGGCGGCATCCCGTCGAGTAGAAAAACTCCAACAAGGCCCTGTCCCTCGCGGGGGCGAAGCCCTCGCCCCGAGGCAGCTCCACGAAAGCGGCGGCCTCGTCCTCGAAGAGGAATTCCGGCAGGCGCCGAGGGGCCTTGAGGGAGCGCAGGCCCTCGCAGGGATCGCTGCCGATCAGGCCTTGGTCCAGGCAATAGGCGAAGAAGCCGCGCAGCCCGGAAAGCATGCGGTTGACCGATGACTCGGAATAGCCCTTCTGGGACAGCCAGGCTACGAAGCCGCGCAGGTCGTCACGGCTGACCGCCCCTGTCGGCGGATCGCCGGCGAAGGCGGCGAAGCGCTCCATGTCCTCGCGGTAGGAGCGGACTGTACGCGGGGAGAGGCCGCGCACCCCTTCAAGGTAAGTCAAGTATTCCTCAAGCCTTTCCAGCATCTTCGTCATCCGCCGAATGTAGATAATCACAGTCCGGATTGATGCAGGCCTTGTGCGGACCGTTGCGCTTATCGTACTTCTCCACCAGCATCTGGCCGCACTTGGGGCAGCTCATGCGAGTGGGCTTCGAATGCGTGATGAAGTCGCACTCGGGATAGCGCGAGCAGCCGTAGAATTCGCCGCCCCGCCCTGTCTGTTTGCGCCGCGATACTATTTCGCCGTCGCAGCCCGGGCGCGGGCACTTGCCCAGGGGTATGGAGCGGGTGTTGCGGCAGGCCGGGAAGCCGGTACAGGCCAGGAAGAATCCGAAGCGCCCTAGCTTCTTGACCATGGGCAGGCCGCACTTCTCGCACACGATGTCGGTCTTCTCGTCCAGGCTGCCGCGCACGGACTCGATGCTGGACATGACCCTCTCGACCTTCTCGTGGAAGGGCCCGTAGAAGCCGCGGATGGCTTCCACCCAGCTGCGGGCGCCCTCCTCCACCTCGTCCAGCTCCTTCTCCATCTCGGCGGTGAAGCCGTAGTCCAGTACGTCCGAGAAGGACTCCACCAGCATGTCGTTGATCATCCGGCCCAGGGTGGTGGGCACCAGCTGACGATTCTCGCGGTTGACGTAGTAGCGTTCCAGGATGACCGAGATGGTGGGCGCGTAGGTGGAGGGCCGTCCGATGCCCAGATCCTCCAGGGCCTTGATGATGGAGGCGTCGGTGTAGCGCGAGGGTCCCTGAGTGAAGTGCTGTTCGGGGCGGAAGCGTTCGGGCTTGAGTTCCTCGCCTATGTGCATCTCGGGGAGGATCAGCTCGCGGTCCTCCTTGGACTGCGAGAGCTTGAGGACCTTGAAGAAACCCTTCTCCACCACCCGGGTCGCCGAGACCCGGAAGACGGCCTCGCCGGCCCGGATGTCGACGCTAGTAGTGCGGGTCTTGGCCGGTCCCATCTGGCTGGCCATGAAGCGCTCCCAGACCAAGGTGTACAGCTTGAGCTGCTCCTTGCTTAGGAAGCCCTGCACCTTGTCAGGGCTGTATTCCATTATGGTAGGCCGAATAGCCTCGTGGGCGTCCTGGGCCTTGCCGCCGGATTCGTACCTGTTCGGCTCCGCCGGAAGCTCGGCCGGGAAATGCTCGGCGATGTAGGCGCGCGCCTCGTCCTGGGCTTGGACGGACACGCGCACGGAATCCGTGCGCATGTAGGTGATCAGGCCTATGCGAGTGCTGCCTATGGCCACGCCCTCGTAGAGCTGCTGGGCCACCTGCATGGTCTTCTTGGAGGTGAAGCCCAGGCGGTTGGCGGCGGCCTGTTGGAGCTTGGATGTAGTGAAGGGCGGCTTGGGCCTGAGGGTCTTGTCCTGCTCGCGCAAGTCGTCCACCACGCAGGCGGCCGAGCCTATGCGGGCCACCACCTCATCGGCATCCTTCTGGTTCTTGAGGGCCGGCTTCTGCCCAGCCAAGGACACCAGCTCGGCGCTGAAGGCGTGGCGGCCCTTTCGGAAATCGACCGACAAGGTCCAGTACTCCTCGGGTATGAAGTTCTGGACCTCATCCTCGCGCTCGCAGATCAGGCGCAGGGCCACCGACTGCACGCGACCGGCCGACAAGCCGTTCTTGACCTTTTTCCATAGAAGGGGCGATAGGTTGTATCCGACTAAGCGGTCGAGCACGCGGCGCGCCTTCTGGGCATCCACGAGGGACTCGTCCACCTCGCGAGGGGCCTTGACCGACTCGCGGATGGCGTGGGGCGTTATCTCGTTGAAAACGATGCGCTTCACCGGCAAATCGGGGTTGCGCGCCAGGATGGCCTTCTTCAAGTGGTAGGCTATGGCCTCGCCTTCGCGGTCGTTATCCGACGCCAGGAAGACGGCCTTGGCCTTCTTGGCCGCCTTGCGCAGCTCGTTGAGGAGCTTGGCCTTGCCCCGGATAGTCATGTATTCGGGCTCGAAGTCCTTTTCCACGTCGATGCCCAGGCGCGATTTAGGCAGGTCGATCAGATGGCCCATGGAGGCCATCACCGCATAGCCAGAGCCCAGGTACTTCTCGATAGTCCTGGCCTTGGCCGGGGATTCCACGATCACCAGGGACTTGCGCTTGGAGGCGCCGGCCTTGGATTTGGCGACCGGTACGCCGGCCTTGGCTTGGGGCGCCTCGGAGGCCGGTGCGGATGGAGATTTCCTGGCCACGGATTTCTTGACCGGCGCCTTCTTGGATGCCGCCTTCTTCGCGGGCGCTTTTCCTGCCGGGGCATCCTCGGCAGCGGCCTTCCCCGCAACCGACTTCTTCGCGGCGATTTTTCTGGCCGCCGCCTTCTTCGCGGGCGCCTTCTCGGCGGAGGTCTTCCTGCCCTGGGCCTTCCTCGGGGCCGCTTCCTTCCCGGCCTCTTCCGCTCCGGCCGCGCCCTGGGCGCTCTTCTGCTCGCTCATATCCCCATCCGCCTTTCCATCACGCATTTCCCCGCCATATTTCCACTAATTCGGCCGCTGAGGATAGCCTCGCAGCGCCCTGCTCAGCCAGGGCCGCTGACCCCAGACCGCGCTGACCACGGCAGCCTGCCTCCAGGACTAAAAGATCGCGCCCCTGGTCCAGGGCGTAGTCCGCGGTGATCAAGGCCCCCGAGCGCTCGGGGGCCTGGGCCCCCACCCCGCTCCGGGACAGCCCCGAGATGATGCGATTGCGCTCGGGGAAACGATGCCGGAGCGGCTCCCGCCCGGGCGGATACTCGGAGACGACCGCCCCGCCGCATTCCACGATGCGCGACGCCAGGCGGGCGTTCGAGCGCGGATAGACCTCGTCGATGCCGCAGCCCAGGACGGCCACCGTAGGACCGCCGCCCTCCAGAGCCCCCTCGTGCGCCGAGCGGTCGATGCCCCGGGCCAGGCCTGACACCACAGGCACGCCGGCCAGGCCCAGCTCCCGGGCCAGGGAGCGCGCCTGGGCGCAGGCCGGCATGTCCGGGTCGCGGGTGCCGACGATGGCCACGCAGGGCAGGCAGGAATCAGGCAGGCGGCCGCGCACGAACAGGGCGAAGGGCGGGTCCGCGATCTCGCGCAGTTGGGGCGGATAGTCCGGATCCGAATGGCGCAGGAAGCCTATCCCGCGCGCGCGCAGGAAGGCCAGACAACGCTCGGCCTCACGGGCAGCCGCGGTTGGGTCGAAGGCCGCCCGGGGCATGGTCCGGCCGATGGCCAATTCCGCGTCGGTACGCGAAAGTACGGAAAATTCCTCGAGCGAGTCAAGGGACTCGGCCAGGCGCCGGCGCTCGCCGGCCCGTAGAGAGTCCAGACAGGCGATGGCCAGGTCCAGAAGGAGGCGTCCTGTATCCTCAGTCCGACCTGCCCGATAGTCCTGGCGGGGCTCGCGGAGATCGAGGCCGGCCCCGCCCCCGACCGCGTTCATCGCCCGGCCTCCTTCCCAGCCAGGAGGGTGTCGCGGTTACGCTCGGCGTCGGCGCGGGCTTGGGGGTTCTTGGAAGAAGAGATGATACGCTCGTAGACGGCCACCGCCTCGTCATAGCGACCTTGGCCCACATAGGCCCTGGCCAGGACGAAGCGGGCGTTGTCGTCCTCGGTATTGGTCTCCAGGTAAGCCAGGGCCAGGGGCTCGGCCTTCGAGGGCTCATCCAACTCGAAGGCATATAGGACGGCCAGGGCATACATGGCCTTGTGGTAACCGGGATCCAGATCCAGGGCACGCTGGTAGCAGTCGCGGGACTGGAGGAGGTACTCGTAGGCCCGGCCCTTGCTCTCCTTCTCCAACCTCACAGCCTCGGTCTTGGAGACGTAGCCCGAACAAAGGCCCATATAGTAGAAGAGCGCTGCGTTGGCCGGGCTGAGCTTGGCTGCCTCCCAGAAGGCTTCCAGGGCCTCGCCGTACATGGCCCGGTCAAGGTAGGCCGATCCCAGGAGGCGCAGGTAGTAGGCCTGCTTCTGGCCGGCGTCGACCTTCTCCTCCACCACTGCCCGGTATTTATTGACGGTCTCGCGGAGCTCCTCGGGAGTGCTAGGCGGGAGATTCATGGACTCGGTGCGGCCCTCCAGCGTGAAATAGGTCTTGATCCATTCGGGTGTCTTTGAGCAGGAGGCCGTCGCCGCCGCCAGGACCGCCGCCAGCACCGCGACCATCCCCGCGCGCGCCCGCACGGCCCATGCGAGCCCATCCATCATCCCTCCCCTGGCCATGGATCGCCTCCCCTCCGCGCCGGCCTTCAACGCCGGGGCGAGTAGCGCTGGTAGGATCGTCTCAGCTCACCGGAATCCACGTGGGTGTAGATCTGGGTGGTGGCGATGTCCGAATGCCCGAGCAGCTCCTGGACCGAGCGCAAGTCTGCCCCGCCCTCCAGGAGGTGGGTGGCGAAGGAGTGCCTCAAGGTATGCACGCGCGCCTCAAGGCCGGAGCGCTGCCGGGTCTCGGTGAAGCGCATCCAGATGCCCTTGCGCGAGATGGGCCGGCCAAATCGGTTGAGGAAGACCGCGTCCGAGCGCTTGGAGCCGAGCAGGACCGGTCGGGCGCGTTCAAGGTAGGCCTCGAGCCAGGTAGCCGCCTCGGCCCCGTAGGGCACCAGGCGCTCCTTTCGGCCCTTGCCGGTCACTCGCACAAGGCGCTCATCACGGTAGAGCCGGGACAGGCTCAGCGAGGCGGCCTCGGAGATGCGCAGGCCGCAGGAATATATCAACTCGAACAGGGCCCGGTCGCGCAGGCCGTTGGGACTGCCCGTGTCGATGCCTGCGAGAAGAACATCCACCTCACGCCGACTGAGCACCTCGGGTAGACGCGACTCCAGCTTGGGAATGGCCACGCTGCCGGCCGGATTGTCCGCCCGCGCCCCGGAGGCGACAAGGTAGGCGAAAAGGGAGTGCAGGCTGGAGATGACCCGCGCCATGGTCCTGCGCGTGAGAGCCCGGGCGGCGTCGCCGCCCCCTTCCAGCCCCTCGGCTTCAGGCTCGGGACGGGGACCGGCCTGACCGGCCTGTCTGGCCACCAGGTAGTCCAGGAGGCCGCGTTTGTCCACCGCTTCAGGACTGAGGCCGCGATCTCCTAGCCATGCCGAGAAAAAGCCGGCCTCGCGCAGATAGGCGTCCACGGTCAGACGCGAAAGGCGCTTTTCGGCTACCAACCATCCCGAATAGCCTGCCGGCACGGTCGCCTCCGCTTCAGCCGCTCGTTCCGCCGCAGCCGCCCTCAGGGTCGCGCCGGGTCCCACCTTTCCCACTCCTAGCCCCTCTCGACCGGCTGGTAGCGGCTCTTCTCGCGGATGACGGTTGGAATGTCCAGCTCATCGGGGAAGGCCCCGTTGCGGGAGGACAGTCCCCGCACGGCCGGCCTCTCGGCTATGTTGCGCCACTCCTCCCAGTGCATGAACTCGCCGTCCCCGGCCGAGCGCTCCTCTGAAGGGGCCTTGATGCGGATGGGTGCGTTGAAGCCGGTGGCTATCACGGTCACCTTTATCTCATCGCTGTAGACCGGATCGCTGGCCATTCCGGCTATCACCAGGGTGTCCGGGCTGGCCTGGGCGGTGATGGCCTCCACCACCTCCTGGAACTCAAAAAGGGTGAGGCTCTCGCCGCCGGTGACATTCACCAGCACATTGCGAGCACCGTCCATGCAGACATCCTCCAGGAGGGGATTGTGGATGGCGGCTGCGGCCGCTTCGGCCGCGCGCGCCTCTCCGGACGCCACGCCCACGCCCATCAGCGCGTCGCCCTTGCCCTCCATAGTGGTGCGCACGTCGGCGAAGTCGATATTGATATCCCCTGGTTGGGTGATCACGTCAGAGATGCCCTGGACGCTCTGCCTGAGCACGTCGTCGGCGATGCGGAAGGCCTCGCGCACGTTGGTCTTCTTGTCCACTACCTTGAAAAGCAGCTGATTGGGTATGACCAGGAGGGTGTCCACGTGTTCGCGCAGCTTGGCGATGCCCTCCTCGGCCAGCTGCATCTTGATCCGGCCCTCGAATTCGAAGGGTTTCGTGACTACGCCCACGGTCAAGGCCCCCAGGTCCTTGGCCACCTGGGCGATGATGGGCGCGGCCCCGGTGCCGGTGCCCCCGCCCATTCCGGCGGTGACGAATACCATGTGGGCCCCCTTGAGGGCCGCGGCGATGGCCTCGCGATCCTCGTTGGCCGCGTTCTCGCCTATGGCCGGCTTCCCGCCGGCCCCCAGGCCGCCCGTGAGGCGCGCCCCTAGGGGGATCCTGGTCTGGGCCGCGGAACGGCCCAGGGCCTGCAGGTCGGTGTTGGCCACCACGAAGTCAACGCCTCGGACGCCGGCCTCGATCATCCGCGTCACCGCATTGGAGCCGCCCCCGCCCACCCCGATCACCTTGATCACTGTGGGCGTCGGCTTGCGCTCACCGCCCTGCTCCGCCTGCTGCTCTAACATCCCGAATTTCATTTCCCCCTCCTCCGGGCGGCCATTTCCGGGTGCGTCACGGCATGGGCATCCGCGGCGCGGCCGGTCGGGCCGTGATCGTCGTATCCGCTCAAAGGCGCTTTCTCAGAAAAACTCCCGCTTGAACCACTCGGCCAGCCTGGACAGGGCTCCCGCCCGGGCCGAGCCCTTCTGCTTGGCCGGGGTCTCGGCCTGGCCCTCGGCCTCGAAGCCCGCCAGCACCAGGCCCACGGCCGTGGAATACTCAGGGCTGCGGATCTCGCCCGACAGACCGCCCAGGCCGGTCGGGGCGCCGATGCGCACGGGCAGCCTGAAGACCTGGGAGGCCAGCTCGGCCGCCCCGGGCGTGAGTGCGCATCCGCCCGTCAAAACCACCCCGCCGCCCAGTCGCTGGTAGTAGCCCATGCCCTCGACCCGCTCGCGGGCCATGGAGAAGATCTCCTCCATGCGGGGCTGCATGATCCGGCACAGCTCTCCGCGCGGCACGGCCCGCGGCCCGCGCCCGCCCAGGCCGGGGATGATGACCTCCTCGCCCTGCTCTACCAGCTGCTCGAAGCAGCAACCGGATTCCAGCTTCACCCGCTCGGCCGCCTCGGCCGGCAAGCCCAGGAGGATGGACAGATCGCCGGTGACCTGGCTGCCCCCGGCCGGTATGACGTTGGCGTGGTAGGGCGCGCCCTCCATGAATACGAATACGTCGGTGGTTCCGGCCCCCATGTCCAGGAGGAGGCAACCCAGTTCCTTCTCGTCCGCACTGAGAGCCGCTCGCGAGGCCGCCAGGCTCTGTAGGACCAGGCCGTCGACTTTAAAGCCGGCCCGGTTCACGCAGTTGACAAGGTTCTGGGCGCAGGTGACAGAGCCGGTGATGATGTGAACCTCGGCCTCCAGGCGCACCCCGATCACGTCCAGGGGGTTTTTTATGCCCTTCTGGTCGTCCACTATGTAGGTCTGTGGGATGACGTGGAGAATCTCGCGGTCCATCGGTATGACCACCGCCTTGGCCGCCTCGATCACCCGATCCACGTCGTCCTGGGTGATCTCCTTGCCCCGTCCGGTCACCGCCACCACCCCGCGCGAGTTGATGGCCTCGATATGGGCCCCGGCGATGCCCACGTAGCAGGAGTGGACCTCGCGCCCGGACATGAGCTCGGCGGCCTCCATGGCCTGGGCCACGGCTTTGACGGTGGATTCGATGTTGACCACCACGCCTCGGCGCAGGCCGGTGGAGGGGGCGTTACCCACGCCGGTGACGGCCAACCGGCCGTCCTCACCGCGCTCGCCGATGATGACGCGCACGTGCGAGGTGCCTATATCCAGGCCGACGATCAGATTGTCGCTCACGAAGGATCCTCCTTGGACTTGTAGACCATGGCCCCAGCCCGCAGGTCCACCTCGGAAACCGATGCTTCCAGGCCGCGTCGCTTGAGGACGTCCAGGACCAGGGCCGCCGAGCGCAGGCTGGACTCGTCCAGGTCAAGGCCCATGCGCACCGGCACTGAGGCGCCCATCAGGTAGACCAACAGCTCCACCTCTCCGGAGGGCTTGGGCGCCACGCGCAGCTCGGAAACCAGGTCCAGGAGCCCCGATCCCGATGCGGCGAGCTGGCGCAGCACGGGCGTCAGGGCGGAGGGCAGGCGCGCGCCTTCGACCGCGCCGGAGAAGGCCAGGCCGGAGATGACCGGCAGATCCGATAGGGCCGAGGCCGGGTCGAGCATGAAGAGAACCCCCTGTGAATCCACGCTGGCCGGGAGGCTGCGCCCCTGGCCCTCGCAGATGACCAGGGCCACCGCCGTCCGGGCCTCCAGCGCCACCTTGATGGTCCTCGGGAAGGAACGGCTGGCGCGGGCGCTCAGCACGCGGGCGTCCTCCAGGCAGGCCCTCTCGACGGCATCCAGGTCCACCGCGTAGACGGGCCGGCCCGCGCTCAGGGCCATGACCCTGAGCCTGGCGGCCTCGGCGTCGATGTGCGCCGGGGCGCTCACCTCGACCCGCTCGACTTCTAGGGCCGGGGCCAGCACGAAGCGGTAGGCGATGTAGACCACTGCCGCGCATAAACCTGCCAAAACGATCCAAGGCAGGGGCCGCCCCGCCCTGGCGCTCCTCGGCTCGGCACGCCCGGCATAGGCGGCCCGCAGCCCTGCCAGCTCAGCCACGCGGGGCCTCCTGTCCATCCGTCCGACTCAGCCCGAGGAGGAGACCGGCCTGGATCATGGCCGAGAGGAGAGCGGACCCGCCCGATGAGAAGAAGGGCAGAATCACACCCGTCGCCGGAATGGCCCCCGCCACTACGGCCAGGTTGACCAGGCACTGCAGGGTGAACAGGGAAGCCAGGCCGTAGGCGGCGTAGCGCCGGTAGGCCGAGCCGGCCCGCAGAGAGACGCGGTAGGAACGGCAGGCGATGAAGGCCAGGAGGCCTGAGACCAGGGCTACATAGACCAGCCCGCCCTCCTCGGCGATAGCGGCGAAGATGAAGTCGGCCTGGACCTCAGGGATGCTGGACACCTTGTAGGTGCCGAGGCCTATGCCCTTGCCCAGGAGGCCGCCCGAGCGCACGGCCCTGATGGAAGCGCTCATCTGGTAGCTGATGCCGTGCGAATCGAAGTCGGGGAAGAGGAAGGTGATGATGCGGCGCAGGCGGAATTCGCTTGTCAGGACGGAGAGGGCCGCCAGGGGTAGACCCAGGGCGGCTAGGCCGCCCAGGAAGGCCAGGGGCGTGCCGGCGGCCCAGAAGACGCTCAGGGCGGCCAAACCCAGGATAACCGCAGTGGACAGGTCGTTCTGGGCGAAGACGGTCAGGACCGCCGCACCCGTCACGAGGAGGGGCGGCAGGAAGCCCGACAGGAGGGAGGCCGACTTTCCCTCCTCCTCTTTGCGCGCCAGGATGTGGGCCAGGTAGAGGATTAGGGCCGGCTTGAGGAATTCCGATGGCTGAACGCTCTGCCCGAAGAGGGAGATCCAGCGGCGGGCGCCGTTCTTCTCCATGCCGATCAGGGGCAGGAAGGGCAGAAACTGGGCCGCCAGGCCGCCCAGGATAATCCACTTTACAGCCGGGCGCAGGGCCTCGGGCCTCAAGAAGGCCAGGGCGCCGGCCATCAGGGCCCCCAGGCCCATGAAGGCGGCCTGGCGCGTGGCGAAGTAGCCCGCCGCCCGCCCCAGCCGCCCGGCAAAGCCCTGCGAGGCGGAGTACAGGAAGGCCAAGCCTAGGCCCATGGCTAAAAGGAGGGCCAGGGCGAGCTGAGCGTCGCGTCCGCCGATGGTCCGGGCCGCTTCGGGCCTGAAGGCTCGTGCGCTCATTGGGTCTTGATGGTGGTGAGGGCCAGGACGGCGAAGAGACCACCCAGGATCCAGAAGCGCGTGACCACCTGGGTCTCTTTCCAGCCCTTGAGCTCGAAGTGGTGATGCAGGGGCGCCATCTTGAAGAGGCGCTTGCCGGTGAGCTTGAAGCCGGCCACCTGCAGGACAACAGAGACGGCCTCAAGGATGAAAACGCCGCCGATGACGAAGAGCAATATCTCCTTTTTCAAAGCCAGGGATATGAGGCCGAAGACGCCCCCCAGGGCCAGGCTGCCGCAGTCGCCCATGAAGACCTCGGCCGGGTGCGAGTTGAACCAAAGAAATCCTATGCAGGCACCCATCAGGGCCAGGGCGAACACTGTCAGCTCGCCGGAACCTGGGACGAAGGGGATAGCCAGGTACGCGGACCAGTCGGCCCGGCCGGTCAGGTAGGCCAGCAGGGCCAGGGCCACCAGAACCAGGATGGAAAGGCCCCCGGCCAGGCCGTCCAGGCCGTCGCTCAGGTTGACCGCGTTGGACCACCACACCAGGTAGACCACCGCGATCGGGATATAGGCCCAGCCCAAGTCCAGGATCGGGTTCTTGAAGAAGGGGATGTACAGGAGGCTGGTCTCCGGGGTCCTGAAGGCGAACAGGGCCGCCACCGAAGCTGCGCCGGCCATGGCCTGGAGGAGCATCTTGAGCCAGGCCGGCAGGCCGTCCGAGTTGCGCTTCTTGATCTTGAGCATGTCGTCGGTGAAACCGATGGCCCCATAAGCCAGGAAGGCCCCTAGGGCGATCCAGGTGTAGGGATTGGAGAGATCCTGCCAGAGCAGCACCGACACGCTCACCGAGAGGATCATCAGCACACCGCCCATGGTGGGCGTACCCTGCTTGACCTTATGGGTCTCGGGGCCCTCGGCCCTGATGGATTGGCCGAACTTTAAGGCCCTCAGGCGCTCTATGACGGCCGGCGCCAGGACGAAGGAGATCAGGAGAGCCGTCACCATGGCGTAAGCCGCCCGGAAGGTCAGGTAGCGGAACACATTGAAGGCGGCGAAGCGGTCCGACAGGGCCGACAGCAGTTTCAGCATGCGCTTTCCTCCCGCGCGGCCGCGTCATCGGCGCCGCCGCCGAGAACGCCCTCGGCGAAGCGCTCCATCCTCATGCCGCGCGAGCCCTTGAGGAGGAGGAGGTCGCCGGAGCCCAGGCGCGCCTCGACGGCCGCAGCCATCTCGGCCGGATCCTCGGTCTGGAAAATGTCCCCACGGTAGCCGGCCCGGCGGGCTGCCTCCAGGGCGGCCCTGGTCTCGGCCCCGAAGAGGAGGACGGCGTCGGCCTTCGAGGCGGCCAAGGCCCGCCCCAGGGCGGCGTGGGCCTCCTCGGCGCCCGCCCCCAGCTCCAGCATGGAGCCCAAGGCGTAGACGCGGCGACCGCCCGGCCACTCGACCGAATCGCAGAAATCGATAGCCGCCAAGGCGCTCTCGGGGTTGGCGTTGTAGCAGTCGCGGATGACCGTGACCCGGCCGCGCAGGATCTCCCCGCGCCCGAACAGGGGCTTTATGGACCCCAGGCCGGCCGGCACATCCTCCGGCCTGGCGCCGGCTGCCAGGGCCAGGCTGATGGCCCCCAGGGCGTTTCTGAGGTTGTGCGCCCCGGGCAGCGGAAGCGTGAAGCGGGACCCCTCCCAGTCGACGGCGGTTCCGTCCAGCCCCAACGACACGCTTCCGCGATACCCGCGCGTGCTGCGCGGCCCGAAGCTCTCAATGCGGCCCGCGACGCCCTCCCTGAGGAAGGCCCCGTAGGCCTCGTCCTCGTCCACGAAGCCCAGCTCGGAGCCCCCGAAGCGCGAGAAAATTTCCTTTTTTTCCTTGGCGATCTCGGCCTGGCTGCCGAGAATTCCGATATGGGCGGTCCCGACGTTTGTGATCAAAGCGAGCGAAGGACGCAGAACCCCGGCCAGCTCGGCGATCTCGCCGCGCCGGTTCATGCCCATCTCAAAAACCCCGGCCGCGTGGCTCCCGTCTACATTGAAAACCGATAGCGGCAAACCGGTCTCCGAGTTGAGGTTGCCCTCGTTCATGGCCAGGTTCATGGAGCGCGAGAGTATGGCCGCGACCATCTCCTTGACCGTGGTCTTACCCGATGAGCCGGTGATGCCTATCCTGAGGAGGCGGGGGAAGCCGTCCAGGTACCAGGCCGCCAAAGCCTGGAGGCCGGCCAGGCCCCTATCAACAACCATGAAGGCCATTCCCTGTTCGCGCGCCAGCGCCTCGAAGGCCTCACGGCGCTCCGCATAGCCTGATTCCTCCACCATGGCGCAGCGGCAGCCCCTGGCGCAGGCATCGGCTACATAGGCGTGCCCGTCGGCACGGCTGCCGCGCAGGGCCACGAAGAGGGCTCCCGGGCCCGCGGTCCGTGAATCGATGCATACAGAGCTGATCGGGGCGGAATCCGGCGCACCCTTCATTCCGGCGCCCAGGGCACAGGCCGCGGCTGCCGACTCGAAGAGGATCCTAGCGCCCGGCATTCCCTATCTCCACGTGCAGGATGTCCTCGGAGCCGGCCCGTTTCAGCCCCAGTTCCGAATCCGCCAGACCCTCCAAGCGGGCCGGCGACTCCAGGGCCGAAATGTCCGCGATCAGACGCTTATTGCGCTCAACCCACTCACGCTGCTCAGCCTCCATGGCCAGGACCTCCTGGCGCAGCTCCGCGTAACGGCGCCCGCGGGCCACGCCCAGCCAGATCACGGCCGGAACGCTCAAGACCGCCGCCAGGGCGCAGGCAGCGCCCAAAGCCCTCCTGCCCGGCTTCATCTCTCCTGCCTCCTCAGCACGCGCAGCTTGGCGCTGCGCGAGGGCGGATTGGCGGCAACCTCATCATCGCCCGCCTGCACCGGCTTGCGGGTGAGTATCTCGTACCCTGCGGCCCGCCCATTTCCCCCTATCGGCGCGGAAAGCGACTTGAAGAAGTTCTTGACGGTCCTATCCTCGAGAGAATGGAAGGCAATGATGCCCAAGCGCCCCCCCGGGGCCAGGACGCGCGCCGCGAGAGGCAGGGTACGCTCTAGTCGCCCCAGCTCATCGTTGGCCAGGATGCGCAGGGCCTGGAAACAGCGCGTGGCCGGATGGAGACGGCCATGGCGGGCCTGGGGCGGGACGGCCGCCGTCACCAGGTCGGCGAAATCCCTGGATGTGCCTATCGGCGCCAGGCGCCGCCGCTCCACCACGGCCCGGGCGATCCGCCGCGCATAGCGTTCCTCGCCCAGGCGGAAGAAGGCCTCGGCAAGCTCAGCCTCGCTCAGGCGCGCGAGCAACTCGGAGGCTGCCGAGCCCCGCGAGGGATCTACGCGCATGTCCAGAGGCTCATCGCGCAGGAAGGAGAAGCCACGTCCAGAGGCCTCATAATGGAAAATAGATATCCCAAGGTCCATGAGGACGATATCGGCCCTACGCCCCTCGGCTTCCAGGCGGGAGAGGGTCTCCTCAGCCAAGCCCCGCTCCAAGCTGATGCGGGCGGCATGGGGGGCAAGGCGCTCGCGGGCCCGCTCCAGGATGACCGGATCCGCGTCCACGCCGATAAGGGACAGGCCCGGGTAACGCTCCAGAAAGGCCAGGGAATGGCCGCCCTCGCCCAGGGTCCCGTCCACCATGAGGGCTTCCCGGCGCGGCGGGATGAGGAGCTCGAGGCATTCCGCCAATAGAACGGGCCGATGCAGGACTTCCATCATCCGCCCTACATCCCTATGTCGCCGAGCTGGCGTTCGACAGCCCCGACCACGCTCTCGGAGCGCGGCGCCCAGTATTTGCCGTATTCCTCGGCGTCCCATATCTCGATACGCTTGATGACACCGGCCACCACGCATTCCCCGCCCTCGTGCAGGTGGGCGTAGTCGCGCAGGGACTGGGGTATGGAGATGCGCCCGGCCTTGTCTATCTCCACGGCCTGGGCCGGGGCGATGAACCAGCGCTGGATCATGCGCGAATCCTCGTTGAAGAGAGAAGTCTTTTCCATGATCTTGCGGACCAGGGTCTCCCAGGCCTCGGTGGGGAAGAGCCAAAGGCAGGATTCGATGCCCTGGGTGATGACGACCGAGGAGCCAGGGAGGGTTTCGCGCAGTTTTGCGGGGAAGGTGAGGCGGGCCTTATCGTCAAGACTGTTCTTGAACATGCCGCTGAAGAAATCCATCCCACAAATCCCCTTTTTCTCCCACTCTCTCCCACTTCTTTCAACACTATCCCCCTATAAAGGGATTCTGTCAACATTCTGGAGCGATCTTCTCCCGAAGAATAAGGAAAAGCAAAGAAATATGCTTAACCCTTGTATAGTGAAGGGGAAAAAAGATGGGCTTGCGGAGAATTCCCTGCATCATTCTTCACTCGCGATGGGGGAAAGGGGATACAAAAAGCGGATTCGACTCTTGTGGCTATGGCTCTATGAAACCACTATAGATAGTAGGGCTGATGCATACGTTTTCTTACCATGAGGAGGGAGGACCGGCCCGAGGAAGCGATGAAAAAGAGGAGAAAACCAAAGGCCGTCGGCGCAGCGGTCTAGTCTACTAGGGAAGCTTCTCCTCGATATCGGCGATGAGCCTCAGAGCGATGCGCTCGGCCTCCTCCTCGGCGGCCACGGGGCTTTGCCCGGCCGGATCAGAGTCAGCGCGATCAGCACGAGCCTCCCTGGCTTTGAAGAGTTCGTCGGCCATGAGGAGGGCGGCCAGGGTAGCCAGGCGCAACGGATCCTTGGCTTTGGTCTGGGCGGCGACCTCATCAATGAGGCCACGGAAATGCTCGAGGAGGGTGGCGAAGTAGGCGGGATCCTCATCGGTCTGGACGCTGAAGGAGTTGCCGAGAACGTCCACGCGCACCGTGTTCACGGTCCCTCCCTAAGCTCAGAAGATGTCGAGCTCTCCCGGATCGGAGGCCCCGGATTCACCATCGGCGGCCTCATCCTCCCCTGCCTCGCCGTCCAGGATTTCGCCGAGGGGCTCCTCGGCCTCTTCGATGGACGTGGTCACGGGATCTTCACCCACCGAGCGGATGAGCTGGGCGGGCTCGGGGGCGCGTTCTGCCTTCGGCGCAGCGCTCGCCGCAGCGGCGTCTGGCCGATCCTCGCCGGCAGAGCGCTCGAGCACGGCGTCCTCGAAGGCGTCGAGCTTCTGGAGGGCGTGGAGAATGCCCTCCTCTATCCTGGTCTGGTCCTGTTGGAAGTCGCGCACCAGAACCTCCAGGTCCTTGATGCGGCACTCGTAGCCGGCGAGGCGCTCCCGAAGAGCGGCATTCTCCGAAGACAGGCTGTCGATGTAGGCCAGGGCCTTGGCGACCCGCCCCTCCAGCTGCCGGACCTGCTCCAGGGTCAGCACGCTTAGATCCCGCCGGCGGCCTTTACCGCCGAGACCACGGCCTTGAAGGCGGCCGTATCCTCGATAGCCATGTTGGACAGGGCCTTGCGGTTCAGGATGATCTTGGCCTTGCCCAGGCCGTGTATGAAGCGCGAGTAGCTCAAGCCCTCGGAGCGGCAGGCCGCGCCAAGGCGCGTGATCCACAGCTCGCGGAAGTCGCCCTTGCGGTCGCGCCTATCGCGGTAGGCGTAGGACAGGGCCTTGGCCACGCTGTCCTTGGCCACCTTGTAATTGGAATGACGGCGGCCCCAATAGCCCTTGGCCACTTTGAGGATCTTCTTGCGATGATCTTTCCGCCTGGTACCGTCGACTGCTCTCGGCATCTCAATCTCCTTGTATCATTGCGCCCGTTCGCCCGGCGATAGATCAACCGTAGGGCAGGAGGGTCTTCTTGATCTTGTAGACCTGGGCGCCATCCAGGATCCCGGCCTTGCGCAGGCCACGCTTGCGCTTGGCGCTCTTCTTGGTCAGGATATGGCGCAGGTTCATCTTCTTGTACTTCACCTTCCCTGAACCGGTCAGGCTGTAGCGCTTGGCGGCGCTCTTCTTTGTCTTCATCTTAGGCATGGCTTCCTGTCCCTTCGCTCCCCGCATCGGCCGCGCCCGAGGCCCCGGAGGGCTTGGCCGCCCTGGGCTTGGGTCCCAGCATCATCGACATGAAGCGCCCCTCCATGATGGGCGGCTTCTCGAGGACATATTCATTGTTGAGCCGCTTCAACACCTCGTTGAGGACGTCCAGCCCCCGCTCGGTGTGGGCCAGCTCCCGCCCGCGGAAGCGGACGGTCACCTTCACCTTGTTGCCCTCGCCCAGGAACTCCAGCACGTGCTTCGACTTGAAGTCGAGGTCGTGGTCGTCGATCTTGGGCTGCATCCGGATTTCCTTCATCTTCTGGAGCTTCTGCTTTTTCTTGGAATCCCGGATCTTCTTTTCCTGTTCGAACTTGAACTTGCCGTAATCGAGGATCTTGCAGACCGGCGGATTGGCCTGGGGCGCCACCTCGACGAGATCGAGGCCGGCTTCCTTAGCCATGCGCATGGCTTCCAGGATAGGTATAATGCCCTTCTGGCCTCCATCGTCATCGATCAAGCGGACTTCCCGCACCCTGATCTGCTCGTTAATCCGCAAATCTCTCTCTGCCAACTGCGCTCCTTTTCTTCTTCTCCCCGATGGGGCGCCACCCTAGCACGGAAAGGCCAGGAGAGTCAAACCGAAGCGCAAAAAAGGCGGGCGCCCCGGGGAGAATTGGATTTTTACAATAACAGAATTGTCAGGCAGATGTCCAGACCCTGAAGGGAAATAGACCCATACTTGCGCCTGCCCGCCCACCCGTGCTAGCCTCCCAGGCGATGTCCCTCTTCCTCATCCTCGGTCCGGCTGTCTTCGCGGGTTTTCTCCTCACAAACCCCTTCCGCCCGGATTTCAAGGATAGATCGAAGCACTTCCTCCTCGGATTGGCCGCCTCCGCTGCGGCAATTCTGGCTTATGCCCTGACGCGCGGCTGGTTCCCGCCCCTGTACGGGAACCTCCTCGGCCTCTTTTCCTTCTGGTTCCGGGAGTTCTTCTGGTATGGCCTGGCCGGGGCGGGCATATTCCTCCTCGTGCCCTCCTTTAGGCGCAGGGGATCGGAGCGCCGTCCCCGCCTCCTCTGCTTCCTCCTGGGAGCCTTCGCGCCCGCTGGCCTTGTCAGCTTCTTCTACCTTGGCCTACCCCGGGATATCTATTTCGTACTCTACCTCCCCCTCCTCAGGATAGCCTTCGCCCTCCTCCTCTCCTATACCATCGACAAGGCCCTCTCAGAATACGGGGGGATGCTGGCCCTCTGGATCGGCCTGGCCATCCTGACCGGTCCGGCCCTCAGCCTGGTTCCGGTCTTCCACTTCTGGTCCCTGCCCCTCCTCTCCCTCCCCCTCCTCCTTCTTGCCCTCGGCGCGGCCTACCTGAGCCTCTTTTCCCTGCCGCGCATCCTCAGGCGGCGATAGGAGGCGGGAAGAGGAAGACCCCCGGCCCCCCTAAGCCGGCCAGGAAAATCCCCGTAGTATGTACCGTTGGCTGTGGACCTATCAGCGCCCCTACCTCATGCCCGCCGCCCTCGCCCTCGTCCTTGTCGCCCTGGCCGGGGGCCTCAACCTAGTCAACCCCCTCCTCTCGGGGAGGATCGTGGATCAGGTTATCCTGGGCGGCCGGACGGAGCTCCTATGGGGCATCCTAGCCCTCATGTTGGGCACGGTGGCCGTCAAGACCGGGCTGCGTTACGCCTTCCAAATGGCCTTCGAGCACATGTCCCAGAGCATCATCAAGGCCCTGCGCAAGGACCTCTTCGCCCTGATGCAGCGCATGGACTTCGGCTTCCACGACCGCACCAAGACCGGCGACCTGATGGCCCTGATGACCGGTGACATAGACGCGGTGAGGCACTTCCACGCCTGGGTCATCTACCAGGTGTTCGAAAACGGCCTCCTCCTGGCCGCCTCGATAGGGGCCCTCTTCTTCATCGACCCCCTCCTCACCCTCTGCCTCTTGGGCCTTACGCCTTTCATCGCTCTGGCCGCGGCCAAGCTGGCGCGCCGGGTCCTGCCGGCCTTCCGGGCTGTGCGCGACCAGTTCTCCCGCCTCAACTCGGTGGCACAGGAGAACATCGGCGGCGCCCGGGTAGTGCGGGCCTTCGCCCGCGAAGCCTTTGAGATATCCAAGCTGGAGGCCGAAAGCCTGGCCTTCAGGGACCGGAACATGGCCGTGGCCGCTGTGATGGAGCGCTATATCCCGGCTATCGAGTGCTTCTCCGGCATGCTCTCGGCCGTCCTGGTTCTGGCGGGCGGGGCCCTGATAGTGGCCGGCCGGCTGAGCATGGGCGAGCTGGTCACCTTCACCGGCCTGATCTGGGCCGTCACCATGCCCCTGCGCATGGCCGGCTGGCTGGAGAACGACGCCCAGCGCTTCGTTGCATCCTGTAAGCGTCTATACGAGTTCTCGCGTCAGGAGCCGGCCATCTCAGGACCCTCATGCCCCGTCATACCGCCCTCGCCCATCCGCGGTTCACTGCGCTTTGAATCCGTGGACTTCTCCTACTCGGGCCCCCAGGGCCGGCCGGCCCTGAGCGGGATCGACTTCAGCCTGGAGGCCGGCGGCATGCTGGGCATTGTCGGGCCCACCGGTGGCGGCAAGTCCACCATCGCTCGCCTCCTCTGCCGCTTCTACGATCCCTGCCACGGGCGGATTCTCCTTGACGGCATCGACCTGCGCGAGCTGCCCCTGGACATCCTCAGGACCAATATAGGCGTAGCCATGCAGGACGTCTTCCTCTTTTCCGATACCATCGAGGGCAATATCGCCTTCGGCAAGCCCGACATGCCCATGGCCCGGGTCCTTGAAGCCAGCCGCCTGGCCATGGCCCATTCCTTCATCGAGGGGCTGCCCCAGGGCTACGACACCGTGGTCGGCGAGCGCGGGGTGGGCCTCTCGGGCGGGCAGCGGCAGCGCGTGGCCCTAGCCAGGCTCCTAGCCATGGATCCGCCGGTGATGATCCTGGATGACACCATGAGCGCCGTGGACGCCGAGACCGAGGCGGAGCTCCAAGAAACCCTACGGACCCTGCACGGCTCACGGACCCTGGTCGTCATCGCCCACCGGATCTCCAGCGTCAAGCAGGCCGACCTGATCCTCTTCGTCCAGGACGGCAAGGTGATCGAGCGGGGCCGGCACGTCGAGCTTCTAGCCGCCGGGGGAGCCTACGCGGCGGTCTGCCGGCACCAGGCCGGCATGGAGGACTGATCCGCATGGCCCGCAATACCTACGCCGTGGACGAGGAGCTCACCAATGAATTCAATATCCACGTGCTGCGCCGCCTGGCCGGCTACCTAAGGCCGCACGGTAAAACAGTGGCCTTGACCGTGGGGCTGATGGTGGCGGTGGCCCTGGGCGACCTGGTCATCCCCCTCATCCTCAAGGAGGCAATAGACCGGGCCATCCCCGCCCGCGACCTAGGTCTCCTGGCCATCCTAGCCGGGGCCCTGGCCCTGGCCCAGGCCCTGGCCGCCCTGTGCCTGCGCTTCCGCATCCGGGCCATGAACCGCATGGGCCAGGAGATCATCCATGCCATCCGCGGTGACGTCTTCAAGCGCGTGCAGGAACTGCCCCTCTCCTACTTCGATTCGCGTCCCCTGGGCAAGATCCTCATCCGCGTCGTCAACTATGTCAATTCCATCTCGGACCTGCTCTCCAACGGCCTCATCAACTTTATCACCGACCTCTTCAAGCTGGCCCTCATCGTGGCCTTCATGGCCGCCATCCACCTGCCCCTGACCCTGGTCTGCCTGGCCGGGGTGCCGGTCCTAGGCGGGGCCATCCTGCTCATGAAGAAACGCCAGCGCGTCAGCTGGCAGGCGATGAGCCGCAAGCAAGCCAATCTCAACGCCTATCTGCACGAGGCCCTGGCCGGAGCCAAGGTGACCCAATCCTTCGCCCGCGAGTCCTTCAACGAGGGCATTTTCGAGCGCTTGAGCGCGGAGTGGAAGTCCTCATGGCTCAAGGCCGTAGGCAATCTCTTCCTGGTGGGACCGACCATCGAGATCGTCTCGGTGCTGGTGGCTTGCACGGCCTACGCGGCCGGGGTGGGCTACCTGGGCGCCGGCATGAGCGTCGGCGTGCTGGTGGCCTTCGTGGGTTACATCTGGCGTTTCTGGACGCCCTTTGCCACCATCGGCAACTTCTATTCGGCCCTTGTCCAGTCGGGTGCCTATCTGGAACGCATTTTCGAGACCATTGACGAACCCCGCCAGATCGAGGACAGGCCGGGAGCTTACGAGCTCCCGCCCATCCGCGGACACGTCGAGTTCCGGTCGGTATGCTTCGCCTACGAGGCCGGAGCGCCGGTTCTGCAGGATTTCTCCCTGACCGCGAGGCCTGGCGAAAGCGTAGCCATCGTAGGTCCCACCGGGGCCGGCAAGACCACCATCGTCAACCTCCTATCGCGTTTCTACGACCCTGATTCGGGGGCCATCTTCGTGGACGGCCACGACATCCGCGCCCTGACCCTCGCATCGCTCCGCCGCCAGGTGGGGGTGATGCTTCAGGAACCCTTTCTCTTCTCCGGCAGCGTGCGCGACAACATCCGCTACGGGCGTCTGAACGCAAGCGACGAGGAGATTGAGGCGGCCGCCCGGGCCGTGCACGCCCACGATTTCATCATGGGCCTTGAGCAGGGCTACGACACTCCGGCCAACGAGCGCGGCATGCGCCTGTCCATGGGGCAGCGCCAGCTGATCTGCTTCGCCCGCGTGCTGCTCTCGAATCCGGCCATCCTCATCCTGGACGAGGCCACCAGCTCCGTGGACACCGAGACCGAGCGCCTCATCCAGAAGGGCATAGCCGGCCTCCTCAGGGGCCGCACATCCTTCATCATCGCCCACCGCCTGTCCACCATCCGCAACGCCGACAGGATCATCTACCTGGAGGGGGGCCGCATCCGCGAGGAAGGCCGCCACGAGGAACTCCTGGCCCTCGGCAGGGCCTACGCCGCCCTCTTCCGCCGCGCCCAGGAGGCGGCCCTGGCCGCTGCCGAGGAGCGGGGAACCGGGGGCATAGCCGCTATCCGGGCCGCGGTCGCCCGGCGGGCTTAAGCGCCGCGCTCCCCCTCGGCTCCATAGCGTTTGAGGAGCCTGGCGGCATCGAGAATCAGCGCCACCTCGCCCGATCCCAGGATGGCCGCCCCGCTGATGAAGTTTTCCTTGGAATATTGATTTACGAAGGGTTTGATAACCGTCTGCGCCTGGCCGACGATGCGCTCCACGAGGAGTCCGGCCTTGCGCCGCGCCGTCCCGACTACGACCATCTGGCAAGCCGTCTCAAGGGAAGCCCCGCGGGCCGCGAAGGCCCACCTCAGATCGATGACCGGTATGAGCTCCCCGCGGAATGCGGCTGTGGAGAGTTCCGCGCCGGCCTGGCCGCCCACGTCGTCGCGGCATTCCAAGACTGAGTCCACATCGATGAAGAAGCTCTCTCCGGCCGCCCGCACCAGGAGCCCGTCGATGATTGCGAGGGTCAAGGGGATCCGCAGGCTGATGGCAGTCCCGCGCCCCGGCCAGGAGGTAAGCTCCACCTCGCCGCCCACCGCCGAGATATCGGATCTGACCACGTCCATGCCCACGCCCCGGCCCGAGACGCTGGTGGCCTTCTCGGCCGTGGAGAAGCCCGGCAAGAAGACCAGGTCCTCCAACTCCTTGTCACTCGGGTCGTCCTCGGCCCTGAGAAGACCGCGCTCGACGGCCTTGCGACGGATACGCTCCAAGTCCAGTCCGGCCCCGTCATCGCGCACGGTGATGACAACGGAAGAGCCCTCGTAGGCCGCGCTCAGCTCTATTGCGCCCGCAGCCGGCTTGCCCGCGGCCGTCCGGATAGTGGGCGCCTCTATGCCGTGATCCATGGAGTTGCGGATGATGTGCATGATGGGATCCTTGAGGTGATCCACCATGTACTTGTCCAGCTCAGTGTCCCCGCCCGATATCCTGAGCTCGGCCTGCTTGCCCAACTCCGTTCCCAGGTCGCGCACGGTGCGGAAGAAGGACTCGAAGAGGGCGGACAGGGGCACCATGCGGATGCCCATGGCTATGTCGCGCAGGGAGGCGGTGAGACGCTCGAGGTGCTCGGCCAGAGATTCCAGGTCCCGCTCGCGGGATTTGGCGGCCAGATCGGTGATGCGCGCCTGGACAGTGGCCATCTCGCCGGCCAGGTTGACAAGCTGGTCCAGTTTCTCGAATTTCACACGGATGGAGGATGCCGCCTCCTGCCTTTGGCGGCTTGAGCGCTCGGTGCGCACGAACTGCTGCTCGTGCAGAGCCGATTCGATCTCGTAGCGGCTCACGAGACCCTTCTCCACCAGGACTTCGCCAAGCCGGGGCGGGAGGCTCTCGCGCACAGCTTCCTCGCTCAGAACGCCCTTCTCCACCAAAATCTCGCCTATGCGCTTGTATTCCGCCCCTTCGGGCGCCGCCCCGGGATCGTCTATCTCGGATATATGTACGTCCGACCCTGACTCGTAGAAGATGAAGGCGTCCCTGATCGCGGCCAGACCGCGATCGGTGGTCAGGACGATGTCCCAAGAGAGGTAGCAGCGCTCAGGGTCGAGGTCCTCCAAGGCCGGGACGTCCTCCCGGTTCATCGTGCACTCCATGCGCCCCAGGGCACTGAGCTGCCTGATGGCCGCCAAGGGGTTCCCGCCGATAAGAAAGATATCTGGCTGAGGACGGAAACGGATACGGTAAGTGCGCAGCCCGGCTTCGCCTGAAATCTGGGTGGAGGCTGTCTCCGGGCTCTCGGCCGCCGGCATGGGCATGGGTTCGACTGTCTCGGGCTTCTCCCCTCCGGGCGCAGTCGCTGAAGCCGGCCCCCGCGCGCCAGCTTCCGAGGCAATGGAGAAGGAGCGGAAGCCTTCCATCAGCGCCAGGTCCTCAGCCGAGAATTCCGCAGGCTCATCTATGAGCAATGCCTTGAGGCGATCAAGGCCCCGCAGACAGAGCCCGATCAAGTCCGGCCCGATCGCGACTTGGCCGTCGCGGGCCCTGGCCAGGAGGCCTTCCATCTCATGCCCGAAACGGGCGACCATAGAGGCCCCCACCATGCTGCCAGAGCCCTTGATAGTATGGATTGCGCGGAAGGCCGCGTGTATCGATTCAGCGTCGCCGGGATCGGCTTCAAGACTGAGGAGGGACCTCTCCAGGACGCCGGCGAGCTCCTCGGCTTCTTCGCGATAGGTCTCGCGGAGCTGGGCCAGGCGCGCGTCCCGGCCTTCCCCGCCGCTCATGCCCCGCCCGCCATCAGGCAGGCCAGGCCGTCCTGGGCCGCGCAGGCGGAAGAAGAACTCAGAGAATTGGTTTCCAGGCAGTCGCGAAAGGAAGGGCCCGCCCCCTCCAAACGCAGCTCGCGGCCGGAAGCCAGACAGGACTTGTGCAGGGAGCAGATGAGTTGAATGAGGGTCATATCGGCGCATCTCAGGCCGGAAAGATCCAGGATGAGAGTCCGTGGCTCGGCCGGCAGGCCTCTCAGTGAAGCGGCCAGGGCACCGATGCCCTCCACGGTAGCCTCCTCCGGCAGCGTGGCCCGGAGCAGATCGCCTTCACACTTGGTGTAAAGGTCCTTCACGGGATAACCCTCTTGATAGTCTCAAGGAGTTTTTCGGGGCTGAAGGGCTTCACCAGCCAGGCTGTGACGCCGGCTTTACGGGCCTCGGCCTGCTTGCCGGCCTCGCTCTCGGTGGTGAGCATGATGATGGGGGTGAAGCGGTTGGTCGGGCTGGCCCTGACTGCCTCTATGAAGGAGATGCCGTCCATGACCGGCATGTAGAGGTCGGTGATGACCAGTTTTATCTCTGGGCCGAGGAGTTCCGTCCCTGCCCGGCCGTCCTTGGCTTGGATCACCTCGTGCCCCTGCTCCGTCAAGGTGAAGGCGATCATCTCGCGCATGCTCGCCGAATCGTCCACCACCAGTATTTTCATTTATCTTTCTCCCCCCTCCCCAGGGCGGCCCTGAGGAGCTCGCGTTCGCCTTCCATAGTATAGATACCGCCCAGGCGCTTTTCCAGGGACTCGCCCGGCGTCTCCTGGTCGCCCAGGCGCGGCAGAATCTGTTCCAGCTCACGGCCCATGACCGCCAGGGGCTCGATCACATGCTCGATGCGCTGCCGGGTGATGTCCTGGAACTGGATGGAAACGACTACCCGGGCGATGTCTGCGCCCAGCTCCTCAGTCATATTCTGGAGGCCTTCCAGACGCCGGCCCAACTCGGCGGCCTTCTCGTCTATGGCGCGGATGATGCCGTCTATGTCCTGTTCCATCTTGGCCGAAAGGGACATGTTGTCCTGGACCGCTCGACTGGCCGCCTCCAGGAGAGCCCTGGTTCGCTCGGACACGGCGGCCATGATTCCGCGCACCTTGTCAACAGAATCCGAGGAGAGATCCGAAAGGGCCTTGACCTCCTTGGCCACGACCCCGAAGGCCCTGCCATGCTCCCCGGCCCGGGCGGCCACGATGCCGGCATTGAGGGCCAGGATGCGCGTGGTCTCCTGGACCTGGTCGATCTTATCTACCACTCCGCCCATTGATCCCAGGCCCTCGTAGATCCCCGATATCTCGGATGAAAGGGCTTCCAGTCCGGAAGTGAGGCTCGAGAAGTCGCGGAGCAGGCCTTGCAGAACTTCACGGTTCCGGTCGAAGATGCCTTGGCCGCAGGCGCCTTCCTTGGAGCCTCGGTAGGCTTCTTCCACCTCCTTGGCTTGAGCCTTGGCCTTCCGGTTGATACCCTTGAAGGCCTCGATGAGGTCCATGGCCGCCTTGTCGGTGGCCTCGATGACTGCGTTGAGCTGGTCCGTCAGCACGGGTATGGCCTGGCTGCCCGGAGCCAGCGCGGCCGCCGCTGCCTTGAGCTCTCCCTCCGCCCGCAGGATGGCCGCTTCGGCCCGCCGCTCAATTTCCTCTCTCTCCCGCGCGAGGGCCTCGCGCTCCTCAGCCAGGTTGAGTGCGGCCGCGCGCTCGGCCTCGGCCGCATGGGATTCCGAGCGAGACCATGCCCGCCGGAGTACGAAGGCCGCCGCGGCCGCCAGGGCTGAGCAGGCGCAGAGCCTGGCCCAGACCCAGGGCAGGGCTTGGGCTGCTATCATGAGGGCAGCCATACCCAGGAGGAGGGTCGCGTGCGGCGGGAAGCGCGGCTTCATATTCAGTCTCCTCCGCCGGGCGCTTCCCCAGCGACGGACAGAGTCCCTAGGAAGGGCGCGATACGCTCGAGGGGCAGGACCTTGGCGGCGGCTCCGCGCCTGATGGCCTCGCGCGGCATGCCGAAGACGACCGAGCTGGCCTCGTCCTGGGCTATAGTGAAGGCCCCCGCCTGGCGCATCTCCAGGAGGCCCTGGGCCCCGTCGTCCCCCATGCCCGTCAGGAGGATGCCGATGGCGTTGGCCCCGGCGCAGCGGGCCCCTGAACGGAAAAGCACATCCACCGAGGGCCGATGGCGGCACACCAGGGGGCCCTCGCGGACCTCGCAGAAATAGCGGGCGCCGCTACGCTTGACCAGGGTGTGCCGGTTGCCCGGGGCTATCAGGGCCGTACCGCGCAGGACGCTATCCCCGTCGCGGGCCTCGCGCACCTGAAGGCCGCACAGGCCGTCCAAGCGCTGGGCGAACTGTTTAGTGAAGTTCTCAGGCATATGCTGGACGATGACCATGCCGTAGGCGTCGCGGGGCAGGGCCGAGAGGAAGAGGGTCAGGGCCTCTACGCCTCCGGTGGAGGCGCCCACCAGCACGATCTTATCGGTGGTCTCAGCCATGGCGCCGGGGCGGGCCGTGGCCGGCGGTTTGGGCAGAATCACATCGGCGCTCAGCTTAGGCGAGACCTGGAGGGGCGCCGCACGCGGTCTCAGCTTGGCCTGAGCCGCGCCCTTCACCGCGTCGACGATGCGGATGCGCGCTTCCTCCAAGAAGGCCTTCGTGTCAAGGCGCGGCTTGGCTATCACATCCACCGCCCCCAGCTCGAAGGCCCGCTGGGCTGAAACCATGCCATTTTGAGCCAGCGATGAGCAAATCACCACCGGGATGGGACGCTGGGACATGATGCGCTCCAGGAAGGTCAGCCCGTCCATGCGCGGCATCTCGATGTCCAGGATCATCACGTCGGGGAGCCTTTCCTTGAGCTTCTCGGCGGCGATGATGGGGTCGGCGGCGGCTCCCAGGAGCTCTATCTCCGGGTCCTCGGAGAGGATCGAACCCAGGGTCTGGCGCACGACCGCCGAGTCATCCACGATCAGGACCGATATCCTGTCGGCCATCAGCCCTGCCCCTCGGGAAGAGCCACCAGGAGGCGGCAGACCGCCCGGCCGGTCTCGGTGCTGAAACTGAGCTTACGCCCCTGGGTACCGCCCGTCTCCTCGCGCTCCAGCCGGAGCCCCAGGCGCTCGATGAGATCCAGAGCCCTGGCTACATTCTTGGCCCCCACCGAGATCGACTCTCGCCGCGAGTCCGCCAGCATGCGGGCCCCGCCGAAGAGCTGTACCCGCGCCCGGGCGGCCGAGCTGCCCCTGCGCTTGAATTCGGACCACATGAACTCCATGCAAGAGTCCACGTAGTCGAAGGGGTTGTCGCCCTTGCCGTCGGCGCGGCGGCTGGGAAGGGAGCAGTGCGAGATGCCTGCCAGGGACAGGGCCGGGTCATAGATGACGATGCTGAGGCAGGATCCCAGGAGAGTGACCACCCGGGCCGGTCCGTCGGTGATCAGGCATTGCCCCTGCTTGAGGTGATAGTGTCTCACAGGCCGGCCTCACGCCTGAAAATCGAGGGCGCCACTTTGGAGATACCGGGGAGTGCATACTGCATATTCTCTGAGAGCCCGATGAAGAGGTAGCCTCCCGGGGCCAGGCGCTCGGCCACCAGGCCGGTCAGGCGCCGCTGCACCTGGGGATAAAAGTATATCAGGACATTCTTGAAGAAGATCAGATCCGCCCGCTCCACCGGATAGGGTTCCTCCATCAGATTGAGGTAGCGGAAACGCATCCTGGAGCGGATAAGGGGGTCCACCCGGTAGAGACCGGTCTTCTCCCCCGTCCCGGCCCGGAAATATCGGGTCAGGAGGAGGGGCGGCACGCGCTTCACCTGCTCGCGGCCGTATACCCCGCGGCGGGCGCGATCCAGGACATCCGTGGAGATGTCGGTGCAAAGGATCGAGTACTCCGGCCCGCCCGCCCGGGCTCGCATCTCTTCAAGGCACATAGCCAAGGAATACGCCTCTTCCCCGGTTGAGCAGCCAACGCTCCAGACCTTAATCTCGCGCTTGCCCTCCCTCTGCGCCAGCTCCGGCAAAACCTTTTCTTCAAGGAACCGGAAATGTTTTTCCTCGCGGAAGAACTCCGTCTTGTTGGTGGTGATGGCGTTGATGAAATTGCCCAATTCCTCGCGCTCTCCCCGCGGGCTGAAGAGGAGATCGCAATAATCCTTGAAGGAGGGCAGACCGAGGGCCTTGAGGCGGCGGTATAGGCGTCCCTCCACCAGGGAGCGTTTAGCCGGGGGAGTACGGATGCCCGTGCGCTCCTCTATCAAGCGCGACAGGCGCGAGAGATCGGAGTCGCCTAGGGACTGTCCGTAGACGCAGGCAGTCCCCTCAGCGCCGCTCATGCCCGGGCTTGCTCGAGGGCGCTTCCGGCCACGGCCTCGAGCTCCGCTTGCGAGAACACCTGGTCGATGTCCAGGATGATGATGAAGCTGTCGTCGCGCCGGCCGATGGCGGTGATGAACTTGCGCTCAAGCTTCATGCCGATGCTGGGCGGGGGCTCCAGGTGTTTCTCATCTAAGTCGATCACCTCGCGCACCGAGTCCACCAAGGCCCCCACCACCACCACCCCGTCGGCCTTGGCCGCCTCCGCTATGATGATGCTGGTATCGCGGTCATACTCCGCGGCCGGCAGCCCGAACTTGATGCGCAGGTCCACAACCGGTACGACGTTGCCGCGCAGGTTGATCACGCCCACCATATAGTCCTCGGCCTGGGGAACCCGGGTTATGCGCGACAGCTCCACCACCTCGCGCACCTTGAATATCTGAATGGCGTAGATCTCCCCGGCCAGGGTGAAATTGAGGTACTGCCTGACCTGAACGCCTTCGTTCTCCATGGCACCCTCCTAGAGCTTCTTGAACTCGCTGTCCTCGGCGTCCTCGGCCCCGTGTAGGTCGTAGCTGAAGCCGCGCCCTCCCTCGGCCTGGGCCCCCTCGGCGGAGGCCGGCGCGCCCGCGCCGCCGGGATGAGGAGCGTAGGCCAGGTGCCCGGCCGGCGCGACCGTGTGGGCGGATGCGCCTGGATGGGCCAGGTGGGCCACGTGGATGGCCTTGGCCTGGCGCGGCGCCGCGCCCTGCCCGGAGGAGCGGGTTCCATCCAGCTTGAAGTATTCCACGGCCGTCTTGAGCTCCACGGCCATGCCGGACAGCTCCTCGGCCGTGGAGGAAATCTCCTCGGCGCCGGTGGCGTTCTGCTGGACTACGCTGTTGAGCTGCTGGATGGCGTTGTTGATCTGCTGGATGCCCGAATTCTGCTCCGCGCTGGCCGAATTGATCTCGCGCACCAGGTCAGCCGTCTTCTGGATGTCCGGGACCATCTTCTCCAGCATGACCCCGGCCCGCTCGGCGATCTCCACGCTGGTGCGCGAGAGCTGGCCTATCTCTCCGGCCGCGTTCTGGCTGCGCTCGGCCAGCTTGCGCACCTCGCTGGCCACCACCGCGAAGCCGCGACCGTGCTCGCCGGCCCGGGCCGCCTCGATGGCCGCGTTGAGGGCCAGGAGGTTGGTCTGGCGGGCGATCTCCTCGATGATGGATATCTTCTCGGCGATGTTCTTCATGGCCTGGACCGTGCGCCCGACCGCCTCCCCGCCCTCCTTGGCGTCCGCGGCCGCGCGCAGGGCGATCTGCTCCGTGGCGCTGGAGTTGTCCGCGTTCTGGCGGATGCTTGAGGCCGCCTCCTCTATGGAGGAGGAGATCTCCTCGACGCTGGCGGCCTGCTCGCTGGCGCCCTGGGAGAGCTGCTGGCTGCTTGTGGCAAGCTGCTCGCTGCCCGAGCTCACGTTGGCCGAGCTCTCCAGGATGGAGTGCATGATCTCGCCCAGGCGCTGGATCATGGACTCGAAGGCCTGGGCCAGCGAGCCTATCTCGTCCTTGCGCTCCAGGAATTTCTTGTCCACCCGCCGCGTCAGGTCGCCCCCGGCGATGCCGTCGGCGAAGCCCACCGTGTAGGCGATGGGCCGGGTGATGGAGCGGGTCATGAAGAGGGCAATGGCCAGGCCGGCGGCGATGCCCACGAGGCTCATGATGAGGGATACGACGATGAGGGAGCTGATCTGCCGGTCGAAGGCCGCGTCAGCCAGCGTTTCCTCTTTCTGTAAGCTTTTAGCCACCTTTTCCAATGGCACGATGAACGCATTGACAAGCTCGTCTATCTCGCCATCCAAGCGCTTGATCTCTTCCGTGATCCCGGCTGAACCTTCAAGGAGCGGGAACAGCTCCTCCTTGACCTTCGACTCGAATTCTCCTGCTATCTTTTCTAGTTGAAGCTGAAGCGCCCTTTCCTCATCAGTGTCCATCGCCGCCTTGAGCTTGACGATTTCCTCAGTGACTTCGGCGAACCCCGCGTCCCAGTCTTTCTTGCTGGCGGCCAAGTTCCTGTTTATGACCGCATCCGCGATGATCCGGTAGAGCTTGGCAGGTTCGCCTTGGAGCTCTACTACTAGGATAGCCTCGTCCGCCCTTACGGCCCCCTTGTCCTGGGAACGGCTCAGGCTCTGCAGGTTGACGAGGTTCCATACGACGATGAAGGCCATGATCGCCAGCACGATGGAGAAACCGAGGATAAGCTTTCCGCCGATTTTCAGGTTCATTCCGACCTCCCTGAAGGCAATATTGCTTTCTTTCTCTTTCAAGGGAATCATAGGACCGGTCCGAGGACTTTGCAAACAGAAGCTCCAAATAATCCAATCGATTGACCACGCGCTTCTCGGCAGACTAAAGCACGACGGACCTGGTCAGGACAGGTAGGTATGAATCCGTCATGAATCATTGCATAAAAAACAGGCATCCCCGTGCTATTAGGGGATTCATAATGAAGACCACTTTTCTAAAGGGAATGCGGCTTTGAATCACTTTGCCTAATACATACCTCAGACGAATCGACATGCTAGGCATGTCGACTCCCAAATGGAATTATTGGTATACTCCCCGCGCAAGGAGCATCGGCATGGGAGAGAGGACCTACCCGAATAGGCTGGCCGCCCTGGGCATCGGCCAGGGCGACATCGATGAGCGCATCCAGGCCTGCTGGCAGGCCATGTTCTACGGAAGCGAGGAAATCCGCATCTACGCCCCCACTGGGGACGGCATGGGCATGGTCATAGACACCGGCAACGACGACGCCCGCACCGAGGGCATGAGCTACGGCATGATGATGGCCGTCCAGATGGGCGACAAGGAGCTCTTCGACCGCATCTGGCGCTGGGCCCTCCGCTATATGTACCGGAGCGAGGGTCCCTTCAGGGGCTACTTCGCCTGGTCGGCCAACCTGGACGGGAGCCTGCGCGCCGAGGGGCCGGCCCCCGACGGGGAGGAGTACTTCGCCCTGGCCCTCTTCTTCGCCGAGCATCGCTGGGGCGGCGGAGAGGGCCCCCTGGCCTACGCGGCCTGGGCCCGGCGCATCCTCAGCGACTGCCTCCACAAGGGACGCCAGGGCGAGGGCCAGCCCATGTGGAACCCGGACAATGCCCTGATCCTCTTCGTGCCCGGCTGCCCCTGGACCGACCCCTCCTACCACCTGCCCCACTTCTACGATCTCTTCGCCCTCTGGGCAGATCCGGAGGACAGGGAATTCTGGAGGCGGGCCGCCCTGGCCAGCCGGCGCTTCCTGCCCGCGGCCTGCCATCCCCTGACCGGCCTGGCCCCCGAATACGCGGAGTTCGACGGCCGCCCCCACAAGGCCTCCTGGGACTACGGCCACGACAAGTTCTACAGCGATTCCTACCGCGTGGCCGCCAACATCGGCCTGTGCGATGCCTGGAGCGGCCGCGATCCCGCGTTGAGCGACATAGCCCGGCGGGTCGTGGACTTCTTCGACGCCCAGGACCCGGCCGACCTGCGCATGTATGAGCTGGATGGGAGTCCCTGCCCCGAGCCGGCCCTCCATCCCGTCGGCCTCATCGCCACCAACGCCATGGCCGCCCTGGCCCTGGATCCCGGCGGGGCCGCCGACCGGGTCGTGCTGCGCTTCTGGGAGACCCCCCTACGCGAGGGCAAGCGCCGCTACTACGACAACTGCCTCTACTTCTTCGCTTTGCTCGCCTTATCGGGCAGGTACCGGGTCTACGGTTGAGCGGAGAGCCTTCCTCGGGCGGGCCGCGCGGCCAGCTCGAGGTTCCGGTCGATCATGCTCAGGAGCCATTCCCGCTCGCCGGGCACCTGGTCGCTCAGGCGCACGGCGGCTACCACAGCGCGCCACATGGCCAGGCCGCGTCTGTCCGGCTTCCGCCCCCGCAGGGCCATGCTCAGGTAAGCCCGTGCGGTAAAGGACTTGAGGGCCATGAAGAGAATCTTGCGAATGCCGGACAGGCCTAAGGGGTCGAATGGGCTCTGGAGCATGAGGTGGGTGCGGAGGATGTCGCCGATGGGGTTCCCGGAATAAGCGTTCATCCAATCCAGGGTATACAGCTTGCCTCCGGAACAGATGATATTCCCGAAATGGAAATCGCCGTGGCAGACCTGACTACTGTCGGGCAGGCAGCTGATGGTGTGTACCAGCTTCTCCATGCGCTCATCGTCCAGCCCCGCCCTCCCGAGCTGGGCCAGGAACCGGTCGCTTTCCGGCGGGAGCCCGGCTGAGCTGCGCTGGTTGATGGCCGCCTGCGCGTGGACGAAATCCCGCAGGTAGCCCAGGATCCTGAAGGGCCGCCGCAAGACCAAGCTGAAGAGGCTGGGTCCCTCGAGCCGCTCCATGACCAAGGACAGCCGGCCATCGATCCTTCGGGCGTCCAGGTACCTGGCGACGGGGATCCCGAGTTCGGACGCGGCCTTGTGTATGCCTATCTCGTAGAGAGCGGCCCCCTCTGGGAAATCCCGGTGATACACCTTAGCCGCCTCCGTAGGGGATAGCTCGAAGACATCCGCCGTCATCCCGCTCCCGATGAGTCGCATGGCGCCTCCCTGGACTATCAGCGATTGCGCGGGGCCGGAAAAACGTCTGGGGAGCCCCTGCAGCCCCCTGTTCGATGCCTCGATGATACATGACCGGGCGGGCGGGCGCCTATGCCCGGAGCTTCCCGCGGAAGCCCCGGGCCGCGTAGTAGGATTCCGCCCCGTTGTGGCAAACGAAGACCCTCCCATAGCGCCGGTCGCAGAAGAGGGCCCCGCCTAAGCGCGATCCTCGAACCCGGCAGGCGCAGAAGATCGCGCCGTAGCCAAGGAGCGACGAGTTTTTTGCGAGGAGCATACTAGAGTGTATGTGACCCGTCGAAGGCAAGGAGAGACGCAGAGATCTCCCCGAGATTCAAGCCTGGTTTGCACTACCTAGGACGTTGACGTTCTTGTGCATATACAGCTTCTTCAGCTCGTCCCGGGCCGGCCCCAGGTACTTGCGCGGGTCGAACTCGGCGGGATTCTCCGCGAAGACCTTGCGCACCATTGCAGTCATGGCCAGGCGGCCGTCCGAATCGATGTTGATCTTGCAGACGGCGCTCTTGGCGGCCCGGCGCAGCTGCTCCTCGGGAATGCCCACGGTGTCTTTCATCTTGCCGCCGTATTGCTCGATCATCCGGGTGTACTGGACGGGCACGGAGGAAGAGCCGTGCAGGACGATGGGGAAGCCGGGGATGCGCTTCTCGATCTCCTCGAGGATGTCGAAGCGCAGCTCAGGCGGGACCAGGACGCCGTCGGCGTTGCGGGTGCACTGCTCGGGCTTGAACTTCATGGCCCCGTGGCTGGTGCCGATGGAAATGGCCAGGGAGTCGACACCCGTCTTCTTGACGAAATCCTCGACCTCGGCCGGCTGGGTGTAGTGGGAATGCTCTGAGGATACATCGTCCTCCACGCCGGCCAGGACGCCCAGCTCGCCCTCCACGGTCACATAATCCTTCTGGGAATGGGCGAAGTCGCAGACCTTCTTGGTCAGGGCCACGTTCTCCTCGTAGGGCAGGTGGGAGCCGTCGATCATGACCGAGGAGAAGCCCGACTCGATGCAATCCTTGCAGAGCTCGAAGGAATCGCCGTGGTCCAGGTGGAGGACGATGGGGATGGCGTAGCCCAGGCTCTTGGCGTACTCGACGGCGCCCTTGGCCATGTTCCTGAGGAGGATGGAGTTGGCGTACTTGCGGGCGCCGGCCGAGACCTGGAGGATGACCGGGCTCCTCGTCTCCACGCAGGCCTGGATGATGGCCTGGAGCTGCTCCATGTTGTTGAAGTTGTAGGCCGGGATGGCATAGCCGCCCTTGACGGCCTTGGCGAAGAGTTCCTTGGTATTGACCAGGCCGAGTTCCTTGTAGCTTACCATTATATGGCTCCTTGGGATGGGGTGTTTTCCGGCGCCATGGTATGCGAGCACGGCCGCTTTAGGCAAGGGGCCGCCCCCGCCAGGCGGCATCGACTCCATGGCTGCTTGACGAGGCCTGCGCCCGCGGCTAGCCTTCCCGGATGCTGAAAAGGATCCTCCCGGCCCTCCTCCTGGCAGGCGCCCTCCTCCTCTCGGGCTGCCGGGCGCGCGAGGCCCTGTACATCTCCGATCCGGCCTGGGAAGCAGTCTTCCCGGCCGAAAGCCACGACCTTGCCAGGGGCCTCGCGGATGCCGGCCTGCGTGTACGCAAGCTCGCCTTGCCCATGCAGGACGCCCGGGCCGAGCTCTATGAGGCCGTTCAAGCTACGAAGGCGGGCTACATCGTCTTATCGCCCCTCCTCGGGCTTGAGGCCTCCAGTCTCAGCTCCGCCTTTCCCGGCAAGGTCTTCGCCGTCCCCGGCCGGCCCCCGGCGGGCTCTGTCCTGGGATCGGTCTCCGAGCGGGGATCGGCCTTGAGGGCCATGGGGCTGGCGGCCGCCCTCTATCTGGCCCGCGTGGACGCTGAGTCCGGGACCGGCCAGGGCATCATCGAAATCCCCGGACAGGCGCACTCCGTAGCCCCCGCCCGGCCGGGGGCACTGGCGATTTTCCAGGCCGGGGCCGATTCCGATGCCCTTTCTTTTAAGGAAGGTTTTCTCTCCGGCGCAGATCAAGCCGGCCTGGACGCCTCCCGCTTGATCCTCATCTCCATCGCCGATGACAGAACCGAGGCCGAGGCTAGGGCTAGGGATCTCCTCTCCAGGGAGATAGCCTTCGCCTTCATCGCCGCCGGGGGGCTCTCAAAGCACTTCGTCAACGCCCTTCCTATACGGGGCTGCCTGGCGGCCGGCCTGGGCCTGCGGGCCTTGGCTTCCTCCAGAAAGGGTTCGGGCGAGGCTGGTCCGGCCCTAGCCGCATCCCTGGAAGAGGATTTCAGGGCCCTGGCTGAGGCCGCCTTGGAGAGCAGGGATCCAGCCGGGCCTCCCCCCTCCCCCCGGCTCGTCCTGGTCGTCCTGGATCCCGCCCTGGCCCGCCTCATACCTTACAGCCCTCCGGATACGACGGAGGGGGGCAAAAAATGATTTTTATGCTTTTCTTTTCAGCCGCCAGGGCCGATAATCGTCATTGGCGGCGTCTCGTTTGACAAAGCAGGGGGTTTGGAAATATACTCGACCCCAATCGCGGAGCCATAAGGTCAAAAGGAGTCCCTATATGAGACGGAGCGGAATGAAGGCTCTCTGCCTTATCGCGGTCCTCTTGGTCGTCGTGGGCACGGCGCTCGCGGATGACCGGACCCTCAACCTGGAATCCAAGGTGGTCCAGTCATTCGACCTGCCCGAGGAGCAGCAGTGGTTCGTCCTGGGCAGCAAATTCGCCAGTGCCGGTTACCCCAAGATCACCTTCCTGAAGAATACCTGGCCCGTTGCCCTGCACGGGACCGCCCCCAAGGAGCCGGAGAAGCTCAGCGTCATGGGCGTGGCCATGCTCTTCGACCGCAAGGAATACAACTGGGTGGACGTGGTTCCGGGAGAGAAAAAGACCTCCTCCGACGGCAAGGTCACCTACATTCCCAAAGAGCTACCCCTGAACGGGCGGGTCAGCGCCCTTGACGTCTGGGTGTGGGGCTCCGGCTTTAAGTACTACATAGAAGTCTACTTGCGCGACTACCGCGGCATTGTCCATACCCTCAACCTGGGCATGATAGACCACGAGGGCTGGAAAAACATGCGCATCAACATCCCCACGGGCATCCCCCAGTCCAAGCAGACCCTGCCCAAACGCGAAGGCCTCACCTTCGTAAAATTCCGCATTTGGACCACCCCCTACGAGGCGGTGGCCGTGCTGAGCGACGACGAGAACGTCCTGGACCTCAAGTCGACCGCGGAGAAGGACAAGGAACAGCCCATCTCCAAGGCTATCTTCGTGTATTTCGACCAGATCAAGATTCTGACGGACACCTTCGAGACTCTCTATGACGGCGACAACCTGGCCAACATAGACGAAATCAAGAAGCTCTGGACCGACGGGTCGGGCAAGTAAGGAGGCGGCCGAATGAAGCGTACGTTCATCACCCTCACGGTACTTCTCATCGCTGCCGCGTTCGCCTTCGCCCAGACGGCCGAAATAGGCGGCGCGGATCCCAACCGCATAGGCGTGGACACCGCCCAGCAGAAGCTGAAGACGGTCTCGGTCAACAAATTCGAGGACGCCGGCTTCTGGTCGTCGACAATGTCCACGGACGAGGGCTTCACCGAGACCCGCCAGTTTACCGGCGGGCCCCTGGCCAAGAAGCTTGAGCCCCTAGCCGACGAGCGTTACATCGGCATCGACCCCCAGGTGGCCGACCAATACGTGATCGGCACCAGGGTCGACTTCCTGCGCCGCGGCTACAATTCCTTCGTCATCTATCCGGCCAGGCCTATTCCGATCGAGGGCATCTGCAAGATCATCTCGGTCTGGGTGGTCGGCCGCAACCTGAACCATACCCTGAAGGTCCTTCTCCAGGACTTCAACGGCAACGACTTCGAGCTCACCATGGGCACCCTCAACTTCCAGGGCTGGAAGAAGCTCGAGGTACCGGTGCCGCCCCAGAGCCCCGACGGGCGCAACGGCATCATCCAGCGCAACGCCCACTACGGCAATCGCATGGGCATCAAGATCACCGGCTTCAAGGTTGAGTGCGACCCCATGGAGGCCTACGGATCCTACTACATCTACATGGACGACCTGCGCGCCATCACCGACCTCTTCGCGGAGGACAACCGCGACGAGGACGACATGCCCGACAACTGGTAAGCCGCTCCCCTTAGGCAGTGTAATCGAAGGCCGCCCGCCTGGGCGGCCTTTTCTTTTCGGCGACCCCTTAACCGAAGAGGGCTCGCGCGTTGGCCTCCACGGCCTGGGCCAGGACGGCCGGGTCCTCTTCGCGCAGCTCGGCCAGAAGGCCCAGGGTCAGGTCGGCGTCCAGGGGCGTGGCCGGGCGCTTACCCCTCTCCGCCCCGGGGGTCATGTAGGGAGCGTCGGTCTCCACGAGGAGGCTTTCCAACGGCACGAGCCGGGCCGCATCCCTCATGCCCTCGGAGCCCTTGTAGCCCAGGTTCCCGGCGAAGGAAATAGAAGCGCCCATGTCCACATAGGCGGCGGCGCTCGCCGGCCCGTATGAAAAGCAGTGCATGAGGGTCCGAGGGCCTATGCCCGTCTCACGGATGACCCTGAGGGTATCGTCATCGGCTTCGCGTGAATGGACGATAAGGGGCAAGCCCCTGTCCCGCGCCAAGGCGGCGCAGCGGCGGAAGAGGGCCAGCTGGGCCTCGGGCGGGGCTTCCATGCGGCGGTAATCCAGGCCGCACTCGCCCAGGGCCGCCGGGCTCCAGGCGCCTATTCCCGCCTCCAGGGCCGCCGCGGTTGCATCGGGGTCGGCCAGAAGGGCGGCCGAGGGCCAGGCCCCTAGGGAAAGGTACAGGTAGGGGGGTATGCCGCCCCCGGCCGCCGCGGACAGTGCCTCGAGGCGCTCACCCATATCGGCCGGGTCTATGCCCACGTCCATGAGGATGCCTGCGCCGGCGGCCTCCCAATCGGTGAAGAAGGATGCAAGATCCAGGCCCCGAGCGCGGCAAAGGAGGAGATGGGCGTGGCTGTCCGTCATCAGCCCCGGCCGCCTTCAACACTGAATGCCAGACCGTCCTTATCGGCCCTGATCCTGACCAAGTCGCCTTCCTTGACCTGGCCCGAGAGCATCAGCTTGGCCAGGGGGTTCTGTACCATGGACTGCACGGCCCGCTTGAGGGGCCGGGCCCCGAAGGCCGGGTCGAAGCCCGCCTCGGCCAGGCGGGAACGGGCCGAATCATCCAATTCTATGCGCACCTTGCGATCGGCCAGGCGCCTCGACAGGAGGTCCAGTTGGATGGACACGATGCGCGATATCTCGTCCAGGCCCAGGCGGTTGAAGGTGACGATCTCGTCGATGCGGTTGAGGAACTCTGGCTTGAAGGCGGACTTGACCAGGGCGTCCAAGGCCGGCTTGATCTTTTCCATGGAGGCTGCCCCCAGGATGAGATCCGAACCCAGGTTGCTGGTCATGATGACGATGGCGTTCTTGAAGTCCACCACCCTACCCTGGCCGTCGGTCAGGCGCCCGTCGTCCAGGAGTTGGAGCAGGACGTTGAAAACGTCCGGGTGGGCCTTTTCCACCTCGTCGAAGAGGATCACCGAGTAGGGCCGTCGCCGCACGGCCTCGGTCAGCTGGCCGCCCTCCTCATAACCCACATAGCCCGGGGGCGCCCCGATCAGGCGCGACACGGCATGTTTCTCCATGTACTCGCTCATGTCGATGCGCGTGAGGGCCTTCTCCTCGTTGAAGAGGAATTCAGCCAGGGTTTTAGCCAGCTCGGTCTTGCCCACGCCGGTGGGTCCGATGAAGAGGAAGGAGCCCAGGGGCCGGTTAGGGTCGGCCAGGCCGGTGCGGTTGCGGCGGATGGCGTCGGACACGGCTGTGATAGCCGCCTCCTGGCCCACCACGCGGCGGCCTAGGGTTTTCTCAAGGTCCAGATACTTCTGGATCTCGCTGGATAGCATCTTGGAGACAGGAATGCCGGTCCAGGCCGAGACCACCCGGGCGATGTCCTCCTCGGAGACCTCTTCGCGCAGGAGGCGGCTTCCGGGCGCGCCCTGGTCCATGCGCGCAGCCAGCTCGTCCAACTTGCGCTTGGCCTCCGGGATGAGGCCGTGCTTGACCTCGGCGGCCTTGGCCAGATTGCCCTCGCGTTCGTAGCGAGCCTCCTCCATTCTGAGGTCCTCAAGGCGCTGGGCCAGCTTGCGGATCTCTTCGATGGCCGCTTTCTCCTTCTGCCACTGCAGCTTCATGGCGTCGCGCCGCCCGGTGATCTCGCCCAGCTCCTTCTTGAGCTTCTCGCGGCGCTCGACCGATCCGGGATCCTCCTCCTTGGAGAGGGCCTGCAGCTCGATAGTCAGCTGAAGGATGCGCCGCTCGGCCTGGTCCAACTCGGTGGGCTGGCTCTCGATCTCCATCTTGAGGCGGCTGGCCGCCTCGTCCACCAGGTCGATGGCCTTGTCCGGAAGGAAGCGGCTGGTGATGTAGCGATCGGATAGCATGGCCGCGGCCACAAGGGCCTCGTCTCGGATGCGCACGCCGTGGTGGACCTCATATCGCTCCTTGAGCCCGCGCAGGATGGCGATGCTGTCCTCAACGCTGGGCTCCTTGCAGTAGACCTGCTGGAAGCGCCGCTCCAGGGCCGGGTCCTTCTCAATGCGGGTGCGGTACTCGTCCAGGGTGGTGGCTCCGATGGACCTGAGCTCGCCCCGGGCCAGGGCCGGCTTCAGGAGGTTGGAGGCGTCCATGGCCCCCTCGGCCGCGCCGGCCCCCACCAGGGTATGCAGCTCGTCAATGAAGAGGATGATCTGTCCGTCGGACTTGATGATCTCGTTGATGACCGCCTTGAGGCGTTCCTCGAACTCGCCGCGGAATTTTGCGCCGGCCAGGAGGGCGCCCAGGTCCAGGGCCAGGAGCTTCTTGCCCTTGAGGCTGTCGGGCACGTCGCCCGAGACGATACGCCGGGCCAGGCCCTCCACGATGGCGGTCTTGCCCACGCCCGGTTCGCCTATCAGGACCGGGTTGTTCTTGGTGCGGCGCGAGAGAACTTGCATGACCCGGCGTATCTCCTCGTCCCGGCCGATGACCGGATCCAGCTTCTCGCGCCGGGCCAGGGCGGTCAGATCACGGCAGTAGCGCTCAAGGACCTGGTACTTCTCCTCGGGGTTCTGGTCGGTGACGCGCTGGTTCCCGCGCAGAGCTTTGAGGGCCGCCAAGAGACCGTCCCGCCCCACCCCGAGCTGGGCCAAGACGCGGCCGGCCGGGCCGTCCTCCTTGACCATGGCCAGGAGGATATGCTCAACGGAGACGTACTCGTCCTTGAGGGCTTGGGCCTCGGACTCGGCCTTGGCTAGGGCCTTGGAAGCCCCGTTGGAGAAATACAACTGGGCCGCCTCCCCGTAGACCGAGGGCTTTGCCTTGAGAGAAGCCTCCAGGGCCGCCCGCATGGCCCCGGTGTCCGCACCCACGCGCTGGAGGAGGGGCTCGGCGACCCCACCCTCCTGGTCCAGCATGGCCAGGAGGAGGTGGTCCGTATCGACTTGGGAGTGGTCGCGTTTGCGCGCCAGGGCGCTGGCGGCCTGGACGCATTCCTGGGCTTTAATAGTGAGGTGATCGTAATCCATGGCGATAAGATAGCGCCCGAAGCGCCGGAGGGGCAATCCGAGCCTCGGCGGCCTCTCTCAAGCCGGCCTACCGCCCGGCTTCCGCCCCGTCATCTGGGCATGTTCCTCTGCCACCTCTCTGACCAGGTCGGCTACCTTCCACTCCAGGTTGGAGGGCGTGCTGACCGAGAAGGCGACAGCACCGGGATCAGCCAGGGCGGCCTTGACAGCACGCATGATGGCCACCGCCTCCTCGTTCGTGAACCCGTGCATGAAGACTACCTTAGCCGCGGCCATGTCCTGGTTCATGCTTTGTTCCATCTTCATACTCCCTCTATCTAGATCGCACGCCGCCCCTGCGCCGCCATCAATCGAGGGATTCCCTCAATCGAGGGGTTCGGAGAAGAGGGGCAGCGCAGGCCCTCCCCCCTCGGAGGCGCGCTGGGTTTGGGTCTGCCCGGGAGAGGCGGGCGCCGCACCCCCCTTCGTCAGGTAGGGACCGGCCTCCTTGGAGCGGCCCGTACGCTCCAGGTATTCGCCATAGAGGCGGTTGAGGACGGTCGACTCGGGCTTGAGCCTGAGGGCATCGCGCAGAATGGACCCGGCCTCCTCCTCCTTCCCGGCGTTCATCTTGAGGGCCGCTAGATTGGCTACTGACTGCACGGAGGCCGGGTCCCGGTCTAGGGCCTGGCGCAGGGAGGCCTCGGCCTCGGCCCAGCGCTCGGCCTTGATGCCCAGGATGGCCAGGCGGTTGAGGGCCTTGACGGCCTGGGCCTTGTCCTTGCCGGAGGCGGCCTCCTGGAGGGCTGCGCGCACAACGGCAAGCACGGCCTTGTCCACGCCCTGGGCCGCCGCCGCGGCGCGTCTGTCCACCTCGGAGCGAAGGGGGCGTTCCAGGACCAGTGAGCTCATCGGCAGGGGCACAGCCGGATACTCGGCGCGGCTGGAAGCCAGGGATACGATCTCGCGCTGTCCCTCGGTCCTGGACCAGAGCTCCCAGGCCTTCTGCCAGGCGGCCATGAAGCCATCCTTGAGGACAGTCGTCTCCACGGGAATCCAGAGCCTGCCCTCGTGGATGATGGTCCCCATGCCGCGGCCCGCGAACATCCAGGCCTGGGAGGAGTCGGGCTCGGGGCTGAAGGCCATGTAGACATGGCCCGGGCCTGTCAGGATGGCCGTGGGCAGGCCGGCGCTCTCGAGGAGACTGGCGGCCAGGGCGGTCATATCGTCGCAATCGCCGATGCGGTAGTCCAGGGTCGTGCGCGGGAAGCGCACCGTGTCCATGAGCTCGGCTTTGCCCAGGGCCGCCTGGACCCCCGCGCCGGGGTCGGGCACGTAGGCTATGCCTGCGGCCCCCATGGCCTCCAGGACGCGGCAGGCCCGGGCGAAGGGCTTGCCCAGGGGGCTGGCGGCCTCGGCCCCCGCCAGGGCGGCCGCGGCGAAGCCGCCCACCAGGGAATCGTTGGGGGTGATGAAGGCCGCCAGGGAACGAGTGTCCTTCCAGGACAGAGCGGTCCTGCGGTAGATGGTGAGAGGGGCGGTCGAGATCGCGGAGCCGCGTTGACCTTCGAAATCGTAGGAAACGGTTATTTCGGCTTGGACGGGGATATCCTCCTCAAGGGCGAGGGCCGCTTGGGAAAGGCGCAGGGGTAAGCCGATTTCCATGGATCCGCCCGCAGGGAAATCCTTGTTGATGTCCAGGCCCGAGGCCGTGTCCATGAAACCGCGGATGAAAACCTCCGCCCGCATGCCCTTCAAGGTCTTTCCGGTCGTGTTTTGGAGGCTGAATGTCACGGGCGGCAGGCTCAGGTAGCGTGCCCCGTAGGCCGGTACGAGGTTCTCCGCCTTAACGTTCAGGATCTTGGGGGCGGGGATGAGCTGCCGGGAGGGATCGGTGAGCTTGCGGTAGGCGTCCTCGAAATTCTTCTTGGCTTGCTTGGCGGATGAGTCGTCGGGGTAGGAAAAAATGAAGGAGTCATGGGCCAGAAGAGTACCGAGATACTTCTGCTGGGCAGCGTCCGCGCCCGAACGTTGGGCGATGGACAAGGTCTCCTTCTCCATTTTCGCGATCGCGGACAGGAGGAAAACGCGCTTCACACGCGTGTATTCCGCCTTGGCATCGGCTGAAGAAGGGAAGAGCCTGCTAGCACGATACAGAAGAGAAAGCCCCGCTTCCGGCGAATCCGCATCAGCGACCATCTTAGCGTAGGCTATGGCTTCGCTCGGCCCAGGGGATTTGGCCATGAGGGACTTGGCCGCTTTGAGCACAGGGGTATCAAGGGTCGCGCTGCCTGAGTTTTGCATCAAGATATCCGTATCGACCAGCTTAAGGAGCCTGCGCTGCTTTCCGTCCACAATGGAGATGTCGCCGGTCCCGGGATCGGCGTAGAGGTAGTTCACCATGTAAGGCGTCTCGCTTCCAAGGGGGCCGCGAACGTCCTTCAGGTACCAACGCAGGAGGCCATATCGATTGAATGACGCGAGCTGGTACAGATCGGAGACCACGATGCTGCCTCCCCCGAGGCAGGTGATGGAGTTAGGGGAGATGGTCGTGCCCGCAGGCATGATGAGCTTGAAGGATGCGATGGTGCGGCCGTCCTGCGTATAGGCCTGGATGCACTGCCCTATGAGATCGTATGTCCAGAGTATCCCCTCATGGTCGACCGTGAAAGCCGATCCTCCGGGAAGGGTCGGGCTATTACCGAAAAGGGCGGGGAGGCCATCTTTAAATTTCTTGACCTGGATCGACTGGTCATCGATCGCCAACGCGCCGTCGGGGAAGGCTTGGAGCTTGTAGAAGTAGCTCGCACGGGGGCTGAAGACGAAGGGCTCCCGGGCGTCCGGGGTATAGCGGAAGATGCTCCGGAACGATACCGTGCCCACGTACATTATGCCCGAGGAGGTGATCGCCATCCTATTGATCGTCTCATCGGGCGGGAATCTCGGCGGCGTCACGACGTCCAGCACTCTCAAGGACGCGTCCAGCACAAGGTATTCCTTTTGGAAGGGAACGAAGATACGGCCGTCCGCCGTCCTGCCGACATCGTTCGGCACGGATGCCGAGGAAAGCCCGTAGCCTGGCAGCAGCTCGGCGAATTCCAATTCGGCCACGGGAACGGGCGGATCGACGAGGGCCGTCTTTCCGAGGCATTTTGCGGCCAAGCCTACGAGAACCGTCGGCAGCTTTTTGAGTAAAGCCGCCTCATCGGCTCCCGTGACAGCCTCGGAAAAATGGCCCCGCTTGGGATCCTCTATGCTGAGGGAGGCTGAGCAATAGGCGCCGCTGATCGAAATAATGACATTGACGGGAATCTCGAACGTATCCCGACTCGCGGAGAAGCGCAGGCCTATGGGATCCCCGGCCTCGGCAGCGGCCGCGAAGGCTGCATCGACCGCTTTCCTGGCCTTCTCATCGGAGAGGATGGACGATTCCCTGGTGTATAACACCTTTCCCGGCCCGAAGCGATCCTGAGCCGCTAGGATCGCGGCGGCCAATCCGGCGAACAGAAGCCATGCCTTGCGCATACATTCCACCTCGTCTCCCCCACTCTATGATCAGCCCAGCCCCATGTCAAATATGGCCCCCGTCAAGGTGTGTAAGGTCTATGAGGACGGCCAAGCCCGTGCGCGCCGGGCGCCTGTGTGATACAGGCTATTACGTTCGGAATGATGTATAATCTACATCCATAGGAGCCAAGAGATGAGGAAAAACCGCGCTGTTTTCGTCGCCCTGGCCGGCATCCTGGCACTTTCCCTGGGCGCCCAGGCCGTCTACACAGCGGAATTCGTGAGCGGGACCGTGGAGCGAAGGGTCGGCTCGGCATGGAAGGCTATAGAGCCGGGCGACCAGCTCAAGGAGGCCGAGGCCAAGTCCGTGCGCCTGGGCAAGCGCTCCTTGGCTGAGTTCTCGAGTAAGGGCCGCAAGATCAGCCTCTCGGCCGAAGGCAGCTACGACCTTCAGGAGCTCTTCAGCAAACCCGCCCCCAAGGTGGCCTCGGCCCTGGGCGGCCGGGTGCAGAAGCTCCTCACCGACGTCAAGCCGCGCGTCGAGACGGTGGCCGGGGTGCGGGCCGAGGAGCAGGGCGATGACCTGGGAGCCCTCTTCCAGGACGAGTATTCCCTCTTCGTCTCGGGGCGTGATGCCATCATGGCCGGGGACATGGCTGGGGGCGAGTCGATCCTGGAGGAAGCCTGGGAATACGCCGAGGGCAGCGACGATGAGGCCCTCCTGGCTCGCATCTCCTACTATCTGGGATTGAGCCGGGTATCTCAGGGTATGCTGGCCAAGTCACTTATGGCCCTGCGTCAGGCCGACTGGCGGGATTCCGGCGATCTTGCCGCCGACTACCTGACCCTCAGGCTGGATTTAGAGCTGCAGACCAATTCGCCGGCCGAGGCAAAAGCCCTCATCAAGGAAGCTCTGGAGGCGGGCCCGGCGAAGGGCTTGCAGCAGTCCTTCCTGGACGAGCTCAAGGCCCTCTCCAAGGAGCTCTAGGGGGCCTGGACCAAGGCTGCCTACTCCCTCATCCTCAGCTTGGCCGCGCGCTCGTGGGCGGACAGGCCTTCGGCGGCCGCGAGGGTCGCGGCGTCCTGGGCTACCAGGCGTTTGCCCCTGCCCGGCTTGGTCTCCAGGCTGGTGCGCAGGCAGATGAAATCCTTCACCGACAGGCCGGAGGCGTAGCGTGCGGCCCCGCAGGTGGGCAGGGTGTGGTTGAGGCCGGCCGAGTAGTCGCCCAGGGCCTCGGCCGCCCCCTGGCCGATGAAGAGGGAGCCGTAGCGGCTGAAGCGCGGGGCGGCCCATCGGGCGTCCTGGACATGGAGCTCCAGGTGCTCGGGAGCCCGCAGGGCGACCAGGCGGGCGGCCTCATCCAAGCTGGCCACGATGACGGCTGCCCCGTTGCGGAATATGGACTCACGGATGACCGGCCCGCTGGGCAATTCGCGTGCAAGGATCTCCAGTTGGGCCTCCGTCTCCGCGACCAAGCGCTCCGAGAGGGATATGAGGACGGCCTGGGCCTCCGGGTCGTGCTCGGCCTGGGCGGCCAGGTCGGCCGCCACCAGGGCCGGGTTGGCACCCTCGTCAGCCACCACGAAGACCTCGCTGGGACCGGCGTAGAAATCGATGCCGACATCCCCAGCCACGAGGCCCTTGGCGGCCCCCACGTAGGCGTTGCCCGGGCCGACGATCTTGTCCACCGGCCGCACGCTCTGAGTGCCGTAGGCCAGGGCGGCGATGGCCTGGGCCCCGCCCGAGACGTAGAATTCGTCGGCCCCGGCGATCTGGGCGGCCAGGACCACCATGGGATCGGGCGAGCCGTCCTGTCGCGGCGGGCTCATCACCGCGATGCGCTTTACGCCGGCCACCTTGGCCGGAATCACGCACATGAGGGCCGAGGATATCAGGGGATAGCGCCCCCCGGGCACGTAGGCCCCCACCGAGGCGATGGCCTCCACGCGCTGCCCAAGGATCACGCCGTCTTCGATCTCGACGTCCAGGTCGCGGAACTGCTTGAGCTGAGCCTCGGCGAAGCGCTTTATCCTGAGAGCCGACGACTCAAGGGCGGTCAGGAGTTCCTTGGAGGCCCTGCCGCGCTCAGCCCCGCCAGGAAAGCCCTCCAGACGGATAGAGCCCAGCTCGCAGCGGTCAAAGCGGCGGGCGCAGTCGCGCAGGGCCTCGTCGCCGCGGTGGCGCACATCGGCGATGATGGCGGTGGCGGTTTCCTCGGCCCGGGGCGAGACGCGCCTGGTCGGGCGCGCTCCGAATTCCTCCGCGGACAGCCGCGCCAGGACGAGATTCCCTTCCGGCGCGCTCATGAGCGCCTCCTTTTCCTGAGTTCGTTCCAGACCGCCTGCAGGGGCAGACCGCGCCGGGCCAGGTAGGCGGAGACGAAATAGAAGAGGTCGGCGGCCTCCCAGGCCACATCCTCATCGGCCTCGGCGTCTATCAGCTCGAAGGCCTCCTCGTTTATCTTGCGGCGGATCCGGGCGGCGTCCAGGCTGGAGGTGTAGGAACCCGGCCGCGGATTGTCGAAGCGGTCCTTGATCACGTCGTATAGTTCACCTAGAGAAAATTCGCGCGAGCCGAAGCGCGACCAGGCGCCGTCCCGGCCGGCCGGGCCCTCGGGCCGTACAGTCAGAAGGATGGCCCGCCCGTCCGCGTCAAGGCGCGCCGACTCAAGGCGCTGCGGGGAGGCCGGAACGGGACCGCCCTGGTACTCGGCGTAGCCGGAGGCGAAACTTCGCCGCAGGGATTCGGGGCTGGAGGCGGACAGCATCAGGAGCTGGCCGGAGGCGTCACGGACGGCCGTGGGAACGTCCCCGGCCGAGAAATCCACACTGGCTATGAAGGCCTCGGCCACCGGCACGGCCCCGGTGTAGATGGCCATGCCCAGCTGCATGTCGAAGCCGCGCCGCGAGAGCTCGGAGATCTCCTCCCTGGTGGAGATGCCGCCGGCAGCTACGATCCTCGCCCGCCCGGCCTCATCGCCCAGGGCCGCCTTGATGGCCTCCAGGGCGTCCAGGTCGGTCCCGCCCAGCATGCCCTCCTTGTCCACGCAGGTAGCCAGGAAGCCTGAGGCGAAGGGCAGGAAGGCCTTGGCCGCCTCGGCGGCGCTGATGGGCAGGCTGCGTCTCCAGCCCTCCACGGCCACCCGCCCGCCCAGTGAGTCGATGGATATGATGAGGTGTTCGCGGCCGATGGCTTCCGCCAGGGCCTCGACGAAGGCCAGGTCGGGGGCACCCTCGCGGTAGGCCGCCGAGCCGACGATGACCTTCTCGGCGCCCATACCGTAGAGGCGCTTGGCCCGTTCTACGTCGCGCACGCCCCCGCCCACACGGCAGGGGTAACGCCGCAGGAGACGTTCGACCAGGGCGGCGTTGTCGCCCCGGCCCATGGCGGCGTCCAGGTCTATCAGGGCCACCTCGCCGTAGCGCGAAAACTCGGCCACACGGGCCTCGGCGTCGGGCTCCTCCAGACGCAGGCGTGAGCCGCGCTCTAGCTGGACGACCTTGCCGCCCATGAGGTCGACGGATGGTACGATCATCTGACCAGGACTCCTTTCGATCTGACGTAGGCCTTGATCTCCTCGATGACGTGGGTGCCCTCGTGGACCATGGAGGCCACCAAGGCCGCGTCGGCCCCGGCATCCAGGAAGGCGCTGGCGATGTGCTCCAGGGTCCCGGCCCCGCCCGAGGCGATGACCGGCACGCCCACGGCCCGGACCACCGCCTTGAGGAGCTCGATGTCGTAGCCCTGGCGCACCCCGTCCATGTCCATGGAAGTGAGGAGGATCTCGCCGGCGCCCAGCTCGGCGCCCTGGCGGGCCCACTCGACCGCGTCGCGCCCGGAATCGTTCCGGCCGCCGGCCGTGTAGGCCCTCCAGGATGAGCCCGATCGCTTGGCGTCTATTGCCAGGACGACCGTGGAGGAGCCGAAGCGCCGGGCGCAGGCGGCCACTAGGGAGGGATCGGCTAGGGCGGCCGAATTCACGGAGACCTTATCGGCCCCGGCCCTGAGGTAGGCAGCCATGTCCTCCAGGCTGCGCACCCCGCCCCCGGCGGTGATGGGGACGCGGGCGGTGGCGGCCGCCCGCTCGATCACCGAGAAGGCGAAGTCCCGGCCCTGGTGGGTGGCGCTGATGTCCAGGAGCACGATCTCGTCCGCCCCCTCGTCCGAGTAGCGCCGCGCCAGGACGGCCGGATCGCCCATGTCGCGCAGGCTCTTGAAGCGCGTTCCCTTGACCACCCGGCCCGAATCGATGTCCAGGCAGGGGATAATGCGTTTGGCGATCATGGCAAGAGGATCCTTCTCAGCAGGGCCAGTCCCGCCCGCGAGCTTTTCTCCGGGTGGAACTGGAAGGCACAAGCTCGTCCGCGCCGCACCGCGCAGGGGTATTCGAAGCCATAGTCCGTGCGGGCCGCGACCCAGGGGCTCTCCAGGGGCGGGTGGAAGGAGTGGTCGAAGTAGAACCACTCCCCCTCCCCTTTTGGGAAAAGATCCTGGCAGCCGGGCTCGGGACGCACCAAGTTCCAGCCCATGGCGGGAACCTTGAGACCGTTGCTGAAGCGCGCGCATATCCCGGGCAGTACGCCCAGCCCGGCCCGCCCTGGGGATTCCTGGCTGCCCTGATAGAGGAGCTGGAGTCCCAGGCAGATGCCCAAGAAGGGCCGGTCGGCCTCCAGCCAGGCCCGCAGGGGGCCGCTCAGGCCCTTCGCATCAAGCGAGTCCATGGCGGCCCCGAAGGCCCCCACGCCCGGAAGGACGAGGAAGGCGCCCGGCTCTGCCCCTAGACTGGCCAGCTCCTCCGCCGAGCCGACCCTGCGCCAGGACAGGCCCAGCTCATCCATGGCCCCGGCCAGGGAGGTGATGTTGCCCGCGTCGTAATCGACGATGCCTATCCGGACGCCGCTCATGATCCGGCCGCCTCGCCTGCACGGGGGTAGCCCTCTATGGAGCCTTTGGTGGAGGGGGCTGCGCGGGGAGCCCGCTCCATAATGGAGACAGCTTCCATGAGGGCCCTAGCGAAGGCCTTGAAGCCGGCCTCGTAGATGTGGTGGCCGTTGCGCCCGCGCAGGAGGTCCAGGTGGAGGGTGGCCCCGGCCCCACGGCAAAAGCCCTGGAAGAACTCCTCGAAGAGCTGACGGCTGAATGCCCCGGCCGGCATGGCCCGCTCCTTACCGCGCACCAGGCAGAAGGGGCGACCGGAGATGTCCAGGCAGGCGCGCGCCAAGGCCTCGTCCATGGGGAAATAGGCGGAACCGCAGCGCCTGAGCCCGGCCATGTCGCCGAGGGCTTGACGCAGGGCCTGGCCCAGGACGAAGCCCGTGTCCTCGACGGTGTGGTGTTCGTCCACCCCCAGGTCCCCGGCGATGCGGCCGCCTAGGTCGATCAAGGAAAAGCGCGCCAGGGCGTCCAGCATGTGGGCCAGGAAGCCCTCGGGGCAGTCGATGGCGCAGGCGCCCCGCCCGTCCACATCCAGGCTTATGGAGATGTCTGTCTCCTTCGTCGTACGCCTCACCTCAGCCTTCCTCATAGCCGGCCTCCTCTGTCTCTCAGAGTATCGGCGAGGGCGCGCTTGGCGCCCTCCTCCCACTCAGGCGGGCAGGCGCTCATCCTCAGCCAGCCGGCCATGCTGCCTGAATCCCAGGCCTTCACCAGGAGGCCGCGCAATGCCAGGGCAGCGCGCAGGGCCTCGGCCCCCGCGCCCACCCGGGCCAGGGCGAAGTTGGCCCCGCTCTCTATGGCCTCAGGGAAGAATTCGCGCAGGAGGGCGGCCGTGCGCCGGCGGGCCTCCAGGGTCCTGCTCACCATGTCCTCTAGGAGCCCGTCCACGGAGAGGAGAGACTCGGCCGCCTTGGCCGAGGGCCGCGAGATCCCGTAGGGCAGGATGAAGGGATCCAGGCCGGCCAGCATCTCCGGGGAGGCGGCCATGAAGCCTACCCTCAGCCCGGCGATGGCGTAGCTCTTGGAGAGGGAGCGCAGCACCACCGCATTGGGCATGCGAGCCAGGCGGGGCAGAACGCTCTCGCCGGCGAAGTCGCCGTAGGCCTCGTCTACGGCCACCGGCGCGGGGGCCAGGGCGGCGCAGATGCGCTCGACATCGTCGGCGGCTATGGGGGCCCCGGCGGGATTGCCCGGATTGACCACCACGGCCAGGTCGGCGCCGCGGGCCGCCTCTATGAAGGCCCGGGGGTCCAGGCGGAAGCCCTCTCCCAGGGACAGGCGGACGATGGTGGCCCCCATGGCGGCCGCACGCACCTCGTACATCGAAAAGACCGGGTCGGGGAAGGCCGCCACCTTTCCGGGCCCCAACCAGGCCTGCACCGTCACCGAGATGCCCTCGTCAGCCCCGGCGGTGGGCCTGAGCCAGGCCGGGTCCAGGCCGTAGCGCCGGGCTGCCGCCCTGAGGAGGCCCGAATACTCGGGGTAGCGCTCGAAGCGCCCGGAATCCAGGTCCGCCAGGGCCGCACGCCCGGCCGGGCCCAATCCCACCAGGCACTCGTTCATGTCAAGGGCCATGCGGTCATCGCGACCCTCTATCTTCTGGTATGCCCGCGAGCTCATGGCACCACCTTCCTTATCTCGTACTCAAGGATGTCGCCGGCGCCCAGGCGCTTTAGGCGCGGTATAAGGGCGCCCGTGTCGCGGCGCGGGACGGCCGCCTTCACCGAGTACCCGGATTCGCGATAGAGGGGCGAGACGGTGGGCGCGCGCATGCAGGGCAGGGCCGCCACCACGTCCTCCAGCTTGTCTCCCGGCACGTTCATCTCAAGCATGACCTTGGCCTCGGCGTCCAGGATGGCCCGGAAAACGCTGGCCAGGTCCCGGATGCGCTGGGACTTGTCCGGATCGGCCATGGCCGCGCGCGAGGCGATGAAGCGGGTCGAGGATGCCATAATGGTGTCCACCACCTCTAGGCCGTTCTCGCGCAGGGTGCCGCCCGAGGAGATATTGTCCACGATGGCGTCGGCGTCGTCGGGCGGGAAGACCTCGGTGGTGCCGAAGGACCTGAGCAGGGTGAAGCGGTAGCCCTGCTTGGCGAGGTAGGTCCGGGCGATGCCCTCGTACTCGGTGGCCACTACGATGGGTCGGGCCTTGAGGCTTTCGCGGGTCTCGCCGCGCGGTGCCGCCAGCACGATCGAGACGGGATCCAGGGCCAGGTCCATCACCTCGACCACGTCCGAGCCGCGCTCGGCTATCCAGTCCAGGCCGGTGAAGCCGGCGTCGTGGCGTCCCAGCTCGATGATGGGAGCGATGTTCTGCGGCTTCATGATCTTGGCCGAAATGCCCGGGTCGCTGACGCGCGGGAAGTAGGACCTCTCCGCGGCCTGCACGCTGATGCCCGACTCGGCGAAGAGCCGGACGACGTTCTCGTAAATCCTCCCCTTGGGGAGGAGTATCTTCAACTGTTCCATGGCGATGCTCCTCTCGAGGGCGCCCGCGCGGAGCGCCCGGCCCTGTCGATGGCTGCTGATTGCTCCATGTCACGCGGCCGCGTGAGGCAGCCGCGGATTCGCGCGTCCTTCGCGGGACGCCGGCTCTCGCGTCCTTCCCGGGACGCGGATCCTGCCCCGCGCGGGACGCGCCCGCTTGTCGCGGGCGTCTCAGCTATGGTGGCGATGGAGGGGGCGGGTATGGTGGAGGGAGGAGCCTTGGTGCGCCCAGGGGCTCTGGCGCGCGGCTGCCTGGCGGCATGCTTTATCGGTCATGGCCTCCTCCTTCACGGCGAGTATTGGCGGAAGGCCGATGGAGTGTCAATACGTCGAGTGCGCTTGAAACAGGCCTGGGTTCAGCATCACTCGGCCGAAAGATCGAGGAGGGCCCGCAGGTTCCGCCCCAGGAGGGAGCGGTGCCGCCAGAGCCCGCAGGCCTCCAGGACCGGCCTCAGGCCCTCGGGGATGGGCTTACCCCCGACGCTCTCCAGGATGGCCCGTGTCTCCTCCTCATTGAAGGAAGGCCCCCGCGCTGGGGTTCGCAGGAAGGGTAGGTTCAGGGGACAGGCCCTTTGGCAAAGAAGACAGCCCATGAGGGCATTGTGCCAGGCGGGCTGGATCCAGGCCGGGAAGGCACCTTCCACCTCCTCGTTCCAATGGCAGAGACAGCGCGAATAATCCAGGGGGCGGTCGGGCTCGCCGATGGCCCCGCTCGGGCAGGCCCTGGCACAGGCCCCGCAGGCGGCGCAGGCATCGGGCATGGCCACCTCACCCCAGCCATCATCCCCGCAATCCCTGTCCGCGATGAATGCCGCCAGGCGCAGGCAGGAGCCCATGCCTTCCACGTATGCCAGGCGGTTACGGCCGATGCGCGCCAGGCCCGTATGGGCGGCCAGGAGCTTGCTCGGCAGCTCGGCGACGGCGATGGATCCGCCGGCAGCGGCCAGGACGGGGCCGAGGAGGGCCAGGCCGCCGGCCTCGAAAAAGCCGCGCTCGGCGAAGGTGGGCGGGAGGAGGACATCCCGGCGCCTGCCCGAGTGGCAAATGGACAGGATCAGGGCCGGGCTGGGGCAGGCCAGGATGAGGATGGAGGCCGCCCCCGAGAGAGTCTGCTCAGCCAGGGTCTCGAAGCAATCCATGAGATAGGCGTAGTGGCTCTGATCCAGGAGGGCGGAGGAACGCATCTCATCCAGATCCCCGCGGAGGAAAGCCAGCCGGGAGATGGGCACGGACCGCATCTTCCAGCCCTTGGAGGCTGCGGCCTCTATAAGAGCAGCCTGAAGGGATTCGGCTCCACGGTATGCGCCCATGCATCAGAGCCTAGACCCTCTTCCCCGAGTGGTCAAGACGATGGATCGGACGGTCGTATAAGGCATCCGCCTTTGCATTCTTCGATCCGCGGGCTTAGTATTTAGTATTGGACAGGGCATATCCCGAGGAAGGCTGGAATGAGAAAGTGCGCATTGCTGGCCCTCGCCTTACTCTGCGCCGCCTGTGCGCGCAGACAGCCTGAGGCCACCCCGGCCCCCCGGGCCGCCATAACCCGTGGATCCGCATTCAGCGTCTTCATCGTCATCGATTCCATGACTCCCAAGATGGCCGAGCTTAGGGACGGCTTCCAGGCCCGCCTTGACGCCATCCTCCTCCAGTCCGGCGCCACGGCCGCCTACAGCCACTTCGAGACGAAGCTCGACCCGGCCGCCGCCGATTCCATCCGCTGGCGCATCGAGGCCGATAAGCCTTCCCTCGTATGCGTCCTCAACAGCCCCACCGGCTTCGCCGACAGCCGTATAAGCTCTAGACTGAGGGGAACCGAGTACCGCTTCGTCTCCGAGAACGCGGTCGCCCTGGAGACTGGGATTATCGCCAATCGAGAGCGTCCCGGGGGCAACATCTGCGGAGTGGGGGTCTTCGTCCGCCTCTCCTCATCTCTCAAGCTCCTGCGCCGGGTCGCCCCGCGGGTGACCAAGATATTCTCCTATTCCTGGGACAGGGTAGCCCCCCTGAACACCTGGTGGGAGGCCGAGCTCAGGGCTGCCTGCACCTCCGAGGGCTTCCAGCTCCTGGAGTTCAGGAGGATAAGGGGTCACCAGGAAGAGCTGGCCCTGGCCTCCTCCTTCGGCCCGGAGGTACGCGACATCGCCTTCATGAGCTGCGTCTCCCCCTACGTCAACGACGACGGTTCGCCCCTGGACCCGAACCTAGCCGCAGCCGATTATAGGGAGTACCTCAGCAACCGCACTCACGTGCCCTACCTCAGCTACGAGGACGTGCCGATAGCGATGGGGGCCCTGATGGGCGTGTGCGTGGTGTGGAAGGACCTGGGAGCCCAGATGGCCGAACTGGCCGGACGGGTGTTGGGCGGGGAGGACCCGGGAAGCATACCCTGGGAGTATCCGCGCACCCATAACATCATCATCAACAAGGCCAAGGCCGATCAGCTCGGCATCCAGATACCCCAGGACGTCCTCAACGCCGCCTACCGCGTCTACACCGACTTCCAGGGCAGCTTCATGGGCAAGGCGGATTGATGGGCGGGAGGCTCAGGCGGTTCAGGCTCACCGGCAAGGTCTTCACCCTCCTGGCCATGGTGGCCTGTCTGCCCCTTCTCCTCTTCTCGGTCTCGTCCCTGCTGGCCTTCTTCCCCCTCAGCGAGGCCGTCGCGCGCCAGATATCGGCCGAAAAGGCCAGGACAGCGGCCCTCTTGGCCGCCTCCCGGGCCGAGCAGATGTCCCGCGGCCTGGAGGCCCTGGCGCGCGAGAACATGGTCACCGTCAACGCCGAGCTGGGTTTGGATCGTGTCCTTTCGGCCTACCTGGCCGAGGTCGCTGAATCGCGCGGGGCGGAGGGCCTTATCGTCATCGACACCTCGGGCGAGGCCTTCGCCGGCAAGCCCCCTCCGGGCATGGACCTGGCGGCCTTCTCCTCCCTGGCGGCTCTGACCCCCCCGGGCGTCTCAGCCGGGCCGGGCGGCCTTTGGTCCCGGACAGCCCTGGTATCGGGGAGCGGAAGGAACCTGGGAGATATTTGCTCCTATCTCAGTATCGACCGATTGCTCGCCTCGATATCCCGCGACATAGACGCCCCAGCCCTGGCCGTCTTTCCGAACGGCTCGGCCGCTGTCGGAGTACGGGCCGGCCTGCCTATCCCGGCTCTCCCGGCCCGCTGGTCCATGTCGCCCAAGGGCTTTCCCATGGGCTCGGTCATCGGGGATGGCGGGAACGGGCGCTTCCTTGCAGACTTCTCGCCTAAGGACGGGAGCCTGGACAGCCTGTGGGTTGGAGCGGCCTACTCCCTCGGGGCGATCAGGAATTACCGAAGCGGCTGGGCGGCCATCCTAGGCGCCCTCCTAGCCACCGTCTTGGCCATGAGCCTTACCGCCAGCGCGTACTTCTCCCGCATCGTCACCCGTCCCCTGCGCGAGCTGGCCTCAGCGGCCCGCGGGCTCTCAGCCGGGGACGGAAGCGCCGCGGCTGGCATCGCCCGGATCAGCCAGGACGACGAGCTGGGAGATTTGGCCCGGGACTTCCTGAACATGTCGCGAAAACTGGCCGCCAAAATCGACGAATTGGAGGGCACCCGGGCCTACCTGGACGACGTCATCAATACCTTGCCTTCAGCCTTGATGACCGTGGACGACGCCGGCCGGGTCACCCGCTGGAATGCCGCCGCCGCGGCCATGGCGGGCGATGCCATGGCCCCGGGCCGAGCGGCCTGGGAGGCCCTGCCCCTCCTGTTCCCCCTGCGCGAGGCCCTTCTAGGCGCCATCACCGCCCGCCGCGCCGAGGACCTCCCCGAGCAAAGGACCGAGAGCCGGAGCTTCAGCCCGAGATCGTCCAGGCACATCGCCGTTTCCGTCTTCCCCCTCGGGCGCGCGGCCGGGGAAGCCGCCGTCATCAGGCTGGACGACGTCACCGAGATCACCCGCAAGGAAGCCGAGCTCAGGCAGATCCAGAAGATGGAAATGCTGGGCACCCTGTCCATGGGCATCGCCCATGACTTCAACAACGTCCTCATGGGCATCGTGGGCACGGCCTCCATCCTGTCCCTCAGGCTGGAGGAGTCCGACTGCGGGGAGGCCGCAGAGCTTGCCGCCGAGGCCCGCTCGATCCTCTCCATCGCCGAGCGGGCCAAGGACCTGGTGCGCCAGATATCCCGCATATCGCGCAGGGAGGAGCTGTCCCTAGCCCTCATCGACCTGCGCTCCTCCCTGGCCTCGGTAATGAAGATGTGCGCCAGCAGCTTCGACAAATCCATCGCGATATCCCTATCCCAACCGCCCGGAGCGGCCATGGTCATGGCCGACGCGGTCCTCATAGAGCAGGTGATCCTCAATGTATGCGTCAACGCAGCCCACGCCATGACCATCATGCGCCCCCCGGAGGATCGGCAGGGCGGACGCCTGGAAGTCTCGCTGACGCGCGCCGAGGCCGACGCCCACTTCCTCTCGGCCCATGCCCTGGCCAGCCAGGGCGCCTACTGGATCCTGCGCGTCGCTGACTCGGGCGTGGGCATGGATAAGGATACGCTCGAGCGTATCTTCGATCCCTTCTTCACTACCAAGGGCCCCGGCCGCGGCTCGGGCATGGGATTGGCCATGGCCTACAGCATCGTTCGCCAACACGGCGGCTTCATCGAGGCCTACTCCGAGCTCGGGGCGGGCTCGGTCTTCTCCGTCTATCTCAAGGAAGCCGAGGGCAAGGATCAGGTCCGGTCGGACCAAGCGGATACAGGCATCATCAAGGGCTCCGGCTCCATCTTAGTGGTCGATGACGAGGAGACCGTCAGGCGCGTGGCCAAGGGCATGCTGGAAGCCTGCGGCTACAAGGCCATCCTGGCCTCAGGCCTCCCCGAGGCCGAGGCCGCCCTATCGGATCCCGAGACTCCCCCGCGCGCCGCCATCATCGATATGTCCATGCCCGGAACCTCCGGCGACGAGGTCCTGGCCGCCCTGCGATCCCTGTCCCCTGAGCTGATCGCCTTCATTTCCTCCGGCTACCGCCACGACCCGCGCATCGACAAGGCCCTGAACACCGGCGCCGCCGGCTTCATCCAGAAACCCTACACCCTCTCCGAGCTATCGCATGCCCTGGCCCGGGCCTTGGGCCAGGAGAGGGCTTGAGCGGGGTCGGGCTCGGAGGATCCAGACGCTTAGGGCTTAGGGTGCTTCCATGTCTTTCCAGTTTTTTCAATCACATGGGGATGCTCTAAAAGGCGGCCGTCCAGGACAACCGCGATTCCTTTTCAAGCCCGCTCAGGGTCGCCGCGCCAGAGGGGATCGATCGACCCGCTTCCGCCGTCGCCTCTTCACCGCCGCGCATCCGTAGTCTCTGGGATCGTCGCACCAACTTGAGCGCTTGTGGAAGCGCGGGCTAGAAAACCCACCAAACACAAGCATCTCTTCCAGCGATACACGCATCATCGGCGCGCCATTGCTCCCGGGCCGCAAACCCAGCCGAGAGGAGATGAACGTGCCGGAGCCGGCGCACGCCCTGATGGCTAGAGCGGATGAAGATGTGGTCGAGCGGGAGAGCGAAAGCCGATTCCAGGAAGGTCCCGCATCTCGAGCCTACGGGCGCATCCCTCTTCTCAAGGGCTATTCCGAGGGATCGCGACAGGGGAAGGAAAAAGCGTACGAACGATTTCGGACGTTCTTTGGCTCATGGTTCCATGTAAGGGCGCCGTAGGCTGAAAGGAGCGAAGCGGAGTGTTCGTACGAGTAAGGGATCCCTTTCTCGCCTTGATGCTAATCTTCACATCCATCACAAAGAGGGATGCGCCCACCACTCTTGACCGCGCCGCCGCTCTGCCCCTACTATCGCCTCACCATGACAGCGAACGAACTGCGCTCTAAGTATTTGGCCTTCTTTGTCTCCAAGGGCCATGTGCAGATCCAGGGCAAGTCCCTGATACCGGAGAATGATCCCTCGGTTCTCTTCACCACCGCCGGCATGCACCCCCTGGTGCCCTACCTCCTTGGAGAGCCTCATCCGGCCGGGAAGCGCCTGGTGGACTACCAGAAGTGCGTGCGCACCGGGGACATAGACGAGGTGGGGGATCCCAGCCACCTGACCTGTTTCGAGATGTTGGGAAACTGGTCCCTGGGCGATTATTTCAAATATGACTCGATAGCCTATAGCTGGGAGTTCCTGACCTCGCCCGAGTGGCTGGGGCTGGATCCGCGCATGCTTTCGGTAACGGTCTTCGACGGGGACGAGAACGCCCCGCGCGACGAGGAGAGCGCCGCCCGCTGGAAGGAGTTGGGCATGCCGGCGGGGCGCATCGCCTATATGGGCGCCAAGGACAATTGGTGGGCGGCCGGCCCCATGGGGCCCTGCGGCCCGGACACGGAGATATTCTATTGGGTGGGCCCGGGCCTGCCCTCCGAGGACTCTAATAAGGGCAACGACCCGGCCAACTGGCTGGAAATCTGGAACAATGTCTTCATGGAGTACAACCGCCTGGACGAGAAGACCCTGGTCAAGCTGCCGGCCCAGAACGTCGACACCGGCATGGGCCTGGAGCGCACGGCCACAGCCCTCCAGGGCAAGACCAGCGTCTATCAGACGGAGATATTCGTTCCCGTTCTTCAAGCCATCCAGGCCGCCGCCGGTTACGCCTACGGTTCCGATCCGGACAAGGACCGCAGCGCGCGCATCGTGGCGGATCACATCCGCTCGTCGGTCTTCATCCTCGGCGACCAGAAGGGCGTCCTGCCCTCCAATGTGGGCGCGGGCTATGTCCTGAGGCGCCTCATCCGCCGGGCCGTGCGACACGGGCGCAAGCTGGGGGTCCAAGGTATCTTCTTGCGCGGCCTGGCCGAGGCCGTCATAGGCAGCTTCGGCGCGGCCTATCCCGAGCTGGAGGAAAATCGGGCCCGGGTCCTCTCGGAGTTGGAGAAGGAGGAACGCAAGTTCCTGGAGACCCTGGAGAAGGGCGAGCACGAGTTCCAGAAGCTCCTGCCCAACCTCCTGCGCGATCCGCGCAAAGTCATGTCCGGCCGCTTGGCCTTCAAGCTCTACGATACCTACGGCTTCCCCATCGAGTTGACCGAGGAACTGGCAGCCGAGGGCGGCATGAACGTGAACCGGGAGGAGTTCGACGAGGCCTTCAGGAAACATCAGGAGCTCTCGCGCACCGCCGCCGAGGGGGCCTTCAAGGGCGGCCTGGCCGAGCAGTCCGAGATGACGATCAAGTACCATACCGCCACCCACCTCCTCCAGGCGGCTCTCAAGCGCGTGCTGGGACCGCACGTAGCCCAGAAGGGCTCCAACATCACCGCCGAGCGGCTGCGCTTCGACTTCGCCCACGACGCTCCCATGACGAGCGAGCAGATCAAGGCGGTCGAGGACCTGGTCAATGAGCAGATTCGCCGCGACCTTCCGGTGACTATGGAGGTGATGGACCTCGAGGCGGCCAAAGCCTCCGGGGCTACGGCCCTCTTTGGCGAAAAGTACGAGGCCAAGGTCAAGGTCTACACGATCGGCGACTTTTCCAAGGAAGTGTGCGGAGGGCCGCACGTGGAACGGACCGGTGGCATGGGGCGCTTTGTCATCCAGAAGGAACAGTCCAGCAGCGCCGGGGTCAGGCGCATCCGGGCCGTACTGGAATAGGCCGGGCTGGCGGATAGTCGGCGGCGCGCGTCTAGATGGGCGGGCCGGGCGGGAAAAAGGGGATCAGGGCGGGCATCGCCGAAGCCTTCGCCTCGGCCTGGGCCCTCCTCTCGGACACGGACGCCTATCTCTCGCGCAGTTCGGCCTTCGCCCACTATGAGGGCGAGCTCAAGCGCCTGCGCGCCGCCCTGACTGCGGCCGCCCGGAATGACGAGGCTCAGGCCGAGGTCCGCCGGGCTATCGTCAAGCTGAGAAAGAGCCTCAGGCTCCAGGGTCACGACCTCTCGCTGGGAAGGCTGGATGTGGAGATCCGCGGCTTCCGCTCGGACGCTGCCCTGGGCGAGGGTTTCCGCCGGGTAGTCGTCTTCATGGCGGAAGGCCGCTCCCTAGCCGTCGCTGGAGAGGGCAACCACATCGAGCTGGCCGGACGGGCCGAGCGCGAGGCCCTCAGGCTGGGCATCAGGCCCCCCTACAGCGTCCACTACCTCTGGTACCGCTGGACCAGGAACCTCCTTGAACTCTCCGGCGCGGATTCCGAGACCAGGCAGGATTTCGAGGAGCTGAAGGCGGCCTGCGCCGGGCCGGACGCCCGCCTCGGCTTGATTGGTGCAATGAAAAACCTGCGCTGAAATCGGCGCAGGATAGTTTCCTATAATACACTATTGCCGGAACCGGCCTTAAGCGTCCCTTTCGAGCCAGGCGGCCGGGCTGGCGTCCGAGGGCATGCGCCAATCCCCCCGCGGCGATAGGCTGACCGAACCCAGCTTGGGCCCGTCAGGAACGCATGAGCGCTTGAACTGCTGGGAGAAGAAGCGTCGGTAGAAGAGCCCGAGCCACTTGGCTATCTCATCGTCCCGGTAGACGCCGGCGAAGGCCCGGCCGGCCAGGAAGGCGATCTTGCCCGGCGGGCAGCCCCAGCGGAGGTGGTGATAAAGGAAGAAGTCATGCAGCTCATAGGGGCCGATAATGTCCTCCGTGCGTTGCGCGATCTCGCCCTCCGGACCGGGCGGGAGAAGCTCCGGGCTGACCGGGGTATCCAGGATCCGCTCGAGGGACTGGGCGGCCGCGGCCAGCTCGGGGCGGCCCGAGGCCCAGGCCACCAGGTGGCGCACCAGGGTCTTGGGTACCCCGGCGTTCACGGCGTACATGGACATGTGGTCGCCGTTGTAGGTGGACCAGCCCAGGGCGGCCTCGGAGAGGTCGCCGGTGCCTATGACCAAGCCGCCCGAGGCATTGGCCAGGTCCATGAGTATCTGGGTGCGTTCTCGGGCCTGGACATTCTCATAGGTCAGGTCGTGAAGGGCCGGATCATGGCCGATGTCTCGGAAGTGGAGGAGGCAGGCCTCGCGGATGTCGATGGACCGGCTCTCGGCTCCTACGGCCCGCATGAGATTCTGGGCCTGCTCCAGGGTCCCGGCCGAGGTGCCGAAGCCGGGCATGGTGAGGGCCAGGATATCGGAGCGCGGACGGCCCAGTATGTCCATGGCCTCGGCGCAGACGAGGAGGGCCAGGGCCGAATCGAGGCCGCCCGAGACGCC
>CAYYCP010000002.1:0-24587 GCA_964470375.1 uncultured Spirochaetales bacterium
GCGGCGGCCTACGCGGGCACAGGCTTCGATTCCGACGCCACCAATTTCCTGAACGACCTCCTCCTCAGACGCCTGGGTGCGCCTCTGCCGGGAGGTTACATGGACCTCCTCTTCGGGAACCGCCCCGGCACCATAGGCGAGGCGTCTATTATCCTTCTGATGTTCGGCTCCATCCTCCTTCTGGCGACGCGCACGATCCGCTGGGAGATCCCGGTCAGCACCCTGGCCGTCCTGGCGGGCCTGAGCTGGATTTTCGGGACCGGTGCAGCATGGCCGGGGCTCTTCTGTGGCGATGCCCTCTTGGCCCTCTTCGGCGGATCGGCCTTCCTGGGAGCTATGTTCTGCGCCACGGATCCAGTCACGTCCCCGACTCGCCCCCTGGCCAGGGCCGCCTACGGTACGCTCGTGGGAATCCTCATCTTCCTCTTCAGGAAGGCGCCCTATGCCGGGGACGGCACGGCCTTCGCGATCATCATCGCCAACGCGGCGGTACCGCTTCTGGATAGGAGACCGAGCCCATGGGCCAAGGCGGTCCGTACATGAGAGAATACCAACGCATGATCCAAGCCCTCACCCTCATGATCGTGCTGGTGGCCTCAGCCGGCATAACCGCAGGCGGAACAGCCCTAGCCGCAGCGACACGTGATGCCCACTATGCCAGGCTGGCCCAAGCCTACGCCAGGGAGAAGTCCCTGCCAGGGGCTGCACGGCGGATCACGGCCCGCGGAAATCCCCGCCTCCTCGGCCTCTACGCCCTGGGCGATCCAGCCGATCCGGCCGCCCGCATCGGCTTCATGGCGACGGGTTCAGGACGGCGCGCGCGCGTGCTGATGGTACTTGCCTCCAAGGACGGGATACTTCTAGGCGCCCGCATCGTCGAGGGGACGCCCCTGGGGGCCGGAGAATCAACCTTCCGCGACCTGGACAAGGATGAAGACAACCGAGATCCACGGGCGGCCGAGCTGATCCGAGAGGCGGAGAGGGCGGCCACCTGGATCGGCAAGGGGGGGAAGGTATGATGGCGTATCGCGACCCGGCTGAGGCGCGGCGCGCCGAAACCGCCCTGTTCGTCGGCCTATTACCGGTGGCGGCGGCGGCCCTGGATCTCCCGACCGGCCTGTACCTGGGCACCGCCCTGCTTGGGGCGGCCCTCCTCATGCAGTCCCTCTGCCTATCGGCCCATCCCTTTATGGGTGAGGATTGGCGGCGTTTCGCTTATGTTGCGGCGGCTTCGGCCCTGTCCTGTCTCCTCAAGGCCCTCGTCATCTGGATCGATCCTAGTCGGGCGGCCGGCATACAGCGGGCTCTCGACCTCCTGCCCTTCTGCGCTCTCTTCTTCCACTCCTACCGGGCTTGGGACGAGGACGCTCGGGCTGGACTAGGCTTCATGCCTGAGCGACTGGGCCCGCCCGCCGCGGGAGCGGCCCTGATCATCCTTGCCGGCTTGGTGCGCGGCATCCTGGCCGACGCTTCGCTCGGCATCCCCGGACAAGCACTGGAAGCCGGACGGCGTATTCTGCCGGGCCTATCCGCCTTCCCCCTGCGCTTTCTGGGTGAGCCGGGCGGTCTCCTCATTCTCATGGGCTTCGCCGCCGCACTGGCCAGGATCCTTCGGCGAGGACAGGGTAGGAGAAAGGGATGAGCCATATCTGGACGGCTTTCATCTTCGTATTCATCGACAATGTGGCCCTGAGCTCCCTCTTCGGGCTGGAACGCGGCAGGGAGGATGAGGGAAGGGGGGCAGTCGAAACCCTGGTTATCTGCATCCTCTGCATGGCCTGCGGTCTGGCCGCCTGCGGCCTGGATCGACTCTTGTCGCTGATCAATGCCCGTCTGGCGGCCATACCGGCGGCCGCCTGCCTGAGCTTCCTGGCCTGCCAGGGTCTGGCAGCTGCGGCAAGCCGGATACGCCCGGGGATGGCGCCGCGGATACGGGCCTCGATGATCCGGATCGAAAGCTCGGGTATCGTCTATGCGATATCCTTCATACCGGCTCAGGCCGGTCTGGATACCGTCGGCGCCTTGATTTCTTCCATAGCAGCGGCAGCCGGATACGTAAGCGCAACCTGGCTTCTCAGACTCATCAACCAGCGTTCGGGCCTCGAGGACATTCCGCGGCCGTTCGCCGGCACTCCCATCTTCCTCATCAACGCCGGTCTTCTGGCCCTGGCCTTCAGCGCCTTCGAGCGCCTCTTCGCCATGGGGCCTCGGCCGTGAGGCGGGACGGAGGCGGCGGATGAGGGTCGCGAAGTTGGTGTTGGGCTTCTCCCTGCACATGCCCATGGGCAGCGCGCCCGCGGAGTTTGAGGCATGCTACCAGACCCGCATACGCCCCCTGCTCACGAGAATCTACGCCAATCCGGGCCTACCGGCATGCCTCCACCTCAGCGGATCGACCCTGGTGTCTCTGGATACGGCCCATCCCGAGATCGTCATGCTCATCAAGGAGCTGGCCCGGCGTAAACAGGTGGAGATCCTGGGCGGTGGCTACGCCCACCCCTACCTCCACATAGTGCCCCTGGCCGACAGGCTGGGGCAGATTGAACAGGCCACTACGCTTCTCAGACAGGCCTTCGATAAACGTCCGCGCGGCTGCCTCCTGGCCGGTATGGCTTGGGAGCCGCAGCTGGCATCAACCCTCAGCGCCGCGGGGATGGACTACACCTTTGTCTCCGATGCCCTGATAGAATCGGCTGGTTGCGATCCGCGCTGTCCCCAGGTCGTGGAGGACCAGGGACGCTCGGTAATCGTCTTCCCGGCCAGGGAGCTCGTGCACTTTCCTGAGGGAGCCGCCCTGTCTAGATCATTGGAGCAGGATTTCCGCGGCGGTACGGGCATTCTCTGTTACCTCATCTCGGTCTGCCCCGAAGGCAACCAGGAATCCAAGGAGGGCTTCGAGGCCGAATCGGAGCGCTTCTTCAAGTCCCTCCTTGCACTGTCCGAAGACTACTCGCTGACTCTGCCCTCGCGTCACTTAAAGGAAGACTATGTCCGTGGAAGGACCTACCTGGCTCCCTCAGGCTCAAGGCTGCGCCTTGCCAAATCAGTACAGAACGCGCGGCTCTATGGGAAGATGTATTACGTGCACGGTCTGGCCAATCAGCTGCGCGGGGACAAGGCCCGCAAGAAGGCCACTAGAGAGGGGATATGGAGGGCTCAGGGCCATGAAGCATATCCAGATGCCGAGGCGGCTTGCGGCCAGGCTGCCTGGCGGGCCAGGGCCAGCGCTTACCGCGAACTCCTTGAAGCGGAGTCGATCACCCGCGAGAAGGGTATGTTCATGCCCTCGCTAGTGGCCCTGGACTATGATTTCGACGGTTACGAGGAGTATATCTATCAAGGCAGCGACATGAACGCCTACCTGCATAGGCGCGGAGCGACTATCGTTGAGTTGGACCTATTCGCCCCCATAGCCAACCTCCTGAACCTGCCTGAGTGCGGCCCCGAGGATCCAGATGCGCTCTTCCTCGACTTTTTCATCCACCGTGACGCTGATGAAGGACGGGCCGAAACGCCGGCCGGATCAACACCCGGCACTCATGCAGCTGAAACGCGGGGCCTATGGGAGCTGCAGGCCCCCTTCACCCTCGAATCGATGGAGGCCGGCCGCAGCGAGATAAAGCTGGTACGCGAGTGGGAATCGGGCGCAAATCCCACGCTTGGAAGCGGCTCCGATGGGGGAAGCCCCCTGCGTCTGGAGAAGCGCTTCGCCTTCAGGCGCAACGGCATCATCCTGTCACTCGGCCTTGTGAATATAGGGAATAAGGCTTTGAGCGGGGTCTACGAATCCCGCTCAGGGCTGATGGTCCCTTTGCGCGAGCCGGCCGAATGCCGCCTCAGCCTGCGCTCGAGCGAGGGGGTAGAAGAGGCGAGGCCCGGGCAGCACCTTAAAATGGATGGAACCGAGGCCCTCGCCCTGATAGATGGGAGGGGCAAAGCCATCGTGGATTTCATGGCCGATGGAGAACCCACATGCCGGGCATACCTTAATGAGGTCGGCTACGCAAGCTTTGCCTTCGCATGGAAGCTGGCCCTGCTCAGGCCGGGCGAGCGCTTCCAGGCTGTCCTCCAATTCACCATTCATCCGCGAAGGACGAGGGGAGGGGATTGATGGATCGGGCCGGATCCGCATCGGACTTTCTGGACTCTTTGAAAGGGCGCAGAGTCCACATGGTTGGCGTCAAGGGCACCGGCATGTCGGCCCTGGCCGAGATCCTCTGCGCGGCCGGAGCGATCGTGTCGGGTTCGGACGTGCCCGAGGAGTATTACACCGACGCAATTCTCAAGACCCTGCCCCTTGATCTTAGGCAGGGCTTTTCCGCCGATAACGTTGGCTCGGATATCGCCCTCGTAATCCATTCCGCCGCCTACAGCGCCGAGGGGAATCCTGAGCTGGCCCAAGCCTCGACCCTGGGATTGCCGGTAATGCTGTATACGCAGGCTCTGGGAGCCCTCTCGGAATGTTACGATTCGTCGGGCATATCGGGTGTCCACGGCAAAACCACCACGACGGCGATGTGCGGGGCCATACTCCAAGCTCTGGGCTGTCCAGCCACCATACTGGCCGGCTCGGCAGTGTCCAGCTTCGGCGGCAAGTCCACCCTCAGCCTAGGTCAGCGCTTCCTGGTGGCCGAGACATGCGAATATAAACGCCATTTCCTCTCATTCAGGCCCAAGCGCATCGTCCTCACGAGCGTGGAGATGGATCACCAGGACTATTTCAGGGATTTTGAGGATATTCTATCCGCCTTCGTGGAGTACGGGCGCCTCCTGCCGGAGGGCGGCCGGCTCATCTACTGCGTGGACGATCCGGGGGCCGCGGAGGTGGCCGGGCGCCTGGCCGCCGAGCGCCCCGACCTTCTCATGATTCCCTACGGTTTCAAGGCCGCCGGCCCATTCCGGATCGGCTGGTCCCATAGCGCGATGGGCAGGACGGAGTTCGCCCTGGCCTTGTTTGACCAGCCCTTCTCCATACAGGTGCCCGGGAGGCATCTGGTGGAGGACGCGACGGCTGCCCTGGCCCTATCTTGCGACATCATAGGCGCCATGTCTGGAAGGCCGTCAGGAGACGCGCCCTCCGGACGGGAGCTGGAGGACATGCGCCGGGGACTTCAGGGCTTCCGCGGCTCCAAACGCCGCTCAGAGATACTGGGCGAGGCCGGCGGTGTCCTCTTCATGGACGATTACGGCCACCATCCCACAGCTATTTCCGCCACGATTGCGGGAATACGGGAATTCCTCCCTGGGCGCCGGATCGTCCTGGACTTCATGTCCCACACCTATTCGCGCACAGCCGCCCTTCTGAATGAATTCGCCGCGGCGGTGGCTCAAGCCGATCGCATCTTCCTGCATAAGATTTACGCCTCGGCCCGTGAGCGCCCTTACGGACGGGTCAGCGGGCGCAGCCTGTACGATGCCGTGGAGGCGCTGAGGCCTGGTGCGGCAGAATACGTGGAAGAGCCCCTGGATGCCCTGCCCCAGGTGCTACGCGAGCTCCGCCAGGGTGATATATTCTTGACCATGGGCGCCGGCGATAATTGGCGCCTCGGGGCCGCGGCCCTGGAAGCCATGGCCCGGGGAGGTGCGCAGGCATGAAGAGCATGACCGCTTACGCCCAAGAGAGCTTCAGTACGCCCAGCCTGCGTTTCAGCCTGGAGCTCAAGTCCTACAACAACCGCTACTTGGACGTGTATGTGGCCCTGCCCCAGGCTCTCTCGGCCATGGAGCCGACCATAAGGGCCTTCCTCCAATCGCGCATCGGGCGTGGAAAAGTTGAGTGCAGCCTGCGCGTCCGCGAGTACCTAGCCCAGGGCAGCGTGCGGGTGGATCGGGGCGCCGCCGCCGCGGCCCTGTCCGCCCTCACCGAGTTGGCCGACATGATCGGCCCTGGCACCGGAGTAGAGCTGCGCGACCTCCTCTCGGTGGAAGGGGTTCTAGGCTTCGAACGCGAGGTGGATGCCCACGAGCTTTGGCCGGAGGTTCAGCCGGCCCTGGAGAAAGTATATGCCGCCTTCGACGCGGAGAAGTCTCGAGAAGGTGCCTCCCTCCTTGCGGACATGCGCGTCCAGCTGGACAGAATCAGGCAAGGGACGGCAGCTATCGCTGAGGCAGCCCCGCAGCTGGAGGCCATGCTGGCCGAGAACCTGCGCAAGCGCTTACGCGAAGCAGTGGGGGAGGGTATGGACGAGAATCGCATCCTCCAGGAGACGGCCATCGCTTTGACCCGCTTCACGGTGAACGAGGAGCTCACCCGCCTCCAGTCCCATATCCAAGCCATGGAGATGGAGCTGGACGGGCGCCAGGGTTCGGGCAAGCGCATCGATTTCCTGTGCCAGGAAATGAACCGCGAGGTCAACACCATCGGATCAAAGAATCAGATGGCGGCCACCGGGGCCTGGATAGTGGCCCTCAAGGAGGCCCTGGAAAATATCCGCGAGCAGGCTCGGAACGTGGAGTAGGCGGATGATCATCGCCATCTCCGGCAAGTCCGGCTGCGGCAACAGCACCGTCTCGCGGTCCCTGGCGCAGCGCCTGGGCTACCGCTTCGTCAACTACACCTTCCATAACATGGCCGAGGAGTTGGGCTTGGGCTTCCAAGCCATGCTCGAGCTGGCGGCCTCGGACAGCGAGTATGACCGCCGCCTGGATCGCACCCAGGTGGAGCTGGCTAGGCAGGGCGACTGTATCATCGGCAGTCGCCTGGCGATCTGGCTTCTCAGGCATGAGGCCTTCACGGTTTACCTGAAGGCCTCTGAAGAAGTGCGGGCCAGGCGGATTTGGCAGCGGGAGGGCGGAGACCTGGATGTCGTGCGCGCCTTCACCCATGAGCGCGATCTAGGAGACCACCGACGCTTCATGGAGCTCTACGGCATTGACAACGACGATTACGCATTCTGCGACCTGATCGTCGACGCCGAGCGCTTAAGCCCGCCCGAAGAGGTCGAGCTGATCGCCAAGGCCGCTATCGGGAAGGCAGGATGAGGAGATCGACCCAGCGAGTCCTTGTGCATGACGCCTCCTTCGGCCTGGGCAATGCCTGCGCGGCTTACCTGGCCAAGAGGGGCGAGCGGGTGCGCGGGGCCATGGCCCATCCGGATTTCTACCAGCCTAAATCCGACGAATTTTTCTCGCCCCTGCGCCTGGACCTGCGCGAACGCCAGGGCCCGGAAGAGGCCTTGGCCGCCATGCTGGCCGAGGAGGGCCGCCTGGACGCCTTGATCCTCTGTCCCTATCGCGAACTCTCGGGAGCTCTTGAGGACTGCGGCGAGGGCCAGCTCGAGGAAGAGCTGCGACTAGAATTCACCGCTCAAGCGACCCTGCTGAGGGCCGCCCTGGGCGCCATGCGACACCAGGGAAGAGGCAAGGCCCTCATCGTCCTGGATGCCGAGGCGGTCTTCGGCATCCCTTACCATGCCATGAGCGCGGCCGCCCAGGCGGCCCTGCGTTCCCTGGCTCTTTCGGCCAGGCTGGAACTCCTCGATCGGGGAGTGGAGGTCTGTGTGGTGGAGGCGGCTTGCATCCGCTCAGCCTTGTCGGCCCGGAGGGCCGCGGCGGCGGGCTGGACGACTGAAAGCCCCTACCATGAAGCGGCCGAATACGCCACAGCCGTCCGAGAGCGGCAGGCCCGCTTCGGCGCAGACCCGGCCATCCTGGCTCGCAGGGTACTGAGCCTTCTCAGGGGAGGCCCGCTCCCGCCGCTCGTCCGGGTGGGGTCTCTCAGGCAGCGTTTCCCTTTAGGGACTTTCAGCGCCCGGGCCGGGAGTATCCTGGAGCGCGGCAGCATAGCGTATTACGGATCGACCCGCCGGCGCGGGCTCGAGGGCGAAAGGGGAGGAAAGGCATGAGCGTGAGGCGCGAATCGCATGGAAGGGGCCGGGACGGGGCTGAAATTGGGCTCTTCGTCATCGACAACGGCACTGTGAGCCTGAGTCTGTCGGAATACGGGGCTAGCCTGGTTTCGGCCCTGGTACCGTCGAGGACCGGCGGTCGCCAGGACGTGGTTTTGGGCTTCGACAGCCTGGAGGGCTATTTGGGACCCCATCCATTCTTCGGGGTGACAGTGGGGCGATTCGCCAACCGCATAGCCGGGGCGCGCTTCACCATCGACGGGCGTGAGAGCCGTCTCGAGGCCAACGAGGGCAAAAATTGCCTCCATGGGGGCAGCACGGCCTGGGACAAGAGAGCCTGGAAGGGAGAGGCCATAGCATCCAAGGACGCCGTGGAATTCCGACTCCTCAGCCCGGATGGGGACGGCGGCTTCCCCGGCCGCGTGGATGCCTGGACGCGCTATACCCTGAGCGCCGACAACGAAGTCTGGATCGAATTCGGCGCCATCACCGACGCGCCCACCCACGTCAACATGACCAACCATAGCTACTTCAACCTAGCCGGGCAGGGGGATATCCTGGGGCATGAACTCCAGCTATCCTGCGCGCGCTACCTGGAGATCGACAAGGACACCCTGCCCACGGGGCGGATCCTCGAGGCGCGCGGCCCCATGGACTTCAGCGCCCCCAAGGCTCTTGGCGCGGACATGGCCGCCATGGGTATGGGCTACGACCATTGCTACGTCATCGACCGCCGGGGCTCAGGCCTTGTCCAGGCCGCCCGGGTGCGCGATCCGGCCAGTGGGCGGAGCCTGACCGTACGCAGCACCCAGCCCGGGGTTCAGCTCTACACCGGCAACTATCTCAACCAAAGCGGGGGCAAGGGCGGGAAGACCTACGGGCACCATGCCGGGTTCTGCCTGGAGACCCAACACTTCCCGGACAGCCCCAACCGCCCGGAATTCCCGAGCAGCCTCCTCAGACCAGGCGAGGAGTACAGGGAGACCGCCGTTTACGCCTTCGCCTGGGACTGAGCGCCCCGATACCCACGGAAAGCGTAGAGATTTTCCATGGGTACCCGGCTTTCGACGGATTCAAGGCTTGGCGGGCTGAGTTATCAACGGCGGCCTTTTAGGCCTCAGTTCTTGAAGGAGTGGATGGGCGGGGGGATATGACCGCCCCGGTCTATGAAAGCCTTACTCGACAGACGCGATACCGGCATGACCGGGCAGCCGCCCAGGAGCCCTCCGAATTGTGCCCAATCCCCGGCAGCCTTGCCCGGTACGGGGATGATCCTGACCGCCGTGGTCTTGTTGTTCACCATGCCGATGGCCATTTCGTCGGCTATGATGGCGGAAATGGTTTCGGCCGGCGTGTCGCCGGGTATGGCCAGCATGTCCAGGCCCACCGAGCAGACCGATGTCATGGCCTCCAACTTGTCTATGCCGATGTAGCCTTTCCGCGCGGCCTCCACCATGCCCTCGTCCTCAGATACCGGGATGAATGCACCCGAGAGGCCGCCCACCCGTGCGCTGGCCATGACCCCGCCTTTCTTGACCATGTCGGTGAGGAGGGCCAGGGCGGCTGTGGAACCATGGGCCCCCACAGCCTCAAGGCCGAGCTCCTCGAGAATACGTGCCACCGAATCGCCTACCGAGGGGGTGGGGGCAAGGGAAAGATCGAGGATGCCCTGAGGAGCCTCCAGGCGGCGGGCGGCCTCCTGGGCCACCAACTGGCCCATGCGGGTGATCTTGAAAGAGGCTTTCTTGATCTCCTCAGCCACGAGGTCGAAGGGGGCGCCGCGGAAATTCTCCAGGACGGCTTTGATGACACCGGGCCCGGAGACGCCGACATTGACGGCGCTCTCGCCCTCTCCCGGGCCGTGGAAGGCCCCGGCCATGAAGGGATTATCCTCGGGGGCGTTGCAGAAGACGACCAGCTTGGCGCAGGCGATGCCGTCCGCCCCGGCGCTGGCGGCGGCGCAGCGCAGGATGACCAGGCCCATCTCAGCCACCGCGTCCATATTTATGCCTGACCTGGTGCTGGCTAGGTTCACCGAACCGCACACCCGACCGGTACCCGAGAGGGCTTGGGGCAGGGAAGCCATGAGGGCCTGGTCACCGGGCGTGGAGCCTTTCTGCACTAGGGCCGAGAAACCGCCGATGAAGTCGATGCCCAGATCTGAGGCGGTCTTGTCAAGGCATTCCGCCCAGGGCGAGTAGTCAGCTTCGCCGCTGGGCTCGGCCACCAAGGAGATAGGCGTCACCGCTATGCGCTTGTTGATGATGGGAATACCGAATTCCTCTTCGATTTCCATGACCACCGGGACCAGGCGCCCGGCGCGGCGCATGAGCTTGGAGCGGATCCGTTCAAGGCCCTCGGCGCGGTTTGACGAAGCGCAGTCGCGCAAGGACAGGCCTAGGGTGACCGCGCGGATGTCGAGTTTGAGGCGCATGAACATGTCCACGGTTTCCTGGATTTCGCGGGGCGTCAGCAGCATCGAGCGGACCTCCCTAGATGCGGTGCATGGCGGTGAAGACGCCCTCGTGCATGAGGCTCACGCTCACCCCCAGCCGGCCGCCCAGCTCCTCCAACCCGGCCTTGAGCTGGCTGATGGGGGCGGTGGAGGCGGACAGGTCCAGCATCATGGACATGACGAAGTTGCCTGAGAGGATGGTCTGGCTGATGTCGACGATGTTGATGCGGTGCTCGGCCAGGAAGCCCGAGACGCTGGCGATGATGCCGACCCGGTCGGCGCCAACGACGGTGACAATGGCATTCAAGGATTGCCTCCTGGTGATTCCATGGCTCAGATGATGGATGAAGGCTGGGCGATAGGTCAAGAACCGGAGTCGAGGGCCTCCAGGCAATAGCTGATCCAATCGCGCGTCTCACGATAGAGACCATCCTGGGCCATCAAGAAGGAGAACAAGGCCTCGCGGTAGTCGCCGTTGCTGGCGTAGGCCTGGCCCAGGTAGAAGCGCGCCCGGGCCTCGACGGCTTGGCTGCGGCGGATGGAAAGGAATTTTTCAATCTGCGAAATAGCCCCGGACCAATTCGCCTTTTGCACGCTGTCCTTCACGATGACGGCTAGGGTGTAGTCCTCGCCGGAAGCCGGAGTCTGGGCGTCTTTCTCCAGGATGAGTATGTCCGGGCGGCGAATCTGCTCGCGCGGAACTAAATCCAGGATGCGGGCTATGGCTTTCTCCGCGGCAGGGGAGATGCTTGACGGTTCCGGAATGCTGATGGCCGTCCCCAGGCGCTCGCCGGAGCCGATTGAGGATTCGATGACGCGGTAGGGAAGGGGTAGGCTGCGGGAGAGGGGCGACACCTCGGGAAGGCCGATGCGGTAGGCCCCCGCCGGAACGCGCACGCCTACGCTCGTGGCGTTGCGCCCCTGTTCGATGAGGATGCCGCCCGCCCGAAGGCGGGCCTCGTCGATAACGGCGTAATAGTAGTCTATGCCGGGAACAGGGTAATCGCGTACCTCTACCATCGTATCGTCCACGATGGATACGATGGAGGCTGAAAGGATGCTCAAGGAGTTCAACAATGGCTCGGGGCTGCGGTAGACCACCAGGCGATGCCCGATGGGCGAGACTTGATAGCGGACGACGATGGCATCTGAATCGGTCTTGGCGCCTATACCGCTCACATCGGCGAAGGCCTGGGGGGCTTCATCAGCGTTCGCCGAAGTGGAGTCAGCAGAATCGGCGCTCGCCGAGGCTACGCGCTCCGATGAGGGCGAGCTCAGGCCGACTGCAGTGACGTTCTTGAAGGGCAGAAAGACTTCGTAGGCGATGCCGGACTCGTCCATGGACAGAACCGCGTAATACCATTCCCCTGGGCCGGCCTCCCGGTCGACGAAGCGCTGGCTGCCGTAGGGGACGGTTCCGGCCTTCACGGCCGAGGCAAAGCTGTCCTCATTGATGGGTTCGGCGGCCCGGTAGATGACGCAATCGCCCTGGACATCGGGGCTGTCGATCCAGGAGAGGACGATGGAATCCTCGTTCGTGCCGACCCTGACACGGGTGGGGTAGGGGGCGAAGACGGAGGCTGCGTCGTCCTGAGCGCCCTGGGCATAGACGGACAGGCAGGCGAGGAGGGCCAGGCACAGGGCCCAGGCGGGAATGCGTCTCATCAGCTCTATGATCGGCAGAAATCCCTCCCGGGACAAGGTCTTCTTGCTCAGGTTTCGGTCGTCCGCCCCGAGGCCGCGCGCGCGGGGTATTTACATATATCAACGCTTTTTGTAGGATTGAGGCATGTTCGTTTCCATCGTCTGCGACATGGGAAGCGATGACTCCCGCACCGAGCTGTACAATCTCCTCCCCCAGTATGGTTTCGAAAAGGTCCAGCGCGGCTGTTTCGAATGCGCCGCCGCATCCGAACAGCAGATCGCCCGGCTCAAGAGGGATATCGACAAGATAACGGACTACTACGACACCATCCGCATGTACCAGTACCCCCTCGAGGGCACCCTGGTGCTGACCGCGCTCAAACAGAACAAATGGCGCCGGATCATCGTCCGGCCATCATCAAAGCCGGCCTGATCCGGCTCCCGGGAGGGCGAGATGCTCGACGATTACGTTCAGCGCGTAGAGGCCGCAAAGGCCGGCATTCTTGAGACCTGGGGGCGTCTTTGACCCGGATGCCATACGCCGCAAGCTAGGGGAGCTGGAGCAGGCGACCCACGCGCCTGATTTCTGGGACGACCCAAAGGCCGCCGAGGGGGTCATGTCGCGCATGCGAGCTATGCGCAAGCGCATTGAGCCCTGGGAAAGCCTGCGCAACGATGTCCTCTCGCTGGACGAGATCCTCGGCCTGGCCCGCGCCGAGGGCGACGAGAGCATGGCCGCTGATATCCAATCCAGCCTGGAGTCGGTGGAGCGGCGCTTTTCGGAGTTGACCGCTCTGGAGCTGCTCTCGGACGAGGTCGACATGAACGGGGCCTTCCTGACCGTGCACGCCGGGGCGGGCGGCACCGAGGCCTGCGATTGGGCTAATATGCTCTACCGCATGTATACCCGATGGGCCGAGTCCAAGGGTTACACCACCGAGCTGGTCGACATGCTGGAGGCCGAGGGCGGCATCAAATCGGTTACCGTGCAGATCAACGGCGACTACGCCTATGGTTACCTCAAGGGCGAGGCCGGAGTACACCGCCTGGTACGCATATCGCCCTTCGATGCCAACGCCCGCCGTCATACATCCTTCGCCTCGGTCTACGTCTTCCCGGTTTTGGACGATTCGATAGAAGTGGAGATACGCCCCGAGGACCTGCGCGTGGACACATACCGCTCGGGCGGGGCCGGCGGCCAACACGTCAACAAGACCGACAGCGCCGTGCGCTTGACCCACCTGCCCACCGGTATCATCGTAGCCTGTCAGAACGAGCGCAGCCAGATCAAGAACAGGGCCACGGCCATGAGCGTGCTCAAGGCTCGCCTGTATGAGTATTACAGGGCGGAGAAGGAGAAGGAAAACGAGAAATTCGCCCAGGAGAAGAAGGACATCTCCTGGGGCAACCAAATACGCTCGTACACATTCCAGCCTTACACCCTCGTCAAAGATCACCGAACCAAGCTGGAGGTGGGCAACATCCAGGCGGTCATGGACGGCGATATAGACCCCTTTATTCAGGCCTTCCTGCGCGACCGCTGGGAGAGGCGCGGGACAGAATGAACATGGCCTTTGTGTTCGAAGACGATCAGGCGGTCAGGCAGGATCTGAGCGAGGCCATACGGGCCTGCGGCTGGGAGTGCTGCTGTGCCAACATGGCTGAGGGGCCCGAGACCCTCCGGCTGAAGGGCGGACCGCGCCTGGGGGCGGTTTTCGCGTCACTTTCAGCCGGTCTTCCTGAGACCCTGTCCAAGACCGCCAAGAGCATGGATCCGCAGGCCTTCATAGTGGCCATTGCCGACCTGGACCAGGACGACCTCCTCTTCCGCGCCCTGGAACGCGGCCTGGCCGACGAATTCTTAGCCCTGCCCTTTTCCCGCGCTGACGTCGCCGGCATTCTGAAGCTCGTGGGCGGAGCCCGGTGAGCCGAACCGGGAAGGCCGCGGCCCTGTTGGCCCTCCTGGCCCAGGCCCTGGCGGGCGCCCAGGCCCTGCAGGATAAGCGCGCGGAGATTCGCGTGGGCGTATGCCGCTTCCTCGCCGAGGGGCGGGATGCCTTCATCGAGAGTCTGGCAGACACCATCCCCCTCCGGCTCAGGGACGGCCTGGCCGGGGAGGCCCGGCGAAGCCTAAGCCCCGAGGAGGCCTCGGCTTACCGCGAATGGGCCCGCGCATCTGTACTCTATGAAGAGGGTGGCAAGCTGCGCGAGCAGAGCCTCTCCTACGCGCGCTCTTTCCTCACCGAGGCGGAAGCCCGCAAGCTCGCCTCCGCCCGGGCATCCGCCCAGGCCCAGATGCGGGCCTCACGCCAAACCATAGAGGCGGCCGAAAAAGCGGCCGCCTCCTCAATCGGTGTCGCGCAACGCAAACCCATCGTCGTGGTGGACGACGGCAAGGGCGGTCTCTTGGAGGCGGTCTCGAGGAGGCCGGTCCGGGCGGCCGCTATGGCCGATCTTGACATAATCGTAGGCGGCCGAGTCAGCGCCCTGGAAGACTACCTGGTGATAGAGCTGTGGGCTTATCACCGCTTCCTGGACGAGGTGATCGTGGATTGGAAGACTGCCGCCGCCCGCGACGACATTGGAGCGGCTCTGGCTGAAGCACTATTGACTCTGAGACCGGCTCTGACCGGTAAAGCTGAAGCCCGTCTGGCAGTGATTGTCGATCCGGCCGAGGCCGAACTCTACCTGGACGGGACCTATGCCGGGCGGGGGAGCCTGGCGGCCGAATGGATAGAGGCCGGGACCCACCAGGTGAGGGCCGAGGCCCCGGGCCACGCCTCGGTGCAGGAGGAAATCAGCCTGTCCGCGGGAGAGACGCGCGAGCTGCGCATCAGCCTTGAGAAAAAGGACAGGGGCACGTTTCGGGTCGCCAGCCTCCCCGAGGGGGCGGCGGTCTACTTGGGAGCTGAGTATCTCGGCGCTAGTCCGGTGGACATCGATTATCCAGATAGGCTCGTCTCGGGAAGGCTCAGGGCCCCAGGCATGCAGGACGCCCTCTTCGTAGCTGGACCTGATGCGCCGGCGGACGTGAAGATCGAGCTGATCGAAGCAGCGGCTGAGGGCGGCTCGGCATTAGACCGCGCCCGAAAGGCCTTTTATGACGCCAACGCCAAACTCATGATCTCCCTGCCCCTGACGATCCTAGCCTCCGGTCTCTTCATTTCGGACGTATCGGCCCTGAGCGCGGCTGAGGCCGGATACCAAACCGGGACGTACAGCCAGGAGCAGTACCAGTCCGCCCGGAAGGGCCTGTTGCTCGACATGGCTGCCTCAGGCCCCTTCCTCCTGGTCTCGGCGGGATTCTCGACTTGGTTCATGGGAGAGTGCCTGTTCAGACTGGCGCGTTATCTCGACGCCGCCAGGGAGTGAGGGAAGATGGGATCTATCGGCGCAGGACTCAAGCGGCTCTTCGGTCTGGGGCGCCTGAGCGATGAATTCTACGAAGGTCTCGAAGACGCCTTGACAGAGGCCGACGTGGGGGCGGCCCTCTCGGCCCGGATAGTGTCATCGCTGCGAGAGGCATGCAGGAAGAAGGGCATCAACGACGAGGCCGGCGTGCGCGCTGAGCTGGAAGCAGGATTAGCTGGGATGGCCAAGGGGCTAGAGTTGAGCCTGCCCGCGGACCGCCTGGCGATCTTCCTTTTACTCGGCGTGAACGGGGTGGGCAAAACCACCAGCCTGGCCAAGCTGGGGGCCTACTACGCCCGCTGCCTGCCTAAGGATAAAATCATCCTGGCTGCCTGTGACACCTTTCGGGCTGGAGCGGTGGACCAGCTCATCATTCACGGGGAGAGGCTGGGGCTGCGTGTGGTGGCGAATAGGAATTCAGGCGATCCGGGAGCGGTGCTCTTCGACGCCATCCAGGCCGCCAAGGCCTCGGAGGCCCGCTTGGTACTGGCCGATACGGCCGGGCGGCTCCATAACAAGGCCAACCTGATGCGCGAGCTTGAGAAGATCGACAAGATCGCCCGGACTCAGGCCGGCCAGGCCGCCTATCGCAAGCTCTTGGTGATAGACGCAACTACCGGGCAGAACGGGCTCCAGCAGGCCGAGATCTTCGCCGAGACGGTAGGACTGGACGCGGTGATCCTGGCCAAGTACGACTCGAGCGCGAGGGGCGGCATGGCCCTAGCCATCTCCCAGCGCCTGGGCCTGCCCACGGCCTTCGTCGGCACGGGCGAGGGCTACGGAGATTTAGAGCCATTCTCGCCCGCGGCCTATTCCAAGGAACTCCTGGGGTGACCCTGCGCCCCCGCTTCCTGGCCCTGGCCCTCGTACTCGTCTCGCGGTTCTTGACTGCCCAGGGCACGGCCTTCTACGCCTCGGACGAGGCGGGCATGGCCTTCGAGGAAATACCATCATTCCGCACCGCCGATCATGAATACTTCCTCGAGGTGAGCCGCCAGGCAGGGAAGGAGACACGCGTCCTCCGCTCGGCCGATGGCCGGGAACTCAAGTCCTGGATCTGTGAGATGGGGGATTCGGGGCGACCGGCCCTCATGAGCTACGCCGAGGGAGGGAAGCTGACCAGGCGGGAACGCTACGACGGGAAGGGCTTCCTGGTGGCCGAGGAGGTCTATGAGGGCGGCGGAGTGAGTCAGCGTATCGACTATTCCTGGGCCGATGGCCGTCTGACCGCGGCCACCGCTCGCGGCGGTGATGGGCTCATTCTCTATTCTGATAGCTACCTCTACTCGACCTCGGGTAGCCTGCGCGAGATGCGCCGCACGTATGCGGACGGCCGAATCGAGTCAGCCGGGGCCGACAGCCTGGGCGGAAAGACGCTGCGCAGCTGGCAGAGCGACTCGGGCGTGACGCGCTTCACGAACTACGCCCTGGACGGGCGCCCATCGGCCATAGAGACATGGCGCGAGGGGGCGCCTCTATTGAGCGAGGAGCGCCGTCGTTCCGCGGATGGCGGCCTGGACATTCTGGAGGATACGACGCGGGGCACCCGTACGGAGCGAGAGTACGGCAAGCAGGGGAGATTGGCCACGGAGACGACTTTCCAAGGCAAGAAGCTCATCGTAGAGACTATCTATGCCTATGACCCCGAGGGCCGCCTCAGCGAAAAGACGATCAGCGCCGGGGCTTCGGTTGAACGCGTCATCTATGCCTATGACGGGGCCGGGAACCTGGCCGAAGAGACCCATTATGTCGACGGGGAGCTGCAGAAAAAGATTATCACCATAGCGCCGGGAAAGACCCGGACGGAGCTCTACCGTCTGGGTTCCCTGTATGTGCGCTATACCAGCGTGGATGGCCGCAAGCGCTCGGAGGAGATCATCGTGGACGGCAAGGTCGTTCGAAGCAGGGAATTCCGCTGATGGCCGGCGCCTGGACCCTCTTCGCGGCAATGCGATACTTCTGGTCCTCCCGGCGGGGACGCAACGCGGCCTCATCGGCCCTGTCTGTCCTCCAAATGGCCCTGGGTACGGCCATCCTGATCGTGGTCACCGGGGTGATGAACGGTTTCCAGACCGGCTTCATCTCCAGCATCCTGGAAATAGGTTCCTATCACGTGCGCATCGACCTTCCCCTGGAAAGGCTGGAAGCGGCCCGCGACGCCCTTGAGGCCGATAAGCGCGTGCGCAGCGTAACCCGCTTCGCCGATGTCCAGGCTTTGGCACAGGGGCGGGGCGCTTCGGCACGGGCGGTCAACTTGCGCCTCCTGGATGACGACGCCTTGGGACGCGATCATGGCCTGGCCGAGGCCCTGGGATTCCAGCCCGGGGAAATCCCCCTGCTCGGGCCTGGGGAAATCGTCCTGGGTCGGGAACTCGGAAATTGGCTGGGCCTGCGGGATGGCGCCGAGGTGGAACTCACGAGCATCGGCCTTGATCCCGAGTGGGGGTTGATCCCCGAGCGCTTCCGTTTCCGCCTGCTGGCCAGCTTCAGCAGCGCCGGCAAGTGGTACGAGTACGACCAGGGCTGGGCCCTGGCGTCCTTCGAGTCGGGGGCGGGCATGCTGGCAGGCCAGGCAGAGGCCAGCCTGGGGATCAAGTTGACCGACCGCTCCGCGGACGCCACCTTCATCGAATCCTTGAAAGGCCGTCAGGTATTCGAGGGGGCTGAGGTCGTCTCTTGGCGGGAGGCCAACCGGGCCTTCTTCGGCGCCCTGAGGATGGAGAAAACCGTGCTCATGCTGGTGATCGGCCTGGTCTTCCTGATTATCGCGGCTAATATCTTTCACTCGATGCAGCGGTCCGTACGCGAGCGGCGCGAGGACCTAGGCGTCCTCAGGGCCATCGGCTCCTCGCCGGCCGAGATAATGCGTATCTTCGTCATCGAGGGGGCAATGATCGGGCTGGCCGGGGCTCTGGCCGGCCTCGTCCTGGGCTTGGCCCTGACATACAACATCAACGCCGTATTCGCCGCCCTGGAGAGGGGCGTCAACGCATTCTTTGGCCTGTCCCTGGCCCTGGCAGGACGCGGGGCTGTCAGGGATTTCGCCATATTCTCGCCGCGCTACTTCTATATCGATCAGGTGCCGGCCGCGGTATTCTTCTCTGAGGCGCTGACAGCCTTCATCGCCAGCCTGGGCTCGGCCCTGGCCGCCTCCGTCCTGGCGGCCCGTCCCCTATCCAGGCTGAATCCTCAGGAGATCATCAGGCATGAGTGAGCTGGCACTGCAGGCGATCGGCCTGCGCAAGGAATTCCGCACGGGCTCGGAAACCCTCTCAATCCTGCGGGGAATAGATCTGGAGATCCAGGCCGGCAGGACTGTGGCGGTCACCGGGGAGAGCGGCTCGGGCAAGAGTACCCTCCTATCCATCCTGGGCGGGCTGGACGCGCCCAGCTCGGGCGATGTCGTATCCGGGCCCTATCGCCTATCAGCCCTGGACGAGGCCGGGCTGACTCTCTACCGCCGGCGCCGGGTGGGCTTCATTTTCCAATTCCACTTTCTCCTGCGCGACTTCAGCGCCATGGAGAACGTTCTCCTGGCCGGCCTGATGGACGGACAGGAGAGACGGGCGGCCGCCGCCCGGGCCAGGGCCCTCCTTGGGGACGTGGGTCTTTCGGGCAGGCTGGGGTACTATCCTTCCCAGCTCTCGGGCGGGGAGCGCCAGCGCGTGGCCGTTGCCAGGGCCCTTATGAACGACCCGGCCGTGATTCTAGCGGACGAGCCCACAGGCAACCTGGACGAGTCCAATTCCAGGACCGTGGCAGGCATTCTCTTCGAGGCCGTACGCAGTCGAGGCAAGGCCATGGTCCTGGTGACCCATGACCGATCCCTGGCGGCCCAGTGCGACCAGGGCTACCTCCTCAGGGAAGGCGGCCTGGTGCAGTTATGAAGGCCGGCGCCGTATTTCTCATTTCGTCGCGCCTCCTCTTCGGACGCCGCGGATCAGGCGGAGGGGGCGCGGCGGGGCGGAGCCTGCGAAGCGCCATCATCGGGATAGCCCTATCCCTCCTGCCCCTAGTGGTCATCCTCGAACTGGCCGACGGAATGATCGAGGGCATCATGAGCCGCTACGTCGAGCTGGAAAATTACCACTACAGCGCGGAATACCCGTCCGCCTTGGATCTAGAGGAGATGGAGGCGGCGGCGGCCCGCCTCAGGCGGCAGGGGGGGGTCGATTCCGCCTATGTGGAGCGCAGAGGCGCAGGTGTCGCTATGAAGGGCCTCCTGCGCAACGGGGTAGAGCTCAGGGCGATCGATCCGGCCATGCTGTCCAGTGATCCGGCCTTCAGGCGCCTCATGCGCGTGGAGGCCGGGCGCTTGGAGCTGCCTGATAGGAATTCCGCCCTGGTAGGCTCGGCTCTGGCGGGCAAACTCGGTCTCGAGGTCGGGGATTCCCTGAGCCTCCTCAGCCTGCGCGGTACGGGCGGGGGACGGACCGTGCCGCGCCTCAGCAACCTGCGCGTCACGGGCATAATTTCCTCGGGCTACCAGGAGATGGACGCTCTCTGGCTCCTGGTCCCCCTGGAGCTGGGCTATGGCATTCTGGGACCGGACAGTTCGCGGGCCTTCATCGGCATAAAGGCTGAGGGCGGAGCATCCTCGCCCGAGGGCTGGGGCGAGCCGCCCCTCCAGTCCGAGCTGCGCCGGGCCCTAGGGCCTGGCTGGATGGTGGAGCACTGGTCCTCCTCCCTGGACTCGACGTACCGCTCCCTCCTCACCATGAAGTCTCTTCTCCTCTTCATTTCGGCCATGATCCTCACCGTAGCCGCGGTGAACGTCAGCTCGGCCGTGCTGATGATGGTGATCGAGCGCCGCTCGGACATCGCTGTTCTCAAGGGCATAGGGGCATCCCAGGCCGGCATCACCCTGGCCTTCACCGCCGCCGGGGCCTTCATAGGCCTGGTGGCCGTGGCCGCCGGCATGGCCCTGGGCATCTTCCTGGCCGTCAACGTCAACCAGGGCATCGCCCTCCTGGATAGCACGGTCAACGCCATCCTGAGCCTCAATGCTCGCCTTCTCGGTGTGAGCGCGGAACCATTCAGGCTCCTGGACCCCGGACTGTACCTGGTCGACATCCCCATCCGCCTGGATTACCGGGAGCTCACGGGCGCAGCCTGCCTGGCGGTTTTTCTCTCGGCCTTCGCCGCTTGGGTTCCGGCGCGGCGCACGCGCTTCATTCCACCCTTGGAGCTTCTCAGGAGGGCATGAGGGGATGGCCAGGGCATGCCTCAGCCGGGGGCAGCCGAAACCGAGCCGGCGCTAGTTCAATTCCACCCTGATCTGCTGTATAGTGCTTTCGGCGGCAGTACCCTGAAGCGCGGCTGCCCGGATACGCGATACTGTGCGGAGGTGGAACATGGCGAAGGATACGGAGCGCGCCGAGGAGTCGACCGAGAAGGCCAAGGCCCTCGAGGCGGCCAGGCTGCAGATAGAGAAGCAGTATGGGCAGGGCTCGCTCATGAAGCTGGGGGCCCACGTGGACGTCGGCGGCATAGAGGCCATATCCTCGGGATCCATACTCCTGGACGAGTGCCTGGGCATCGGCGGCTACCCGCGTGGGCGGGTCATAGAGATTTACGGCCCGGAGAGTTCGGGCAAGACCACCCTGGCCCTGCACGCTATCGCTGAGGCCCAGCGCGCGGGGGGCATCGCCGCCTTCGTGGATGCGGAACACGCCCTTGATCCGGTCTACGCCCGCAACCTGGGCGTGAACATAGACGAGTTGTGGGTTTCCCAGCCGGATTCCGGGGAGCAGGCCCTGGAAATCGCCGAGACCCTCATCCGCACTGGCTCGGTGGACGTGATCGTGGTGGACTCGGTGGCCGCCTTGACCCCCCAGGCGGAGATAGAGGGCGACATGGGCGACGCACACGTGGGCCTGCAGGCCCGCCTGATGAGTCAGGCCCTGCGCAAGCTGACCGCCACCATCGGAAAGTCCAAGACCGTCCTCATATTCATCAATCAGATCCGCATGAAGATCGGGGTGATGTTCGGCAATCCCGAGACCACTACCGGCGGAAACGCCCTCAAGTTCTACTCCTCGGTGCGCCTGGAAGTCCGCAAGATCGAGACTATAGAGCGCGGGGACGACGAGGCCGTGGGCAATAAGGTGCGGGTCAAGGTAGTCAAGAACAAGGTTGCGCCGCCCTTCCGGAAATGCGAGCTGGAGATCATGTTCGGCAAGGGCATCTCCTGGTCGGGCGGCCTGGTGGACGCGGCGGTCAAGTACGACATCGTCCGGAAGTCGGGGGCCTGGTTCTCCTACGGCGAGGAGAAGATCGGCCAGGGACGGGAGAACGTCAAGCTCTTCCTGGAGACGAATCGCGATGTGGCGACGGAAATAGAGCGTCGGGTCCGTGAGCGCATCTTCCCCGAGGCGGCCGCCAAGGAGGCCGCCCAAACCAAACACCCCGAGGCCCGCAAGGCCTCGACGCCCTCGGCGGCTGCCTCTCCCGGCGCCGAGACGTCCAGGCCCAAGGCCGCTGCAGAACCAGCGTCCAGCGCAGCCGAGCCGCCCGCCCGAGGCCCGGGCCGCCCTCCCAAGCCCAAGGCGGAGGATTCCGGGCTCTTTTGATGCCGAAGGTCTACCTATCCCTCGGTTCCAACAGAGGCGACAGCCCGGCCATACTGCGAGCAGCCGTGGAGGCCCTCAGGGGCCTCCTGGGGGGCCTGCGGGCATCCAATCTCTACCTGAGCGATCCCATGTACCTCAGGGATCAGCCCGCCTTCCTCAATCTGGCTGTAACCGGTGACTGCCTACTGGCGCCCCTGGAACTCCTGGACGCCATCCAGGGCATCGAGGCGCGATTCGGGCGGGACCGGTCCAGGGAGCGTTCCAAGGGCCCGCGAAGCCTTGACATCGATATACTCCTCTATGGGGACCTAGTCATCGATAGCGACCGCCTCGTCTTGCCCCATCCCCGCATGGCCGAACGCAAATTCGCCCTCCTGCCCCTTCTGGAATTGGAGGGAGGTCTGGTTTGGCCGGGCGGGGGGGGGAGCCTGTCCGATAGCCTGGACGCCCTGGCCCCGCAGGGTATTTACTATTGGAGCCTCGCGCGCTATAGTCTCTGCCAATCCCGATGAGCGATGCTGCCGAATTCGAGCACGACCAGGATCCAGCCAGATATTTCCATCTCCAGGATTTCGAGGGTCCCCTGGATCTGCTGCTCTTCCTCATAAAAAAGAACGAGATCAACATCTACGATATACCCATCGCCTCCATCACCGAGCAGTTCATAGAGTACCTCTCCTGGGCCGAATCGGTGAGCCTCGAGTCTCTGACGGACTTCTATGCCATGGCCGCCACCCTCCTCCTCATCAAGTCGCGCATGCTCCTGCCCATCGAGTCCGATCTGGGCGAGGAGGCCGATGACCCGCGGAGCACGCTGGTGGAGACCCTGATCGAGTACCAGCGCTATAAGAAGCTGTCTGAGCTCATGGAGGAGAAGGAGCTTGAGGCCGAATGGGTGATCGAGCGCCGGAAGCTGCAAAAGCCGCTGCCCTTCGAGGATGAAGAGCAGCTCTGGGAGGAGCTGGACGTCTGGGACCTGCTGAAGGCCTTCAGTTCCCTCATGGCCAGTATGTCCTCGGAGCGCATCATCGACCTCTACGAGGAGGTCTCCATCAACGAGAAGATCACCCTCCTGGACGAGCTCCTGGACGCGCGCGAGGAAATTCTTTTCACCGACCTGGTGGTGCGCAAGGAATCCCTCCTGGACATCGTGTGCGCCTTCCTGGCCGTCCTGGAGGCGGTCAAGATGCGCATGGTCTCCATCCTGCAGCACCGACTTTTCGGTGATATCCGCATACGCAAGCGCGAGACCGGCCAGGGCGCCCCCGCGGCCTCGCCGGTGGAGGAAGCGGTCCCCCCGCCCGGGGAAAAAACCTCGGCCGGGACGGCGAGAGCCGCGGCCCGTGAGGCGGGGGAGGGCGAGCATGGGGTTCAACATGGATAATGAAATTGCCCTGATTGAAGCCATCATCTTCCTCGAATCCGAGCCTGTGGACGAGGAAGCCCTGGTGCGCATCTCCGGCCTCTCGCGCGAGGTGGTGGACAAGGCCCTGGAGTCCCTGCGCGAGCGCTTGGATCAACCCCAGTCCGGCCTGGAGCTGTCCAAGCTCTCAGGCGGTTGGGTCTTCATCCCGAAACGCGGACTCTGGGAATACCTGCGCGGGCGATATGGCCGCAAGAACGAGCAGAAGCTCTCGCGGGCGGCCCTGGAGACCCTGGCCATCATCGCCTATTCCCAGCCGATCACCCGGGCCGAGATAGAATCAATCCGCGGCGTGGCCGCGGATAACATGATCCGCCTCCTCCAGGAGCGAGGCTTTGTACGCGAGGTCGGCAAGAAGGACGCCCCCGGCAAGCCCTGCCAATACGGGACCACCAAGGAATTCCTGAAGTTCTTCCGCCTGGCCTCTATAGCCGACCTGCCCCGCCTGGAGGACCTGGACGAGGAGCGATTTGAGCTCGATCCAGAGGAATGATGCCGAGCCGATGCGCCTCCACCTCTTCATGGCCAGGGCCGGCGCGGCCTCCCGGCGGGCCGCTGAGCGCCTGATCGCCGAGGGGCACGTGCGCCTCAACGGTAAGGCTGTCACCAGGCCGGGCATCATCTGGAAGCCGGGCGACCGGGTGGAGCTGGACGGGAAGCTCTTGGCGCTGGAAGAGCGCCGTCTGTACATCCTCCTCAATAAACCGGTCGGGCGGGTCTGCACCTCCATCGATCCGGCCGGCCGTCCGACCGCCCTGGATCTCGTGCAGCCCCGATTCAAAGAACGCCTCTACGGGGTGGGTCGCTTGGACCAATTCTCCTCGGGTCTCCTCATCCTCACCAATGACGGGGAATTCGCGAGAAGAGTAGGGCACCCCTCTGCGGGTATAGAGAAGGAATACTTGGTTCGCACAGAGGCGGAGATCCCTCCAGGCCTGCTCGCGGATTTCGAGAGGGGAATCCATGTAGAAGGGCGTGCGTACCGGGCCGCGGCCTGCCGTGAGCTGGGCCCGAACATGGCCTCCATCGTTCTTGTGGAGGGGCGCAACCGCGAGATCCGGAGGGTTTTCGAGGCCGCCGGCGCCCGCATTCTGTCGCTCCAGCGCATCCGCATAGGCTGCCTACGCATTGAGGGCCTGGCCGAGGGGTCCTACCGCCTCATCACTGAGGAGGAGGTCAAGGACCTCTTGAGAGCCGGCGGGCGGGGTAGGGGGAAAGGGCAATGATTGTCGCCA
>CAYYCP010000002.1:24687-30919 GCA_964470375.1 uncultured Spirochaetales bacterium
GGACCTCTTGAGAGCCGGCGGGCGGGGTAGGGGGAAAGGGCAATGATTGTCGCCATGGATGGACCGGCGGGCTGCGGGAAGAGCACCATCGCCCGCATGATCGCCGAGCGCCTGGGCTTCGTGTACGTGAATTCGGGAAACATCTACCGGGCACTTACCCTTAAGGCCCTGGAGGCGGGCGTCGATCCAGAGGATGAAGCGGCCGTCCTCAGGGCGGTCGCTTCGGCTGAAATTTCCTACAACGGCGGACGCCTGGCCTTGGACGGGCGCGATGTCGAGGATCAGCTCCACTCAGACAGGGTTGACCGCTGGGTGGCCCAGGTTTCGCGCTACCTGCCCTTGAGGGCTCTCGTCAACTCCCTTGTCCGCGATCTGGCCGCGCGAGGTGATTCGGTAGTGGAAGGGCGCGACATGACCAGTGTGGTATTCCCGGCCGCCGAGGTCAGGGTCTACCTCGATGCCGACCTCGAGACGAGGGCGCGTCGGCGCCTGGGCCAGGGCCTTTCGGACCTGGACTTGGGCCAGATCAGGGACAATCTGGAGATGCGTGATCGAATAGACCGATCCAAGGCCGAGGGAAGCTTGAAAATCGCTGAAGGCGTCGAGTATATTGACACCTCCGGCTTGACCATAGACCAAGTTTATGCGAAAGTGGTGCGGAAGATTAACCAGCAAGGGAAGCGTATGGATCAGAGGGAAGTGGCGAAGGGTGATGCGCCGGCCGCGGCTGTGGGCAACATCCAGACACAATTGCAGGAGCAGTACCTAAAATCCTTGGAACAGCTCGAAGAAGGCGATGTCGTGGACGGCGCTGTCGTCCAGGTCACCGCCGATACGGTCTTTGTGGATGTCGGCTACAAGTCGGAAGGCACCATCCCCATAGAGGAATTCGCCTCTCCCCCCAATATCGGCGATCTGGTCCCGGTGGTCTTAATGAAGAAGGAGACCTCGGACGGCAAGGTCATCGTCTCAAAGAAGCGCGCGGACGAGAAAATTTTCTGGCGCAATATCACCAATGCGTTCAAGAACCATGAACCTATAGAGGGCACCATCGAGAAGGTGGTCAAGGGTGGATACGAGGTCAATCTGGGCCACGGCTTCCGGGCCTTCCTGCCTATCTCGCAGGCCGACATCCAAAAGGTGGAGAAACCCGAGCGCCTCCTGGGCGTGGCCTCGCGCTTCTATATCGACCGGCTCTACTCGGAGAAGAAGGTCAATATCGTCGTAACCCGCCGTAACCTCCTCGAACAGGAAGTGGAGAAGCGGCGCGAGGATTTCTTCGCCCACACCGCCATCGGGGACGAGGTGCACGGCATAGTCAAGAGCTTCACCAGCTTCGGCGCCTTCATAGACCTGGGCGGCTTCGACGGTCTCCTCCACATCAACGACATGAGCTGGGGGCACGTGGCCCGGCCCAAGGACTTCGTGCGCAAGGGACAGGAGATCACTCTCAAAGTGATCCGCCTGGATCCCGAAGAGAAGCGCATCAACCTATCGCTCAAGCATTTCACCCCCGATCCCTGGTCCACCTTCGAGGAGCGCTACCACGTCAACGACATAGTCAAGGGCCACGTCACCAAGTTGACGGACTTCGGCGCCTTCATAGAGATCGAGGAGGGCATCGAGGGCTTGGCGCACATCTCGGAGTTCTCCTGGGTGCGCAAGATCAAGAGCCCCGCCGAAGTGGTCAAGATCGGCGACGAGGTCCAGTGCATGATCCTGGGCTACGACCTTCAAGCTGGGCGCGTGTCCCTGGGCCTCAAGCAGGTCACCCAGAATCCCTGGGACGAGATCGCCGCCAAGTACCCGGTGGGCATGCGCCTGGTGCGCAAGGTCGTCAAGGTCACCGCCGCCGGCGCTTTCGTCGAGCTGGAGGAGGGCATCGACGGCTTCCTCCACGTGGACGAGTTGTCATGGACCAAGAAGGTCCGCAACCCCTCCTCCGAGCTTGAAGTCGGTCAAGAGATCGAAGTCATGGTCATCGACTACGACGCGGAGAAGCGCTCCATCCGCCTGGGCGTCAAGCAGCTTTCGGAGGACCCCTGGCAGAGCTTCACCAAGGCCTTCCGGGTGGGCTCGGTGGTGGAGGGCGAGGTCACCAACGTCACTGACTTCGGCGTGTTCATGCGGGTGCAGGGCGGAATCGAGGGGCTCATCCCGAAGGCCAACCTCTCCGACGATAGGGATGAGAGCTACGAGGACGCCCTCAAGCGCTTCAAGCCGGGCGACAAGGTCAAGGCGGCCATCATCGAGCTCTTCCCGGACAGGCAGAAGATCACCTTCTCCATCAAGGACTACCACAAGCGCCAGGCCCAGGATGAGATGTCGCGGTATATCCAGGACGAGGAGGAGGGCTCCGGCTTCACTCTGGGCGATATCATGAAGACCAAGGAGTGATAGCCAGATAGGGGCCGGGCTTCGGGATGTTCCCTTCTAAGATCGACGTTTCGAAGCTTGAAACGTTCGTAGAGATCAACACCCTCATCAACTCCAACTACGCCGACGCCACGTCGCTGCTGACGCGCATCCTGGAGTCGGCCACCCGCCTCACCGAGGGCGAGGCCTCGTCCCTCCTCCTCATGAACAAGGTCACCGGGCGCCTGCATTTCGAGATAGCCCTGGGGCCCAAGGGCGCCGAGGTCAAGAGCTTCTCGCTAAGCCCAGGGGAGGGCATAGCCGGCTGGGTGGCCCTGCACAACAAGTCCCTCATCCAGAACGACGTGGACAACGACCCGCGCTTCTTCCCCGACATCTCCAAGTCCGTGGAATTCCCCACCCGCAGCATCCTGGCCGTGCCCATGCGCGTCAAGGAGACCTGCGTGGGGGTGATAGAGATCCTCAACAAGCGGAACGGCAAGTCCTTCACCGAGGACGACCTGATCTGGCTGGAGATCTTCGCCACCCAATCTGCCATAGCCATAGAGAACGCCCGCTACCTGCAGCGGGCCCAGGAGGAGATCCATTTCCTCCAGGACCAGATCCAGAGCGAGCGCGGCTACCACACCTTCGTGGCCAAGTCGCGCATTATGCAGGAGAAGCTGGAAATCATCGATCGGGTGGCCAAGACGGATTCCTCAGTGCTGATCCTGGGGGAGAGCGGGGTGGGCAAGGAGCTGATCGCGGAGCAAGTGCACCTGCGCAGCGCCCGAAAGGACAAACCCTTCGTGCGGGTGAACTGCGCCGCCCTGCCGGGCGGGCTCCTGGAGAGCGAGCTGTTCGGCCACATCAAGGGCGCCTTCACCGACGCCATCCAGAACCGGCGCGGGCGCTTCGAGCTGGCCGACGGCGGGACTATCTTCCTGGACGAGATCGCCGACCTGCCCCTGGCCCTGCAAGCCAAACTCCTCCGGGTCATCCAGCAGCGCACTTTCGAGCGGGTGGGCTCAAGCGACTCAATCACCGTGGACGTGCGCATTCTGGCGGCCACCAACAAAGATATCGAGAAGCTGGTGGCCGAAGGCGAATTCCGTTCCGACCTATATTATCGGCTGAACGTCCTGCCCATGTACGTGCCTCCCCTCAGGCAGCGCAAGGACGACATCCCCGACCTGGCCGCCTTCTTTCTCAAAAAATTCAGCCGGGAGACCAATAAGCGTTTTCGCGGTTTCTCCGACAAGGCCATGGAGACCATGCTGTCCTATGCCTGGCCCGGCAACGTGCGCGAGCTGGAGAACGCCGTCGAGCGGGCGGTGGTGATCAGCAAGACCGATTACATACAGCCCGAGGATCTGTTGATCGGCAAGCTCGGGGCGGGCGGAAGCGGGGACGAGTATCAGGGCAAGAGCCTCAGGGAGGCGGTCAACATCTTCAAGAGGCATTTCATACGCCGCGCGCTGGAGGAGAATTCCTGGCACCAGACCGAGACCGCCAGGAGCCTCGATATCCAGCGTACCTACCTTTCGAGACTGATTAAAGAACTGGATCTAGCCACATTCAAGGAGTGATTCATGGCAGAGGCTACTGATAAGAAGACCGTCGGCGAGGCGATAGCCGGCTTCATCGTCCGTTTCCGCTTCCTTCTCTTGGGGCTGCTGGGAGCGTCCGCCCTGACCCTCCTGGTGGTGGGGATCATGGCCATCGTAGAGAATCAAGCCGCCCAGGACGCGGCCAAGCTCCTTGACGCTTTGCGCCAGGATCGCCAGGCCTATTCCGATGAAGTCGACCAGGCCAAGAAGGAGGAGCTCGAAAAGAAGGTGGCCGAGGCTGCCGACGCCATAGCGGCCAAGTACCCCAAGCGTGCTTCAGCCCAGCAGGCGCTCATGCTGAAGGCCGACCTCCTGGCCGAGAAAGAGGACTTCGCCGGGGCCGAGAAGGATTATTTGCGCGCTTCCGGCCTTTCGAAGACCTCTTACCTTGGGCCTGTAGCCCTCTACAACGCAGCGGTCATGGCTGAACGGTCCGGGAACCTGGATCAGGCCATCGCCCACTTGAAGGCGGTCACGGAGGAGGGCCGCAAGATTCTGCCGGGTCCAGCCCACGCCTTCTTCAATCTCGGGCGCCTGCAGGAGGCCAAGGCAGATTACAAGGCAGCCGCCGACACCTACCAGCGTATGCAGGAGCTCTATCCCGGCGATAATTGGACAAATCTAGGCAAGAGTCGTATAATCAGCCTTAAATCCCAGGGCTTAATCCCCTGACGGCCGCCTGAACGAGCGGCCCGCGCGCAGGGCGCGGCCGGGGGACAGGGAAGGGCCGGGCGACCGGCCCTTTTTTTCACTCGGAGGGCATAAATGGCCAAACGTCGCGCGCGCATCCTGGAAACCAAGTACTTCAGCTTCATCATCGCCCTGGCTGTATTCGGGCTCTTCCTGACCCTGTCGATATATACCGTCTTCTTGGACGATCTCGAGCTCAAGGTCCTGGACACCCATTTCTTTCTCAAGAACACCTACCGGCGCAACCTGGTCCAGGAGGGCGTAAGCCTTGAGATGCGCAATCCCAAGATATCAGAGGATATCAGCATCATAGGGGTGGACCTGTCCACCCTGGCCAAGTACGGCAAGTGGCCCTTCCCGCGCTACCGCTTCGCCGATTTGATAAATGCCTTCTCGCGCATCAAGAAGCAGGAGCTGCGTGAATCCTCCCTCTTCATGGACGTCTTCTTCGTGGAGCCGGACGCCAACCCGGCCGACGACGCCCTCCTATCGGACGCCATCCGGGATTCCGGGAGGGTCTTCCTGGAGACCATACTGCGCCTTGACTTCTCCGGCACGGCCGACGAGGAGGAGTATTGGAAGCGCATGGACATCCTCAGGCAAAAAGGCGGCATCATCCAGAACATCTCCGGCCCCTGGAAGGGCCTGCCCGACCACTTCGGCTTCGAGGCGCCCCTGCAGCCCTTCGCCCGCGGGGTTTCTGGCTATGGGCACGCCAACTACACCGAGGATCGCGATGGCATGTACCGCTCCCAGTCCCTGATTGGAAAGGTGTCCCGGACCTTGGAGCGGATCGATGTCCGGACCCTGAAGGCCGGCTACGGGGTGGACTCCGCGGCCTACGAGCGCCTGTGCTGGCGGGATACCTCAGGGCGCTTCCACGACATCGAGACGCCCCTGAGCGACAAGGCGCTGGCCCGCCTCCAAAAGGAGCTGCCCGGACGCTCGCCGCCCCTCAAGCAGGACCTGGACGGGGACGGCGAGCCCGAGACGGAGACCTTCCTGGTCTACCACATGCGCGACTACTTCATGCCGGCCATCACCCTCAGCCTGGCCCTGCATTATTTCAACAAGAGCCTGTCCGACGTCGAGGTAGTCCTGGGGCGGCACATCCGCATCCCTTCGCCCCAGCATTGGAATCCCGAGAGCGGGCAATGGGAGCCCTATCAAATCCAGCTTAGCCCGGACGAGTACGGCCCGGATGGGGAGGTGCTTAAGGCCGGCAAGCGTAAGACCCTTACGGAGATCATCATCCCCATAGACAAGCAGGGGCGTATGCGCATCAATTTCATGGGCGCCCGCTCCAGCGAAACCATGGAGGGCAACCGAACCTACCCGGTCTATCCCTTTGCCAGCTATGCCGACCTAGCCAAGCCGCCCGACCGGGAGCTCTGGCGCAACACCATGCGCAGCGAGAACAAGATCTTGATGGTGGGTGCCTTCTCCAGCGGCATGGCCCAGGACGAGAAGCCCACCCCCCTGGGGATGATGTACGGCATAGAGCTGCACGCCAATGCCTTGAACACCATCGTCATGGACAATTTCATCCATGAGCTGCCCTTCTGGGCCGAGGCCCT
>CAYYCP010000002.1:31019-34175 GCA_964470375.1 uncultured Spirochaetales bacterium
ACACCATCGTCATGGACAATTTCATCCATGAGCTGCCCTTCTGGGCCGAGGCCCTGATACTCTTCGCCATGGTCCTTCTGGTGGCCCTCATCTCATCGCGATTGCCCAGCTTCGTTTCTCTCCTCATCACCCTAGGCGCCCTAATAGCCGCCTTCTTCGGCATCTCGGTGCTTTTCGACAGCTCGGGCTACCTGATCAGCTTCGGCACGCCGGCCATCGCGGCCATCTTCACCTTCATCACCGTCATCGTCTACCGGGCCATGACCGAGGAGAAGGATAAGCGGGCACTGCGCGACATGTTCGGTAAGTACGTGTCCCCGAGGGTAGTCGACCAGCTGGTCAATGCCCCGCCCGAGCTGGGAGGGGTAGATAAGGAGCTGACGGTCTTCTTCTCCGACATACGTGGCTTCTCAACCCTGTCAGAGAACATGACCCCCCAAGAGCTGGTCAATCACCTCAACATCTACTTCGGCTCCATGACCGACCTGGTTCTGGAATACGGCGGCACCCTGGACAAGTACATCGGCGACGCCATCATGGCCTTCTGGGGCGCCCCCCTGCCGCAGGCCGATCACGCCCGGCGGGCCTGTGAGTGCGCCCTACGGCAGATGGAGAAGCTGCGGCTCCTCAACGCCGAATGGCCGCCCGAGCGCCGGTTGGACATCGGCATAGGCCTCAACTCCGGGATCATGACCGTGGCCAACATGGGCTCCTCCCTGCGCATGAGCTACACCCTGATGGGCGATAACGTGAACCTGGGCTCGCGCCTGGAAGGCACCAATAAGGAGTACGGCACCAACATCATCGTATCCGAGTACACCTACGGCCTAGTCAAGGACGACTTCATCTTCCGCGAGCTGGACGTGGTGAGGGTCAAGGGTAAGAACAAGCCTGTCATGATCTATGAGCTCGTCGACTTCAAGTAGGCCAGCGGGGAGGGGACGGGTGGCCTCCGGCCGGGCGGCCGGGCGCGGCGGAGGGGGCATCATCCGCCTCCGCGCGGCTGGCGTCCTGTCGGCCTGCCTCCTGGCGGGAGCCGGCTCCTGCGGCATAGACACCTTCGGCGGCTACCTGCCCAAGCCTGAGGTCAAGTCCGCTGGTGGACAGGAGTACATTATCGACCATAGGGCCGGCGCTTACGAGTCCAACTTCCTAGGCTACGAGGTCTATTACCGCATCTATGACAAGAAGGACAAGGCCTTGGCCGACGCCTCGACTATTATAAACGGTTGGAACGAGAGCAACCCATCCTCGGTCCAGCAGCTTATCAGCACGACACTCAAGTATCGCCGGATGACCCTGGCCCATGACATGAGCGGGGTCCTGGTGGAGGCCCTCGATATACCGGCCGACATCGAGATCAGGCTGGATTTCAGCCTCGTCCAGGCGGATGGCGAACTCCTTTTGTACCTGGGCAATAATGAGGGCGTTCCTGTCTACCGGGGCATCGCTGAAGCCAATCAGGACACGGGGAAGAGCTTCTCCATTATCAGCGCGGGAGACGAAGACGCCGAGCTAGCCTCCGAGAGCGGTCCAGGCACGGCATTGTATATCCAAGCCTACGCATTCGCCCAGGGCATCGACGATTCCTTTGTCTACTTTTACAGCCAGGCCGCCGCCCTGGGACTGCTCGAGGGCGCCCTCGTCTTGGAATAGGCCTCAGTGCTCTGGAGAGGGCTCTGCCTGATCACAATGGGATCGATAAACGCGCGTACGCGATCCTCTCAAAAAGGTGTATATGCACTACTGCGTATAATGTATATTCTGTCCACATGTACGCGCTATGGAATATGATCTCTTATAAGGAAACCCTGACCTAGAGTGAACGGAAATAGTCGAAGAAGCTGATCCACTCGCCTTCCGGGCCCTTGCGCGTGAAACAAGCCACACGCTTCAAGGCTGGCCATGTCGATTTATCCTGACCATAGGCCCTCTTCATGAACGAGAGGGCCTGTTCATCAGCGCCCTGGCCAACCCTCACGAGGACGCGCATCGAAGAGGCGGCTTCATCGAAATCGCATAGTACGAAGCTGGGATCAAGACGTTCCGGGGCCCTGACTCCGCCGCTGAGGTCGAGCGAGAATTCGCAGGCGTATGGGAGTGAATTGAGACTGACGATTTTATCGCCAGTCTTGTATGGGATGAGGAGGCACTCGCTCAGGCAAAGGCCCTCGGGAAGGAATGATGAGAAGGAGGCCGGAAAGCTGGCGATATCGTCCAAGGGGGACGAGAGGAAGAACATACCCAATTCGGATATGGACTCTATACCTAAAGAAAGGGCTTGGAGTATTTCCATGCGCGGCTGGGGATTGAAGCCATGGGAATAGACGATGGGCAGGTCGGTCCTGATGATGGCCTTGCTGAAGGCCTCAAGCACAGAAAGATGGGAGAGGAAGCGGGCGGATCCCGTCTTGCTGAATCGGAAAAGAAGGCGATGGCTGAGTTGGGCAACCCTTCTCTGGGGCATTCCGAGGAAGCCGCCTCCCCCCGCGAGCCGAGCAGAAAAAACATCGTATTGTATGGTATTTTTGACCATCCCCGTCTCAGGAAGGCAGGAGCCGCAGGGAAAAGAGCACTTTTCTGTACATGCCGAAGTCAATTCTCCTGTTTTCGAACGATCAGCTTCAAGCTTAAGGAATCGTGGGCGCAGGAGCATATCGATATCGGACCAAGGCAGGGGGCCCTCTTCTGCGAAGCCCTCATAGACTGGGCGGACTTCGGCCTCTGGAATGGAGTGCATAGCCTCCTCCCAGGCCTGCCTCTGACGATGTTCATCCCAGGCTTCCAGACGCTGCCCGCTCTTGAAGGCCGTGAGGATCATTGCGCCTGCCCCCTCCCCGCCCCGGGATATGAGAGCCTCGAGAACGGATACGAAGGGATCGTGGTAGCTGAGCTTGACGCTCCTCCCCGTACTAGCCTTGAGCCGCTTGAGGGCGGCTAAGCCTGATTCAAGGGGAGCCATGGCTGAGCGCTCAAAGGGGGTATGGGGCTTGGGGACGAAGAGGCCGGCGTTGACATTGAGCTCCAAGCCCAGGCGGGAAGCCTCATCCAAGAAGGACGAGATTGCTTCCGCCTCATACTCAAGGCCGGCGCCCAGGGGAAGGCCCAGCATGAAGTAGAGCTTGGCCCTGCGCCAGCCGGCCTGGCGGGCGCTCC
>CAYYCP010000002.1:34275-76689 GCA_964470375.1 uncultured Spirochaetales bacterium
AGGCCCAGCATGAAGTAGAGCTTGGCCCTGCGCCAGCCGGCCTGGCGGGCGCTCCGCAGGATTTCGAAAACCTTCTCGTTGGAGATGGGCTTGTTGAGGCCAAGCCGCCATCGGTCAACGGGTGTCTCCACCGCCAGGGTAAGGCCGCTTTTGCGTACGTCCGAGAGGCTCGAGAGGAGGGGCATGGTGAAGGAATCCACCCGTAGCGATGGCAATTGGAGGGAGACGCCCTGGGGGGAGAAGATGCCCGAGAGGCCGCGCATGAGCTCCTGGATACCGGGATAATCAGCCGAGGAGAGGGAGGACAGGCTGATCTCGCGGTAGCCCCCGTACCTTAGGCAGTCCAGGGCCTCCTCCAGGATGAGTTCGGGGCGCTTGACCCGGTAGGGTCTGTAGGCGTAGCCGGCATGGCAGAAGCGGCAGCCGTTAGGGCAGCCTCGCATGATCTCCACAACACCATGATCCTGAACCGGCTTGAGGCTGGGCACGGGGTATGCCCTCTGGGCGCTGGGGCCGGAGCCGAAGCCTGAGTGGACTGCCCGACGGGCGGTCTTGCCCGGCCTCCAAAGGGATGGCGAAGTGTCCAGGATCGAGAGGATGTCTCCCCTCCCCGCCCCTTCCACCTTGGCTTCGGCAGCCCGGCTGACAAGCTGGAAAAAGCCGGCCTCGGCCTCGCCTATCCAAACGCCGTCGAAGAAGGCGGCGTATGGATGGGGATTGGAGGCGGCCGGCCCGCCGGCTATGACCAGGGGATCTGAGGCTCCCCGCTCTCGGGCCAGGAGGGGGATGCCTGAGAGCTCGAGGATGTTGAGGATGCCGGTGCCGCAGAGTTCGTAGCCCAGGGACATGCCGATGAGATCCATGGAGCCAAGGGGCGTGCCCAGCTCCAGGCCGTAGAGGGGGAAGCCGCGGCGCCTGAGGAGGGCTTCGAAGTCGGGCGCAGGGGCGAAGAAGCGCTCGCAACTGACGCCCTCCAGGGCGTTAAGGCCGGCGTAGATGATACGCAGGGCCTGGTTGGACATGCCGATCTCGTAGAGATCGGGGAAGCCGATGCCGGTTCGGAAACCGGCATTTTCCTTCTTCACGCACCCGAATTCTCCGCCCGTGTAGCGGGCTGGGGAATCGACGGAGAGAAGCTCGCGGGCCAGGAGTCTGGCCGGATGCGCGCTAAATCTCAATGCCTGAACCTCCGGGCGTAGACCGAAAGCACAAGGCCTATGCCCAGCATGGCCGCCCATAGGGAGGATCCCCCGTAGGACAGGAAGAACAAGGGGATGCCGGTGATGGGCATGATGCCCATGGCCATGCCCGCGTTGATCATGAAGTGGAACATGACCATGGACAGAACCCCGGCCGTGATTAGGACGCCGTATCGGTCGTGTACATTGCGGATGATGTAGAGGCAGCGCCAGGCGATCAGCCCGAAGAGGAGGAATACCCCAAGGGAGCCCAGAAAGCCTATCTCCTCGGAGATGATGGAAAAGATGAAGTCGGTGCTCTGCTGGGGAAGATAGCGGTAATGGCTCTGGGTGCCCCTGAGGAAGCCCTTGCCGAACCAGCCTCCCGAGCCGATGGCGGTCATGGATTGAATGATGTTCCAGCCGGATCCGGCCGGATCGATGTAGGGGTCAAGGAATACGATCAGTCGCTTGATCTGGTACTCCTTGAGGACCTTACGTCCGGCCATGGCCAGGCCAATGCCGGACAGGGCGCAGCCGGAGGCGTAGCTGATCCAGTAATAGTAGCGGCGCTTGAAGATCAAGTAACCGGCCAGGGCCAAGCCCATGACCAGGCCCAGGACGCCTCCGGCAATGAGGAGACCGCGATTATCCATCAGGAAGTCCAGGCCGGCCGCCACCCCCGTGTAGGTCTGCCAAAGCGGCAGGACGATGAGGGCACCGGTGAGGGAACCCGCCCCTATCAGGAAGAAGATATAGCGCGCGCCTATGCCGCCCATCAGGCACATGCCCAGGAGGATGGGGATGAAGACCAAAGATGTGCCAAAGTCCGGCTGGGAGAGTATCAGGGCCATGGGCGCTCCGGCGATGGCGAGGGCGGCCAGGAAGCGAGTCAACGGGCGCATGGATCTCTGGGAGTCGTCCAGGAAACGGGCCAGGTATAGGATAGTGGCGATTTTCATGAATTCCGAGGGCTGCACGCCCACCTCGCCCAGGCCAAGCCAGGAGCGGGAGCCGTTGACCACGCGTCCGAACAGGCGGGTGTACAAAAGGAGGAGGAGGAAGAAGGCGTAGATGTACAGGGAGTAGTCGCGCAGGCGCGAATAATCCAAGAGGGAGAAGAGCACAAGGATTCCCGTGCCTAGGCCGGCCCACACAATCTGCTTGATGAACTCGCGCGAGACCATCACCCCCTCGGCGTTGATGCCGGATGAGAAGATGAACAGGATGCCTATCAGGGTCAGGGCCAAGGTGGCCGTGAAAAGGGCCACGTCGAAATCCATCTTGGCCGATTGGCGTTCGCCTCTCATTCGCGCCTCTCCCCGCCGGTGATGCGGCGCTCGGGGAAGCCCAGCTTGGCCATGGCTTCCTCGTATGTCTGATTGGCGAAGATACCCTGGTAGATGATTGCCGAGGCGTAGGGAGCCCACCATTCCCAGTCGTTGGAGGCCTCCACCAGCACGCACACGACATAGACCTCGTCAACGGAGCTGAAGTCGTAGGGGGCGTAGGACGCGAACCAGGAATGCCAGTGGTCCGTCGATCCCACTTCCCCGGTGCCGGTTTTCCCGGCTATCTGGACGGTTTTCAGGTCCAGGAATGAGCTGGTCATTCCGTCCCGCACCACACCGCGCATGTCGGCGCGGAGAAGGGCGAAATTCTCCGCTGATACGCGCGAGCGCAGCAAAGGCTCCGGTTCGTAGCGCTGCAGAATGGCGTCGTTGGATGGATCCCGGACCTCTTTGAGCACATGCGGCTTGTAAGCCGTCCCGCCGTTGACCACGATGGCCACCATGTTGGCTATCTGCAGAGGCGTGGCCAGGGTATAGCCCTGGCCGATGGCCGTGTTGAGTGTGTCGCCGCCCAGCCATTTCTCGTGCAGGCGGCGCTCCTTCCACTGGGGAGTCGGCACGAAGCCCTCAATCTCGCCGGGCAGGTCCACCCCGGTAAGGGCGCCCAGGCCGAAGTCCTTGGCGTAGTCGATGATGGGCTCGATGCCCAGATTGTCCTTGGCGACTGTCCAGAAGTACACGTCGCAGGACTGCACCAGGGCCCCGGTCAGGTCCAGCCGTCCGTGGCCGGGCCTGCGGATGTGGCAGCGGAAGAGGCGGTCGCCGTACGTGATGTCGCCCAGGCACTCTATCTTGACAGCCGGATCGATAGCCTTCTCCTCGCGGATAGCCGCATCCATGATGACCTTGAAGGTGGAGGCCGGCGGGTAACGCGATTGGATGGCGCGGTTGATCCAGGGCGTATCAGGATCCTGGGCCAGACGTTGGTATTCCTGGCTGGCCTGCGGGGTTTGGAAGACATTGGGCGAGTACCAAGGATAAGAGACCATCGCGATGATTTCGCCGGAGCCCGGCTTGAGCACCACCACTGCTCCGGTGCGTTTTCCCAGGGCCTTCTCGCACAGAGTCTGGATGCCGCGGTCGATGGTCAGGACGAGTTTCTTGCCCGGCACCGGTTTTTCGACCCGCACCAGAGCGTCCCCCACTCCCCTGCCCTTCACGTCCACGGTCCGGTACTCTCGGCCGTCGGTGCCCCTGAGGAGCATGTCGTATTGGGCTTCCACGCCCAGCTTGCCGATGATGTCCCCGGCCTTGTAGCCCATGTTATAGCGTACCTGCAGCTCCTCGCTGTTTATATCGCCTACATAGCCGATAACATGGGCCAGCGATCCGCTCTCCAAGTAATTGCGGATGGGCTTCTCCCTCCAGACTATGCCCGGGAATTCATCCTTGAGCTCGGCGATATGGGCGATTTGGTCGAAGGACAGGTTATCCATGACTTCGATGGGCTGGTAGAGGTAATAGTAGCTCTTGGGCACCTTCCGGTGAAGCTCGTCCAGGTCCATGTCCAGGAAGGCCGCCAGCTTGGCGAAGACCGTCTCGCGTTGTTCGGCCGGGACAGCCGCCGGAATCACGTCCACGGCGAAGGAATCGTTGTTGATGACCAGGGGTACATTATTGTTGCGGTCGTATATCTCCCCACGCTGAGCCGGGATGGTGGTCACACGCTGGGCAACGTTCAGGGCCCGCAGCTTGAAGTCCCCGCCTTTTATCACCTGAAGGAAAAACAACCTGCCGGTGAATGCGATCAGGACCGCGGCCAGGAGCGCCTCCAGGACGCGCACCCGGCGCCCGCCGCCCTCCTCGCGCGGGCCCAGGGTGTTTTCGGTCATCGGCCCGGCCTCTCCGATATGAGGAGGCGGTCGAACAGCCTCAGGATCAGGAAAAGGAAAGGCGCGCACACCGCATTGTACAGGGCTTCGATGAGGATAGTCCGGCCCAGCACATGGAAGGGCGCCAGGCTGCCGGGGAAGAAAAGCCCGAGCAGGGCGGCCAGGCCGGCTTTCATAAGGGTGGCGATGAAGGCCATGAGGAAGGGACCGATGACCGCGTCGATGAAGAGCTTGCCCTTGATAAGCCCATACAGGTAGCCGATGAGCGTGCGGATGAGGATATTGAAGCCCAGGGGGGCCGAAGAGATGAAGTCAAAGCTGAAGCCGGACAGGAAGCCGGACAGCTGGCCCTCCATGCTGCCGTTGCGGATGGAGACGTATATAAGCGCCACAAGGGCCAGGTCGGGGATGACACCTAGCACGGCTAACTTCTGGATGAGGGTGGACTGGAGCAGAGCCAGCAGGGTCATGAGGGCGGCTGAAGACAATATGGAGCGTATCATTCCAGGGCGGCCTCCGGCATAAAGACCACGAACACGTACTCCAGCCTGGAAAAGTCGATGACCGGCTCGAGTCGATACTCCACGGATGTCTTGTAGTCCTCTTCCAGGAGCTCAGCCACCCGGCCTATGGCGATGCCCTCCGGGTACGTGCGCCACATGCCGCTGGTGACCACCAGGTCGCCGAACTGGATGTCTTCCTTGGCCAGCTTCTTGACGTAACGCAGGAGCAGAGGGGTGTCGATGTCGCCCGAGCCGGACGCCAGGCCCTCGTAGCGGTTGCGCTCCATGCGCGCGGCCACGTTGCTGGATTGGTCGTAGATAGGCAGGACGATGGAGCTTGAGCGACCCACCTCGGTCACCCGGCCCACCAGGCCTTGGACCCCGTCCTGGTAGGCGATCACGGGCAGGTTCTTGCGAAGGCCGTCCTTGACACCCCGGTCTATGACGATGGTGGTGTGGAAATTGCCGGGATCCTTGGCTATGACCCGGGCGCTGAGTTTGCGCAGGGAGTCCTGGGAAGAGAAGTCAAGCTGGCGTTTGAGGCGCTCGTTCTCGGCCCGGGTCTCGGCCAGGCCGCGCTCGATGGTTTCGTACTGGGCCAGCTTTTCCATGGCCGCCTCGTAGTTGGCCTTGAGACGGCGCAGCTCGGCTATGGAATCAGCAGTCTGGGAGAAGAAGTCGCCCACGGAATGGAAACCGGTCTGGAAAAGGGACGAGAATGTAAGGCCGATGCGTTGGGGCAGACCGGCCAGGCTGCGGGTGGACAGGAGGAGCATGACCAGGGAGCTGGCCACGAGGAGGATGAGAACGCCGGTCTTCCTGTGCCGGGCGATCAGACCGCCCCGCTCGGGGCCGGCCTGGGGGCGCCAGGCCAGGCCGCGACGAACCCGGCCCTGCGTCATGGATTCAAGTTGTCGTAGATCGAGCGCGCATGGTCGGGGCCCTTGGAGAGCTCGAAGTACTTGCCGGCGCCCAGGGCTACGCAGTCCAATGGGCGTTCCGCCAGGATGACCGGCACGCCGGTCTCCTTGGCGATCAGCTTGGGCAGGCCCTTGAGGAGGGATCCTCCGCCGGTCATGACAATGCCGCGCTCCACGATATCGGCGGCCAGCTCGGGCGGGGTCTGGCCGAGGGTTTTTTTGATCTCGTCGATGATCTGGTTAATGGGATCCTGGAGGGCCTCGCGCACCTCCACCGAATCGATTTCAAGCCGCCTCGGCAGGCCGGTGATGGCGTCGGTGCCCTTGATCTCCACCTTGTCGATGGTCTTGTCCGGCGAGGCGTTGCCGATCTCAACCTTGAGGCGTTCGGCGGTTTGCTCGCCGATGATCAGGTTGTGAACGTTGCGCACGTGCTTGATGATGGCCTCGTCGAACTCGTCGCCGCCCAGGCGGATGGCGTTGGTGACCACCATGCCGCCCAGGGAGATGACCGATATCTCTGTGGTTCCGCCGCCTATGTCGCAGACCATGTGGCCGGCCGGCTCGTGGATGGGGATGTCGGCCCCGATGGCCGCGGCCAGGGACTCTTCTATGACCTTGACCTCGCGGGCGCCGGCCTTGTAGGCGCTCTCCTCGACGGCTCGGCGCTCCACCTCGGTGATGCAGGAGGGCACGCCGATGACCATGCGGGGCTTGACTAGCCAGCGCCGGGGCAGGACCTTGTAGATGAAATAGCGGATCATCTTCTCGGTGGTCTCAAGGTCGGCGATGACGCCGTCGCGCAGGGGGCGGATAGCCACGATGTCTCCAGGGGTCTTCCACAACATGCGCTTGGCCTCGGTGCCCACCGCCACCACCCGCTTGGTGCCGCGCTCCACCGCCACCACCGAGGGCTCGTTCACCACGATGCCGCGGTTGCGCATGTAGATGAGGGTGTTGCAGGTGCCCAGGTCTATGCCGATGTCGAGCGAAAAGGCGTTGAAGAATTTGTCCAGGGCCATATCCATTCCTCCAAGGGCCGATCGCGGTCAGCCGTTCAGCTTTAGCCGCGCGCCCTGGTGCATCGGATCAGCCTTGATGGCCTTCCGCCACTCGGAACGCGCTTTGGCGTTGTCGCCCATGGCCTCGTAGAGCAGGCCTAACCGATAACGTGCCTCCGCGGACTCGGGGTCGCCCGCCAGAGCCGTGGACAGTTGCTCCTGCGCGTCTACGAAGCGCTTCTCGGCGATGAATCCCTCGGCCAGGAGGAAGCGCGCCTTCTGCTCGACCGCCACGTCGGAGGTCATGCGGATAGCCTCTTGCAGGTACTCCTCAGCCTTCGCGTTGTCGCCCCTCTGCCGGAGGGCCAAGGCCGCCGTGACGTACAGCTCGTCCGTAGGGGAGCGATCCAGGGCGCGCCCGAAGGCCTCGATGGCCTGTTCGGTTTTGCCTAGGTGATAATATGCCATCCCGAGATATTCGTCCACATCCTCGGCGTTAAGGCCCGCGGCGCGCGCGGCTTCCAGGCATTCGGTAGCCTCGTCAAGGTAATAGTAGCCCAGGTGAAAGAAGCTCTTTCCGAGGATATATCGTATTTCCGGGATATAGGGGGTTTTAGGAAGGACAAGGGACTTCTTGAGCAAGGCTACGGCGCGCTGCATGTATTCGCCGCGGGCCTGCTCAGAGACCTGGGAGGCTCCCAGGTAATAGGCGGCGAAGCCGCCGTAACTCAGGTAGAAGGGATCCAAGGGCCGGCTTAGCAGGCGGGAGCTGCACTCGTCGTAGATTTCCTGATAGGCCCCGCGTTCCCAGAGGGCCTGGATGTTTTTGCGCGCCCGGAGGGGGGAATCCGTCCTGCTGTTACGTAGGACAAGGACAACAACCAGGGCTAGGCTGCCGACCAGGGCGAGGATAGCCAGGATGGCAAGGGAAAAAAGCAGTCGTTTTCGCGCGGGAGAGGGGCGCGGATGAGTGCGGGTGAACCTGAATGAGCCCATAGCCTCGCGGAATGATGTAGCACGTTTAGGGGAGTGCGTCAATTGAAAGACCGAGGGCATGAAAAAAAGCGGCGGGCCGATAAGCCGGGTTCTGTTTCCGCTTGCGCGGACGTCGCCATCCTTCTGGGCCGCGGCGTCACCGCCGCGGCTCGTCGCGGCCTACCCGCGGGTCGGGCGCCTATGGGCGCCCCGGGCGGGCAACCCCCCGCTGTTCGGCCTTGCTCCTGATGAGGCTTGCCGTGCCGCACCCGTCACCGGGCGCGCGGTGAGCTCTTACCTCGCCATTTCACCCTTACCCCCGAGGGGGCGGTATCCTTTCTGTTGCGCTGTCTGTCGCCGCCGCCTTTGGGCGACGGCGCCCGGACGTTATCCGGCATCTCGCCCTGCGGAGCCCGGACTTTCCTCGGGAAGGGCAAGCCCCCCCGCGGCGACTTCGGCCCGCCGCCCGTCATTCCTCCTCGTAGCCCATGGACTCCTTGTCGCCCTCTTCCTCATCCTCCTCGTCGTAGTCCCCCTCGTCCTCGTCCTCGAAGTCGTCCAAGTCGGCCAAGCCACCGGATTCGATATCCGCGGAGAAGGTGTCATCGCCCTCCTCGGACTCGTGGTAGAACAGGATGCGAGAGCAATAGGGGCAGAAGATGATGTTGCTGCCCTCCCGGATCTGATTTACGAACTGCGAGGGCAGTATCATGTGGCAGCCCGAGCAGACCCCGGCCTTGACCCCCACGATGCCAAGGCCCTGCTTGCTGCGGATGATGCGCTCGAACTTGAAGATGATCTCCCCGTCCAGGCCGGGGATAATCTGCTTCTCCTCGAGGGCCAGGGCGTCCATGTCGGCGCGCTTTTCGGCGCTCTTGGTCTCAATGTAGCGGCGCTTCTCCTCGACTTCGGCCTTGATCTGGGCGATCATCTGCTCGTCGCGCTTGAGGGTCTCTTCCAGCTCCTGGGCCGCCTTCTCCTCGCGCATGAGGTCCTTGCGAACCTGCTGCTCCTTGTCGGTGGCGTCGCGGATCTCCTTGTCCAAGGCCTCGTACTCGCGCTGGGTGGAGATTCCGTCCATCTGCTTCTCGGCGTGCTCCCGGGCGGTCTCGGCCTCAAAGAGCTTCGTCTTGAGTTCACGGATACGGGCTAGGATAGCCTCGTATTCACCGCTGCGCTCGTTGAAGGACTTGCCCAAGCGATTCAGGAGTTCCTCTTGCGTGGCAAGGCCACGGGGGATTTCCTGAAGCTCCTTCTCGATCTCGATCTTGCGGGAGAGCACGTCCTGGAGGGACCTGAGCTTCGTGAGAACCTCGTCCATCATCATATCTAGACCCCTTGCGTCGTGGATGAAAGCGGACTCTTCTATCATAGCCGGGCCAATGCCCGGTGGGATAGGCTTGAACGGTCATTAAAGCCTTTTTACGCGGAAATTTCAATGGTCGAGGTAGTCCTTGAGGCGGCGCGAGCGCTTCGGGTGCCTGAGGCGCCTCAGGGCCTTGGCCTCTATCTGGCGGATGCGCTCGCGGGTGACGTTGAAGTAGAGCCCCACCTCCTCCAAGGTCAGGGAATAGCCGTCGTCCAGGCCGAAGCGCATGCGCAGAACCTCCTGCTCCCTGGGCGGAAGCGTGGACAAGACTCCCCGTAACTGTTCCTGGAGGAGTTTGAAGGCGGTCTGGTTGGAGGGATTCTCAACGTCCTTATCCTCGATGAAGTCCCCCAGCAGGGAATCCTCCTCCTCGCCGATGGGGGTCTCCAGGGATATGGGCTCCCGGGCCACGTTCTTGACGGCCTTGACGCGCTGGACGGTCCAACCCAGGCGCTCGGCTATCTCATCGTCGGTGGGCTCACGCCCCAGAACCTGCATGAGCTGGCGTTGCTCGCGGACCACCTTGTTGATCTGCTCGATCATGTGGACCGGCACGCGGATGGTGCGGGCCTGATCCGATATGGACCGAGTGATGGCCTGGCGGATCCACCAGGTGGCGTAGGTGGAGAATTTATAGCCCTTGCGGTACTCGAATTTCTCTACGGCCTTGATGAGGCCAATGTTGCCTTCCTGGACAAGGTCGAAGAAATGCAGGCCGCGGTTGGTGTACTTCTTGGCGATGGAAACCACAAGGCGTAGATTGGCCTTTATCAGCCGGTCCTTGGCGTTCTTCATCATGATCCGGCCGCGGCTGATTTCCTTGGCCATGGCCAGGATGTCTTCGATGGAGTCTTCGAAGCCTATCTCCAGTTCCTTGAGCTTCTTCTCGGTGACCTGGATCTGGCGGATGCGCTCCTTGACTTCGTCCGACGTCATCATCAGCTCGTTCTCGATGCGCTCGCGCTCCCCCCGCAGGGTCAGGCCGCGCCCGAGGGCCCTGAGCTCCTTGGGCGAGGACACCCGCAGGCGTTTCTCCAGACGGTCCTGCTCTTTTTTGTACTTCTTGATCTTCTTGGAGGCCTGAATGAACTTCTCCGAGAAGGAGCCGATCTCTTCCGGATGGATCTCGGACTTGCACAGCTGGGGGATGATGTTCTGGCGCAGCATCTTGAGCTCGTCATCGTCGAAGATGGAGCCGCCGCGGGCGATGATGCGGCGCTTGCACTCCATATATAGCTTAAGATCGGCCAGCACGTCCTTGAGGGAGTCGCGGTAGAACTGGTTCAGGCGCCGACGCTCGGCTAAATATTCGGTAAGGTCCTTCTTGGGAAGGTTGAGCTCGCGGGGATCCTTCTTGGAGAAGGCCCGCTGGGCCACCGAGTAGAATTCGGGAATCATCATGCCGGACTTCTTGATGATGGACTTGATGATGTTCTCACCGTCCTCCATCATTTTTGAGAGTTCCACCTCCTGCTCGGCTGTGAGGAGGTTCTCCTTGCCTATTTCCCGGAGGTAAAGGCGGATGGGGTCGTCCACCGCCGATTCCTTGTCGCTGTAGACCAGGCGTTTCTTGTCGCGCTCCTCATCCTTGCGGACGGCCGGGGCGCTTTCCTCCTCCACGTTCAGGTCCTCTTCCTCAAGCTGGATATTGTTGCTCTCCAGAAGGGCCAGGACGGAGTCGATCTTATCACTGTTGAGGATGTGCTCCGGGAGGAAGTCAGACAGCTCGTCGTAGCTGATAATTTTCTTGGTCTTGGCGTATTCGAGGAGCTTTATAATCGCCGGATCCGTTTGTATATCGCTCATCGCCCTCACTCTTTCAGCTTCATCAGCTCGGCGTCGATGTACATTTTTTCATACATCAGGTCGTTCAGGCCGGACTGGTCGGGTCCGGCTGAGGGAAGCAGCATGATGGAGCGGTTGATCTCGTCGCGCTTGCGCTCCAGCGACCTTATCCTGACGGCCTTCACCCCATCTTCAATGAATTTGCCGGGATTTATACGGTACTCGTCAAGGGCTATCTTCTCCATGACGAGGGCACTCAGGCGCTCGTCCCCTATGCGGGCTAAAAAACGCTCCATGTCATCATCGTCGTTGCGGAAGCTTTCTTCAAGGGCGATGTAGATTTTCCTAGCCTCCGGGTTTTCAAGGTCCTGGACGTCGAAGAGGGTCCTGACGCGCTCGAAACTGCCCCTATTCACCGCTATGGCGATCATGAGGGCCAGATCCCCGGAGGGCCGGATAGGGTCCTCTTCGGGGGCGGCGAGCTTGGCCGGGCGGGTTTGGGCGCGGACACCCTCCTCGAAGTCCCGCAGGATGGCTCCCTTCTCTACGCCGAAGGTCTTGGACATCAGGCTCAGGCAAAGCTCCCGCCTCACCTCCGAGGACATGGCGCCAATGAGGGGGAATAGGGACCGTATAGCGCCCTGGACCCCGGCCGCGCCGCCCTGGCCGGCTGCAGCGGCCCGCTGAACCAGATACTCAACGGCGTTTATAGCTTTTCCCGTCATTTCTTTCAATACCGCGCTCCCACGCTTTTCCAGGATCTCGGAGGGGTCCTTAGCCTCCAGGCCGGTCACCACAAGGGACTCCAGGCCTGCTCGTTCGCATACAAGGATGGCCCGCTCGGTGGCTTGGCGGCCGGCTTGATCCGAGTCAAAGCAGAGGCGGACAACCGGGGCTAGGCGGCGCAGGAGGACGGCCTGCTGCTCGGTGAAGCCTGTGCCCAGGGGGGCTACAGCTTCCTGTAAGCCGGCCTGGTGGAGTGATATGACATCCATGTAGCCCTCGCAAAGGAGGGCCGAACCAGTGGCCTTGACAGCCTTGGCGGCGAGGGAAAGCCCGTAGAGGAGGCGTCCCTTCTGAAAATGTTCGGATTCCGCCGAATTGAGGTACTTAGGTTCTTCCTGTCCCATGACACGGCCCCCGAATCCGACTACGTTCTCACGCTGGTCCTGAATGGGAAACATGATACGCCCGCGGAAAAAGGGAAGGTCCGGCTTTTTCTTAGAGAAAAGCCCTGTACGGGCCAAGAATTCCGGAGAATAGCCCTTGCGGGTCAAGAAGGCGTACATCCAGGCCGGATCCCGGGGGCTCCAACCCAGGTTGAAGCGCTCGATGGTGTCAGGGCTGAGGGCGCGTCTGGCAAGGTACTCGCGGGCGGCAGCGGCTTCCGGGCTGTTGAGGAGGAGGTGGTGGAACGCGCCGGCCACCCGCTTCATGAATTCCTGGAGCTCGGCCTTCTCAGAATCCGCCCGGGAGGCCTGGGCTCCCTGCTCGTAGACAAGCTCAATCCCGGCCTTATGGGCGATATGCTCGAGGGCTTCGGGATAGCTCATGCGCTCGAGCTCCATGAGGAAGGTCACCGGGCTCCCGCCCTTTTTGCAGCCGAAGCAGAAAAAAAAGTTCTTCTCCGGATTGACGCTGAAGGAAGGCGTTTTCTCGGCGTGGAAAGGGCACAGGCCCCAGTGGCGGCCGCCCCGGTACTCAAGGCGCACATACTCCGATACCACGCTGACTATGTCCGCGCGCGCCAGGATGTCCTGGACGCAGGCTTCGGAAATGCGCCTCATCTGCCGCTGACCCCGCCTTTGACTGCGTAACCGGCTTGGTTGTGGGCCTCTAGGCTGCGCGAGAATGTGTGCGATCCCCTTTCCGGGTCGGTGAGGCGGAAATACAGGAAATCCGTCTTCTCAGGGGCGAAGGCGGCCTTGAGGGCCACAAGGCCGGGATTCGATATGGGGCCGGGGGGCAGGCCGGGATGGAGGTACGTGTTGTAGGGATTCTGGATCTCCAGGTCGCGGATGCTCAACTCGCTGGGATGGGGGCGGCCCTGGATATCGGTAATGATATAGACCACCGTGGCGCAGGACTGTAAGGCCATGCCTATCTTGAGACGGTTGTAGAAGACGCTGGCCATGCGGGGAGCCTCCTCGGCAAGGCGGTACTCGCGCTCTATGATGGATGCCAGAATGATGCGCCGACCGAGCTCCCCTGACGGAAGGTCGGCGGCCTCCGGGAAGTTCCGCCTGATCTCCGAGAAGAAGCGATCCAGGAGAACGCGCAGGATGGTCGTGGCGTCGGTCCCCAGGGGGAAGGCGTAGGTATCCGGGAAGAGGTAGCCCTGGGCGTCCTGGAAGTCAATGCCGTATTCATCCAGGACAGCACGGTCTCTAGCAGCGGCCAGGAAATCCTCGGATTCGCAAATGCCGCTGCCCTCGAGCTCCCGGGCTACCCCTTTGAGGGTCAGGCCCTCGGGCAGGGTCAGGCGCCGTACCGCCTGGCGACCCTCTACCATCATATCGGCGATGTCACGGCTCCCCATGCCGGGGCCGATCTCATAGGTGCCGGCCTTGATGCTTCCAGCCCGGCCGGAAAGCCTGAGGCCGATAATGAAGGAGGAGGCCGAGCGGATCAGCCCGGCTTTCTTCAGGTTATAGGCCACTTGGGAGCCCGTGCTCCCGGGCTGGACGACAAAGAGGACGGGTTCCTGGCCGGTTCGGGCGCTTGGGGGCCTGTCCAGCCAGGCCGCAACACTCATAAAGGCCAGCGCCGCCAGGACGCCGGCCGAGGCGAGGGCGGCCAGGACTATGAGGGCTGAGCGGACCGGGGATGTCCGGCGTTTCACGGCCTGCCTCATCGCCCACCCCGCCTGAGGGCGTCCATCTCTTCAATGCTGAGGCGCTCGAAGAGGGCCGCCTCCAGCTTGGCGAAGAGAGAGGCCTCCGCCCCATCGTCCAGGTAGGGACGGCCCGAGAGGATACGGTAGGCGGCCTTAGCCTCGTCAACACTGATGTTCAGAACCAGGCTATCGGAAGGCGAATAGCTCATATCTGCGCCTCCATGCCCTCCGTGGCCATCAGCACCCGTACGGGCGGGCCTTCAAGATGGGCCGCGTACCATTCGGCGGAATCGAGGAGCTTGCCCAACTTGCGGTCGTCGTAGGATGGCTCGTGGTGGAAGAGGAAGATGGTGCCGATGCCGAAGGAGGAGGCGAAGTCGATGGCGACGCTGAAGGCGCTGTGGCCCCAATTGTACTTCTCGATGGCCTCCCCCAGGGTGTACTGGGCGTCTATAACCATGGCGTCCGCCCCGCCGAAGAAGTCCATGTTGGCATGGGTTTTAAGGAAATCGGCTTCGACCAGCTCGGTATCGGTAGAGTAGATGAAACGCCTGCCATCGGCCTGGAAATGGTAGGCAGCGCAGCCCGAGGGATGGTTCATGGAGCGCGTTCGCAGGCTCAGGCCGTCCAGGCCGAGGGGCGTCCCGTCCATTACATGGAAGGCGGTTTTGGCACGGAAGACGTCAAATTCCACCGGGAAATAGGGTGGCCGCATCTGGGCCTTGAGGACTGCCTCGAAATCCGGAACCAAGGAATAGAAATGCACGGTGTTGGACGGATCAAAAAGAGGCCCGAAGAAGGGCAAGCCTTGGATATGATCCCAGTGGAAGTGGGAGAAGAAGACGTGGATAGTCAGGCCGCTGCGCTTTTGGCGCGCCAGGGCATGGCCCAGTTCGCGGATGCCGGTGCCTGCGTCCAGGATCACGATGTCCTCGGAACCATCAGCGCTCAGCTCCACGCAGGCGGTGTTGCCGCCCACGGTCGAGAAGAGCTGTTGTGGCAGGGCGGACAGGAATCGCTCGCGCGAATCCTCGTCGATGAGGTCATCTCGGCCCAGGCGCGCGACGATTGAGGAAATCTTGCTTCGCAGCTGGACGGATGAGAGGGGCGACGGAACCGAGCCGCGCACACCCCAGAACCTTATCTTCAAGCGTATCTCCTGGAGCGAGGGAGTTCACAATAGTATACTAATACCTTCCTTGAAAAGGCGATATGCGGAGCATGCCTTCTCTCCTAGGGTATCCGTCCGGTGAGGGAATAAACAGTACTTCCTTCGATATGTGAGCATCGTATACATACCTCGGCTGCCATCATTGGGCGATCAGCGCGTTAATGGGCTCAGGTCCCGGGTAAGGGCGAATCCGGCCCTATAAGCGTCTCGGCCGAGCGGAGTCGCATGATAGATTCCACCTCGCCCGGATCACGGAGGGGGCCGCGCCCTATCCCGGGGCAGGAAAGGGCCTCATCGGCCCAGGTCCGGGCGTCCCCGGCGATGCGCTCCCAGAAGGGATAGGTCCGGCACTGGAGAGGACGGGCAAGGTAGACCTTGCAGCCATCCTCCCAGAAGGCACAATCGAAATTCGCCTTCTCCCTCAGCGAGTAGAGGATGGTTCCACCCATGTCAACCAGGCGGCAGTGCTCGGCCAGGAACGCTCGCCGTCCCATGCCGAGATGGGCGGCCAGGGCATCCAGGTCTGAGGCCGTCAGAAAGACATAGCCGGGCGCCCCGCGGCAGCATGCCGAGCAGCGTGTACACTCGAAACGGAATTCTGGTCCGGATGGCATCCAGGAGCCCCCGAAAAAGGAAAAGCCCTTCCGATGATTCGGAAAGGCTATGGGGAGAGAAGGATTCGAACCTTCGAAGGCGAAGCCAACAGATTTACAGTCTGCCCCCTTTGGCCACTCGGGAATCTCCCCTTTGTATCGCGCCACCGCTCAAGCCATCTCTCGGAATCGAACCGAGGACCTCGAGATTACAAATCACGCGCTCTGGCCAACTGAGCTAAGATGGCGAGGAACGGAACTGAATATACCGGGAAGGGCTGAGCTTCGTCAAGACAAGGCTCGCTCGCTGGCGCGAGGCTCTCGCCTGTGAGCTTGGCTCGCAAGGCTTAGCGCAGCGGGGCGAAGTAGCCTGATTCGTCTCTGCCCGAGCGCTTGAAGAGGTAGGCTTCTACGGCGAAGGGCAAATAGGCCTTGCCGAAGTCGGACCTGGCCTGACTGGTGAAGCGCAGGGAATAGAAACCAGTCGGCCTGGAGGCGATGCGCGCGATCATGTTCTTGGGGCCGGAGGGATCGGTCAGCGACAGCATCGATCCACCGGAACTTTCGCAGAGGTAGCGAAGCGACGGGTCCGGCGTGCCTTGCGATACGAGGACAATGTTGAGGTGGATGGCGTTGTTGATCAGGAAGGCACTAGTCTCCGCAAGCCCATACGTCTTGAAGGACGTCTCGCCGGATTGACCCGCTGTATAAAGGAAGATTTCTCTCCTCGGGCGGGCCGAAGTAAGCTTGGATGCGGCCATGCGCAGGCTCAACTCCGGGTTCCATTCGGCCAAGGACGGGGCTCCGGCCAGGCGCGATACGATCTGGGCCGAAGCGCCAGGGGTATCGAAGACAGGGGCCTTGGCCCCGTAGACGGCCCCCCTGCCCTGCCCTGCCGTCAATACAGCCTCAATGTTAGAGGCCAGGATATCGCGCGAGAGGATGGCAGCATTCTTCAGGGACTCCGAGGAGTCGAAGGCCAGGACGGAGTCGAAGCCGGCTACGTCACCGGAGCCGAGGAATTCCACCTTCAGGGGGGGCTGGATGCGCTGCACCTTGAAGGATGCCAGCTTCCCGTTATCGAGCCTGTCCTCGATGGAGGCGATCTGCTCGGTGATGTAGAAGTTGCGGCCGTCAAGGCCGTTTACCGGACGGCCCTTGGCATCCCGTACGAGGATCTCCGCGTCCACCGACGGGAAGGCGTCGGCGTTGACTCGCATGACACTGACGTCGAAGCCGGAGTAGACCAAGCCCGGCTCGGAGAGATAGAGAACCTTGGAAGCGTCGAAGTCGCAGGCTATAAGGCCGCCGTTCGAGTCAGGCATGGCGCAAATGAGTCGATTCGAGCGCTCTTGGCCCTGGTAGAGCTGGACCTGGGCCCCTGAGAGGGTATCCATGGCTATGACGCGGTTGCGATCAGCTACGATAAGGAGGCGCTCGCCCTCGGCATAGAGACCTTCGGGGCCTATGAGCTCCGGCCCTTCCAGGGGGCCTAGGAAATTACCGTCGCGGTCAAAGGCGAAGACACGCTTCAGGGAGGAATCGGCAACGAAGAGGCGGCCGGCGGCGAAGGCCAGGCCGGCCGGGCTTAGGAAGCCTTCGAAACCGCCTGTTTTCTGTCCGAAGGAGAGAACGAAGGCTCCGCCCGGGTCGAACTTGGAGACGCGCCGATTGCCCAGGTCCGAGACGTAAAGGTAACCAGCCTCATCCCTGCAGAGGTACTGGGGGCCTACGAACTGTCCGTCGCCGCGGCCCTTGCTCCCGATGCGGGATTTGAGTCGGCCAGCCGAGTCTAGGTAACTGATGCGGTCGCCCCCGAATTCGCTGACGATGAGGCCTCCGGAACCGTCGGGAATGGCGCAGAAGGGGCGGTCCAAGCCGCCCAGGGGGCCCTTGTACTTTTCGCGGATGACTCCGTTGAGATCCATGCGAAGGATGGCGTCCGATCCGAATGAGCACAGCCAATAGGAACCGTCCCCGGCCGGGCTGAGCCAGCTGGGGCGCAGGTAGGTCGTTTCTCGGCCGGCCTTGTTGGGTATCGCCCCGGTCTCCACAAGGCGCGCGGAGTAATCCGCTGCCGGAGCGTAATCAATGCGGGCCCTCAGGCGCTCGAGGAGGGAGAGACAGAAGGGATTGGCCAAGCCCGCTGCGGCGATGCCCTCCAGTTGGCCGGCGGCGGTGGCCTCGAAACCCGAGCGGGCATAGGTGCGGGCGAGCCAGAAGGATGTCAGGGGCTCGGCGGGGGATTGGGCCAGGGACTTCTCCAGGGACAGGATGGCCTCGTTGAAGAAGCCCCTGTGAAAGGCTTGGAGGCCGAAACGGAATTCCTCTTCGGCGGCTGCAGATGGGCTGGCCCAAACGAGCATTTGGGCCCCTAGACGAAGGCTGGCCGGGATCAGGGCGGCCAGGCACAGGAGGATCATCCAGCGCGGGCTCCTCATGAGTGTTCCTCCCCGAGCGCCGAATAGTGGCGCTTGATCTCCTCCTGATCCGGGGCCGATTTCAGGGCCCGCTCGATCAGGACGCGGCCCCTGTCCGCGTAGCCCATGCTCACAAGGGTCCAGCCCAGGGAATCCTGGTAGGCGGGATTGTCAGGGGAGATTTTGAGGGCTTGGCGACAGAGGGCAAGGGCCTGGCCGGGATCGGTGCCCATACGGGCTAGGATGTAGCCAAGGGCGTTCAAGGCGGTGGCGCAGGTGGGTTCCAATTCGATGGCCTTGGCGTAGGAGCGGCGGGCCTCGTCCACGTCCCCGCGCAGGAGGGCCGCGTAGCCGAGGAGGGACAGGGCCAGGGCGCTCGGGCCGAATTCGTCGAGGCAGCGCCCGAGTTCGTACTCAGCCATGCGCGGGTTCTCGCGCTTGAGGGCCGAATAGGCCAGGAGAAATCGGCACTGGCGGGCCCGCGCGCTGCGGCCGAAGCCTGAGACGGCCTGTTCCAGGAAGGGCACCGCCTCATCGAAGCGTTCGGCCATCATCAGGGCTAGGCCTCGATAGTAAGCGAAGTCGTCTTCTTCGCCGGGTAGAGGCTCGTTCGACTCGAGGCACTCCAGGGCGGTTGCGGCGTCGCGCTTTGAAAGGGCCGCCATGGCCCGCCTAAGACTGGCGCTCATGCCGGCTGGGCCTCCGTCCACGGTTCGGCGTGTACGACCGTGACCGATGCCAGGCCCTGCTCCACGGCCCAGGCGTCGCTGCCCTCTTCGGCCACGGTCTCCACGCAGCCTTCACCGAGGAAGCAGTACCGCGTTCCGTCTGAGGCCGTGAATTCGCGCACCTTATCCTTGTACTCCCGCCGTGAGGTGCTTGTGCGGATAATCCGGGATGGGGGAGTATCCGCGTTGGGAAGGTTAAGGTTGATGAAGACGCCCGGCTTCCATAGGCCCAGGAGCTCCTCCAGGCGCTGGGTCACGAAATCGGCGGCCGGCCCGAAGCGGAAGGGGGCCTGGTGGGTGGCCAGGGAAACGGCCAAGCCGGGCAGGCCCATGATGGCCGCCTGGCGGGCGGCACCGGCCGTGCCGGAGTAGATGAGATCTGTGCCCAGGTTGGGACCGCGGTTGATCCCCGAGATGAGGGCGTCCGGAGGGGAATCCATGAGGTGGATGAGGCCCAGGATGGCGCAATCCGCCGGCATGCCTGAGCAGGTGAAGGCCCGCTCGCCCACCTGGCGCACCTTGGATGGGCCCTTGAGGGTGATGGCATTGCTGGCCCCCGAGCGCTCCGAATCCGGGGCTACGATCCAGGTCTCGTGGCTCCCACCCAGCCGCGAGGCCAGGGCTTTCAGGCCCTCGCAATCGTAGCCGTCGTCGTTCGTCAGGAGGAGCCGCATGCGTGGAATGATACCATGAACGGCGGTCTTGTTCAACGAAGGACGCCGGCGCGCTCCCCCAGGGCGGAGACGCGGACGCTGGGCTTGAAGCCGAAGATGCGTTCGTACTCCTCTATGCGGGACTGGTACTCGGGGATGGCCTGGGTTTTCATGAGGGATACTGTGCAGCCCCCGAAACCAGAGCCGATCATGCGGGAGCCCACGCAGCCCGGAACCTCCATGGCTCGTTTGACCAGCCAGTCGATCTCGGGGCAGGAGATCTCGTACATGTCACGCAGACCGTCGTGGGAGCGGGCGATCAGCTTGCCCAGGCCGCGCAGGTCGCCCTGCTTGAGGCATTCAGCGGCCTCCTGGACCCTGACGAACTCCTCCATGACGAAGGCACAGCGCCGCCGGGCCGATTCCGGGATTGAGCCGACGGAGTCTGAGAGGTCGTCGAAGCTGGCGTCCCGCAGACTCTTGATGGGGCGCTTGGGGCTGACCATGGCCTGGAGGCAGCGGCGGCAATCCGCCTGGCGTTGCTTGAGCTCTGTGTCGGCCTGGAAGCGCGGCACCCGGGAGTCCGTGATGACGGCCGAGAGGGAGCGGAGGGGGAAGGGCACCAGGCTGCCCGAGTCACGTTTGAGGTCGTAGAGTAGGGCTTGATCCTTTTTTATACCCAAGGAGGTAGCGGCCTCCACCCGCCCGCCGGGGCCTCCCAGGAATTCCGTCTCCGCGGCCAGGATCGCCGACCTGATGTCCTCCTCAGTCATCTTGAAGCCGCGCAGGGCCTTCAGGGCCAGTACGGTGGCTGTGACGATGGAGGTTGAGGAGCCGAAACCGAGGCCCTGGGGCACGTCGCCCGTAACCGTGAATGAGAGGCCGCTCAGGGGGTAGCCCCTCTCTCCCAGGACGGCCAGGGGAGCCTTGAGGAGGTTTGCCCATCGGTCTTCACGCTTATATTTCAGGTTACTCAGTGTCGTTCTTTTGCGTTCGTTGAAATCTGCTGCGTAATAACGGAGAGCGTTATCCTTTCGTTCGGAAACGGCTACGTAAGACGAGAAAGAGCTGCTCACCGCGAGGATGAGGCCATCTGCGTGTTCCGTATGCTCCCCGAGAAGCTTGATTATACCTGGGGCCCTGGCGACGACCGCGGGAGTGCTGTCATATTCAGCCGTATGCAGGGATGCGATGTCCTTTATTGCCACCCGTCTACATCCTTGTCGAGGGGATATTAGCCTATTCCTCAAACTTATTCAATAAAAAAATTTACGTCTTCCGAGGCGCTTTGACTTCCCGCTTGTCCGAGTATACACTAGATATATGAGGCCATCGGTCCTCTTTCCGGCCAGCCTATGTTTCCTCATACTTATGGGCGCCTGCCGTAGCGTAGGCGGAACAGGCCCTGAGCCACCGAGCCCCTCTCCCGCTCTCCCCGCGGCCGGTCCCGCAGTCACGAATCCCCCCTCCTCCCCGGCACCCGATCTCCCCTTCGATCCTGGGAAGATCAGCCAGGAGGAGAAGCAGGAAACCCTCATTTCCGTGGCTGACCTCATCCTCGAGCTCAACCGGATCACTCGGGAGAAGAATTTCCAGGCCTGGAAAGCCTACCTCACGGAAGATTTCATCGAATACTATTCGTCCAAGGAGGTCCTGGCGGCCTTATCCCAGAAGACCATCCTCAGGATGCAAAAAATCGTGCTAAAGTCCCTAGAGGACTACTTCAATTACGTGGTCTATCCATCTCACCAAAACGATAGGGTAGACGACATCGATTACATAGGGCATAATCGCGTGAAAGCAATCACCTTGAACGCGAAGATGGAACGCCTCGTCCTTTGGGACCTGGAAAAAGTCGGCGACAGCTGGAAAATCGGGATCGGGAGGTAACAACGATGAAAAGGACCCTCGCGCTGCTGCTCATCATCACGCTCGCCCTCGCTGCGGCCGCCGCACAGAAAAGCGCGGCCTCGGGCGAAAAAACGGTCGAGGAGGCCTACCTCACCGAAACCTACGAGGGCAAGATCATCATGGAGCACGCCCAGGCGGACACCAAGAACATGAAACAAGACGCCCTCATCTATATCAAGGAAGCCATCGACGGCGGCCGCAAGGGCGAGGATATCTACAAGGCCCTTGATTACCTGGCGTTGGACGGGACCACCATCGTCATCCGTGAGGGCGGTGTCGGCCGGGTCAAGAACAATTTCCCGGATGTGCGGGCCAAGGCCTGCGAGTACCTGGGCCTCCTGGGCACGGAAAACGCAAAGCAAACCCTGGTCAAGGTGGTCTACGCGGAGAATGAGCCCATGGTCATCTCCTCGGCCATCAGGGCCTTAGGAACCATCGGCGACAATACCGGCGACCAGGTGTCGGAGACCATCGCCTATGTCGTCAACCGCTACGACGTGCTTCAGCCCGACAATACCTTGGCCTTCGAGGCCCTGGTGGCCATCGAGCGCATCGCCGACAAGAACAACGGCATCAACGACCCGGGGGCTATACGCATGGTCATGCGCATCGCCGACGGGAACTACATCACCCCTGTCAAGACCAAGGCTAAGGAGATCCTCTCCAAATTGCGCAAGTATTCCGCCCAAGCGGCCTCCAAGTCCAAGTGATTTGGAGCGCTTCAAGGCAGAAGGCCGCCCCTCGTAGGGCGGCCTTTCTCATTTCAGTGGGATGAAGGGAGTCCACGGGACGGAGTGCCATGCGGAGGCGGAGGAACAAAAAGCCGTCGCGGCGCGCGGCCGGGACGGCTCACATGAGCGATGCGCGATTCGAACGCGCGACCTTCGGCTCCGGAGGCCGACGCTCTATCCAGCTGAGCTAATCGCTCGGCGCGATACTAGCCCGCGTCGAGGGCCCAGGTCAAGGCGCCCGGCCGGCTTCGCTTGACACTCACTGCGAGCGTCGCCATAGTGTTGCCCCCATGGAACCGATCATCCTGGCTTCAGCCTCCATCCGCCGACAAGAGCTGCTTAAGCAACTGGGATTTCCCTTCACCGTCATGGCCCCACGCGTGGACGAGACCTATCCTGAGGGCAAGGGCCCGGCCGAGGGCGTCTGCGAGATAGCCCGGCGCAAGGTGGAATACACCCTTGAGGTCATCAACGACCGCTTTCTGCCCTGGGTCCTTGGGGCTGACACCCTCATCTTCAATGGGGGCCTGCCCATAGGCAAGCCCGGGTCCCGGGAAGAGGCCCGCGATATCCTGTCCGCACTGGCGGGCACGGAACATTCCGTATTCACCGGTATCGCGCTCTACTCCGGGCGGGCCAAGACGATCACCGCATCATACGACGAGACCCGGGTGCGTTTTCGCCGCCTGGATCAGGCCGAGCTGGACTGGTACCTGGACTCGGGCGAATGGCAGGGAGCGGCCGGAGGCTACAAGATTCAGGGCCGGGCGGCTTTCTTCATCGACCGTATCGAGGGACAGTACCATTCCGTCATGGGCTTGCCTATTTCCGGCCTTTATGCCATGCTCAAAAACGCTGGCTATCCATTCTAGCCGGCGGTCGGGATTCTCCCGACCATCTTCCGCCCTGAAGGGCCTATAGGCCTCAAGGGCGAGAAATAGCGAAGGGTTTCGCGGCCCGTCCGGGCCGGCGAACGGGGAGGAAATTCATGGCTGTAGTGACCATGAAGAGCCTGCTTGAGTCCGGGGTCCATTTCGGACACCAGGTCAAGCGGTGGGATCCGCGGATGAAGCGCTTCATTTTCGCGGAACGCAACGGTATCCATATCATCGATCTCCAGAAAACCATCCAGGCCATCAAGGAGGCCTACGAGGCCATCCGCAAGGCCGTGTCCTCCGGAAAGACGGTCCTGTTCGTGGGCACCAAGAAACAGGCCCAGCAGGCCGTGCAGAAGGAAGCCGAGCGCTGCGGCATGTTCTACGTGAACAACCGCTGGCTGGGCGGCATGCTCACCAATTTCTCCACCATCAAGAAGTCCATCCTCAGGCTCAAGAAAATCGAGAAGATGGAGGTGGACGGCACCTTCGAGAACCTGACCAAGAAGGAGATCGCCCAGCTTCAGAAGGAGAAGTCCAAGCTGGAGAAGAACCTGGGCGGGATCAAGGAGATGAAGGAACTCCCGGGCGTGGTCTTCGTCATCGACACGCGCAAGGAGGCCATCGCCGTGGCCGAAGCATCGCGCCTAGGCATTCCCATAGTGGCTGTGGTGGACACAAACTGCAACCCGGACGGCATCACCTACCCCATCCCGGGCAATGACGACGCTATCCGCTCCATCACCCTCTTTACCCAGATCATCGCCAACGCGGTGATTGACGCTGACAACGAGGCCGGCCTCAAGATCATCGAGGGCCTGAACGAGGACGAGACCGGCGCGGAGATCCAGCCCGAGATCGCCCAGCCCAAGGAAGATGAGCAGGAGCTGGATGTGGACTTCTCCACTTACACCCCCGAGGAGAAGAGCAAGGAAGAAGAGACCGCTCCCGAGCCCGATATCCCGATGGTCGACGAAGAGCGCATCTACGGGGACAAGTGACAAGGAGGAGCGGAAAATGGCTGAGATAAAAGCGAGCGACGTCAAGGCCCTGCGCGAGAAGACCGGCGCAGGAATGATGGATTGCAAGAAGGCCCTGGAGCAGGCCCAGGGAGATTTCGCCAAGGCTGAGAAGATCCTCAAGGAAATGGGCTTGGCGGCGGTGGAAAAGCGCGTCGGGCGGGCCACCAACGAGGGCAAGGTATTCATCAAGGTGAGCGGCGGCCAGGCGGTCCTGCTTGAGCTGTCATGCGAGACGGATTTTGTGGCCCGAAACGCCGATTTCAACGAGCTGGGCGCGCGCCTTCTGGACGTTATCCTGGAGCGGCAGCCGACGTCCATTGACGAGGGTCTCCAGGCCATGGTGACCGAGGCGGCCTCCAAGATCAAGGAGAATATGTCCTTGAGGCGCTTTGAGCTCGTCAAGGCCGCACCCGGCGATGTCTTGCATGAATATGTGCACGGAGACAAGTTGTGCGTCCTGGTGCGCCTGTCCGCCTCCGACCCGGCCGCCCTCGGGAAGGATGCCGTCAAGGCCTTCGTCCATGATCTTGCCCTGCACGTTGCCGCCTTCAGTCCTGCCTTCCTGAGCCAGGACAAGGTTCCCGCCGAGTGGCTCAAGGAGCAGGAGGAAATCTTCCTCAAGCAGATGTCGCAGGACGAGAAACTCAAGGGGAAGCCGGCCCAAGTCCTGGATGGGATCGTAAAGGGCAAGGTCAAGAAGCTGATGGCCGAGATGTGCCTTCTGGATCAGCCCTTCATCCGTGACGAGAAGGTTTCAGTGTCGGCCATAGCCGCCAAGGTAGGTAAGGAAGCCGGATCCGAGATCAAGGTCGTCGATTTCCGCTACTACAAGGTGGGGCAGTGATCAGTGCGGCGCCCGCCAGGCGGGCGCCGCACGTTTTCCCGCATGGAGGCTGAGATGAGTATCATTTCGTCTTGCGAAGAGAAGATGGGCAAGACCCTGGCCGCCCTCAGGGAAGGCTATAACGCCATCCGCACGGGACGGGCCTCGCCCGCCCTACTCGACAAAATCAGGGTGGATTCATACGGGCAGAAGACCCCTATAAACCAAGTGGCCACCGTGTCCATCCCCGAAGCCCGCCTGATCGTCATCCAGCCCTGGGATCGATCCCTCATACAGGAGATCGAGAAGGCCCTGCGAACATCGGACCTGGGCATCAACCCCTCCAATGACGGCAAGGTCATCCGGATAGCCATTCCGCCCCTCACCGAGGAGCGCCGCAAGGAACTGGTCAAGGGCGCCCGGGCCGCGGCTGAGCAGGCCCGCGTGGCTATCCGCAACATCCGCCGCGAGGGAAATGAGGAGATCAAGAAAGCCCACAAGGACGGGCACATGACCGAAGACGAGGCCAGCAAGGCCGAACAAGAGCTGCAGAAGGCCACCGACGCCCTGATCGCCCAGGTCAACAAGGTATTCGAGGAGAAGGAAAAGGAAATACTCGAGGTCTAGCCATGGAGAGGCGAGAATCGGGCGGGCTGCCTCGACACGTGGCCATCATCATGGACGGCAACGGTCGCTGGGCCTCCCGGCGCGGTCTGCCGCGTACGGAGGGGCACCGTCGCGGGCTTGAGACGGCCAAGCTTATCGTCCGGGCGGCCAAGCACCAGGGATTGTCTGAGCTGTCCCTGTTCGTCTTCTCCACAGAGAACTGGAACCGCGCCGCGGACGAAGTGGCTTTCCTGATGCTGCTCATCCAAAACCACCTGGGCCGTGAATTCGACTTCTATCGGGAGCTGGGCGTGCGGGTCCTGCACTCCGGCGATCCCGAGGGCCTGAGCCAGGGCGTGCGCAGCGAGATCGAGCGGGTGGTGCGTGATACGGCCATGAATCAGGGCATTACCCTCAACCTGGCAATTAACTACGGCGGCAGGTCCGAGACCCTCAGGGCGGTCAACCGCGCCTTGGCCGTACGCTCGGGCGACTTGCGGAACCAGCCGCTCAGCGAGGCCGAGATAGACGCCCATCTGGACTGCCCGGGCATGTCGCCCCCGGACCTGATCATCAGGACTTCAGGGGAGAAGCGCATCAGCAACTTCCTCACCTGGCAGGGAGCCTATGCCGAGCTCTATTTCAGCGACAAGCTCTGGCCGGATTGGACGGAGGAGGATCTTGCGGCGGCCCTCTTTGAGTACAGCCGCAGGCATCGGCTCTATGGGGGGAAGCGATGAAAAAGTACGTCGAACGCCTGCTCATATTCTTTTTGGGGTTGCCGGCGGTAGCGGGGATCATCATCTTCCTTCCCCAGGCCCGTAACCTCGGAATCGTCTCGGTGATATGCATCTTCTCAGGCCTGGGGGGCATGGAAGCGGCCGGATTCTTCAGGCGGGGCCGCAGCACTTCCTCGCGGACCATGGGCTTCATCTCGGGCTTCCTTGTCCCAGCTATGGAATTCCTCATGGCCCCCGGATACATCCTGGCGAACCCGGAGGGTTTTTCGGGTGGATTGTGCGCCTCGGCTGCCCTGTGCATGGTCATCCTGGCGCGCTTGGCCTTCAGCAGGGCATCCGAGCTGGACGCCATTTTAGATCGAGCCCTGCCCTGGCTCTTCCCCATCATCTATCCAGGCGCCCTGAGCACATTCCTAGTGCGCATTGGGGCCCTGGAGGGGGGACAGGCCTATTATCTCCTCTTCTTCGCCATGGTCTTCGGGAATGATTCACTGGCATGGGCATTCGGCATGCTCCTGGGAAGGCGCCGAAACATCGTGCCTGCTAGCCCCAACAAGTCCGTGGCCGGCTTTATCGGCGGCATCCTGGCCTCCCTTATCATCGGCGTCCTCGGTGGACTCCTCTTCCCGGATAGAGTGGGAGGCGGGGCACTGGCCTGGGGCCTGTCCGGATTGGTCGTGGGCGTCGCCGCCATCCTGGGCGACCTGGCCGAATCCGGGCTGAAGCGGGCCTCCGGCCTCAAGGACTCGGGGAGCATCATCATCGGGCGCGGCGGTGTCCTGGATTCCATCGACTCCATCCTCTTCGCCGCCCCGGTATTCCTGGCCTGCGCCCTGACCCTGGAGGCCCTCGCAAAGGCATGAGGCGGAAGCGGATCATTCTACTCGGATCTTCGGGCTCCATCGGTTCTTCCACGCTCGATGTCATCCGGGCCCATCCCGGGCGGCTGGAGCTCGTCGCAGCCAGCGCCCACCGCAACGAAGGGCTCCTCAAGAGCCTGTGTTCCGAATTCTCAATAGAGGCTACCTGTCTCTCCGGGACTCCCGGCCCCGGGCACCATCCAGAATACCGAGGCCGAGAGGGTATCCTGGAGATGATACGGGCTGTAGAGGCCGACATAGTCCTCAACGCCATCCCGGGTGCGGCCGGCATGGACGCATCCCTGGCGGCCGCGGAAGCCGGCATGGACCTGGCCCTGGCTAATAAAGAATCTATGGTCTGCGCCGGGAGCTTCATCCGGGAGGCATTGGCAAGAAAGGGCGGATGTCTCTTGCCTGTGGACTCCGAGCACTCGGCCCTCTTCTGCCTCATCCACGCCTTGGGCGATCAGGGTATCGCCGAGGCTGTACTGACTGCCTCGGGCGGCCCATTCCGGGACCTACCCCTCGACGCGCTGGCCACCGTGGACGCGACTCAGGCCCTTGCCCACCCCACCTGGTCTATGGGGACCAAGGTGACCCTGGATTCGGCCACTATGGCCAATAAGGGCCTAGAGGTCATGGAAGCCATGGAGCTTTTCGGCCTGCCCTTGGAGCGGATCAGGGTCCTCATCCACCCGGAGAGCCGGGTCCATGCACTCGTCCGCCTCGGTGACGGGGGCCTGTACGCCCAGATATCAAAACCGGACATGCGCCTCCCCATCCAGACCGCCTTACTCTGGCCCGAGCGGTCGGATTGCGCCTTCGGGCGCCTGGACCTAGCCGGCGGGAGCCTCAGCTTCCGTGAGGTCGACCCGGGGCGCTATCCCCTCTTCAACCTGGCCCTGGAGGCGGCCCGCCTGGGCGGCGGCTACCCAGTCGCCTTCAACGCCGCCAATGAGGTAGCCGGCGAGCTTTTCCTTGCGGGGCGCATTGGGTATCTTGGGATGGCTCACATCGTGGAAGCGGCCCTCGCCGGAGACTTCGGCGCGGCGCCCGCCAATATCGGCGGGGTCCATGAAATCGACGGAGCGGCCAGGGCGGCGGCCCTGGCCGCCTGGCGGAAAGAGGCTGGCGCGTGAAATTCGTCTTGGGGCTTTTCTTTCTCTCCCTGGTGGTCTTCGCCCATGAGCTTGGGCACTTCATAGCCGCCAAGATTGTCGGGATCAAGGTGTTGCGCTTCTCCATCGGTATCGGGAAGCGCCTCATCGGCTTCAGCTTCCGCGGCACGGATTACTGTGTGTCCCTCCTCCCCATCGGGGGCTACTGCAAGATGAGCGGAGAAGACAGCTTCCTGAAGGCCCTTGGCAAGGGTGACGCTGAGGCTGTCCATCCGCCCGGATCCTTCTACGGGGCCCATCCCCTGAAACGGATATTCGTCAGCTTCATGGGACCCTTCTTCAATTTTCTCTTTTCAGTGGTCGCCCTGTCAGTCCTGTGGACGGTAGGCTTCAGCATCAAAAGTCCCGGGAATCGCATCATCCTGGCCGGGGACATCGATCCGGTGGCCGGTGGATCTCCCGCCCAGCTGGCCGGCCTTCTCAGCGGCGACCGCATAGTGGAGATAAACGGAAAGGCAACCGATTTTTCCTTCCAGATCCGCGAGATAGTGGAGGCCAGCGCCGGCAAAAGCCTGTCCCTTAAGGTCCAACGAGGCCAGGAATCCCTGGATATCGATGTGACACCCGCCCTCGATCCATCATCCGGGACGGGACGCATGGGTATCTATTTCTGGGTCGAGCCGAAGCTCGGGCCGGTGGCCAAGGGCGGGCCGGCCGCGCGGGCCGGCTTGATGCCGGGCGATCTGATAACGGCCGTTGACGGCAAGGCGGTGAATTCCAGCGCCGACATCGCCCCGGCCCTGAGCGGCCGGCCTCTGTCCGCCCTGGTGAGCTACCAGCGCGGCGGTCAAGCGGCCGAGGCGGTGATCTATCCGGAGTACGGCCAGGATGGATCCATAGACCTAGGCATGGACTTCGTCTACGAGGAATGGCGGTCTCCGCGCCTGGGTCTCCTGGGCGGCCTGTCCAAGGGGCTAGCCGAATCCGTCCAGGAGCTGGCTGGCATCGTCCGCAGTCTGGGCCTCCTCTTCCGTTCGGATCCCCGCCGGAGTATGGCAGGCACTATACGCATCGCGTATATCGTGGGAGACGCCACCCAGGCGGGTTTCGCCGAGGGCGTCCGGAGCGGCCTGGCCTCCCTCCTGAGCACCCTGTCCATCATCAGTCTGTCTCTCCTCGTTACAAATCTCCTGCCCATTCCCCTCCTGGACGGCGGGCTGATCCTGATATTCTTGGTGGAGACAATACGGCGGAAGCCCCTCAAACCCAAGACCATCTACCGCTTGACTATGGCAGGCTTCTTCATCGTGGCCGCGATCTTCCTCTTTTCCCTCATCAATGATATCATCTTCTTCAGTTGATGATTTCAAAGGGGGGCATATGAAGAGCGTCAGCTGCATCTGCGAGAACGTCTTCGACGCCGAGGTTCCGGAGAGCATGGACCTGGACGCCTCGCCGGAGGCGGCCGCCTCCATTCTGGACGGCAGCTTCCTCAATTTCACATGCCCCGCCTGCGGCAAGCTGCTTAAACCGGAATTCCGCATGCGGGTCACGGCACCCTCGCGCAAGCTGGATCTGGAATTTCTCCCGGAAGAAGATCGGGCCGCCTTCTATGCGGGCAAACTGTCCATCCCGGCCGGGCGGGAGTGCGTGATCGGCTTCCCCGAGCTCCTGGACCGCGTCCGTGTCGTCATGGCCGGCCTGGACCATAGGGCCGTCGAGGTGATGAAGTACGTCTACCTCAGCAAGGCCGAGGAGCAGAATCCCCACGCTGATATACAGGTATACTTCCACGGGTTGGAGGGGGACTCGCTGGTCTTCCACATCCTCGGAGTGGCTGAGGGACAGGTGGCTGTCATCAAGGCGGACAGGTCCATGTACGAGAGTGTCCAACGCGACCTGCCCGCCCGCTCAGGTCGCCCGCCCTTCTCCGCAATCCTGAGCCCGCCATACGTCTCCGTGCGCAAGCTGGACATGGAGGACTGAGGTGTGCAGGGGGCGTGCCCTCCTCATCGGCCTCTGCCTCATGGCATGCGCCTCCCTCTTGCATGGTCAGGGGCAGAGCGGCTTCTCGGGCCGAGCCCTCAGCTTGGCCTATCTGGATGAGAGCGGGCTCTTTCTCATAGGCGAAGCCGGGGGCTTCATAAGTCTCTACGACCCAGACACGCGGAGCCTCGTCAGGCGTTTCCAGGTGGCCCAGGGCAGCCTGCGACTCATAGCCGCCCGTGAAGGCAGCTCGGACTTCGTGCTTGTCGACTCCTCCGCCTACCAGGGGCCTGTTCTCAAATGCTATCGTTACGCCGACGGACTCCTGGAGGAGCGCTTCGAGGCCATACCCCTCAGTGAGAGCCCGGCCGCCCTGGCTATCTCACCCAAGGGCGGCCTCATTGGCCTGGCTTTGAAGGACGCGACAGGGTATGCCCTCTTGGATGGCGCTGACGGCTCCCCCATCTCCCTGCCCTACCAAGCCGGCCCCAGTTCCTTTATCACCCTAGGCTCCTCGGAAACCAGCATGCTCCTCTACGCCAACAACGGGCGCCTTGTCTATGTCGGCATCCCCTCCGGCAAGGTCATGCTTGAGGTGCGCAGTCTCCAGGGCCTCTCCAACCTAAGACTCAGCCGGGACAAAAAGAGCATCTACGCTATCAGCGCCTCCGGCGAACTCCTTTCCATAGACGCCCAGAGCGGCAGAACGCGCCGGAATTACGGCATCAAGGGTTGCCTGGCCTTCGAGCTGGGAGAAGGGGACGCACCCATCCTCGTTTCCACCACGACGGGAGGCCTTTTCCTCCTGCCCACCGATGGTCCCTCACAGACCCTGCCCTACCAGCTTCCCCCCGTGGCCCGGCTGGCAGTGGGAAGCGGGAGCGCCCTCATCGCTTCCGAAGAGGGTCAGGTCTGGGCCCTCAAACCAGATAACCCCGATGGACTCACGCCCATCCAGGCCGAAGCCTTTGTCCCCCTCTTCGACGCCTGCGCCCTGAATGGCATCCAGGAGGGGCGGTCGGCCTTCCTCCTCGCCACTGCTGCGGGTTTCTTCGCCTTGAGCCTTCCGCATCCCGGGAGCTTGGGGCTTGGGGAGGGGGTTCACGACGAGGAGACCCTCGATGCACTGCCAACAGGCAGCCAGCAAAAAGGAAACGACAGTCAACTGGATGAAGCCCTCTCCTTCCGTCCACTCATCGGCGGGGAGGGTATGGCAGGCATAGAGGAAGTCGCCCTGGCCGCCTCGGGCGGCATGGCCTGGGCAGCCCTGGACGCCGCAGAGGGCAGCCGGATCATAGCCATTGACGTCCGCGGGGGGACGGAGAGGGAAGTCGCCGACTCGCCTTCGCGCCTGCGATCCATCACCGCCGCCCTTCCCGGCGCCATCGCCGTTTACGAGAACCGAAGCGCTGCCATCCTGAGCCCTGCGGGAATCCTGCGCTCCTGGCAGCCCATACCCGGCCTGCATTGCGGCCTATGGACGGACAAGGACAGAATCCTCTTCGCTAAGAATCTAGGCGGAGGCCTTCCGGCCGTCCTTCTCCTGTCCAAATCCTCTACGGGCGAACTCGTTCCCCTCAGGCATGAGGCACTCTCGGTTTTCAAGCTTTTCCCCGACGCCCGATCCGGCATGGCCTGGGGCCTGGGCATCATTGAGGAGGGGGGCGCGACAAATACCGCGCTTTGGTCACTGACTATGGAGCCCTTCAGAGCCATCCTGGAAGCCAAGGCGCCTGGCGAGCGCTTCGAAGCTGACCTAGTCACCCTGTCCGACGGGGGGGCGGCCTACACATTCGGAGATCGATTCATTATGAGGGTTGGCGGGGATGCACAGGCCGAGGTTCTGGGTTTCTGCAGGTCTTATCCGCGTAGGCTGAGGGCTTCAGAGGGCATCCTCATGGCGATCGAGCGGGATGACAGCTTCGAGCTCTTTGACGATGTGAACGGTTCGATCCTGGGGCGCTACGCCTTCCTCCCGGGAGAGGGGCTCATCCGTCTGGACGGGGCTCCCCGAGGGGAACCGCAGGGGCCCTGAACATATGAGAGGGATTCAATCGTGGGAGGGATTCTGGGAGATGCGGGCGATGGCCTCCTCAACGGCCTCGGCCACTTGGCGCCCGTAGTCGCCCCCGTCCATGGACTGGGTGTAGAGGGAGCCGAGCAGGGACACGCGGTAGAGGGGCTTGAGCTTGTTGAGTGCGTAAGCGGCCATGTCAAGGACGCAGTCCTGGCAGGTGCAGATGCCGGGATACTCGCCTGAGTCTATGCGCGCACCCAACTCCTGGATGACCATCCGCTCGCCTTCATTGGCCAAGATGGAGAAGTCGTAGCGGCGCCGGAAATCCTCGTGGGCCATGCTGTCCTCCCAAGTGAATTCTAGGGCCTGTCCTGGGATTTGTCCAGGTTCTCAAAGCGGGTGTAGGCCGGGATGAACATGACATCCACCGTGCCGATGGGACCGTTGCGCTGCTTGGCGATGATGAGCTCGGTGGGGATGGGCGGATACTTCTCGGTGGATTTCTCGTCCATGCGCCGGTCGCTCTCGCGTTCACGGTGTAGGAACATGACCAAGTCGGCGTCCTGCTCCACGGAGCCGGACTCACGGATATCGGCCAGGGTAGGTTTCTTGCCCTCGGTCTCGCGCTTGAGCTGAGAAAGGGCCACGACCGGGATTTCCAGCTCTCGGGCCAAGGCCTTGAGAGATCGCGAAATTTCCGCGATCTGTTCGTGGCGCGGCAAGTCGGTGTTCTCCGAGGTCACTAAGGTCAGGTAGTCGATGAAGATGATCTTAACGCCCTTATCCGCTTTGAGGCGTCGGGCCAGGCTACGCAGATCGAGAAGTTTCATGTTGGGCATGTCTACGATGTAAAGGGGGGCCTCGTAGATCTTGCCGGCCGCGTCCACGATTCGGTCCAGCTCGGAGGACTTGAGCAGGCCTGTCCTGAGCTTCTCCGATGGTATGCGCGTCTCGGAGGAGATGAGGCGCTGCATCAGGGCCATGTCGGACATCTCCAGGGTGAAGAAGCCCACTGGTATGCCTCGGTCTATGGATATGTGCTGGGCCATGGTCAGGGCCATGGCCGTCTTGCCTACCGAGGGGCGGGCGCCGATGACGATGAATTCCGAATTCTGGAAGCCGGAAGTCATGGCGTCCAGGGCCCGGAAGCCCGAGGGTATGCCGGTGTACTCGTTTTTGGACTGGCACAGCTTTTCGATAGCTTCGATGGTCCTGGGCAGGATCTCCTGTACGCTCTTGTACATGACGTTCTGCTGATTGCGCAGGGCGTCGAAGATCTTTTTCTGCGCCTCCTCCACGACCAGGCGGGCTTCCATGGACTCGTCATGGGCCTGGACGTGGATCTCCGCGGCTATCTTGAGCAGGCGCCGCCGTACGGCCTGCTCCTGGACTATCTTGGCGTAGTATTCGACATTGGCGCTGGAAGGCACCAGGGACGTAAGGTTGGCTATGTAACCCGGGCCGCCCGCGGCGTCCAGGTCCATAGCCAGCTTGAGCTCATCGGTCAGGGTGATCAGATCGGCTTTTTTGCCCTTGGCGTAGAGGCTGATGATGGCTCGGAAAATAACGCCATTGGCATTCTCGTAGAAATCGTCGGGCTGGACGTACCGGATCACCGCCGAAATGGCGTCGGGATCCAGGAGGAGGGCGCCGAGGGTGGCCCGTTCGGCGTCCTGGTTGTGGGGCGGTACCCTATCCTTGAGATCCTGGGGCCGCGCCACGGCCGATCAGGCCTCGCCCGTCTCCGGCGACCCCTGATCGGCCTCCCCCTCGGCGGCCATCGCCCCGGCTTCCGTGAGCTCGGAAGCACCGGCCTCAGATTCCTCGATCGGCTTCTCCTCGTGACGCTCCTCGCGCCTATGGCGACGCGGGCGCTCGGGGGCCGGCTCCGACTTTTTAGGCTCCTGCCCGATGATGGACAGGCGCATGACGGCCTCTTCCTTCTCGTAGAGGCGGATAGTGATCTTGTAGTTGCCGGCCGATTTGATTGTCTTGTCAGGGATCTCGATGTGCTTGCGGTCGACCTCGATGCCCTTCTTCAGCAACTCGTCTGCCACGGTCTGGCTGGTGACGGCGCCGAAGAGCTTGCCATTGGCGCTGGCGAGCATGGTCAGGCTGAACTCTTCGGCCTCTATGCGCTCCTTGAGCGAAGCCGAGGCGCGGCGCTTTTCTTCTTTGTGGGCCTCGATCTCGGCCTGGCGCTTGGCGAAGGCCGCAACCGTTCGAGGAGTGTGCGGAAGGGCGAATCCGCGCGGCAGGAGGAAATTGCGGGCATAGCCGTCCGCTACCACCTTGACGTCCCCCATCTCTCCGAGGTTCGGGACGTCTTGGCTCAATATGATCTTCATGGCATGGGCTCCTTTTCCGTAGATAGCCTGTCTCGGCGCGTCTCAGTTCACCACGTAGGGCAGCAACGCGATGACGCGGGCCATCTTGATAGCCGCCGCCAGCTCGCGCTGGTGCTTGGCGCAGCTGCCGGTGATCCGCCGCGGCAGGATCTTGCCGCGTTCGGTGGTGAAGCGCCTGAGCGTGTCGGCGTCCTTGTAGTCTATCTTCAGCTTCTGGGTGCAGAACTTGCATACCTTCTTCTTGAAGAAAGGCTTGCTCCTGCCCCGACCGCCCGAGCGCTCCTCGCCCTCGCGCCTATCTCCAGAATCCGGACCGGCCTCCCTGGGCCTGCCCGGCTCTGCGTCTCGCATCCTGTCGTCAGCCATATATCACCTCTATCTCAGAATGGTATGTCGTCGTTGAAATCGTCAGCGGGTTGGGCGGCCGAGCCCGGCTCCCCATGCTGCTCGCCTTCCGTGCGCTGCTGGCGCATGGACCCGCCGCGGTCGGAAAAACCGCCCGCGCCCGAGCCTCCGCCCAGGAGCTGGACGTTGCTGGCGTAGATCTCAACCTTGCTGCGGCTCTGACCGTCCTGTTCCCAGCGGTTCTGGTGGAGCTCGCCCTCCACCGCCACTTGCTTGCCCTTCACGAGGTACTGATTGATGCTCTCTCCGCTCTTGCCGAACAGGACGATGTCGAAGAAGTTGGCCTCATCCACCCAATCGTCGCCTTGCTTTTTGCGGCGGTTGATGGCAAGCGAGAAGCGGCAGATGGCGGCTCCGCCTGAGCTGTACTTCAGTTCGGCGTCGCGCGTCAGCCGGCCTATCAGGACTACGTGATTGACGTCGCTCATGGTCCGCCCCCTGCCCCCGGAGGGGCTATGCTTCCATGCGAACGAACATGTACTTCATGATGCTCGTGTCGAGCTTGAAGATCTTTTCGATCTCGGGAATGCGCTCCTGGTCGATGTTGATGGTGTAAAGGATGTAGTGTCCGCGCTTCTTCTTTTGGATCATGTAGGCCAGTTCCCGGTCGCCCATGTCGTCTTCCTTGACGATCTCGGCGCCGTGGGAGGTCAGCGTCGCCCGGGCGGCCTCCCTGCCTTGCTTGAAGATCTCCTCTTCCGGATGGAAGATGGAGACGAGTTCGTATTGCCTCATGGTTCCTCCTCGTGGTCTTCCGCCGGGCCGTCCGGCGGTCCGCGGTCGGGGCCCCATGGCCCTTCCGCGATATACCGCGCTTTTACGCGGCGATCCGCGGACTATGCGCCGCGGATAAAGAGGCGCGTGGAGGGTAGCACGCGACGCCGCGCGTAGTCAAGGACAGACGGGCGCCAGGGCCCGCCTCGTAGCCGACCGTGGCCGCCGGATCGTAGTCCGGGTACGCCGGGCGTGCAGGAACGTGAAAAATCGCCGAGAATATGTGGTAGTGCTAGTCCGGAAGACGATGGGCCGGCCGGGCTCCAGGAGGCTCCATGTCACAGCGCATCCGCTTCAATGACGATATCCTTTACCTGACCTTCAAGATCAAGGCCCTGCGCGACGGCCTGTCTCTGGAGGCTGATCCGGCCATGTTCGCGCGTCAGGCGGCCTCGGAACTCTTTTTCGTGGCGGGATGCCTGGACAGCCTGGGCCGCTTCCTGGAAGCCAATCAACGTCTGATAGACTGGCCCGAATACCTTCGTTCCCTTTACCTCCTGGAGCGCCAGTTCGTAGATCTCCTGGCCCTGGCCATAGACGACGAGTCGGGATACGGCCGGCATTTCGGGGATGACTTGCCGCGCCTGGCCGATCTCTTGGAGGATCGACGAGGCATTCTGGAGGAACTGCGCCGGAGCCTGGGGCAGAAGTCCCGGGAGGAGGCCCCGGCTGATGACGTGGTCTCCAAGGACGAGCTGGACGAGCTCCTGCGCGGGGGCGAGTCCACATAAGCCGAGACGGGCCTTGATGCGACCCGGTGCGATAGGCCATAGTGTGACAATGCCGGCTCCACTGATAGAGGCGCGGGTCCTCAAGGGCTTCCGCGATTCCCTGCCAACTGACGAGATGCGCAGACTGTCCTGCTTCAGAGAGGTGGAAGAGGTCTTCCGCTCGCGCGGCTTCGTGCCTATAGACACTCCCGCCATGGAGTATGCCGAGGTCCTCCTGGGCAAGGGCGGCGGCGAGACCGAGAAACAGATCTACCGCTTCCAGGACCACGGCAAACGGGACGTGGCTCTACGCTTCGACCTGACTGTGCCTTTCGCCCGTTTCATGGCCGAGCATCACGGTGAGCTGGGACTACCCTTCCGGCGTTACCATATCGCCAAGGTCTGGCGGGGGGAAAACACCCAGCGTGGGCGTTACCGCGAGTTCTTTCAGTGCGATTGCGATATCGTGGGGACGGATTCCCCAGCCGCGGACTTCGAGGTTTTGGAGACCGCCGCCGAGGCCCTCGATCGCCTGGGGCTGAAGGATTTCAGCATTCGCGTCTCGCACCGGGCCGCCTTCAACCACTTTCTCGAGCGGATCGGAGCGGCCGGCGCCTCGGCCGAAATCCTCAGGGCCGCCGACAAGCTGGCCAAGCTTGGGCATGAGGAGACAGAGGCCTTGATAGCCGCCGCAGCCGGTCCACAGGGCGCCCGCTCTATAATGGATTTTATCTCTATCTCCGGGGATTTTGAGGCCGGCCTTGAGCGCATGCGGTCCATCCTTGGCGGACCCGAGCCCGGGATCGAGCGCCTGGAGAGGGTCTGGGCCTACGCCTGCGAGACCGGGCTAGCGCGCAGGCTCGTCCTGGACGCCTCCATCACCCGAGGCCTGGATTATTACACCGGCATTGTCTTCGAGACCTTCCTTGGGTCCTGCCCCGGGATGGGCTCAGTCTGCTCGGGCGGGCGCTACGACGACCTGGCCTCCCTGTATTCCAAGGAACGCATGCCCGGCGTGGGCGCCTCTATAGGCATGGATCGCCTCCTGGCGGCCCTCGACGAGTCCGGCGCGGACCAAGCCCCCGCCTCCGCCGCCGATGCCCTGATCGTGTGCATGGAAGAGGAGTTCCTGGGCCGGGCCTTCACCCTGGCCGGGCGGCTCAGGGCGAAGGGGCTCTCGATCGAGGTATTCACCGAGAGGAAGAAACTGCCCCAGGCCTTCGCCTACGCCGAGAAGCGCGGCATACCCAAGGTCGTCATCATCGGGCCGGACGAGGCCGCCTCAGGATATTTCAGCATACGCGACCTGGGGAGCCGCCAGAATGCCAGCCTGCCGGGAGAGGCCGAGCTGGCTGCCGCCCTGGGGGCTCGATGAGGCCCGGAACTGCAGGACCGCGGGTAGGCCTCCTCCTGACCGCTCTGACCTTCCTGATCTCATGCTCGGGCGAACCCCCGGCCATCCAATCCCTGCGCTGGCTCTTGATACGCGGGAGTCTGGAAGCCGGCGCCCCCCCGGAGAGCCTCTCCGTCTTCGCATCGATACATGATCCCGACGGGAGCGAAGACATAGAGGCTCTCTACCTGGCATGCGACGAGGCCTCCCTGGTCTGGAAGTTCGACAAGGACACCTGGATTGAGAAGGAGCAGGAGGGATCCACCTGGATCGGCTCGAACGCCATCGCCATGCCCGACGGCTCGGCCCTCCCCCGCGCGGCCTATCGCCTCATGGTCGTAGACGCAGCCGGCGAGCGCGACGAGCGCCTTTTCAGGCTGGCCGAGCCTCCTTCGGACGTGAAGGTGACGGCCCAGCTGCGCGATGGCAACCTCCTAGTGGACCTGCCCTTCTCCGCCGGCCAGGCCGTTTTCCAGGACGCGGCCGGAGCCACCCTCCTCAGCCTGCCCATCGGCGAGGGCAGCCAGGCTCTGTCCAGTCTCATGAACAGCCAGCCCCTGGCCTCGGCGGCCAAGTACCTGGTGATCATGTCGATAGACGAGAGCCGCAACATTGGGGCCGTATCGGCCAGGCTGAGCCTGCCGTGAGCGATGCGGCGAAGGCGGCCGCGGCGCGTACGGTCAAAAGCTACGTCATCCGCTCCGGCCGCATGACCGATGCCCAGAAGGAGGCCTACGCGGCCCTCCTTCCCCGCTACGGCATCGATCCCGGGGACTGGCCGCCCGATCCGCGCAGTCTCTTCCCGGGGGCCGTGAGGGTCATCGTCGAGATCGGATTCGGCATGGGCGCGGCCACCCTGGAGATGGCGGCCGCCCAACCTGAGACAGGCTTCATCGGCATAGAGGTGCACCGCCCGGGCATAGGTAAGCTGATGATGGAGGCCGAGCGCTTGGGATTGAATAACCTGCGCGTGGCCGAGGGCGACGCCATCGGTATATTAGAAAACTGCCTGATCCCGGGCAGCCTGGACGGCATCCATCTCTACTTCCCCGATCCCTGGCCCAAAAAGCGCCACCATAAGCGGCGCATCGTTCAGGCGGGATTTTGCGCCCTAGCCGCCTCCCGCCTCAGACCGGGCAGCGGCTATATCCACATGGTCACCGACGATAAGGACTACGCCGAGGCCGCCCTGGCGGCCTTCGAGGCCGCGCCCCTCCTCGCGAACGCCGGCCATGGCTTCATCGAGAGGCCGGCCTGGAGGCCCCTGACGAAATTCGAGCGCCGCGCCCTGGACAAGGGCCAGGCTTCCTACGACATGCTCTTCACCCGCAGGGCCTAAAGCCGGGCCGGACGCGGTGGCTCCGTGAGACTGGCGACGCCTCGGAGCAGCCCTCAGCTCCCTTCGATGCAGCGAATGCTGCCCTTCGCCGCTAAAAATTCAAGCTGATGCTGATGCCAAGGCTGGGAGCCAAGCGCAGGGAGTCATAGAAGCCTCCCCAGGCGAAGCTGGGATCGATTTTGGCATAGACCGAGGCGTCCAGATCCCCCTCGATTGCGAGACCCGCGCGATACCCCAGAGGCAGGGACAGGCTGCGACCGCCGGAGCGCAAGAGAGTGAGGGAAATGGCGCCCTCAAAGCTCGAATAGGCCTCAAGGCGGCCTGTTTCCAGGCCCTCCAGGAGGGGCATGGAGAGGCGGGCCCTCTCGCGCGCGGAACCCTGGCGGGGACGTCCGAAGAGGGCTTGCCGGGCCGCGCTGAGGGCCTCGCTCGCAGGACGGCCCAGCCTGAGGCTGAAGGAGGCTGACTCGTAGAAGCTCTCCTCGCCCGTGCCCGCACGGAGGTCGTTACGGGCCTTGAGGCTGTCATTGCCACCCAGGCCCAGGAGGCAGTCGAGGCTCATCGAATAGACGGCCTCCACGACATCTCCGCCTGAGCTCCGTATGCTCAGAGCATGGCTGCTTGCCCACTCATCGCTGCTGAGGGAGACGAAAATGGGTCGCGGGCTGCCTGAGCCCAGGATGTCGAGGGCTCCAAAGCCCAGCTTCACGATATGGTGCGTCTCATCCCCATAGCTTCCCCCCGTTCTCCAGGCCAAGCGCTCCAAGGAGTAGGATGCCGAGAGGGGGAAGAGGGCTTCCAAGATTGAGAGGCCGGGAGAACGCTCTAGCTTCAGGCCGGCCTTGGCGGAGAGACGGGCGTCCAGGGGCTCAGCCTCCAGGGCGGCCAGGTCGGCCTGGAATCCATCATCCCAGAATTCCGCGATCGGCAGGCCCGCGTAGAGGGAGGGCAGCTCGGACATGGCCAAGACCCAGGCCTGGAACTGGTCGGTGAAGCCCTTCCCTTCGTCTACCTCGCACAGGGAGGCTCTGCGGCCGTAGCTGGGGCTGAGGCGGAGGGTCCCGGCCCTGTCCAAGAGGATGAGGGGCTCGATAGCGAACTCCGCCATGGAATTGAGTTCGGGGACGATGCCGGGGGCCCTGACGGAGCTTGCCTTTATGGAAAGGTCCTTGGATGGGCTGCCCTCGCGCCTCGTTCCGCCCAGCTCGATGCTAGCCTCTATGCCCCGCTGGACATTCTGTCCAGCCACCATCGGCCAGAGCAGGGCGTAGTCCTGTATCCAGTTTTCGAAATAGCGCCCGATCTCCTTGGGGATCGAGGGCTCTCGCGCTGACAGGGCTAACAGGGCGGCCAGCTTCTCCGGCCCCATGGATGCCTGGGCGCCCAGGCTCCAGGCCCGGAGGATCTCGCCAGAGGCGCGCGAAGCCTGGGCTTCGGCGCTCAAACCGGCCCTGTCCAGGTAGTGGAGGCGGCCTTGGAGGACGAGGGCGCTGGCTCCATTCTCATCCATCGAGTAGCTGTTGCTGATGGAGCCGAAGGGGGCCTGGGCGCTCAGGACATGGGATGCCCGGGAGACCCTGGCCTGGACCTGCCCGGCCTGGTCCGAGGACGCTGAGATGCCCAGGCCGGCCTTGATCCCCATGAAGCCGAGGAGGCCCAGCTCAAGTCCGGTATCGGCTAGGGCCGAGAATGTCGAGCCGAGGCTTGTCTCCTCTCTGAGGGATGCCCGCAGGGAGCCCAGGATGTCCAGGCCTCCCAGGCTGAGGAGGGGGCCTGGGGACTGGTAGACAAGCATACCCTCGTTCCTGAGCATTCCCTGTGCCCGGCCCTGCCTGAGGACGAAGGCCATGATATCGAAGTTGCCCGCTTCGGCCCGGCCGAAATCCAGGCGGATCCCGCTCAGGTTCGCGGGGGCGCGGCCCGCGGGCAGGCGGGCGACGGCGAATACCGAACCATCGGGGCCCTGGCCCTCGGCGGAGCCCGTGGCGCTGTCGATGCGGATGCGCCTCCAGCCCGGGCCCAGGGAATCAGGATCGAAGGAATAGCCCAGGGCGGCATCCATGCCCTCGAGGAGGTGGAGCTCGACCGGGTCGGCGCCGGGAAGACTCGAGCGGATGTAGATATCCAAGTATTTGTAGGCGCCCATATCGACGGGGCTGAATTCCAGCCTGCAACTGGCGCCCGTTGCCAGGGCCGGCGAGATGGTTATGATTGTCCAGGCGGCCGGAGCGGAACCGAAGTCATCAGGGAAGGCGGAACGAGGACCCAGTGTCCCCTCCTCCTGGCTGCTGGCGCTGAGGGAGGCAGCCTCGGCCCCGCCCGGGATCCAGGTGGCGCCGCGCAGGGATAGACCGCCTACCAGGAGGCGGCCTGCGCAGCCCGCCCCGCTCAGGCTCAGGCGCAGGCGCAGGCTCGGGCGGCCAGAGAATACATCATAGAGACTGCCGGCGCTGAGGCCGTCCAAGGGCAGCTCAATATCCCTCCAGGCCGAGTCCAGGTTGGTGACGACGATGGACTCGGTCCTGGCCGGGTATTTGAAGGAGGGATCGGCCTCACCGGGCCTCTCGGCCAGGGCCCCTAGCTCGATGCGCAGCGTGGGCGTTCCTCCTGATGCGGGCAGGTAGCGCAGGGACAGGACGAGGGTCCCGGCGCCCCGGGCCGCTTCGGCGAAGGCCTTATCCAGGCGGGTTTGCATGCCCACCCAGGCGTTCGCATCGTCCAAGTCGAATTCCGCCACGGCCAGGGTGCCCTTGGATGCCGAGGCGGTCAGGTAGGGGCCCTGGCGCGCCTGGGGATCGGCCGCCTCGGGCGGGGGGATGAGGTCGATGTCGCCTAGGGTCTTGTTGCCCCAGACATCGGCGCTGGCATAATCGCGGTAGATGAGGGGGGAGCGATCCGCCTCGTAGAGGCCGGGCGGAACCGAGGACCTTTCCCAGCCGGCCTCGGCGGCGTCGATGCGCTCATCAAGGAAACCATCGCGGGGAAGGATGAAGAGACCGTCTGCATCCGCCAACCCGTACTGAAGAGCCAGGTCTATGCGGCCCTCGAAGCCGCCTCCCCGCCCCTGGACACCCAGGAGGAGGGAGCCGAAGCCAGGCGAGGCCCTGCCCTCGCTGTCGCCCCAGAGGAAGGCCAGGGACTGGCGCAGCCCTATACCCGCGTATGCCTTCAAGGCCTCGGAGCCGAATTCCGCAAAGGCCGCCGCGCTCAGCTGCCCGGCTTCCAAGGACGCTTGCGGCATGGCGTACTCCAGGCTCACCAGGTCGGCCGGGCCGATGTCGATGGTGAAGCTGATCTCTCCTGTCTGACTGTCCAGGCTGTAGCGCTCCTCCGGCCTCCCGTTCACCCGCACGACCAGGCTGCCCGGGATTGCGCCGCTCGGTATAGAGTAGGCCTGGGAGGATACTGCGGCCTCAAAGCGGATCTCGATGCCTGAGAGC
>CAYYCP010000002.1:76789-82482 GCA_964470375.1 uncultured Spirochaetales bacterium
AGAGTAGGCCTGGGAGGATACTGCGGCCTCAAAGCGGATCTCGATGCCTGAGAGCCAGCCCGCTGGGAGGCGGGGATCGTAGAGCTGGGGCTCAATGGGGGCGAGGGGCTTCAGGGCCAGTACAGCATAAGGATCTGCCTGACCGATACGGTAGATCTCGGCGTAGCCCTCCTGGGGCTGGACGCGCACTCCGTACTCGCTCAGGCGGGCCCCGCCCCTCTCGTAGACCGCGGCGCCAAGGCCCTCGGCGCCGGACATGGATGCCGGGATGGGGTAGCGCGAAAGGATCTCCAGGGGATTGTCCAGGCCCGGCTCGTAGAGCCGCACCGCGGGACCGAGCGGATCCAGGTTCACCGTATCGCCGGAGCCCGGCGCGGGGTAGACGAGGACCAGGGTTTTTTCCTCCAGAGGCGCAGGGAAATCCACCGTTCCGCGCGAGAGGGAAATAGCGGCTCCGCTCAAGGACGCGTAGGTGAAGCCGTCGCTTCCTAAAAGGCCGCTGGGGGCGCGCCTATAGATATCGACCGAGACAGCAGGCCTGTTCGGGAGTATGAAGTAGCGTCCGCGGATGAAGGCCGTTGCCGGCATGCTCTGACCGAGGATTTGCTTGTCCCCGCGGTAGGTCCTCGTCTCCGTGCGCGTGCCCTCGTAGCGCAGGATGGCCCGGGCCTTGAAACCGTAATCCTGGCTGTCCTGGGCGTCACCGAGGGCCAAGCCCAGGCCGGGGCTTGAGGGGCCCGAGGGTCCGATGGGGAGGCCGGCCCCGAAGAAGAAGGGGAAGTCGGCGTTGCCGAAGCTGAATTCGCTCACCAGGCCCCGGCCTTGCTGGCGCTTGTATGCGAGGGCGTAGCGGTTGGAGAGGGCGTCGTCGGAAAGAGAGGCCTTTATGGCCCAGCCCTCGGCGAAAACGAGGCTCAGGTCAAGGTCGCTGGCCTGGGAAAAGGCCGGGAAGGGCAGAGAAGCGGCCAAACCCCATGAGGGGGCTGTCCAGGACAGGCTCGCGCCCAGGGAGGCGTCCATGGACCAACTGCCGCGGATCACGAGCTCCAGGTCGTCCTCGCGCTGGGCGCCGCCCAAAAAGGAGGGCGGGGCCTCGATCGGCAGGGCCGCCGGGACCGGTAGGGCATCCCGGGACGGGACGTCCTGGGAGTGGGCGGAGAGGGCGCAGGCGAGGCAGGCGGCGAGGGCGGCTTTCCGCGGGGGCATCGCCCAAGTATTATTGAAATCGACCCTGGAGGCAAGGAGGAAGACCCTGACGGTATCCATGTTCCAAGCCATCGTCGAGATCCCCGGCGTAAGCTCCATTAAGGATAAGCGTCGGGTGGTGCATTCGCTCCGCGACCGCATCCAGAGGAAATTCCGGGTCTCCTGCGCCGAGGTGGACCTGAACGATTCCCTGGCCTTCTGCCAGCTGGGCGCGGCCATCGTCTCCAACTCGCGCAGCCACGGCGAGGGGGTCATGCAGAAGGCATTGTGCATGATAGAGGATTCGGGCGAGGTGCGCGTCCACGATTTCCAGATCCATAGCGAGACCTACTGAGCCCCGCGCGCCCGGCCGGGGTCTTGAAGGAGGCTCCTCGCGATAGCATTATTGGGGATATTGTGCTCACTGCGATATCATAGGGGTAAGTGATGAAGGTTGAACCTGTCGCGCGGAGAGCTATCGCCCTCCCCCTCCTGGCCCTTGCGGCCTTCATGGCCCTCTCCTGCCAGAGCCATTCTTCCCCTCCCCCGCCCCCCTCCCGCGGCCCCAGGTCGACATCTTCCCAGGGAGCCTCCCCGGGCGCTTCGCCCGCTCCGGCGGCGGCATCCTCCGGCTCCTCCGCGGCCGCCGAGGCCGAGAGCCATCTCCTGGCCGCCCGGGATGCCTTGGACGCCAATCACTTGACTGAGGCCATCAAGGTCTACGTGGCCGTACTAGGCATAGGCGATGAGGATCCCGCGGCTTCGGACGCCGCGGCTAAGGCCGATAACGAGCTCACCAAGATCGCCTCCCGCCTCAGCCTGGAAGTCCACGAATCATGGCTCGATCCAGAGGGGCGGCAGATTGTCCAGAGCACGCGCTCCATCGGCAAGGCGGGGGCCATCCAGCCGTCTGTCTACCTCTACGAGAATTACGGCACGGGCAAGGCCCCAGTGGCGGACGCCACCCTGGTCTTCGAATTCGCCTCCAACGCCGGGGACCTGAGCGCCTTCGTGGACACGGACGCATACGGCATGGCCAACACGAACCTGACCCGCATCGCGGATCCGGCCAAGACCGCCGTCATCCGCGTCTACCCCCTCTTCAGGAGCCGAGGCCGGACCTACGCCTTCAGGAGCCTGGCCCGAGAATTCACCTACCAGCCCCCTAGCAATTCCGTCCTCCTCATCAGCCTTGTGGAATCGGGCTCCAGCCCCCTTCCGGGCGTCCTCACCCCCGACATCTTGGCCCCTCAGCTCAAGGCCGCCGGACTGGATGTCCTGCCGGTCTCGGGATCGGCATCACGGGAAGCCTTCAAGTCAGCCCTTGCCGGGGACGCCGCGGTACTGGCCGGCCTGGCCTCGGGCGGCCGGGCCGGCTTCATCATGCTCGTCTTTATCGACATCCATGATGTCCAGCAGTACGAGTACAAGGGCAAGAAGTACGAGCTCTACTCGGCTTATGCCCGGGCGACGGCGCGCCTGACACGGAACGACGGAACCATCGTTCACACCATAGCCCTGGAGAGGATCAAAGGTGACGGCGGGACCGCCGACAAGGCTGTGGACGCCTGCGCCCGCGCGGCCAGCCAGGAACTGGCTGAGACCCTGAAGGCCGAGTCCTCCAAGATAAAGCTGGCTGTCGACCGGTCTTAGGGAGAAGGCCCGGACTAGGGGCCTTCTCCCCGGCGGCGGATGCTGCGGGCCTTGCGCATTCCGCCCCTGCCGCGCTTCTCCATGTCGAAGACGGCCCTGTCCACCTCGCGCCGCGCGACTTGGTCGTCGAAGAGCTCTCCCTGGGTTCCTGCGCCGGGATCCTGGATGGCCATGGATACGCCCAGGAGGCGCAGGGGCCGGCTCGGCACCCGTTTGACTCTGAAGAGCCTAGAGGCCAGGCGGAATGCCTCGTCCACGGATGAGAGGGGTCGGGCCTGTTTCTCCTGGATCCTTACAGTGCTGAAATCACCATAGCGCAATTTCACTGCCAGGCAGTCGGACAGCAGGCCCTTGGCGTGGAGGGATCGCATAGCCTCCTGGCAGAGCTCGAGGAGAACGGATTCCAATATGTCCTCATCGTTTATATCGCGTTCGAACGTGCGTTCGCAGGATACAGAACGCGATTGGGGGGCTGCGGTGAAGAAGCCCGGGTCTATTCCACGGCATGCCAGGTAGAGGAATTCCCCGCAACCCCGTCCCATCAGGCGCCATAAGGTCTCGCGTTCGATAGAGCGCAGGCTGGCCATGTCCCTGATATTGAGCTCCCGTAACCTTTCCTGGGTCTTGTCGCCGGCGCCCCAGAGGCTGGCCAGGGGAAGTGCGTCCAAGAAGGACTCTTCGCCGCCGGGGGCAACTTCCAGAAGGCCGTCGGGCTTGGAACGCGCAGAGGCCAGTTTGGCCAGAAAACGGTTGGGGCCGATGCCGACCGAGATGGTCAAGCCGCTGGCCGTCCTGACATCGGCCTTGAGACTGCGGGCCGCCTGAGCCGGGGGGCCGAAGAGGCGCTCGGTGCCGCTCATGTCCAAGAATGCCTCGTCGATGGAAAGAGCCTGCGGCGCCGGGCAGTAGCGGCTGAAGACTCCGAAGACCTCGGCGGACTTCTCCAGATAGCGCTGCATTCGCACGGGCAGGAAGGCTCCACCCGGACAGAGCCGGAAGGCCTCCTGTATGGGCATGGCGCTGCGCACCCCGAAGGCCCTGGCTTCGTAGGAGCATGTCGACACCACCCCACGCCCGCCCGGGCGGGCGCCCACGATGACAGGTCTGCCGACCAGGGAGGGATTGTCCAGCTGCTCTACAGAGGCGAAGAAGGCGTCGATATCGACATGGAAGAAGACCACGCTTGCCATGCCGCCTCAACGCAGGCGGAAGGAAGCCAGGGCCTTCCTCAGGTAGGAGGCCACCCTGACCCCCGCCGAGGCCTCGGCGCCCTGGCCCGGGTAGATGGCCTGGATCTCCAATTCGGCCTCGAAGGACTCAGGCACGGTGAGCTCGATGGACAGCGGCGAATCCGGATCGGGGCCCATGGGCAGTGAGGCCGACAGGCCGCCCTCCTCAAGCTCGAAGGGCAGGTTGCATTCGAAGATATCCATGGGCTCGGTGGAGCGCAGACGGAGGAGGAGAAGGTAGGGTCGGCCCTCCATCCGCAACTCGGCCCTGAGAATCTTGCGCGAAAGGAAGGCTGAGCCGCGCAGCACCATGCTGATCGGCGGCTGCCGGAGATCAGCGCGGCGCAGGGATGCGCCTCCTGCGTCCAGGTCGATCTTCACGCCGTCAAGACTCACCCAGGCGCCCCGGCTGGCCTCTGCCCTCACGCCGATATAGCAGTGCCCGTCCGGCTCGAGGTACTCCACGATATCGACGGGGAGGGGCCGATCCGGGGCGTAGGGAGCCCTGGCCGCCAGGGCCGCCGAGGTTCCCAAAGCGGCGAGGGCTGACGAGACAATGAGCCATAGGGACTTTCGGAAAGCCGGCTTCTCCCTTGAGCGCCGCAGCACGAAGAAACAGCGCAGGCTATAGAGGAAGACAGGCAGGACCAAGCAGGACATTATGGCCGCCTGGCCTGGGTTGGGATTCATCATGATGCCATGGAGACGCTCCGATTTCACCATGGCGATGGCATACCCCAACCAAGCCAGGGGCAGGAGGCCCAGGACGTAGAAAACCAGGGTGGCCGTGCGGCGGCGAACTACAATTGCGGCCAGGCAAATCAGGGCCGACCATGCGAAGTACACCGAGAAGGAAATATCCAAGGTAGCGGCGATGAAGGCATCCACGAAGAAGAGCAGGGCGCTGGCGGCGCTGTAGAAAGCAAGCCTATGCGGCATGAGGCGCAGTTGGATGGCCAGCGTGGAGAGGCAGACCAGAAGGGCGCAGAGTCCCAGTGCCCGTAGGCCGGCCTGGAATACGAAGTCCCCCGACCAAGCCCCCGGGGCGGCCTTGGCCGCCAGGATGGCCGAACCCGCCCTGGCAACCAAGAGTATGCAGGCCCAGCAGAGGCCGAAGGCCGCGAAGAGGGAGAAAAGGTTGCGTGCAAAACCCGCCAGGATGGTCCTGATCTGGCGTCGCATGATGAGGGAGGCGGTCATGAAAAGACCTAGGATCAGACTGATCGATATGATCACGAAGACGACGAAATCCTTTTCTTTAAGGGCCACAGGACCTATGGGCAGGTCGATGACAAGGTAGTGCCTGTCCCAGGTCTGTGCCATGCCGCCGGAATCTAGGTCGAGGAATTCCTGGATGGCGGCCTGGACATCGGCCATCCAGGCCGCGGAGGCTCGGCCCTCCCCTCGCGAGGATATCTCCAGGGCCGGAATCCCCGCATCCAGGAAGGGGCCTGCACCGCCCATGCGTCCGTCAGTCCGTCCGCCCTCCCGCATCCCCGGGGCGGTGACGAGGCCGGAGCGATAGAACTGATTAAAGGCCCCCTGGTGCCTTATTGAGAAGTCTTTCCCGGAAAATGATTTAACCAATCCCTGAAAGATCCATAAGGGAGAAACGATCCTATCGGA
>CAYYCP010000002.1:82582-99378 GCA_964470375.1 uncultured Spirochaetales bacterium
AAAATGATTTAACCAATCCCTGAAAGATCCATAAGGGAGAAACGATCCTATCGGAATGGTTGACAAGCTCGATTTCGCGGGATGTGCCTCGTAGATCTACATAGAGGAGGGCGGCGCCATAGGTTTCGGCCATTTCGGCCGCCAAGGCCTCAGAGCCGCTGTGTATCGGCAGCCCGCCATAGGCTTCTTCGTCCTGGTACTCATCGCCGATGAAGGCGAAGACGATGCCGGCCTTTCCGGGCGGTCGACCCTGGCGGGCGATGCGTTCCATGCAGGCGAGGAGGACGGCCGCGGGCATGGATGCGGCCCAGGGATCGGCCAGCCCGGGGGGTGAGTTGAGGGGGGCGGCCAGGACGATGGTGCCGCGATCCGAGCCAGGCAGCTCGCACAGCACTGTGCGCGAAAAAGAATGCCAGCGGTCCTGGATGTCTGATGCCTTCACGCGCGCCTGGTAACCCCAGGCACGGGCTTGGCCGACGATGTGCTCGGCCAGAGCCAGCTCCTCCGGGCTGTTGCAGAGGTTGGGGAAGTAGGGCAGCAGCTTCTCATGCGCGGCCTCAGCCATCTCCCAAGCCTGTGGGGCCATGGCCGGGACGGCCATAGCGAGTATCGCGATCGCCACGAGGCTGGCCTTGCGCATATTCCCGAAAAAAGATAGGCACACATGCGGCCTTGGTCAATAGACTTGCGCGTGCGCGGCTTATCCATGATATACTGACACCCGCATGGGTAGGTCGACACGGACGAAATGCCGACCCCTCGACGGAAGACATCAGGTGAAGGGCTTAACGGTTGGGTTTCCCATGTAAGGCGCCGAGGCGAATCTCCTAATACTTATCGGCGGTTCAGCCGATCCATAGGATAAGGGGGCATTGTCCCGCGGTCATGGGCATAGAACGCAAAAACATCATCGACCTGCCTCTCAAACTCGTGCTGACAGATGAAGGCACTACTTTCTTCATCCGCAACAAGAAAAAAATCAACAAGTTCAAGCTGGCTGACAACAAGGAGGAATACGGGCTATTCCTCGACAAATTCTCGCCTCAGAGCATCCAACGCATGCTGCTCATAGACTATGTGTCCAAAATCGAGATATCCAAAAGCGAGTTCATGTCCAGCCGCCAGGAGATCATGGATCTCTCCAAGCTCATCGTCTATGGAATTCTGTACCGCCAATACGACTCCTATATCTTCACCCGCGTGCTCACCTCGGAGCTGATAAAGCGCTGGAACCGCCTCAACCCGGCCAACATCATTGACGAGAAAACAAAGATCAACAACGATTACCTGCAAAGCGTGCTACGCGAGAAGCATACGATTATCGCCGAGATCAAGCAGCAGATTCTGGCGCCCCTGTACGCCCACATTTCCCGCAATACCGCCCTTCTGCCTGAGGAGAAGAACATCCAGCTGCTGCTGTCGGAGAAATTCCTCAACAACCTGCGCCCCTTCATTTGGTTCATCATCACCAAATTCCAGGGGGCCGAGGGCTACGAGCAGCTCATCAAGGACATACGCACCTCCCTGGCCGAGTACATGGAGAAATCCAAGATAGCCGAGTACGTCTCGCTGATGATCATGGAGCTGGCCATGAACGCGGAGAACTCCAATCTCAAGCGCGAGGCCAAGGCCATGTTCAAGGGCACCGTGGACATCAACGCCGTGCTCTTCGACCCAAATATCCGCAAGCAGGTCCTCGAGGCCCTGGAGCGCAAGCGCGACCTGGTCTACCTGTCCTGGCAGCTGGGCTCCAAGAGTGCCTCCATAGGCACCCAGGGTAAGCTGCAGATCACCTTGTACAATAAGGAATCCGAGTACCGGGCCATGAAGGCAAGCATCGAGGACAAGAAATCGGCCGACCTCAAAAAAAAGAGCCTGATGGACTTTTACCGCGAAATCCCGGATGGGGAGTCCAACACTGAGCTGGGCCTGTACTATCTATCGTACCTTTCCGAGGCCTGCGAGAAGGTCAACGTCAAATTCGAGTCCCTGGTGAACCAAATAAAGGATTCCGATCTCACCGTCATCACCCTAGTGCTCAATTTCTGAGCCAGCCCACGCGCTCCGCCTTTCCAAGCGTCGGCCGGCCTGCACTTTCCTTGACATGAGGGCCGTAAATCGTTAACATATAGGCTCTTCTCAAACATTCGCCATTCGCTTCCGCGAAGAAGGCAACGGAGGATCGGATTCCATGGACAAGATAAAGTACGTGTATTTCTTCGGTGACGGCAAGGCCGAGGGCCAGGCCAGCATGAAGGATTCGCTCGGCGGTAAGGGCGCCAACCTGGCGGAGATGACTAACCTGGGCATTCCGGTGCCCCCTGGGTTCACTATCTCGACCGAGGTCTGCCAGGCTTTCTACGAGGCAGGCCGGGCCTACCCCGAGGGGTTGGCCAAGGAAGTCGAGGAGCACTTGGTGCACCTTGAAAAGATGATGGGCAAGCGCCTGGGCGACGCGGACGATCCGCTCCTGGTGTCGGTCCGCTCCGGCGCGGCCGTATCCATGCCGGGCATGATGGACACCATCCTCAATCTGGGCATGAACGACAAGGCGGTCGAGGGTCTGGCCCGCAAGACCGGCAACGAGCGCTTCGCCTGGGACTCCTACCGGCGCTTCATCCAGATGTTCGGCGACGTGGTGATGGGCGTGCCCCACGAGGAATTCGAGGCGGTCCTGAGCGCCGCAAAGAAGGCCAAGAAGGTTTCAGAGGACACTGGCCTCAGCGCCGACGACCTCAAGAAGGTGGTCGAACAATACAAGCTGGTGTATCGAAAACACACCAAGAAGGAATTCCCCCAGAATCCCGTGGATCAGCTGTGGGGCGCCATCAACGCCGTCTTCGGCTCCTGGATGAACGAGCGCGCCATCAAGTACCGCGAGCTCTACGGCATCAAGGGGCTCAAGGGTACGGCCGTCAACGTCCAGTCCATGGTTTTCGGCAACTGGGGCGAGGATTCCGGCACCGGCGTGTGCTTCTCGCGCGATCCATCCACCGGGGCCAACGTATTCTACGGAGAATTCTTGATGAACGCCCAGGGCGAGGACGTCGTAGCAGGTATCCGCACTCCGGAGAAGATCGACCGCCTGGCCAAGAAGAATCCCGAGGTCTACAAGCAGCTCCTGGGTGTCAAGGACAAGTTGGAGCAGCACTTCCGCGACATGCAGGACATGGAATTCACCGTACAGCAGGGTCGCCTGTACATCCTGCAGACGCGCAACGGCAAACGCACCGGCCAAGCGGCGGTGAGAATGGCTGTGGACATGGTGGCCGAAAAGCTGATCACCCGCGAGGAAGCCATCATGCGAGTGGCGCCCGACGCCATAGACCAGATGCTCCACCCCATGCTTGAGCCCAAGGCCCTCAAGGCCGCCAAGTCCCTGGGCAAGGGCCTGAACGCCTCTCCCGGGGCCGCATGCGGCCAGATCGTCTTTACCGCCAAGGACGCCGAGAAATGGGCCGAGGAAGGCAAGCGGGTCCTCCTGGTGCGCAAGGAGACCAGCCCCGAGGACATCGGCGGCATGTTCGCATCCCAGGGCATCCTGACTTCCACTGGCGGTATGACGAGCCATGCCGCGGTGGTGGCCCGCCAGATGGGCACCCCCTGCGTCTCGGGCGCGAAGGACGTGGCCATCATCGGCAAGACCATGACCCTGGGCGGCCGGAAGTTCAAGGAGGGCGATTGGGTGACCATCGACGGCAGCACCGGCTGCATCTATCCTGGCCAGCTGCCCCTGATCGCCCCCAAGATCTCCAAGGAATTGAGCACCTTCCTATCCTGGTGCGATGATGTCCGCGCGGCCTCCGACCGGAACGGCCTCAAAGGTTTCGATGTACGCGCCAACGCCGACCAGCCCGATCAGGCCGCCCAGGCCTTCGCCTTCGGGGCCCAGGGCGTGGGCCTCTGCCGCACTGAGCACATGTTCTTCGACAAGGCCAAGCTGATGGACTTCCGGGTGATGATCCTGGCCGACACGGCCGAGGCCCGCAGGGCCGCGCTGAAAAAGATCCTGCCCCTTCAGAAGCGAGATTTCATCGGCATCTTCAAGGCCATGAACGGCAAACCCGTCACCATCCGCCTCCTGGATCCGCCCTTGCACGAGTTCGTGCCGCACGAGAAGGCCGAAATCGAGGCGGTGGCTAAGTACATGGGCGTGCCAGCCAAGGACCTCCTGCCCAAGATACAGAAGCTCCACGAGGCCAACCCCATGCTGGGGCACCGCGGCTGTCGCCTGGCCATCACCTATCCTGAGATCTACGCCGTTCAGGTGGAGGCCATCGCAGCCGCAGCCGCAGACTGCGTCAAGAAGGGCATCCCGGTCAAGCCCGAGATCATGATCCCGATCGTCTGCGACGAGCAGGAGATCAAGGTTCTGCGGGCCTCCAGCGAGGAGATCGTCAAACGCGTCCTGGAGAGGGCCGGGGTCAAACTGGACATCCAGATCGGCACCATGATCGAGGTGCCCAGGGCGGCCCTGTTGTCATTCAAGATAGCCCAGTATGCGGATTTCTACTCCTTCGGCACCAATGACCTCACCCAAATGACCTTCGCCTTCTCCCGCGACGACATAGGCTCCTTCCTGCCGGCCTACCTATCGCAGAACCTCCTGGACGTGGATCCCTTCAAGTCCGTGGACGAGGAGGGCGTGGGCATACTGATGGACATGGCCGTGAAGCAGGGCCGCGGGGTTAAGCCGGGGCTCAAGTGCGGCATCTGCGGCGAGCAGGGCGGCGACCCGACCACCATCGATTTCTGCTACCGCGTGGGCCTCAACTACGTCAGCTGCTCGCCCTTCCGCGTGCCCATAGCCAGGCTGGCGGCCGCCCAGGCGGTCATCAGGAACTCCAAGTAGGGCATCGGCCCTGCCGCGATGAAGCGGGTGCCGCCTCCGGGCGGCACCCTTTTTTTCGGCGGGCCGGCCACCCCGAAGAGGGCACATGAAGCGGCCTTCGCGTCTCGGTATCGCCTCAGCCTACCGGATACTCATGGAAGCCTACGGACCCCAGGGCTGGTGGCCATGGCTCCGCCATGCCGGCCGGCCCGGCTTCGACGCCCGCGGCTATCATCCCGGCCTCCCGGGGCCGCCTCCTGGGGCCAAGGACAGGCTGACGGTATGCCTGGGGGCCATCCTGACCCAGAACGCGGCCTGGACAAACGCCGAGAAAGCCCTAGGAGCCCTCCTGGGGGAGGGCTTAGACAGCCTCAACAGCATACTCTCGGCACCCCCATCATCAATCGCCGCCGCTATAAGGCCGAGCGGCTACTTCAAGCAGAAAACGAAAAAGATCATCGATTTCTGCCGGGCCGCCAAGGTCGGGCGTTGGCTGGGTAGGAGTCACCCGCCCGGCCGAGAAGACCTCCTGGCCGTTTGGGGCATAGGGCCGGAGACTGCTGATTCCATCCTCCTCTACGCCTTCGGCCGGCCCGTCTTCGTGGTGGACGCCTATACCCGCAGGCTCTTCGCCCGCCTGGGTCTCATGGGTCAGGATGCATCCTACGATGATATCCAGGAGGCCTGCCTGCGCGCCCTTCCACTTGATGCCGCCCTCTTCAACGAGTACCATGCCCTCATCGTCGATTGCGGCAAGCGGCATTGTGCAGCCCGACCTCGCTGCCGAGTCTGCCCCCTGGAAAGCGCCTGCCCGAAGGTCGCCGTGATCCCGCGCGAGGAGTGAGCATGGGTGATATAGCCATCCTGTCTACACGCTCAATGTCCGAGTACTGTAAAGGCGTCCTGAGGGCCATGGCGGATGAGAGACTTCCATCGATACCGCTCTGCCGTATGCAAGCCGAGGGCTTCGCCGACGGGGAGATGGAAGTCAGCCTGATCGACAGCGTCCGGGGCAAGGACGTCTTCATCATCGCCTCTTCAGCCATGAACCCCGACAAGATCCCGCCTGCGGAATGCAAGCTCGAGCTTTACCACGCCCTGGACGCACTAAAACGGGCCAAGGCCGGGCGCCTTACCGTCTTCGAGCCTTACGTGGCCTGTTCCAGGTCCGACCGCGCCACCCGCCGCAACTCAGTGGGCTTATGGGTCCACTTCAAGATCGTAGTCTCCCTGGGAGCGGACCAGATTGTCACTTTTCAGCTGCATTCCGATAAGTCCAAGTCCATGCTCGATCCCGTCACTTGCCGCTTCGACGACATTCCTGCCTATACCCTCCTGGCGAAGGATATATGCGACCGCCATATCAGGAACCGCCAAGCCCTGATCGAGGAAGTCCGTCCGGGCTGGGCCTTTTGCTCCGTAGACTCGGGTGGAGAGAAGCTGGCGAAACGCTTCGCATCGATCTTCGGCTGCGAGCTGGTGATAGCCCATAAGCAACGCGATTACTGCCAGCCCAACAGAGTCGAGCGCATTGACATACTCTCCTCGGGAGATCTCAGGGGCAAGAAAGCCTGGATAGTGGACGATATGGTGGATACGGCCGCCTCCGCGGAGGCCCTCATCCGCGAGCTGGGCAAGCGCGGACTCTCCGGCATAAACCTGGCGGCCGTGCATCCAGTTCTATCAGGGCCGGCCGTATCCAGGCTTCTGGCTTTACACCAAGAGGGTCTCCTAGGCGAACTCCTGGTCATGGATACCGTACCGGGCGTACGCGCATTGGTTCCCGCCCTACCCTTCTTGAGAATCGTGGATTCGACGGGCTTGGCTGCCGCCATCGTGCGCACCCTGCATGTCGAGGGTTCCATGTCGGGCTTTTTCGAGGAATTCTGCCCACAGGCATACTTGGAAGGGCGCTAAGCGCTTTCCAGGGAGACCGCACGTTTGTACTGATGTTTTTCGCCGTGTATCAGAAAAGGCCCTTGCTGTCCAGGAGGATGGTGACCGGGCCCAGGTTTGTGTAGCTCACTTCCATGCGTGAGCGGAAGACCCCCTCGGCTACCTCGCTCAGGTTGGCCCGCAGGAGCTGTATCAGACAATTGTATATGGGCAGGGCCTCCTCGTGTCCCATGGCCATGTCGAATGAAGGCCGCCGGCCTTTGCGAGCGTCAGCCATCAAGGTGAACTGTGAAACCACCAGAATGCCGCCGCCCACATCGAGAAGGCTGCGGTTCATCTTTCCAGACTCGTCCTCGAAGATGCGCAGCCCGATGAGCTTGTCGGCCATACGCCGCGCGTCCTCCCCTGAATCGCCCTGGCCTATGCCGACGTAGGCCAGCAAGCCCCGTTCAAGGCTGCCGACGAGGCGCCCTTCAACGCTCACACGCGCGTCCCTGACGCGCATGGCAACCGCCCGCATCGATTACCTCAGTAGGCCAGGAGGTGGACTGCCAGCACCTCCAGCCAAGGCCCCTGGGCGCCTGTACGGACGTAGGCCAGGACTTCTATGGGCTCGTCGGGGCCGAATGCGCCGGCCTGGGCGCCCCGGCAGGGGATGATGCCCTCCAGGCGCTTCCTATCGTGATATCCGACCATCAAATCGAATGCCGTCTTTCCCTCGACGATTGCAAGATTGGCGGCCACCCCCTTCCAGGCTACAGCGCAGCTCTCATAGAGGGCCGGTGAAGTGTAGACGTCGGAGAATCCGGGCACATCCTTTATGTCACTGAAGCTGGGCTCGCGCGCGTAATCCTTGATGAGGGCGGCCTTGGCTCTCAGCGCTTCCGAAGCGTTTGAGTTGAGGATACGGTTGGCCTCCCTGACGGCGAGATTATCTCGGTATTCGGAGAAGAGCTTAAGAGCCTTCTGGTAGGTAGAGAGGGCTTCCTCCTGGGTGAAACGGTAGAGGGCGGCTTGGGCCTGCCCGAGGGGTGCGGCAAGCTCGTCCGGACTAAGGACAAGTTCACGAGCCCCGCTCCTAAGCTCCCGGCGTCCTTGAACGAGCGCTCGTATGCCCATATATCCGAGCCAGAGTGCGCATGCCGCAAAGATGATGAAAGCGGCTATGAGAATGACCCGAGCCGGTCTGGCGGGCAAGGTGGGATAGAGCGCTCGGACGGCGCCGGATTCAATGAATGCGGATAGGGAGGACTCGTCAGCCATTCTGCGGATGGACTCAAGACCACGGCGAGCCAGTTTATCCTTGGGATCCTCGTCGATGATGTCCAGGTAAGCGCGCAGGGCTGACTGGATATCGCGCCGGCGAAGGTCTATGGCGGCCAGGCCGAGGCGGCAATCCCTGTCACCGGGTTGAAGCTGGAGGGCCCTGCGTAAGTACGTCTGGGCTCCACCCTGGTCATTGGCCTGGAGGCAGGCCATGCCCAGGAGGCGGTAGAAGGCGGATGACTCACGATATTGCATGACCATCGGTTCAAGGCGGCGGATGGCTTGGGCGTAACGCCGCCTGCGGTAATCCCGCTCGGCCGTCTCAAGCAGGCTGCGACCCATAGGCTAATAGGAATTGCGCCGGGATTTGAGATCCTCGATGGCCGCGCGCATCTCTTCGATGTCGGCCTGGCTGGCCTCCGCGCCAGAGGCTATGATGGCGTCTATACGCTCCAGGATCTCCTTTACCGCCATGAAGTCCGTACGCAGTCGTGCCTGGCGTTCGCGCTTGGCGTCTTCCTCGGTCTTTACAGATATCTGCTCGGCCGACGAGGCATCCGCCGAAGCCTGGGAGGCGTCACTGGGCGTGTAGATGGGACCTGACTTGGCGCCCGATGAAGCCTCCATGGCCGGACGCCCGCCCTCCCCTGAGAAGCCGGCTATCACGAAGGAGTACTGGATACTCTTGGCGGAGGGGAGCACAGCGGCGTCCCATTCAAGGCTGACGGCCGAATCGTTTATGGAATAGGGCTGGAGGGTAAAGTTGCGGGACTGACTGTATTCATAGTTCCAAGCCGAAGAATTGAGCCTGGACCAGTTGGCTAGAACGATTCGGTCGGCTTTGAGCAATCCGGAGGCCGGTAGGGGCAGGAGGGTTCCTATGCCGCCGGACGTGGATGCCGAAACCAGCCATTCGTCTGCGGAGCGGGAGTCAAGCATGGTCTCATTGGAGATGCGTTGGCGGATGTTAGTGCTGAAGTGGCTGGAGGAATTTTCACCCAGATGGGTGTCAAGGATGACCCGAAGGCCGGCTAAGTAGTCGCGAGTGGAGGTATTGGATATGGTGATGCTGATGATCAAGCCGTCGCTCAGGCTTGAACCACGGGACTTCATAAAGTTGAAATTCTGCGTGACCGTGCAGAAGGATGATTTGAACACGAACTCAGCCCCGCTCCCGTTGCGCCGGGAGCCGATGCGGAATTCCGTGCTTTCCCCCATGCGGTAGAGAATCCCGTCGATGTACACGTTGGTGGAGGATGTACGGGGGTCGCGATCGAACACGAGAGCCTCATAGCGGCCCTTAGCCACGTCAGCCAGGTAATAGGCGGAAAAGCGCCCTGAATCCTCGTGAAGGACGATCTTGATGAGGCCGTCCTTCACCTCCAGGGCGCCGGCGGCTCCGGTCACGACCAGCGCCATCGTCAGGGCTATGGCCTTTCGCATCATTTCAAAGCTCCATCAGGCGAACCGGCTATGATCGACTCCAGATAGGCGTTTTTTAGCTCGAGGGCCTCGGCCTTGAGATCCAACAGGGCCTCGCGTGACGAGGACGCCGATTCGCCCGTCTGGGACGGAGCGCGGGAAGTCAATTCGCTGAGCGATGCCTTGGCCTTATCCCGCTCAGCCTGGGCCGCCGCCAAGGAGGCCTGCAGGGCTTCTACCTGGGCTTCCAGCTGACGGGAGCGGGCTTCCAGGGCGCTGGACTGGGATTCGAGCTGGGATATGCGATCCTGGTCCTGGACCACATTGCCGGCCCCGCGCAGAGCGGCTATCTGCTTCTGGTAGGCGTTCAAAGCCTGCTCATAGGTCTTCTCGCGCCCCTGGTACTCCTCGATGATCCTGAGTGACTCCTCGTGGCTCCATTTGAGGAGTTTGAGCAACTCCTCTTCGCGGTACTTAAGGTCGATCAGGCCAAGACGGTAGTTGGCGGCCTCGCTCTTGACACCCTCCGGGTACTGCTTGACCAGGGCTTGGAAGACCGATTCGGCTTGCTTAAGCTTACCCAGCTGGTACATGCACTCGCCGGCCCAGAAGAGGCCGGAGGGATAGAGGTCGCTCTTGGGGTAGGTTTCCAAGAAATTCTGGAAGACGGTCAGGGCCCGATCATAGTCCTGCTTGAGGAAGGCTATGCGGCCCTGCTGATAGAGACCGTCCGGGTAGAGCTGGCTGGAGGGATAGCTGGAGAGGAAGAGGGACATGGAGCGGTCGGCGTTATCGTAGTCTCGCAGTCCCACATAGCACAGAGCTGACCAATAGATAGCCTCGGGATGAACCTTTTTGGCGGATGGATCCAGGGCCAGGCCCTGGAAGGTCGAGAGAGCGGCGGAGTAGTCGGCCTTCTCGAATTTGGCGAGCCCCTGGTCCAGCCGAGAAGCCGCTTCGCCCTTGGGAGCCTGGGCTTGGGCCTGGATGGCAGCCAAGCAGACCGCCAATATGATCGGGATCGATGTCGCCGGTTTTCGCATGGCACCCCTCAAGATCGATTATCGGCGCGGGGGCCCGCCCGCTCAAGAGAAGCTTTATTCCAAGGCCTTTATGGCTGCAGCCCGGTCGGCTGAGCCGAAGACCGCGCTTCCGGCTATCAGGGTGTCAGCCCCGGCCGTGCGGGCGGCCCGGGCGGTGCCTGGGTCTATGCCCCCGTCCACATAGATGCGGAAGCCCAGGCCAGCCTGCTCGCGAAGGCGCCGCAGGCGTTTCACCTTCTCGAGGCAGGCCGGTATGAGCTCCTGCCCGCCCCAGCCCGGGTTGACCGTCATCACGAGGACGATGTCGGTTGCGGCTAGGAGCTCAGACAGGGCCTCGGCCGGCGTGGAAGGCACGATGGAAATTCCGGCCGCCAGTCCCAGGCCGCGGATCTCCGAGAGGAGGCGATGAGCGTGCGTGCAGGCTTCCAGGTGGAAGGTGATGGCGGCCGCGCCGGCTTCCGCGAAGGCGCGGATTTTACGCTCAGGCTCTTGGGTCATCAGGTGGACGTCCGGCAGCATGTCTAGTTGTTCACGGACGGCCCTCACCAAAGCCTCGCCATAGCTGATGGGGGGCACGAAGAGCCCGTCCATGACGTCGATGTGGACAGAATCGAGACCGGCCGAGCGGCATTGGGCTATATCGCGCTCAAGGTTAAGCGGGTCGGCGGCCAGGATGGAAGGCAGCACTCGCATGGCTTGCATGGGGCTAATATAACCCGCCTCGAGCTAGAGATACAATTGACTAAACCAATAAAAAAAGTATAATCGATAATAAGAGCTTCAATGGAAAAGAACGTCGGGTCAGATGATGCAGGTGCGCGCCCGGATGTGCGGGAGGCTCTCGTCAGGGGCTATGCCGCGCTCCGCTCAGCCGACATCCGTTCCGCGCAGGAACGCTTTGACGAGGCCCTCAAGCTTGATTTCGATGATGCGGAGGTGATGTTCGACCTGAAATGCGCGGGCTTCTGGCTCGACCGCGTCGAGAAGGCCGAGGGGCTCGCTGATCCCTTCGAGCGCGGCGAATACATAACGGGGCAGTGGAAATCCTTCACGTCCTATCAGGCCCGTATGGAGGGCCGTACGGACGACGCGGCCTACGCCTTCCGCTACTTCGCTTTCACCTTGGCGCTCGATTGCTTCATGGCCGTCCGGCACGAGCCCCAGGACAGGCGGGAGGCGGATCTTTCGCTGCGCATCGGGCGATGCTACAAGGGCCGTGGCGAATACGAACCGGCCATCGCCCACCTGGAGGAGGCCATGAAGGCCCGGCGTGAGGATCCTGAGATAGTGGCCGAACTGGCCGACGCCTACGCCATGGTCGACCAGACCCGCACCGCCAAGGCCCTCTTCCGGGAGGCCTTCTTCCTTGATCCGCAGAGGGTGGATCTGGATTCCATGGAGTCTTACCTGATGCGCGGGCTTATCGAGCGCGTAAGCGCAATGGGCTATCAAGGCGCGGAGCTGCGCGAGTGGCTGCCGGTTCAGGCGGTCCTGTTGGGCGCCTTCAGCGTCAAGCGGGAGCTGCGCCCGGTCGAGGCCGGCAAGTTGAGGCAGGCCATTTACCGCCTGGAAAACGAGCTGAAGGAGCCTGCGGCCGATCGTGCGATTCTGGTGCCCAGATTGCTCAATTGCTATTTCTGGCTGGTTGATCACATGGTCGCCAGCCGCGAGGACAGGTCGAAGATCGACGAGGTGCTGCTCAAGATCCGGATCCTGGATCCGCAGGTCTATAAGCAGTACGCCTCATAAGGAAGGAGTTTGAGATGTCCGATTCCGCCATCATCAAGAGAGTCCAGGAGATGCTCAATGAGGAAAAATGGACCAGGGCAGCCCTGAGCGCCTATTCGGTGGCCCAGTTCAAGGACCTGGACTTGATAATCCGCGGAGCTTCCGAGGAAGGCATTCAGGACGAACTCAAATCCGTTTGCGATGAGCATATTTCACACACCAAAAATTCCATCATAGCCCTTTATCTCTCGGGAGTCCTATCGCTGATGCGCCAGACCGTAGACGACTCCTGCATGATAATGCTCATCAACCTCTTCTCCGATAACAAGCGGTGGAACCTGGTTGAGTACCTGTGCGAGCGCATTCTTGAGTACGGCGAGGACAAGAACGCCTTGCGAACGCTCGCCGACTGCTACAAGAACGACGACCGTGACGCACAGGTCTGGGAGATCTATGAGCGACTTGTCAAGGTGGATTTTGAGGAAGCCGACATCGTCAAGCTCCTGGCCGAGAAGCGCGAGCGCGAGGGCGACCTGGAGTCCGCCCTGGATTATTACCGCAAGGCTCTGCACCGATACATCGCCAAGAAATCCTTTACCAACATTAAGGAAATATGGACCAAACTGGTGGAGGCCGCCCCTCAGGACCTGGATTTCTTTTTCCACGTCCAAAAAAAGATCGGCAAGCAGATTTCGGCTGACAAGGCGGCTATGCTTCTGCAGGAGCTCTACCGGAAGTATAAGTCCACCGGCGATAACGACACCTGCATACAAATCCTCAAACTCGCCATCGGGCAGGATGAAAAGGACCCTTGGATCCGCCGGGAGATCACCGAGTGCTACCGCGAGAAATATAAGGACCACTCCCACCTGGAGGAATACGTAAAACTCTCCGCGCTGGCCTCCGGCCCCCGCAACATTCATGAGGCCATCGCTGACTTCGAGAAGCACATCGCCTTCGATACCGGCAACTTCGTATACCATCGTAGCTGGGGCGTGGGGCGCATCTCATCGGTGGAGGGAGACGATATCACCATCGACTTCGCCAAGGTGCGCGGTCACAAGATGTCCCTGAAGATGGCGGTCAATTCCCTGACTACCCTCAGCCGTGAGCACATCTGGGTGCTCAAGGCCATCTGGAAGAAGGAGAAGCTGCATGAACGGGTCAAGTCCGACCCGACCTGGGCACTCAAGACCATCATCCGCAGCTTCGACAACCGCGCCGATCTGAAGCGTATCAAGGCCGAGATCGTGCCCTCCATCCTCACGGCAAGCGAGTGGAACGCCTGGAGCGCCCGCGCGAGAGAGGAGCTGAAGGTCAATCCACTGTTCGGGAACGTGCCCGAGGCGGTAGACACATACATCGTCCGCGACCGGCCCATCTCCAGCGCCGAAAAGATATACAACCAGTTCAAAGCCGAGAAGAATTTCTATCCGCGTGTGGTTCACATGCGATCCTTCATGGAAAACGCGGACGCCGACTCGGAGTTCTTCAACGAGATGTTTTCATATTTCACCGCCTTCATCCGCGGCGGGTCCGCCCAAGTGGGCGATACGGCCCTGGCCGCCTACCTCTTCGTACGCGAGCTGTGCGCCAAGAATCCAGTCTTGAAATTCAATTTCCCCTACTCCTTTCAGGAACTCCTGGAGAGAGTGGAATCCGTGGAGGGAGCCTACGCCGCTATTAAGGACGGCGAGATCAAGCGCGCCCTGCTCTCAAGCATCCGCACGCTCATCAAGGAATGGCCGGATATATACGTTCGTCTGTTCCCCTATTCCCTTTCCATGACCATCATCCATGTTCTCCTGGATTCCGGTTACAGCGAAAAGGTCCGGGAGATGGCCCTGAAAATCATAGAGAGCTATCGCGACCGGCGCGAGGCCTTCCTGTGGCTCGTGAAAAATGCCGAGAACGAGGATTGGTTCAAGTCTCTCGGGCTGCCGCGCGAGAAGATTATTATAACATTGGTGCATATCCTTGATATCACCTTCAAAGAGATCGAAAACCACAAGGATACCACCCAGAATCGGAAGATCAACCGCCAGATCCAACAGATGCTCTTCAAGGACGGCATGATCGAGTCCTATATCGCCGATGCTGATCGTGACTTGGTGACCCGTGTCATCACGTTGGTGGAAGACGTAAAGGATCTGGATCCGGCCCTGAAGCTCAAACTGCGCAAGCGCATCAGCGAGCGCTTCCCGGACTTCAAGTTCATAGGTGCGGAGGAGCGTCATGTGGTTTCTCGAGGCCTTATTGTGACCGCAAAGAAATATGAGGAGAAGCAGCGTTACCTGCAGCACCTCCTGGATGTCGAGGTGCCGGCCAACAGCCGTGAGATAGCCGCGGCCGTACAGCTTGGCGATTTACGCGAGAACGCCGAGTACAAGGCCGCCAAGGAGAAGCAGGACAATCTCAATTCCACGGTCGGAAAGCTCAAAAACGAGATCGAGCGCGCGCAGATTTTCGATCCAAGCACGCTCAATACCTCGAAAGTCTCATTCGGCACGCGCGTGGATCTGGCTAATCTTGTCACCGGCGAGGAGGAGAGCTATTCCATCCTGGGACCATGGGAGTCTGATCCCTCGCGGAGCATCATCTCGTATCTATCGCCCTTCGGCTCGGAGCTCATCTCTCACAAGGAGGGAGACGAGCTCAACTTCACTATCAACGAGCGAGAGTATCACTATAGGGTGCTGAGGATCGTTCCGGCCGAGTTCTGAGCGACTGGGGAGGTGCATGATGAAACGCCTGATAGCCGCGTGTCTGGTGATGCTGACCTGCCTGTCCGCGGGCGCGGAGGCCGCCGACGTGATCGTGCTCCTGGACACATCGGAGTCCATGTTCTCCTATTTCGAGCCGGTCAAGGACTACCTGATAGGCTCGGTGGTGCGTGATTACATACGCGCCGGCGACACGCTCCACATTCTGACCTTCGCCGATACCGCCCAATTGGAGCTGTCCCAGGAGATCAAGGCTGAGTCCGATATTCGCGCAGTGGTGGCCAGGCTCTATCTGCTGTACGCTTTCGGCATCCATACTGACCTGGCCGGGGCATTCGACTATTTGGATCAGTACGTGACCGACCTTCCCGGAACGGGATTGAAGAATATCATTATCATCACCGACGCCATACATAATCCACCGTCTACCAGCCATTACCTCGGCAAGCCCCAGGCCGAGATAGAGGCCTCAATAGCCGAGGCGGTGTCTTCCATGAAATCCAAGGGCTGGAGGGTGTCCTTCATAAAGGTGCCCATGGTCGAACAGGCACCCGGGAGCGGCATATCTGAAGAGGGAGACGCCCTCGATCTTTCTGGAATACTGTCCGAAAAGGTTGGACCGTCAGCCACCGAATTCGACGCCCAGAACCCCCTGGCCATGACCGAGACGGCCATGGCCCTTCCCAGCGTAGTATTCCCGGAGGATCTTGGCAAGCGTGACGCCCGATTTAACATACCCGTAAAAGTAAACAATTCGACAGCCGCCGAGGTACGCCTGGAGCTGGTAGGCTGCGTGGCGACCGAACCGGACCTTGGCGACATCCTGGCAGACCGCGCCTTCCTCAAGCTGGGCAAGGGCAAGAGCGGCATCCTGCGTATCCCTGTGCGCCTTCCGGATTCGGTAGCGGAAGGCCCCTTGAGCCTGCGGATTAAGCTGGAATTCGCCGGAGCGGCCCGGGTGACCCCAGGCAGCGGCATCGTATCGCTCACTCTCTCGCGAAACGCCTTTATGGCTACGATGAGGTCTATCGCCCCGATCCTCCTCTTCGTACTCATTGTCCTAGCCGTCATCGCCATTGTCATAGTCATCGCTTTGATAGTGCGCCATTCCCCACAACGACGCGAAGCCCGTGAGCGCTATCGGCGCTTGATGGCCGGTGAGGCTAAGGATGCGGGAATGCAGCCACACGCGCGTGGGGAGGTTGCGGCCCAGGTTGCGGCCTCCGGTACGGGAGGGGTTTCTTCCACCGGTTCGATTGAGAAAACCCCAATTCCCGGTCTAGGCACAGCCCAAACCCATGCGGTTCCCGCCAAGAAAGGCATGCCAGGAGAAAAGCCTTACATAATGGAACGTGGTCCGGTTCCCTCCGCGATAGAGGCCCAGGCGTCTCAAGCCGCTGTGGCAGGCCAGACGGGAAAAACGGCCCCGACAGGATCGATAGGCGCGGCCGGAGTGACGCAGGATCAGGAGGCCATCCGCGCACAGGCCCTATCCGCCGCAAGGCAGGCCGCGCGCGAAGAGGAAGCTGAGGCCGAGCGCATGTGGGCCCTCGAGGAGGCCGCTGACGCGGAAGGCCTCCGGAAAGCCGAGAGCGCCATCGACGCCATGACTATCCGCAAGGAAGGCCGCCTACGCGTCGAATTCCGCATCAACGAGCAGAATCCCCTGATCGGCTTCAGGAACATACGCAATCTCAGGCCGGGCATGCGGCTGTCCCTGGGTGGTCTCAAGACCTCGGATTTCCTAGTCTTTGTGGTGCGGGTGCCTCCCCGCCTGGCTCGTCTCTACTTTGACGGTGAACGTCTGGCCTTCGTTCCAGTGCGCAAGGAGTATTTCCCCGATCTGGACGGGATGCTGGAGGACTGCCTGGGCAAGCCCATCCGCTG
>CAYYCP010000003.1:0-85215 GCA_964470375.1 uncultured Spirochaetales bacterium
ATCCTCTGTCCTTCGGCGAGCTGACCTCAGAGGACGCCCGGCTTTCGCTCGATTCGATACCGATCAACTAATTTTTGCGTTATCCAGCTTTGACCGGTGTGTATCACCCTGGGGAGAATTGACGATTACGTTTATTAATGATTACATGCTACTAATACTATTTTAATGCCTTAATGTAATGTGGTCAAAACATCCTTATTTATTTCTCCTTTTTGTATATTTAAAATAAGCACAATAATAGTTATAAGGAAAGCGGATGATAAAAAGGAGATTAATGCGAAATCGAAATATAAGCTGACAAGAAATTTTGCAGCTAAAATATTACTACCACCCCACAATACCCACTCAAAGAATAAATTAAGAATATTTTGTGGAAAGAAAAATATTGTAATCACCATTTTGTAGAAAGAGTAGTATTTTTCATTGCCACTCATGCTAAAAAAGCGCAACCAACAAAAGAAAGATAATAAAGAATATATGAAAATACCAGTGATAATGGAAGTTATTCGTCTTATGGTTATCTTTTTCATTTACTACATCCAAATGCTTTCTCAGTATCTTTCTTTTTTGATTCATACGCTTCCCGAGCCTTTTTCACTTCAGGACTCTCCTTACCCTTTGCTCGTTCTCCAATTTTCTCAATTTGCTCCCTAACCTTCTGCCACATTTTTTCGAGCACATTCTTTTCTTCACCTTGTTTAGCAGCAGTATCTATTCTAGCCGCAGTATCAGCTATGTTTTTTGCTTCCAATACATTCATTTCATCCGTGATAGCTATTGCAAGTGTATTTGCGATATTCTGATCCAGCCCAGGCGTTTCCTTCATGAGTTGATCCCTTATTGAGTTTTTCATTTTTTGATAATCCTCAGGAATATATATATATTTCCCAAATACTTTTTCTCCATCTTTCTTTAACAATCCCGCTGGATCCGTGAAGTTCACCGGCTCGTTCCCGCAATAGGCATACCAATTCGCCCCGTCCTTGATGGGGTCCTTGGTCGTGAAGCGGCCTAGGCTCGGGGAGTATTCCAGGAAGCCGTAGTCGTAGCGGCCGGATTTCGTGTCGTTGTGTTTCCCGGTGTAGCCCACCGCGTTCAGGCGGGCGAAGGCGCCCTCGTAGAGGCTTCCGAAGGCGTCGTACTCATAGCGCTCGCTCACCTTGCCGTAGCGGTCGGTCAGCATCATCGTGGAACCAAGTATATCACTGGTGTAGTATTCTGTGGTGGTCTTTGTGCCCCAGCTGTAGCGGGTGGGGTTGTAGTCCATCCGCTGGATCACCTGGCCTTGGGCGTAGGCGAAAGGAAAGCGCCTATGCTCTCCCGCACCTGAACGGATAATACTTTCTCATGCATAGGTGGATGGGGAAAACATGTCTCACTAGTACTCCTTATCGGGCGGTGACGGAAGGTCAAACGTCCGTAGTCGTTCGCCACGGTTACTCCCGTCATCTGCGGTCAACTTCTTGATCCGCACAGACACGCTTGCGGCATAATCGCTACTTTTGCTTTCGTGCATACGCGGCTAACGCTCACTCCGTTCGCTATACTACGTTCCCCCTAACACTCCGCTTCGCTCCGTTATGCCTGCGGCTCGCTCCATGGTCCTAACACTTCGTTAGGCCTTCGGCTCGCCGAAATACGTCTCCGGTCCATTCCGCTACCCCCACGCCTTTCCAAATAAACCAATCTTACGCACTTTTGTATGCTCTATTTCCTAATACCGCCACCGTTAAGCCAGTTCTGCTTTCTTTAGTGGTGTGAACTTCAATCCCTTGAATCCCCTTCGTTCAAATTCCTTCTTGACCCTTGATGAAAACACATAGCTCCTGGAAAAAGGCTCAATCAGAAAAATATCATCCTTCACCGCTACATCATCTCGCAAGAACGGCGAATATAAATGGCATGGTTCCCCATTGACAGTTGTGTATTTACTTGCTTCGAAATCGAGTATATCGTATTTCCGTAATGGGTTCAGAATATAATATCTGACCTCATTATAATGACATTCTAGAAACTGCAAATTTGCGATTGATAATTCTTCAAAAAACGACTTGCATGCTTCACTACACATGAACATCCCTTGAAAGTCATAGATATCCGGTTTTTTATATTTATCCGTAGGATGCCCCGTGACTAATGTGAGACCAGGCCAGTTTTGAAAGGGTGTTCCAAGCTCGATAGCAAAAAAGATTTGCCACTCCTTTTCGTCGAATGCAAAAGTCATATATCTTTCTGCTATCCTAACCCAAAAGAAAACATTCTCACTATTTGCCACACTTGTACCCTCCATCACGAATCAACTGCTCTTTCATATTCTTTAGCGCCTCGAGTACCTTATCTCTTCCATATTTGTTTGCATTTCGCAAAGTAGTATTCACCCAATCCATATACGCTTGGGAATATGTTGTATAGTGTCCTTCTTTGAGCCATACACCATTCTCATGATGATTTATATCTATATTGTTAAGCTTCAATATCAAGCGCGCTTCTTCTGCTCCTGGATGATTCTTCGGTACAATATGGTGGGCAGCGTATCCCTTACCTGGGCTCTTCTGAGGATCCTCACCGTTGAACTCCAGATTCTCTCTCAGCAATTTAGAATCCTGCGTATAGGGATAGAACACAGAAAGATCGAGAATATCTGTCAATTCCTTACCATAGAACATTGAACGTGTAATTTTCATTCCCCTAAATTCAACATCGAATTCGAAATCCGCTTGTTCCTTATAGAAATATGGAATTGAAGAAATGACCTTGCCCTGGGCTGTATTGCCATGTGAATCCACGGTATTATAGCTTCCTTCATACAGCTTGGTTATCGGGTTGTAGTAGTATGTGATTTTCACTATGGTTTCATCATGTAACCCATTTGGATCGAGATGGTTGATAGGCTCGTTCCCGCAGTAGGCGTACCAGTTCGCGCCGTCCTTGATGGGGTCCTTGGTCGAAAAGCGGCCTAGGCTCGGGGAGTATTCCAGGAAGCCGTAGTCGTAGCGGCCGGATTTCGTGTCGTTGTGTTTCCCGGTGTAGCCCACCGCGTTCAGGCGGGCGAAGGCGCCCTCGTAGAGGCTTCCGAAGGCGTCGTACTCATAGCGCTCGCTCACCTTGCCGTAGCGGTCGGTCAGCATCATCGTGGAACCAAGTATATCACTGGTGTAGTATTCTGTGGTGGTCTTTGTGCCCCAGCTGTAGCGGGTGGGGTTGTAGTCCATCCGCTGGATCACCTGGCCTTGGGCGTAGATGTACTCGCTTTCGGGCTTGAAGTTGCCTTTCCAGTAGAAATGACCGCTTCTATTCCAGGGGTTTCCTCGGCTATAACCGTGATGGCCCCACTGGCCCCATCCGTACCAGGGCATATATGGCAAGCCGATATCGCCTGGATCGTAGTCCCAGTCGCGAGCCTCGGCAAGAATGTCCATCGAGAGGCCGTCATAAAGGTAGGTCGTGGCATTCTCCGTATCCCAGGCCCGGCCCCAGGCACCATGGCCTTTCTGCTGGGCCACGTATTCCGCCCGTTCCACGCGCCGGCCGAAGGGGTCGTACTCGTAGCGGACGCCGGCTTTCAGCTTCTCAAGCTTGGAGCCGTACCAGGTTCCGTAGAAGCCTTGCACCTTGGTGTAGGCGTCCACGGGGCGGTTCTCGTAGTCATAGGCTATGGTGGCTTGGACGCTGCCTATCGCTTCGATAACCATGTTGCCGTCAGCGTCGTACTGGTAGCTTCGTTTTCCCGCGCTGAGCATGCGGTTCTCCGAATCATAGGCGTATTCTATCCTTCCCCAGCCGTTGGTTTTGGCGCTACGGTTGTTGCGACTGTCGTATTCGAATGTCTCAACCCACTGATATGGATTTGTTTCTATGGAAGTGTTCCGGCCGTTGGCGCGGATGGCGGCGGCCTTGATGGCGGTGATCTCCTCTGCTGTGGGGTTCAGGGGCACGAGGAAGCGCGCGATGTCCACCCCTTTGTCCAAGATCCATCTACTGCCGGAACCGGGCTTCAGCATAGTGGCCTCACGGATGACCGCGTCCTGCTCGTCGAGCTGCGCGCCGATTTCGCCAAGGAAAGCCTGCGCGTCGAAGCCGGGGATGTCGACATCGGGCAATAGGGCGAGATCCGCGCCTGATTCTGCGGTCCCCCACGCTCCGTGGAAGGATTTCGCGCTCGGTCCATCCTCGGTCATCTCGTAAGATGGATACAAACCGTAATGAAGGCGCTCCCCAAAATCGGCGGCGGGTTTTCCGCTCTTGAAGGGATAGAAGACGGTCGAGAGGCGCCCTTCGGCATCGTAGCGGTAGGCGGTGATCTGACCCTTCTCGTCGACCGTATAGATGCGCTTGCCTGATGCATCGTAGACGTAGGCTTCGCTGGAGAGCTTCTTTTCCTGGTAGCCGGGGCCGCCCTCAGTCTTCACCTTCGCCAAGCGTCCGGCCGGATCGTAGCTGCGCAGAGTCCTTATACCGTTCGGCTGGCTGCGCGATATTTCCCGCAGGAGCTCGTCATACGCGAAGCTCGTCAAGCCGCCCTCGGGATCGGTGACCGTCAGCAGTTCTCCGGCCTTACCATAGGCATAACGTGTCTTTTTTGCGCCATTCTGCCAGCTCAGCATGGTCCGGGCGCCTTCGGGATCGTAGACATAATCGATTTCTTCTCCGAGGTCGAAATCGCGCGCCGTCGCCAGCCGGCCCAGAGCGTCATAAGTGAACTGGTATTTTCGGGCGGCGTTCTCTGCTCCGGTAAGATTGCCCATGGCGTCGTAGGCGAATGACTTCGAGCTTCCGTCAGGGTACAGAGAATGATGCTTACCGACCAGAAGAAGAATGTTTCTTTCTTCTATATCGCATAGGGCAAACACTCCGGTAATGGGAGATATCTCTTCTTTTCAGGCATTTTATACGAACAGTGGATCTTGGTCAAATTTCTATTTACAGCGTCACGGCGTAATAAAGCGCTGCGTATATTACTCTATGCAGCCATAAGGAGTGGAATGTACTTGTATTGATAGTGTTCATTAGTCCACCACATACTTGCCTCATGGGTAAATTGATTCGCCCAGGTCCGGCGCCGCGCCATGAACATACCCGACCTTAGCCCGCTTTCCTCTGCCTCCTCAGTGCCTGTATGCCCCTACTCGGCTGGCAGGCGGGCGCTAAGGCTGGGAAGCTCGTCCCCATGAAGCCGAATGCCTTTCAGGTCTTCAGCGCCTTCGCCATGGAGCCGAAAACTATGCGTCCCTGTCAAGGAATTACAGCAAGGTCTCAATCCCTTCAGCCTCTTATCCCAGGATTGGGGCGATGCCGGCTTCATCGAGGAGGACTTCAGGCTGATGCGGGAGCTGGTCTTCAACTGCGTGTGAAGGCCGAGCGCCTGAGCTTCATCCCTGTGAACGAGGCTTACAAAGTGGACGCGACGAATCTATCCGAGCACCTTGATCTCGAAGACGCAGCGATCAGAGCCGCGGAACACGGCTTCCTTGATGGATACCTCAACGGGCTTGCCCAGGATTGTCTCGTAGGTCCGGGCCTGCCAGCCCTTGGAGCACTCGCAGAAGTATCCGCCTACGCTCACGCCCTTCATGAGGGGGCACTCGCAGGGTCTCTTGGGAGTCACCACAGTAATGGTCTTCCCATCGTCGGACATGGATATTTCCTCGCCCATGGTGGCCTTCATAGAGGCGAAGAAACCCACTGGGTCGCCGATATGCCTCTCAGCCCATTGTAAAGAGGCGGAACAATGCCTGCCCATGGCCTGGAAAATTTCATTCCGCTTGTCCTCATCCAAGAAGGGGACGGCGGATTCCATGAACATGCGGAAGAGCGTCCGCGCGTGTTCATGGCGCCACGTCAAGCGCCTATTGAGGTCTTTCAGCTCCTCGTTTTCTTTTTTCAGCGCCTCGATCTCGGCATCCATGGCATCCTCCCTCAAGGTGATACTGCCGATTCTAGCCCAGGGCAGGTCCCAGGGCAATCGGAGTTTCAGCGGATGAAGAAGGCGGGATTCCGCTTAGTGATTCCTCCCTTCCTGTATTGACAAGAATCGACTCAACGAGTATTTTCCCTTATCTTTTCCCGAGGAGGCGCGTTATGTCGGCGATCGGCTCATCTTTACTTATCATTAGCGCCGTGATCCGGGAGAAGGCTCCTTTCTAATAGTCTCTTCCCATCACTAATCACAACCTCTTGAAGGTCAGGCCTCATCCTAGCCTTTCCCCTCACGGCGATTTTCCCTACGGCAAAGCCCTTTCCAATCCGCTTGTGCGGATCATGGGGAGGAGTACGTCCTTATACGCTGAATGAGGGATAACGCATGAAACCATCGTCGAAAGGCGAAGCGAGGCAGGATAGAGGTAACCGGAAATCCGAAGGGCGCGAAGGCTGCGACGGATTCGACCCGCGTTACGATGATCTGATAAGAAGGTCCGAGGACAGGAGGAACAAACCCGACTACGCATCACTTAGGTTATGCGCTCGCATCAGGGAAACAATTTTACTCGATGAACACCTGAGCGAATTCCTGGAATCTGATTTATTCCAGCTGGAGAGCGTCTCATATTCAGGCCGCGGCGAGACATATACAGTTGTGTTCGCGAACACAGAATCGGCATCGCAAGCTGAAGCGCGCGAATTCATCGAGTTTCTGGAGCGACGAAAGGGAGCCCTGCGCCACGAGATCGCGGCATCGGTGAACAGGAAGCGCGCCCCGGACCTTCAGTTCATGGTTCTTCCACCGGGAGCGCATCATGAGGACTGATGGAGTCCCCGTGAAGGCATGGTGCGCTCCTCGGGAAATAAGGGCCATCGAACGCGAGCTCGGCATCATTTCCGCCCAAGCAGGGGTGCGCGCGGTGGCGGTCATGGCTGACGCGCACCCCGGCCTCCGGGTTCCGAACGGTATCGTTGTAGCCTCGGAAGGAGTCCTCTATCCCGAACTCATCGGAGCGGACATAGGTTGCGGCTATGCTACAGCCAGGTTTACCCCGCTGAAACGTAGACCCACCAGTGAGGCGCTCGAGGCTGCGCTCGCCGTAATCAAGACTGTCATCCCGAGCATCCTAAGGCCACAGTCTCTTCCCAGCCAGGAATGCACGAGCGAAAGCGGGGCGACCTCCCTCAGCGCGGGGACATTGGCCTCAGAAGCACGGCGGAACGGCCGGCTCCAAAGCGGGACACTCGGTCGTGGCAACCATTTTATAGAGCTGGACTTGGACGAGGCGGGCCGAGCGTGGATCGTGGTCCATTCGGGGTCACGGGGCATGGGGCAGGCAATCTTCAGGCACCATGCCGGGGTCAGCGCCGCCTCGAACGGGGCGAAAAGGGGATTGATTTCATTCGACGCAGAAAGCCCACCCGGAAAGGCCTTTTGGTCCGATATGGAATGGGCCCTCCGCTACGCCCGCGAGAACCGTCGGGCCATCCTCGAGCGCGCCTCTGAGGCGATAGAGACCATCCTAGGCGCGACGATCGAACCAGAGAGCCTGATCGATTGCCCCCATAATTTTGCGCGTAAGGAGATATACGATGGTCGGGAATGTATCGTGCACCGTAAAAGCGCCAATTCGGCGTTAGGTCGCGAGGCCGGCGTCATATGCGGCGACATGGCTTCCGGAGCACGGATCGTACGCGGCCTCGGCTCCCCAGAGGCCCTCAGGTCGTCTTCGCACGGAGCCGGGAGAGCTATGTCGAGAACCGAGGCCTTTTCACGAATATCGAAGCCTGATTTTCTGGGAATCATGCGAGGTATCGTATTCGATTACAGGCATGAAAGGTTATTGAGGGACGAAGCCCCACAGGCCTACCGCGATTTAGATAAGGTCATGCGCGTTCAACGAGATCTTGTCTCCACGGTCGAACGGCTGAAGCCGATTATGAATGACAAGCGTCCTTAGTCTGGATCTCGTGATACTTTAATTATCTGCTTAAAAAAAGTTAAGGGTTTGTAATATGGGTGGCGGGTAAGAATCCTTTATGAAAGGTTTCTTCCCCGCTTCTTTTCTTGATTTGAAACGGAACCCGTCAGCCCATCACGGCGACGACGTCGTTCTCCGCCTTGAGCTTGTCGGCGGGGATGAGGCTGCCCTGGATGCGCTCGCCGTTCAACGTGAGCTCCTTGATGCCCTTCATGGCGCCGGAGGGATTCTTGAACTCGATCCTGATGGTCTTTCCGCGGAAGCGCCGGGTCACGCTGAAGCTCTTCCATGCCTTGGGGACGCAGGGGTCTAAACGGAGGCCGTCGTACTCGGGGCGGATGCCCAGGATCCACTGGGTCAGGCTGTAGTAGCACCAGGCGGCGGCGCCGGAGAGCCAGGAGGTGCGGCAGTTGCCGGCGCGGGGTGAGAAGGCGGAGTAGGTGGTCTGGCCCTGGACGTAGGGCTCCATCTGCCTGATCTCGGCCTTGTCGTTGTAGGCGGCGGGGAGAGCGTCCTTGCAGTACTCGTAGGCCCGCTCGCCATCTCCCAGCATGGCCTCGGCCATGATGCCCCAGCCCTGGGTGTGGTTGAAGATGCCAGAGTTCTCCTTGATTCCGTGGTTGAAGACAACCGCGCGCATGACTTCTATGGAGGCCTTGGTGAAGGGGGGTGCGGCCAGCATGAGGCCGTAGGGGGTGGCCAGCTTTTCCTTCACGGCCCGCATGGCCTTCTGGGCCTGTTCGGGGGTGGCGGCCCCGGAGATGACGGCCCAGACCTGGGTGTTTAGATAGACCTGGCCTTCCTCGAAGTCCTTGGTGCCGTAGACGGTGCCGTCCTGGCCGATGGCCCAGATGAACCACTCCCCGTCCCAGCAGTGCTTTTGGATGGCGGCGTCCAGCTCCGCTCTCTTCTCTAGGGCCCAGTCGGATTCGGCCTTTAGGCCTTTGCTTTGTGCGATATCGGAATAGACGCTGAGGCCGTAGCGCAGCTGGAAGGCCACGAAGAGGCTCTCCCCGGAGTAGCCCAGGCGCAGGCAGTCGTTCCAGTCCGCGGACAAGCCGCAGGGCAGACCGTGCTTGCCCATGCGTTCCAGGTTGAAGAGGAGGGCCTGCTTGAGGTGTCCCAGGACGCTGGCCTGGCCCTTGTCGGCGTAGGGCAGGACCTTGTCGTAGAAGGCGAAGTCGCCTGTCTCGGCCACCATCAGGGGCACCACGTTGAAGAACCACAGGCAGTCGTCCGAGCGGTACTCCTCCTTGGGCGGCTCCTTCTCCTGGCCGGGCTTGTGGGCAAAGGGCTGGATGACGGGGATGGCCCCGCCGTTGGCCACTTGGCCGGTGAGCATGAGCTCCAGGCGCTTCATGGCCTCATCGGGGATGGCCGCGGCCACGCCCAGGATGTCCTGGACGGAGTCGCGGAAGCCCAGGCCGTCGCGCTCCCCGTTGTAGACCAGGGAGGCCGCGCGGGACCAGGCGAAGGTGATCAGGCAGTTGTAGAGGCCCCAGACGTTGACGGTATGGTTGATGTCCTCATCCGGGGTTTGGGCTATCAGGGAACCCAGGCGCCCATGCCAGGTTTCCTTGAGCTTCTTCAATTCGATGTCGCAGCGCTCGAAGCTGCCGAATTCCCTTCTAGCCTCAACTCCGCGGCTGCGCGCGTCGCCCAGGCCCAACATGACCAGGATTTCCTTGGACTCGCCTGGGGCCAGCTCGATATCGGCCTGCATGGAGCCGCAGGAGTTGTCACCGTAGGCCTCGGAATTGGAGCAGCGCCCCCTGGTTAATGCGGCCGGGGCATGGTAGCCGCCGTATGTCCCCAGGAAGGCTGTCCGGTCGGTGTCGAAAGCGGCCATGGGAGCGCCCACTAAGGTCATCCAGGTGTTCATGGATATGTCGTGGGAATACAGGCCGGGCTTGTTGCCCTGGGATGCAAGATTGTCCTGAATGGCGATGCGGAGAAAGTCCCCTACCCGCTCGCCCTTGACGATGAAGAGGGAATACTGGAGGTTGACCTGGTCCTGGAAGGTATTCCACTGATTAGTAAACTCGCAGTAGGTGAAGGCGGATATCCTGCGCTTCCTCCCGCTCCTGTTGGTCAGCTTGAGGCGCCAGTACTCGAAGGTCTGGCCCAGGGGCACGAAGTAGGTGGCCTCGGATTCAATGCCCTCGTACATGGAGGTGAAGATCGAATAGGCGGTGCCGTGGCGGCAGGTGGACTGGTACCTGTCCAGGGGCTTTCCCACCGGCTGCCAAGAGGCCGACCAGTAGTCGCCCGAATCTGCGTCGCGCAGGTAGAAATAGCGCCCGGGCTGGTCCATGGGCACGGCGTTGAAGCGCAGGCGGAGGAAGCGCCCCTGGGCCCCGGACTTGTAGAAGCCGTAGCCGCCGGCGTTGTTGGTGATGATGGCCCCGTACTCGGTGGACCCGAGGTAGTTGGACCAGGACTGGGGCGTGTCCGGGCGGGTGATCACGTATTCTTTGTTCTCATCGTCGAAATAGCCGTACTTCATGTCTTCACTCCCATATCATGCGGTGGCGACAGTGTAGCGACGCCTACGGGAATTCGCTAGCCCTTTCCGCCGGCGCGACAGGGTGTAACAGGGTTCAGCCTCCTCGCCCGCTCCAGTCACGGCGGTCATACGCTCATCGCCGACGGCGTAATCCTCCATCAGGGGCCGCGAACATCGAATAGAGGTGTCAGCGCGATGGATCTAGTTCGATTTCGCCCTTGTCTTGACCTCGGTCAATTCCGATATTTTTTTATCGTATTATCTTGTCCTCGTCGACGTGCCCTCACTACTTTCTACAATAGATGAAAGGAGGTTCCCATGCCTCATGCGATAGCCTTCTTCGACGCCAAGCCCTATGACCGCGAGTCCTTCGATCGCCAAGCGGCCGGGGGCGGCTTCGATATCAGGTACTACCAGGCGCGTCTGGGCCCGGACACGGTCTCCCTGGCCGAGGGTTCGGACGCGGTCTGCGCCTTTGTCAACGACGACCTCTCGGGCCCGGTCCTGGACGCCCTGCACGCCATGGGGACGCGCCTGATAGCCCTGCGCTGCGCGGGCTTCAACAACGTAGCCCTGGAAAAGGCCTTCGGGCGCATCCACGTGACGCGCGTGCCCGCCTACTCGCCCCACGCGGTTGCCGAGCACGCGGCGGCCCTCCTCTTGGCCCTGAACCGCAAGACCCACAAGGCCTACTTCCGCACGCGCGACGGGAACTTCGCCCTGAACGGCCTGATGGGCTCGGACCTCCACGGCAAGACGACCGGGATCATCGGCACGGGCAAGATAGGTCGGGTGGCAGCCGGCATCTTCCGCGGCTTCGGCATGGAGGTACTCCTCTCGGATCCCTACCAGGACCCGGTCTGGGCGGCTTCCATAGGCGCGGCCTACGCCCCCCTGGAGGAGATCTATCGGCGCTCGGACGTGATCAGCCTGCACTGCCCCCTCACCCCGGAGAGCCGTCACATGATCGGGCGCTCGGCCATCGGCATGATGAAGCCGGGGGTCATCCTCATCAACACCAGCCGGGGCGGTTTGATCGACACGCGCGACCTCATCCAGGCCCTCAAGGAGGGGCGCATCGGGGCCGCCGGCCTGGACGTCTACGAGGAGGAGGACCAGTACTTCTTCGAGGACCACTCGGGCTCCATCATCGAGGACGATGTGCTGGCGCGCCTGCTGACCTTCCCCAACGTCCTGCTGACCGCCCACCAGGCCTTCTTCACTAAGGAGGCCTTGGAGGCCATTGCCCGCACGACGCTCGATAATGTCTCAGCCTTCCTGGAACGCGGCGAGCTGCCCAACGAGGTCTGCTACAAGTGCGCCCTCGGCGAATGCGCACGCAAGAACGGCGGCAAGTGCTTCTGAGCCCGGTCCGGCGGGCGCAGGGATTTCCGCCCGGCGCCGCTTGCGCCTCACAGCGGGTCTGCCTAAAATTACCGTATGCGTCGTTCCGCATCCCTCCTCGTCCTCCTGCTCACCACTTCACTTTCCTCGCAAGCCCCTAAAAGCCTGACCGTCCTAATCGACGACTCCTATCCGCCCTACGCTTTCCGCGACGCCGACGGTGGATTGCAGGGCCTCCTGATTGACCAGTGGGGCCTTTTTGAGGAGAAGACCGGGATCGATGTGACCATCAGGGCCGGGGATTGGGGGGTCATGCTCGAGGAAATGGCCGCCGGTGAGGGCGATGTCCTGGATACGGCCTTCTACACGGAGGCACGAGCCAGGATCTACGACTACGGTCAGCCTTACGCCAGCATCCCGGTCCCGGTTTATGTGTCGGCATCCATCACCGGGGTCACGAGGCTGGCCGACCTGCGCGGCCTGGTGGTGGGAGTCAAGGCGGGAGACTCATGCATCGATGCCCTGTCCAAAGCCGAGGGCATTGAGCTGCTGGAGTATCCGGGTTACGCCGAGGTCATAGAGGCGGCCCTCCAGGGCCAGATCAGGGCATTCTGCGTGGATCAGCCCCCGGCCCTCTACTACATCTACCACGCCGGCGCGGCCCAGCTTTTCCGTGAGGCCTTCATACTCAGCAAGGGCCAGTTCCACCGCGTCTTCCGCAAGGGAGACTCCAAGACCCTGGAGACGGTCGAGGCTGGCTTTGCCTCCCTGGACCGGAAGAGGGTCAAGGCCATAGAGCAGAAATGGCTGGGGAGGCCCCTGACGGGGACAGCCGAACTGCGCCGTGCTCTCCTGGCCGTCAGCGTCTCAGTGGGGATTGTCCTGGTTCTCATCGGCCTGAGCCTCTACCTCAGAGCATTGGTCAAGCGCCGTACGGCCCAGCTCAAGAAGGCCGTGAAGGACCTGGAAGCGGCCCGCGAGAACCTTGAGACCCTCCTCCATGCCAGCGCGGACTACCTTTTCGTTATGGACAAAGCCGGGACCTTCCTGGAGTGTTTCGCCTCGCGCCCCGAGACCCTCCTCCTGCCACCGGAAAAGTTTATCGGCAAGTCGCCGTCCGAAGTCCTCCCACCTGATCTAGCCCGCCAAACCATGGAAGCCATCGACATGGCCGGGCGCACCGAGATCGAGACATCCTTCGAGTACGAGCTGGAGCAGGAGGGGAAACGGCATTGCTACGAGGCCAGGGTCATCCCGGTCACCGGCGGGCGCATCCTTGCGGTCATCCGAGACATCACCGCCGCCAAAGCTCATGATGAGGACGCCTTGCGCGTCCAAAAGCTCGAGTCCTTGGGGCTCTTCGCCGGAGGCATCGCCCACGATTTTAACAACATCCTGGCCGTCATTTCAGGCAACCTCTCCATAGCCCGCATGGCCGGACCGGAAAAAGCCACCGAGTTCATCGAAAAGGCCGAGTCGGCCGCGATGCGCGCCCGCTCGCTCACGGCTCAGCTGCTCACCTTCTCGCGCGGGGGAGAGCCTGTGCTGAGCCCGGTATCCATGCAAGCCCTGGTGCGCGAGAGCGCCGCCTTCGCCCTGAGCGGCAGCGCCTGCGCTCTGGATATGGAGGAGAGCGAAGATCCCTTCATGGCCGAGGTTGACAAGGCCCAGATGTCTCAAGCGATCCAGAACCTTGTCCTCAACGCCTCCCAGGCCATGCCCGCGGGCGGTACAGTGCGCATCAGGATGAAGCGCGTGGCGCCTTCAGGCTCAGAGGGTGAACGTATATGCGTGAGCGTGGAGGATTCCGGGCGAGGCATAGATCCCTCCAAGATCGGCCGTATTTTTGATCCTTACTACAGCGCAAAGTCCGGAGGCACCGGCCTAGGCCTGAGCGTCTGCCACGCCATCGTCAGGCGCCACGGCGGAGAGATTTCGGTTCGGTCGGAACCGGGCAAGGGCTCTATATTCTCATTCAGTCTGCCGGCCTCGGCAGCCCCGGCGGAGGAGCCGGTTCTGGATATACCCAAAGGGGAAAGAACATTGGCCCTGCCGGCGCGGGCCCTGGTCATGGACGACGAGGCCGATCTGCGCGAAATCCTCAAAGCTATGCTGGCCTCGTACGGTTGCCAGGCCGACACAGCCGGCGGGGGCCGTGAGGGCCTGGACATGTTCTCGGCGGCGCTCGCCGACGGGGAGCCCTACGGTCTTGTGATCGCCGACCTGACCACCCCCGGCGGCATGGGCGGGGCGGAGATGATGAAGATCATGCGCGGAACGGACGCGACCTTCAAATCGATCATTGTCTCCGGCTATTCGGACTTGCCGGCCCTCGCGGAATACCGCAAGCACGGGTTTGACGCCTTCCTGAGGAAACCCTTCACTGCAGCCCAATTGAGGGATACCCTGGCCTCCCTCTTCGGGGAAGCCTGATGCCGCCCTTCAACTATTGCCCTGCCTGCGGCGCCGCCGGTATCACCTTCAAAAACGAGAAGGAGTTCTCCTGTGGGGCCTGTGGCTTCGGCTATTTTCACAACGTAGCAACGGCCGCGGGGGTAATCCTGGAAAGTTCAGGGAGGGTTCTCTGCCTCACCCGCGCCGCGGAGCCGGGCCTAGGACTCCTGGCCCTCCCGGGCGGCTTCGTGGACCCCGGTGAAAGGGCCGAGGACGCGGCCGCCCGGGAATGCCTCGAGGAGACCGGCATCAACGCGGTCGGACTGGAATTCTTCGGGAGCTACCCTAATTCCTACAACTATAGCGGAGTGCGCTACAGCACCTGCGACCTGATCTTCCGCGCCAGGCCGCGCCCGGATTCGCTCCTAGCTGCAGACGGACTGCCCTTGGTCGCCGGCCAAGCAGGGGAAGTGGCGGCGGCGGAATGGATCATGGCCGCTGAGCTGGATCCCGGGCGTTTCGCCTTTTCCTCCATCCGGAAGGCGCTGACGGACTGGCTGACCCGACCGAACGTAGGTTGATACTGAACCCTGATTCCTTGACCGCCGAGGAATGACCGTGCCATCATCACGGCATGAGCTTGCTCGAAGAATTCATGGCCTTCTTCGCGGTCATGACGGTCCTCTCCATTCCTATCGTGGCCATCATATCCAGAAGCCGCCAGAAAGCCGACCCGCGGATGGAGGATCTTCTCAAGCGCCTGAACGAGCTGGAGTGCAAGCAGGCGGAGAGAGACGCCGAGGTGGCTACCCTGCGGAGCGAGCTTTCCTTCATGCACAGGCTCCTGGAGGACCATTCCCGGAAGGGCTGAGCAGGATCAGAGGCTTTCTTCCCTCAAGGTCCTGCCCTCAGCGTCCTTGAAAGCCAACCTGGCCTCGCCATTCTCGACGGTGACCTCTAGCCAGCCGAAGACTTTCCTTAAGAACCATGTCGAGGCGGGGGATTGGAATGTCGGTTCGGGATCTGGACGGCCCCCGCCCGTTCCGATGAGGGCGTAGGCCACCCCGCCTGCGCGCAATAGCTCCATGTAGTGATTATGCCCGGACAGCACCAAATCCACGCCATATTCCTCGAAAATGGGGCATAGGGCCGCGATGGCCTCGGGATCGTCGTGCCAGCCGGGAATACCCGAAGAATAGAAAAAGGAATGCGCCAGCACGATGAGTATGTTATTCCCCCTCTCCTCGGCGAGCCTGGCCCGGAGCCATGCTTCCTGACGGGAATTCCAGCCCTTGATCCCGCCCGTGAGCCTGAGGCCGATGACCCGCGCCCCGGGCCAGCGATGGATGAAGTAGTCCCGGCCTTCGGGCAGGGCTGGATAGAGGAGCCGGCGCCACGCGGCCGAGCCTCCTCCTATCTCATCGTGATTCCCCAGGATGCTCGCCGACGGAATGCCCTCGAGCCGGATTGACATCTCCCTAGCTGCGTCCTGCCATTGCCCGCGCTTCGAACTTTCGTTGACCATGTCGCCCAGGAGATAGAAGCCGTGGCAGCCTGACGCCGCGATCGAGTTCAAGAGTCGAGAGCGCTGGATCGGGTTCGACGTCAAGGCGCCATAATGCGTGTCCCCGACGAAGGCCAGGACCAGGGGCCGGCCGGCCTGGGGTATCGAGAGGCTGCCTATCCATCCGGAATTCAATTCCAGGCTGTATGGACCGCCCGCATCAAGGGGGGGAAGCATCAGGCAGTGACCGGTCCGCGCATCGCTTTCGAGGCTGGATACGATGCCCCGCGCATCGCGCACTGTCAGCGTATCGTGCGTTCTCCCATTGGTCCCGTAGGCGATGGCGTAGGCCGGGCCATCGATACCCTCGGCGATGAGGAGGCGGGGCGGGAGAGCGTAGGCGCCATCGGAATGGCTTAGGCAGCTCGCGCAGACGCAGCCTGCGGCCAGGAGGGCCATCACCCGCATCAGGGCGGATCGGTGATGGCCATCCTCCCCGGATTCAGCCATCAAGGCTCCGGAGGGCCGCGTCCACCCTCCGTCTGACCTCGGCGGCCAGGTCCTCCAGGGGCAGGAGCTCGGGCGCGGGGGCGGAACGCTCCTTCAGCTCGACCTTGGGCAGGTTCTTCTCCCCCACCACCACCCGGAGGGGTATGCCGATGAGGTCGGCGTCCTTGAACTTAACGCCCGGCCTCTCATCGCGGTCATCCAGGAGGACTTCCACGCCCAGGGCCTCAAGCTCGGCGTACAGGCGGTCGGCGGCATTCTTCATGGCGCCCTCGTACTTCACCGGCACCAGGAGGCAATGGAAAGGAGCCAGGCTCATGGGCCAGACGATGCCGTTGTCGTCATGGTGCTCCTCTATCACGGAGGCCAGGGCTCGGTCCACGCCTATGCCGTAGCAGCCCATGATGGGTATGCGCTCCTTGCCGTCCACGTCCAGGAATTTCACCTTCATGCTCTTGGTGTACTTGTAGCCCAGCTTGAAGATGTGCCCCAGCTCGTTGCCCTTCTTCTCGTACACGGGCTTGCCGCACTCGGGGCAGGCATCCCCGGCCTTGACCGTGCGCAAGTCGGCGCGCAGCCAGGGCGTGATATCCCGGCCCGGCTCCACGTGGGCCAGGTGGACGTCGCGCTCCAAACCTCCGGTGAAGGCGTCGTGCATGTCCATGACGCTGTGGTCGCAGAGAAGGGGCACCGATGCCAGGCCGACCGGGCCGGCGAAGCCCAGGGGAGCCCCGGTGATCCGTTCCACCTCGGCGTCCGAGGCCAGCTCCACCTCGGCGGCCTTGAGGGCGGCGGCCAGCTTGGCCTCATTGGCGTCCAGGTCTCCGCGGATGCAAACGGCGAAGAAGGCCTCCGGGTAGGTCTCGGGGGCGTCCGGAGCGGTGCGGCTCTTCTTGAGGCCGGCGCAGCCGGGGGCACCGGAGAGGTCGAGCTCGACCGAGCGGGCCTTGTAGATCAGGGTCTTGATGAAGGCCGAGGCATCGGCCTTCAGGAAGGCGCACAGCTCGTCGATGGTCCTGACGGCGGGGGTGGCGATCTTGGCGGGCGGGAGCTCCGTGGCCTGGGCCTTCACGGGGTCGGGGGCGCAGGCGGCCTTCTCCACGTTGGCGGCGTAGCCGCAGGCGCACAGGATCAGGGTGTTGTCGCCTATCTCGCTCTCCACCATGAATTCCTCGGAGCCGGTGCCGCCCATGGCCCCGGTGTCCGCGCGGACCGGAATGACGGTGAGCCCGCAGCGCTTGAAGATGCGCCTATAGGCCCGGGCCATGTCCTGGTAGGTGATATCCAGGCTGGCCTCGTCCGCATGGAATGAATAAGCGTCCTTCATGGTGAACTCGCGCCCGCGCATGACCCCGTAGCGCGGCCTTATCTCGTCGCGGTACTTGGTGTTGATCTGATACAGGCACAGGGGCAGCTGGCGGTAGCTGGCCAGCTCGTCACGCACGATGGAGGTGAAGACCTCCTCGGCGGTGGGGCTGACCACCAGGTCGTTCTGCAGGCGGTTTTTGACCCTCAGCATGCCCTGGCCCATGCTCTCCCAGCGCCCGGACTCCATCCACAGCTCGCCCGGCACCACCACTGTGGGCTTGAGCTCCTGCGCGCCTATGGCGTCCATCTCCTGGCGCACGATGCGCTCCACCTTACGGAAGGCGCGCAGGCCAAGGGGCAGGTAGGCGAAGAGGCCGTTGGCCAGCTTGCGCATCATGCCCGCCCGCAGCATAAGCTTATGGCTGGCTATGACCGCCTCCGCGGGAACTTCACGGAGAGTGGGTAGGAGGAATGCTGATAGTTTCATGGTTGGCCATCATACTTGGGGCGAGGGGCAGCCGCAAGCCGCCCGGCCGGCCGAGGCCCTGGCAAGAAAGGTCGGCTGACCTTACTTGTGCTTATCCTCCAGAAGGCGGGTGGCGAAAGAGACATCGTTCTCAAGCTGCTCGATGCGGGCGTCGCGGGCCTGGACCTGCTGCTCCAGGATTTCGATACGCCGCGCCAGGGCCTGGATCTCTCTCTGATCGGCAGCCGGCTTGCCGCGCCGAGTCTTGGCAATGGTATCCCCGATGACGGCTATCACCGAGATGACGGTGAGACCGCCCATGACCACGAGTGCGATGCCCATGCTCATCCCCCTATCAGCGACGAATATGCGCCTTTCGCTTGCCTCCGGTCAATGGGAAAGCACCGGACAGGCTTGCGGATTCGGAGGCTACGGCGGTCTGGAACTGGCGTGGATCCTCAGCCTCAGTAGATCCTCTGGCGCAGGAGCCAGGCGTACAGCTCGGGATCGGCGTAGGCCTGCTCCCATGAGCCGGAATGGTCGGCGTCGGGGTAGAGGGTGAAGCGCGGCTTAGCCCCCAGGCTCTCCAGGGCCGCCACCATCTCCTGGTCCATGGCGGCCGGCACCACGCTGTCGCGCGCCCCGTGAAATACCCACAACGGCATATCCTTGAGCGCCGGCAGCCGGGACAGGGTACGCGAGTCCCAGTAGCCTCCGGCGATGGGCGCCGCGGCCGCGAAGATCTCTGGATGCCGTCCAGCCAGCTCCCAGGTGCCGTAACCGCCCATGGAGAGGCCGGTGAGGTAGACCCGTCCCGGATCGATGGAGTAGCTCTGCTTCAATTCCTCGATCAGCCCGATGATGTCATCGAAATGGGCGTCCCAGAAATTGCTGGTATGGCATTGGGGCGAGAGGACGATGAAGTCCGGGAATACACCGGCCGCGGCCAGCTTGGGCGGGCCGTGCCTGTCGACGTACTCGACCGTGGCCAGGGAATCCCCGCGCTCTCCCATGCCATGGAGAAAGACCAGGAGGGGCCAGCGCGCCCCGGCCGGCTCCGCGTAGGCCGGAGGAACATAGAGCAGATAATGCAGGCGGCCTTGGTAAGAGTAGGCGTGCTGGCCCGTCCGTATCTCGATCCGGCGGACGGGCTTCGGAGCGACCTCAGATCTCCCGGCGCAGCCCGCGCATGCCAGGGCAAAGCCCAGGATCGATACCACCGCGGAGAACTGCCGTTTGTTCATGCTTTTATCTCCTTCACGGTATCAGGCCCTGACAGCATTGCGCCCGGCCTCCTTGGCGCGGTACATGGCCTGGTCCGAGGCGTGCAGGAGCTCGTCCAGGCTCACGGTCCAGGATTCCGCCTGGGCCGCCCCGACGCTCACCGTGATCCCAAAGGAAATCCCGTTTGTGCTCACTGATACGGCCTCGACCGCCGAGCGCAGGCGCTCCGCTAGGATGAGGGCCGCTTGTATCCCCGTGTCCGGCAGGAGAATGGCGAACTCCTCGCCCCCCAGGCGGGCCGCCTGGTCTATCTGACGGACACCCTCCCTGAGAACCTCGGCCAGGGCCCGCAGGGCCGCGTCCCCGGCCTCATGGCCATATTTGTCGTTGACGTCCTTGAAGCGGTCAAGGTCCAGCATCAGCGCCGATATGGGCGCGCCCCGCCGCCTGGCCCGGCTCAGCTCCCTAGCCCCCTGGGCGAAGAAGGCCCGCCTGTTGGCCAGGCCCGTCAGTTCATCGGTCATGGCCAGCACTTCCAGGCGCGCGTTCAGCTCGTAGATGCGCTGATCCGCGCGCTTCTGCTCCACGATGGCCCAGACTAGGTCGGCTATGTAGGCCACCAGGTCTATATCCTGTTGGGAATAGGGCTCGGGTTTGTTCCCCACCCCCAGTATAGCCACTATCTTGCCGCCGCGGAAGGTGGGCACCACGGCCTCGCGAATGATACGCGCGTGCCCAGGCGGCAGGCCGCGCTTGCCGGGCAGGGAATCGTAGTCGTTGTGGACCACCGGCGCACGGGCCCGTATGCAGTCCACCCATACGCCCGCCTCGGAAATGGCGTATTGCATGCCCTTGCCCTCGGCCCTGCAGAATTCGCGCTCCGTGCGGGTGGACCAAGCCTGGAGGGAAAGGCTGCCCGCCTCCTCGTCCACGAAGTGGTAAAAACCGATACAGCTCCCGGTGAGCTCCTCGATCTCGTCCAGGGCCTTCTGCATCAGCTCAGGGAAGGTATGATCCGCGGCGTATTCCCAGAGCCGCAGCCTTGTTTTTATGATCTGATCAGAACGGCGGCGCTCGGCCTCATCGCGGACCAAGGAAAGAAGGTGCGGCTGACCGTTGATGGTGATCCGTTCGCAGGAGTAGAGGCAGTTCAATCGGCGCCCTGACTTCGTGCGGAATTCCAATTCAAGGTCGCGGACGCGCTTGCCGGCATCCAAGGCTTCCCTTATGAGTGCGCCGTCCGAGGGCTTGGCGAGAAAACGCTCGACGCTGAAGCCATTAGCCAGGATCTCCTCGCGGGAATATCCGGATAGCCTTATCAGGCGCTCGTTGACGTCTATCACCCCGCCCCCTCCTATCCTGGAGATGAGGATGGCGATGGGGCTGGCCTCGAAAGCCTTTGCGAATTTCTCCTCGCTGTGCCTGGTGGCCTCTTGGGCATCCTTGAGGGCGCGCTTGTCCGCCTCCAGGTCGTGTATCAGGCGGCCGTTGACCATGAAAAAGAGGGACACCAGGAGGAGAATGAAGGAGACCTGGTAACCCAGTATGAAGAGGACCTCGTGGGGCGGGGATCCGAAGAAGTCCTGGCCCAAGCGCTGCAAGGCCTCCACGGGGATCCTGGCGGCGGAGATGGCGCAGACCACCAGGAGAGCCAAGGCCGTCCAGCCTGACCAGGCCCGGCTTTCGCGGGGGATGCCGGCCAAGAGGAACCATGCCGCCTGGGCACAGACTGCCAGGAGGGCAGCCGAGAAGAGAAGATTGCGAGCTTGCAGGCTGGGCCTGGCGAAGGTGAAGAAGGCGCTGGCACCAAACGTCATGACGACGATGAGGATGTTCTGGATCCGGGGCCAGGAACGCCCGTGGAAGCGGGCCAGGCCCTCCAGGAGAAGGACGGTTCCGAGTATCAGCAGGGTCACTGCCAGGGGCATGCTCAGGATGTTCGGCAGGATGCCCCTTCCGGCCACCAAGGCCAGCCCCAGGGTCTGCAAGGCGAAATCCGCGAACCACAGCCCCAGGCCTTTGAATCGCCTTTTGTTTCGGGCCCACAGGACGCCCATCATGATGCTGCACAGGAAATTGCTGGCGAGGTAGCTGATCAGGACTGTCCTCATGTCCAGGATGCCCATGCGCGCCTTCTTTCAGAGTAATTCTAGGCCCGCGCGACCCTGATAGCAAAGGCGCAATTTCAGCGCTGAGGCGTTCTGCCCATCCACTCGAAACCGGACAGCCGGCCGTATGCCTCCGAGAAGATGCGGTAATAGAGGAGCTCCTCCTTGGAGCCCAGCTCCCAGCCGTTCTCGAGGACGCGCTGGTTGCGGAAATCCCCGGCGCTCACCAGGCCCTCGGCCAGTTCGGCCAGGCAGCCAGCTATGCCCCCGCCCTCCCAGAACTTAGCCTTGGGCCGATCCAGGATGGCCTCAGGCAGAAGGCCGCGGGCGGCCTCCCTCAGGATCCACTTTTCCACCGCCCGCCCGCCGGAGCGCATGATCTTGAAGCGCGCAGGAATACGCGCAGCGTAAGCCACCAAGGCCGGATCGGCGAAGGGCACAAGGGGTGTCAGCCCCATGGCCCGGGCGCAGCGGTCCACGCGCTGGAAGGCGGTGTTGTGGAGGCTGGCCAGGTGGGCCTCCAGCTCTGTCGGCAGATCCTCTTCGGCGACTTCCTTTAGGTGGGCGTACCCGGCGAAGAGCTCGTCCCCGCCCTCGCCTGAAAAGACAGCCCCCACGTAGCCGGCGGCCTCGCGCGCCGCCAGATAGTTTAGCACGGAGGAGCGCACCAGAAGGGCGTCGAAGGACTCAAGGGCGCGCACGACCTCAGGAAGCACGGCCGCCACCTTATCCGGCCGCACCACCACTGCGTGGTGGCGTGTGCCCAGGTGCCGGGCCATGGCCTCGGCGCTCTCCAGGTCCGGAGCCCCCGCAATGCCGGCCACAAAGCTGTGCATCCCGCTTGCCCGCCGTGAGGCCAGGGCGCTGACCAGGGAAGAGTCCAGCCCGCCGGAGAGCCAGGCACCCGCGGGGCCATTCGGGGAAGTGGCCTCCACCGCGGCCTCCAGGAGGAACCTGAGCCGGGCGGCGATCTCACCGGGCGCCTCTTCCAAGGGCGGCCCCCCATCCTCCAGGGCATAGGCATGCGTCTTGCCAGATGGCCCCATCAGGCGGCCCGGCGGGAATTCCCTGATATCCTCCGCAAAGGGCTCCAAGGCCTTCACCTCCGAGGCGAAGGCCAAGGCGCCCCCGATCTTTCCCAGGTAAAGGGGGCAGAGGCCCAAGCGGTCACGAGCCAGGTAGAGCCCATCCATCCCTAGGGCGGCCAGGGCGAAGGGCAGAGCGTGGGCGGCCAGGGCGGCCTCATCCGGGTCGGGAGGTCGCAGTCCATCCCAGACCATGCCGCGCTCCCGGGCTTCTCGGGCCGGGCCCGCCTCAGCCGCGTTCCAGCACCCGGCTATGCACAGGCCCGGGCGCTCCAGCACGACACATTCCGATTTTCCCCGATGAGCCAGGCGCCCCATCATGTCCCTGAGCAAATTGCCGCGGTCCGGGGCCGCAAGGCCCGCTATTCCTCCCATGCCTTCCTCCTCCGATGAAGCCTTTGTCTCCAGGTATGGAGGAATCGATGGATCGAGTCAATGATGAAGCCCCGTAAAACGGCTAATTCGGGACAAATTTGCGTTGCGCGACGCTAAAAAGCACCGCGGCCATGCGCGCGGGGAATAGGCCTATGCCCGCAGGGTGAGCTCGATGTCATAGGAGCCGTCTTTCTCCATCGAGAATGAAGCGACGGCGCCCCTCGCGCTCGCCCTGTGCTGGCCCAGAAAGGCGCGGTAACGCAGCCGGCCATCCGCATCGGTCCTGAACCGAGCCGGCTTGGTCCACCATTCGCCTTTTATGAGACCTTCCAAGACCCGGTAGGCCGGCTTGGGGCTGCCGTCCCTGCGCACCAGGCCGGAGGGCGCCTTGAGCCACTTCCCGTCGGCGAAGTCCCACCAGACGATCCCCTGCACCAGGCGATGGGAGAAGAGAGTCCGGTAGTGCGCGGCCACCTCCTCGGCCTGACGCGCCTCGCCCTCGGGGGTGCTGGGCCAATCGTCCACCTGCCAGTCGTTCAGGTCCACGATATGGGGCGGCATGAGATCCCCGGAGATGATGGTCGTCTCCGTGAAATGGATGGGCAGGCCGAAGCGCTCGAAGCGCTCCAGGATCCGCTCGGTCTTCTCGACGCCCCACCAGCCCTGGTGCATGTGCGACTGGAGCCCGATGGCGTCTATGCGGATGCCCGCCTCCAGGCAGCCCTCTATCAGGATGTCGTAGGCCGCCGACATGTCGAAGTCGTTGATGAGGAGGAAGGCCGATGGATTGGCCGAGCGCGCCCGAGCGAAAAGCCTGCGGATCAGCTCGATCCGCCCCAGCTTGCGGCACAGGCGCCGGGGCCCGCTGTCGTACTTTTCGAAGATGGGCATGATGACGGCCTCGTTGACCACGTCCCAATCGTCGATCAGGCCCTTGAAGCCGCCCACCTCGCGGTCCACCCGCTCCTGCTGGAGGGCTAGGATCTCGTCGTCGTCCAGGGGCAGGAGCCAGTCCGGGGCCAGGGTGTGCCAGCACAGGGGATGGCCCTTGGGCCTGAGGCCCAGCTCCCGGCAGCGGCACGCCGCGGCGGCCAGGGCATCCCGCATGGGCTCCCCGCGCCGGGGCTCGTAGAGGCCCCAGTAGAAGGGCAGGGTGGCGGCGTTGAAGAGCCGCGCCATCAAGCCCACTTTTTCCTCGGCCAGCTCCCGCCCCGGATTATCGGGCTTCAGGGCCTCCAGGACATCGAAGGCATTGGAGCCGAAGAGGAAGGCGTGGGACGTCTGGCCTATCTCTACCTCGGTTCCGGCCAGGGGCTCCCCGTCGGCCCCTTTCAGCGTGAGTACGGCCTCGGCTGTTCTGAAATCGCGATAGTCCATGGATCCTCCGGCTCGTCTGCAGTATGGGATGCATCATAGTCTATCAGGGCTTCCCATGACATCGCCTTGATGCTGAATCTGAGATCCATTCGGGCGTCTGAGAGAAAAAAAAGAATCTGGGTATTCTACAATGATGCTTCTATAATAATTCAGTGGCTTTATTCATACTGCAGTATTGACTATTTTTTCCCTCTCCGCTAAGGTGTCCCGCATATCCTTCCTATAGAACGAGCGAGCATCGAGGAGGCTTCCATGGCAAAGACATATAAGATCGCCGTCCTGCCCGGAGACGGTACCGGCCCCGAGGTTGTGCGTGAGGGCGTCAAGGTCCTGGACGCGGCCCAGAAAAAGTTCGGCTTCAACCTGGAGTACCGCTATTACGATTTCGGGGGCGAGCGCTATCTCAAGAGCGGCAAGACTATCGACGATGCTGAAATCGAGGAGCTCAAGACATTCGATTCCATCTTCCTGGGCGCCATCGGGCATCCCGACGTGAAGCCGGGCATCCTGGAGACCGGTATCCTCCTCAGGATCCGCTTCGCCCTGGACCAGTACATCAACTTGCGCCCGGTCAAGCTCTACCCCAACGTGGACACGCCCCTCAAGGACAAGGGCCCTGAGGACATCGATTTCGTGGTCATCCGCGAGAACACCGGGGGCATCTACACCTCCGTGGGCGGGGCCACCCGCGTGGGAACCCCGGACGAGATAGCCACCCAGCTCATGGTCTACGACCGCCGCACGGTGGACCGCTGCCTGCGCTACGCCTTCGAGCTCAAGAAGAAGCGAAACGCCTCCAACCCCAAGTACGCCGAGAAGCCCATCACCCTGATCCACAAGCGCAACGTCCTGACCCACTGCGGCGATCTCTGGTTCCGGGCCTTCGAGGAGATGGGCGCGCGCGACTATCCCCAGATCAAGCGCGACTACAACCACGTGGACGCCGCCAACATGTGGTTCGTCAAAAACCCGGAGTGGTTCGACGTCTGCGTCACCGAGAACCTCTTCGGCGACATCATCACCGACCTGGGCGCCATGATCCAGGGCGGCCTGGGCGTAGCCGCCGGCGGCAATATCAACCCTGAGGGCGTCTCAATGTTCGAGCCCATGGGCGGCTCGGCCCCCAAGTACACCGGCCTGGACGTCATCAACCCCATGGCCGCCATCGGCGCCGCCATGATGATGCTTGACACCCTGGGCGAGTCCGCCGCCGCCAAGGCCATCGAAAAGTCCATGATGGCGACCATTGCCAAGATGAAGAGCCAGGCCGCCGGCAAGATGGGCTTCGGCACCAAGGCCGTGGGCGACATGGTGGCCTCCGGCATCTGAGGGTGTCCCCGCGCCTAGCCCCGGATCCGATATAGGGCGTGCCCCCGCACTGCGGGGTCGCGCTTTCCGCTAGAATGGAAAAGCCGCCTTCACGGGCGGCTTTTCCATTTCCGCTCCAATCGCTCACGCACAATAGCGTTCGCGGTACGGCAAGGTAATGGTGTACTGCCCGCTATCGCGGGCGGCCGAATCGCTCACGCGCATCGCCTCGGGGACCTGGCCGACCTGCCTCACCGCTTCTATGAAAACCGTATCGTAGGCTCAGTCCCGAGGAGGCGGAGCTAGTCGCGCCGAAATCCAGGCCCTAGCACGGGCATCGGCGAAGCCCGGGCGGCGGCTTGCATTCTTTCGCCCACTTCGGTATATTTTCATTGAACACACGTTCAACCGAAAGGAGGCGACATGTCCCCACGCGGAGCCGATCAGAACGAGCAGATGCGGGCCCAGGCCATGCAGAGGATCTCGGAGGCGGCCCTGGAGGAATTCGCGGCCTACGGCTACCACGGCGCCACGATGCGCAGGATCGCGGCTTCAGCCGGTCTGAGCAGCGGCCTCCTTTACCACTATTTCCCCTCGAAGGAGAAGGTGTTCAAACACCTCGTCGATTTCGCCCTGGAGGGCTCGCTGGCCGGCCTGCGTGGCGCCCTGTCGACCCCGGGCACGGCCTGGCAACGCATCGAGGCGCATGCCGCCCTTGTCGTCGGCTCCATGTTCGAGGGCAAGACCTCCTTCTATTTCCTCATCATGCTCCAGGCCATGACCCAGGGGAAATCCGTTCCCGGGCTTCCCGCCCGGCTCTCGAAGCGCATGGACGTCTTCTACGAGATCCTCCCGCCCGTCATCGCCGAGGCGCAGGCGGCGGGGGACGCCGCGCCGGGAGATCCCATCGCCCTCGCCGCGGCCTATTTCTCCCTCATCCAGGGGCTCGCGACCCTCATCTTCCAGGGCCGGGGGCACGAAAAGCTCATCAGCCCCGCGATCCTCTGCTCGGTTTTGCGGAATCCGGGAAAGACGGCCCCTTGAGGCCGAGCGGATCCGCCCCAAAACGAAAGGAGCCTCACGTGCGTTCAATCATGGTTGTCTCTATTTTCGCCCTCATCGTCCTGTTCGTCTCGGAATGCGCTCCCTCGTCCGCAACGGGGAGGCCCTGAGGTGCCGGGTTGGGCGGGATTCGCTATAGCCATCGGGGTGAGCGCGGCGTCGGCGCTCGGAGGCGTCCTCCAGAAAAAGGGGATCGGCTGGCAGCGGAAGGGCAGGAACCGCGACACCCGGTGGCGGCGTGAATTCCTCGTCTGGCTCGCGGGCTTCCTCATGAGCTCCTTCATTCCCGCTCTCAACCTCGTCGCTCTTTACGGCATATCGCCGGCAGTCCTCGGCGCGGTCGGCGGATCGAGCATTGCCTTCGGGGCGATCTTCGCCGCTCCGATCCTGGGCGAACGGCTTCCGCCACGAGGGATAGCCGCCTCGGCCGCCCTGCTCGCGAGCGTCTCCGGTTTCGCCATCCTCGGGCGCGGGCCCGGTTCGGCTTCCTGGTCCCGGCCCTTCTTCATCTTCGCCTGGCTCCTGCCCGTCGCGGCGGGCGCCGAGGCCTGGCTCGCCCTCCGCCCGCGCGGCGGCGGCGTCCCCGATCCGGGAAGCGGCCGGCTCCGCGGCTACGCAATAGCCATGGCGGCCGTTTCGGGCTCCCTCGGGGGGCTGATGGCGGTCATCATGAAGCTCATCCAGGCGGACGTGCTCAGCGATCCGCTCAGGTATCCCCTCTCGCCGATCATGTACGCCCACCTGACCGTGGCGATCGTCGGACCCTGGGCGATGCAGATAGCGTATCGGCATGGCCAGGCGGTCATCGTCGGCCCGATATCGGGCGCCCTCTCCGTGGCCTACCCGGCCATCGCGTCCTGGCTCGTTTTCGCGGAGCGACCCTCGCTCCCGAGCGTCATCGCCCTCGCGGCGGTCATAGGCTCGGCCGCGGCGCTCGCGGCCATCTCCGCGCCGGGAGCGAAGCGCGGTAAAAGCCCTGAAGGAGGAATGGAAGCATGAACGCGAAGGAAGAATTCGAACCAGTCGACGTGGCCGTCATCGGGGCGGGCGTGGCGGGCCTGTCCGCTGCGATGTATTGCCGGATGGTCGGCCTCTCGACCCGGGTCTTCGAGAGGCATTCCATCCCGGGCGGGCTGTGCACCTCGTGGAAGCGCAAGGGCTACGTTTTCGACTACTGCGTGGAATGGTTCATGGGCTGCAAGGAGCGGCAGGCCTTCTACCGGCTCTGGAAGGACCTGGGCCTCATCGGCGCGGTGGAGTTCGGGCATATCGAATCCTTCGGGCGCTACGTGGGCGAGGATGGCAGGGCTTTCGACCTCTTCACGGACCCCGACCGCCTGGAGGAGGAGACGCGCTCATTCCCGGCGGGCGACCAGCGCATGCTGCGCTCCTTTTGCGCGGCGGTCCGCAAGGCCGGTTCCTTCTGCATGGACGGATTTTCCATGGCGCCGCGCAACCTGCCCTACCTCCTGCGCTCCCTGCCTTCCATGCCGACCCTCATGGCCTGGTCGGGTAAGAGCGCCCGCGACTGGTGCGCGGGCTTCAGCGATCCCCTCCTGCGCGAGGGCTTCCCGGCCCTTGTGGGGCCCGAGGTGACCATAGCAGGCCCGGTCATAGCCTTCGCGGCCATGGCGGCGGATGAGGCCTGCTTCCTCGTGGGCGGCTCCCTATCCATCGCCCTGGCCATGGAAGCCCGGGCCAAAGCCCTTGGGGCCGACTTCGCCTACCGCGCCGGCGTGAGGCGGATCATCGTCGAGGGCGGCCGGGCCATCGGACTGGAGCTGGAGGACGGCCGGATCCAGAGGGCTCGCCACGTGGTGGCGGCCGGAGACGTCCACAGCCTCCTCTCGGAGCTCCTCCAGGGCCGGACCGAGGAGCCGGCCTACCGGGCCATGTTCGAGAAGCGTGAAATCCACCAGGGCATCGTCCAGGTGAGCCTGGGCGTGGAGATGGATCCGGCCTGGGGCCTGCCGACACTGCCCAAGAAAATCAATCTGCCCCTCTCCAGGCCCATCACGGTGGACGGGCGCGAATGGAGGCGCATCGGGATCTTCCAGTACGCCCAGGACAGGAGCATGGCGGACGAGGGCCGCGCACCCATCGTGATCAGGCTGGAAGCGGATTACGACCATTGGGTATCGCTACGCCGGCAGCCCGCCGAATACAAGGCGGAGAAGGCCCGCATCCTGGCCGAGACTATCCAGGCCCTGGAAGGAGCCTTCCCCGGCCTCGGCTCCAGGGTGGAAGCAAGCGACGTGTCGACACCCACAACCTGCGAGCGCTACACGGCCAATTGGCGGGGCAGCACCCAGGGCTGGATCATGACCGCCGAGCAGATGCGAAAATTCATGCTGGGTCTCAGGCTGCCTAAGCGCCTGCGGGGCATACGGGGCCTGCGCCTCGCTGGCCAATGGACGGAGCCGGGCGGGGGCATCCCTCCCAGCGCCAAAAGCGGCAAGGAAGCGGCCCTGGCCATAGCCAGGGAAGAGGGGCGGCGCATGGTTTCCAGGGATTGAGGCGGGAGTATCCGGCCAGGTAGGGCGCGCGAGCCTCCGTTCAGGTATACTGACCCTAGTATCCGGAAAGGAGGCGGCCATGGACGAGTCGATCATCCAGGAGGCCTATATCGCGCGGGGCGCGTCCGCGGATGAGATTCAGGCCGCCATCGAGACGCTGCGCTCCTTCGAGTCCTGGTTGGAGGCGCGGGGCGCTTCCCTGGCCGGGGCCTCGGCGAGGGACATGCGGGACTACCTGGAATTCCTGGCAGGCCGGGGTACGGTCGCAGAAGGCCAGGTCCTGGCCCTGGCGCGGTACCTGCGCGGAACCGGCCGGGACGAGGCCTACATCTACCTGACATCGATCTACGGCATCGAGGATATCGTCATGGCTCTCGCGGAGCACACCGTGGAGACGGCCGGGACCGATGCCAGCCGACGCATCTTCGGCGGCCTGGAGGTGCCCCCACTAGGGACGCCGCCGGAACGCATCCATCCCATGACCTCGGCCATGCTTGAGCGGATGCGCGAGGTCCTACCCCCGGAGGCGCGCAAGAAGGCCCTGACCGCCAACGCCCACCGCATCCCGGCCGGCGCCTTCTCCGGCGAGCGCGAGCGATTTCTGGAGCTGGGCGTGGACGCATACCTTGAGGATTACCATCGGCGCAAGGTCGATGAGCTGGAGCGCCACGCGGCCGAGGGGAAGGTCTGGTTCGAGCAGCGCATCACCCCGCGGGTGGTCGATTGGGTGCGCGGACAACCCGAGGTCCTGGGTGCCGTGCGCAATGGCGACACACTCTACGCCACCAAGATCCCCTATGATCCGGATGCCTGGCTCGGAGAGACCAAGTCCCTCCGCAAGCGCTACCTGGCCTGCCACTGCCCCCTGGCCCGGGCCTCCATCCTGGAGGAGGGCCGGACGGTGAGCCCGGAGCTCTGCTATTGCTCAGCCGGCTTCGAAAAGCTCCTCTTCGACGCCATCACGGGAGAGGACCTGGAGGTGGAGGTCCTGGAGTCGGCCTTGGCTGGCTCCGCGCGCTGCCGCTTCGCCATCAAGCTGCCGGCGGCCCTGATCCCGGACGGAGGTTCCAGGCGATGACTATCGCCTTTAACTCCCTGCAGAGGGGATACATCGGGTACGCGGCCATATTCCTATGCATGGGATTGGGATTCGCGGTCCTGATGAGGATATCCGAGCAGCACGCTTCCATCCGCGATTGGGCCCTGAGCTTCTGGTTGAATTCCGCAGGATTCATATTCTGGTCGGGGATAGTGAATATGGACCCGCGGCTCTATTACCTGCTGGGCGAGGCCCTCCATGTCGCTGGATTCTTCTTCATGGTGTTCGGGGCGCTCAGGTTCTGCGGCATCATCCGCATCGGATGGAAATCCATCACCTTCGCCTTATGCTGGCTCCTGCTCTGGGCGGCCTCGTTATGCATGCTCATCAAGATGCCCTTGTTCACGGCGATCGCCTTGAAACTCTTGCGGGCGCTCCTCTTCTCGATCGGCGGAGCCCTTCTCCTGGCGCAGAAAAGCGGAAAAGAGCCGATCGGCCAGAATTTCGCCGGTATCAGCCTCCTTCTCTGGGCGGCTTTCATTTCACTGTCGGTTTTCGTCAAGCTCGATGATGATCTTTTCATCGGGCTCTTAGTGGGATTCCACGTCCTGGCCGCCTTCGGGATGATAGTGATGATCGTCGGCCGGCTGCGCGTTTCCACCGAGAAAATGGAACGGCAAGTGCAACGCCTGGAAGGCATCCTTCCGATATGCGCGCACTGCAAGAAAATACGCGATGAAAAGGGATCATGGCGAATATTGGAGGAATACATCGAGGATAGATCGAGAGCCGAATTCAGCCATGGCATCTGCCCCGATTGCATGAAGCGCTTCCATCCTGAGATCACGCGCCCTGCTGACTGAAGGCCCCCAATATCGTGTTTTCGGCCCAAGGCCCTTTATTGTCTCACGCTCGAAAGGCTTGTATACTCTTTTTGATCATGCCCCTTCCGCCCATGAAAAGCGCAGGCGAGCTCCTCTCCACCTTCATGGACCGCGATTTGGCGGAAAAGGCCCGCGTGAGCTCGGGTCTTTTCCGCTCCTGGCGCCAGGTGGCCGGCGAACGCCTGTCGGCCCATTCGCGTATCGTGGAATTCGAGCGGGGCACGGTGTTCGTGGAAGCGGATCATCCCTCCTGGATCCAGCTTCTCCAGATGCGTCAGGAGGAGATCCTTCTATCGATCAAAAACAGCTGGCCCGAGCTCCAGGTACGCGGCCTGGCCTTCCGCCTGGCTAACGCTGATCCCCACACTCCCAAGCCCGAGAACCCAGGGGCGGCCGCTCCAGCCGCCGCTGAACCCACTTCCGAATCCTCTGGGGAAAGGGATGACAAATCCAAGGAGAATTCCGAGGAAAATGCCGGTGCAGGGTGGGCCGGAAGAGACCTGGCGTCCATCAAGGACGAGAGGCTCAGGGGAGCCCTCGAGCGATTGCGGAAAAGCGTCGGGAGCAGGGGGCCACAGCCGGAGCGTCCGGCTGATGGATCGAAGATTGACGAAGGGCGAGGATAAAAGATATACTCGGTCTACGTTTATCTGCGAGTAGGCCTTCCCGCAACGCTTTTGGTCAGACCAGCCCGAAAGCCTTATTCGCCTGAATCGTAAACCCGTATCTGATAGATACTTGGATCTATTCTCCGAAGGAGAACGCCACCATGAAGCGCACCTATCAGCCCAGCAAAGTCAAGAGAAATCGCAAATTCGGTTTCCGCGCCCGCATGGCCACCCGCGGTGGCCGCATGGTTCTGAAGCGCCGGCGCGCCAAGGGACGGATTAAGCTGTCCGTCTCCGACGAGAAGAAGAAGTACTAGACGGAGCGGGGCGGCATGCCTCCCGTGGCGGAAGGATCAGGCAGCCGACGGGCATTCGCCTTTCCGGCCAGCCATAGACTCAGGAAGAGCGCTGAGATCAAGGCCGTCCTGGATCGGGGTCGGCGGGTATCATGCAAGGGGCTTCGCCTTGCCTTCTGCCCCAACGGCCTGGACCGTCCGCGCATGGCCATAGCCCTCAAGCGGGGCTACGGCCGGGCGGTGGATCGCAACCGGGCAAAGCGCCTCATCCGAGAGAGCTTCCGCCTCTTCGGCCCCCTGCAGGCTCCAGGCTATGACATGGTCTTCCAAGCCTTCCCCGGCGACGACATCTTCTCCACCAGGTCGGCCCAAGTGGCGCGCCTCATGCTCGAGGCGGGGTTCAGGCCCCGGCCGCGTCCATGAGGAGCCTGCCCTCGGCCCTTCTCCTCGGCCTTCTCAAGGCTTACAAGACCTTCGTGTCGCCCCTCCTGCCCCCGGCCTGCCGCTTCTACCCGAGCTGTTCCGCCTACGCCATGCAGGCCATAGGGCGATACGGCGCACTCAAGGGCTCCTGGCTGGCCCTGAAGCGCCTCTCTCGATGTCATCCGTGGAATCCCGGAGGCTACGACCCGGTCCCGTGATGCGCCGCCATGCGGGGTGCGCGGAAGCCGAGGACCTCCGGTCATAAGGAGCTTAGTGTGGACAAGAAAAGCGTCCTGGCCATCGTTATCAGCGCCCTGGTCATGGGCCTGTGGTTCTTCGTGTTCAGCCCCCTGCTCAATGGGAAGAAGCCCTTCGACATGAGCCCGGCCCAGGCCGCCGCGACCGCTCCGGCACCGTCCGCCTCTGCGGCGCCCGCGCCTTCCGCGGCCCCGGCCGCTTCAACGGCGCCCGCCCTGAGCGCCGCTCCGGCCTCGAGCCAGGCCGCCCCGGACGCGGCCGCTTCCAGCGCCGCCACTCTGGCCGCACTCAACGCCGATATCGGCCAGGCCGAGAAGAAGGTGGTGATCGGCACGGACTTGGTAGAGGCTACCTTCAGCAATCTGGGCGGCATCATGGTCTCGGCCAGGATGCTCAAGCACAAGGAAAAGGACGCCCCGGTCGAGCTGGTTCTCTCCGGGGATGCCGATCCTTATAACTTCGGGATAGCCTTCGGTGATTACGCCACCCTGGTGGACCGCAGCCCCATGCGCGTCTCCCGCCCCACCCAGTACAGCGTGGAATTCAGCCGGGCCTTCGAGGCCCCCGGCCCGGGCGGGGCCATGCTGCCCTTCACCCTCAAGAAGACATTCACCTTCAAGCCCGGAGACTACCTCTTCGAGCTCAAGGTGTCCATAGAAAATTCCATCAACGCTGTGCCATCGCTGTCCAACGGCGGCTACGCCTACACCCTCTTCTTGGGCCCCCAGATAGGCCCGAAGTTCGAGAAACTCTCCACTTACGGCGAGAGCCGGCGCTACTACACTTTCGCCAACGGGAAGCGCAAGACTCAGTCGATCAAGCCCAAGTCGCTCAAGGTCATCCAGGACCGGGTGCGCTGGGCCTCGGTGACCGGCAAGTACTTCACCCTGGCGGCCGTCCCTGACGCCACCGCCTACACCGTGGCCTACAACACCAATCCGGTGCCCGGCCTGGATACCGTCTCGCAGCTGAGCCTCTCGAGGCCGGCCGTCAGCAGCTCGGTCACCGTGGACACTCTCCGCTTCTACCTGGGCCCCAACATCAAGTCCGAGCTGGCCCGCTACAGCGATGCCAAGAAAAACACCTGGGGCTACGCAGACCTGACCCTTGAGAAGGCCATCGACTCTTCATCGCCCCTGGCATGGATGACCTGGTGGCTGGAAGTGGCCCTGAAGTGGCTCCTGGAGCTTGTCTACAAGGTCCTGCCCAACTGGGGCGTGGCTATCATAATCGTGACTCTGATCGTCAAGGCCATCCTCTTCCCGCTGACTCTCAAGAGCAGCATCGGCACGGCCAAGATGGCCGAGCTCCAGCCCAAGATCGCCGAGCTGCAGGCCAAGTACAAGGACAAGCCCGAGCGTCTCAACCAGGAGATGGCCGAATTCTATAAGCGCGAAGGCTATAACCCGCTTTCGGGCTGCTTGCCCCTGCTGATCCAGCTGCCTCTCTTCTTCGCCATGTACGGGCTCTTCAACACCCACTTCGACCTTCGCAACGCCATGTTCATCCCCGGCTGGATACCGGACCTCTCCCTGCCGGATTCCGTGCTGGACTTCCCCACCATCAATCTTCTCATCTGGCGGGTGAGCGCCATCCGCATCCTGCCTATCATCTACCTGGTGTCACAGCTGTTCTACGGAAAATTCACCCAGTCCACGGCCACTCCCGGGCAGAACAAGACCCAGATGAACATCATGCTCTACGGCATGCCGGCCTTCTTCTTCTTCATCCTCTACGACGCTCCGGCCGGCCTCCTGGTCTACTGGATCACCTCCAACCTGCTGACGATAGTCCAGCAGATAATCACTAATCGCATCATCCATGAACGGAAACTCAAGGCGCAGAGGAGCTAGACGCCATGGTATACGAATTCGAGGGAAAAACAGAGAAAGAGGCCATCGACCGGGCAGTGGACGAGCTGGGCCTGGGCAGGGACGCCTTCGACGTGGAGATCGTCGAGGCCAAAAAAGACGGCTTCCTATTCAAGAAGGGCTGGGTGAAAATCCGCGTCCACGTGGACGGGGAGGGCCCGGCGGCCGCCGTCGAGCGTAGCCCGGAGCGGGCCGAGAACGAGTCCTCCAGGCCAGCCAGGCGCCCCGTGCAGCCGCGGGAGCCCGCCGAAATGGTTGAGTTCGAGGCCAAGATGATGGAATTCGTCTCCAAAATCCTAGAAGGGATGGGCTACCCGTCCAGGGTCAGCATCCTCTTCAAGGAGGAGGGCAAGCTGGGCTTGAGGATCGAGTCCGAGCACTCGGCCATCATCATCGGCAAAAAGGGTAAAAACCTGGACGCCCTGCAATTGTTAGCCAACGTCTACGCCGGCCGTCTGGGCTTCGACGACACCAGGGTGATCCTGGACTCCGAGAACTACCGCATCCGCCGCGAGGAGGCCCTGGTGCGCCTGGCCTATGCCACGGCCGAGAAGGTCAGGGCCACGCGCCAGTCCATCCTCCTGGAGCCCATGAACCCCTTCGAGCGCCGACTCATCCACACCACCCTGAACGACATAGGCGACATCGAAACAAAGAGCGAGGGCGAGGGACTCTACAAGCAGGTGCGCGTCCTGGTACGCGGCCGCGCCTGATCCCATCCGCGCCCGATACCGGGGCCGCCCCCCGCGGCGGCCCCATTCCCCAGGAGTGAGAGCATGATCAAGGCCATAAGCGGAGGCGTATACCTTGCCGGCGGAGCCCTGCCCGTCCCGGCCGGCGAACTGCGCGGCAACCCGGCAATGGAGTTGGACGCGCGCCTGCGGGCGGCCGGGCTGCCGCCCCTCCCGGCGGGGACGGATACAGCCCGGGCCCGCGACGGCACCATGGCTTGGTCCATCTTGAAGTCGCACAACGCTGGCACGGAGACGGACCTGCGCCTGCGCTTCGACGCCCTGGCCTCCCATGACATCACTTACGTGGGCATCATCCAAACCGCCCGCGCCTCAGGCCTTGAGCGCTTCCCGGTTCCATACGTCCTGACTAACTGCCATAACAGCCTGTGCGCCGTAGGAGGCACTATCAACGAAGATGACCACGTCTTCGGGCTCTCAGCCGCCCGCAGGTACGGTGGAATCTTCGTGCCGGCCCATCAGGCCGTCATCCACACCTATATGCGCGAGGAGATGAGCGCTTGCGGGAAGATGATCCTGGGCTCGGACTCGCACACGCGCTACGGGGCCCTGGGCACCCTCGCCGTGGGCGAGGGCGGCCCCGAGCTGGTCAAACAGATCCTGGGCAAGACTTATGATCTCAAGCGCCCCGAGGTGGTGCTGGTATGGCTCGAGGGCCGCCCCGTAGATGGGGTGGGCCCCCACGACGTAGCCCTGGCCATCATCGGCGCGGTCTTCAAGTCCGGATTCGTGAAGAACAAGATCATGGAATTCGCCGGGCCCGGCCTGGCATCCCTCAGCGCGGACTACCGCTGCGGCATAGACGTGATGACCACCGAGACGGCTTGCCTGTCCTCAATCTGGGCCACCGACGCTGAGATAGAGCGCTTTTTCCGGACCCATCTCAGGCCCGAGGCCTACAAGCCTCTCGCCCCGGCCCCCCTGGCCCTTTATGACGGGGCCCTGATTGTGGATCTCTCACGCATACGCCCCATGATCGCCCTGCCCTATCATCCCGCCAACGCTGTGAGCATCGAGGAGCTGCGGGCCCATCCCGATGACATCCTGCGCCAGGCCGAGGAAGAGGGCCAGAAGGTCATGGAAAACGCCGACCTCAAGGTGGACTTCCGCTCCAAGCTGCGCGGCGGCGAATTCTACGCTGACCAGGGGGTCATTGTCGGCTGCGCCGGCGGCACCTTCGAGAACATCATGGCCGCCGCCGACATCCTGCGGGGCCGTAACACCGGCGACGGGGAATTCTGGCTCTCGGTCTACCCCGGCAGCCAGCCCGTCAACATGGAGCTGACCCGCAACGGAGCGGCCGCCGACCTGATGGCCGCCGGTGTCTCCTTGCGCACGGCCTTCTGCGGCCCCTGCTTCGGGGCCGGGGACGTTCCGGCCAACAAGGGCTTCTCCATCCGCCATGCCACCCGCAACTTCCCCAGCCGTGAGGGCTCCAAGCCCGGTTCCGGTCAGCTGACCTCGGTTGCGCTGATGGACGCCCGCTCCATAGCCGCCACTGCCCTCAACGGCGGCCGCCTGACCCCGGCCACCGAGATCGATTACCGTGAAAAGCCCCGCGAGTACCGCTACGATCCATCCTCCTACCGGGCCCGCGTGTATCTGGGCTTCGGCAAGGCCGATCCTTCGCGGGAGCTGGTCTTCGGGCCCAACATCGCCGATTGGCCGCGGATGATCGGCCTCACGGAAAACATGGCGCTGGAGATCGTCTCGGTCATCCGCGACCCCGTCACCACCACCGACGAGTTGATTCCCTCAGGCGAAACATCATCCTATCGCTCCAACCCCCTCAAGCTGGCAGAATTCGCCCTGTCCCGCAAGGATCCCGGTTACGTAGGCCGGGCCAAGGCCGTCTATGCCGCCGAACTGGCCCGCCGCGGCGAGGGCGGGGACAAGTCCGCCCTAGAGGCCTTCTGGAAGCGCCTGCAATCATCGGACGTGAAGGGCATCAGCCTGGAGAACACCGGCATAGGCTCCCTTGTCTATGCCAACAAGCCCGGGGACGGTTCGGCCCGTGAGCAAGCCGCCTCATGCCAGCGCGTCCTCGGCGGATGGGCCAACGCGGCCCTAGACTACGCCACTAAGCGCTACCGCTCCAACCTGGTCAACTGGGGCATGCTGCCCTTCATCGTCTCGCAATCAGACTCGGACGCTTTCGCGTTGGGCGACATCATTTTCATAGCCGGCGTCCGCCAAGCGGTGGATTCGGGAGCGGAGGAGATCGAGGCCGTCTTGATCGGCTCAAACGGCCGCCGGTCGATCCAGCTGAAGCTTCCGGGATTGGAGCGCGGCGAGCGGGACATCATCCTGGCCGGCTGCCTCATCAACTACTACGCAGGCAAATAAGGCCTCAGACGCGGGCCAGCCATGGCCCGCGCTGATCCTCGCGCTCAGCCTTCCCCGTACAGGAGTTCCAGCTTGCAGATGAAGTCTTCCAGGATGAATCTGGAGTCTATAGACCGGTAAACCCTTATCAGGGGCCTGCCGGGCTCACGGCGGATGGATGTGTCCTCGTTGAAGAGGGGAGCCTCGCGCCTCTCGTAGCGCCCGCAATTGGGCTGCATGGCCAGGCCCACCGCCGGGGAATCCCCCAGGGCCCAGGTCTCCCCGGCCGTCCACCAGGCGCCCTCGCTCATGTTGTACTCGCGCATGTTCTCGAAGAGGTGCCGGCCTATCTTCCCGCAGGGATAGATCCTCCGCTGAATCTCGGCCAGCCCTATCTGCATGCTTCCGTACACGTCGTTAGGCACCTGCCAGAATTCGGCGCCGCTGCCCATGACCAGGTTGGCCGCGTCCGGGTCGTTCCCGGAATTGAACTCGCGGTGATCGGGCTTGGCGACATCGGGACCATGGCCGCCGATCCATATTACGGTCATCCGCTTGGAGATATCCAGGTTTCTGCGGAGCGCCGTGGCGATATTGGTGATGGCCCCCAGGCAGAGGACGAAGAGGGGTTTGGGGTCATCGCTCAAAGCCTCATGGATGAGGAATTCCGATGCCGGAGAGAGGCCCGCCGGGCCGAGGGCCGACAGCCTGGCCTCCTCGCCCTCGAAGACCGGGACATCCTTATCCATGGCATCCAGGACACGCATAATCTCATCGTAACTCCGGCGCATGGAGCCGGCCTGCCCGAAATGCTCGGCGAAGATCGCCTTGACCTCGAATTTCGGGCACATGATGGCATGGGCTATGGCGAAGGGATCGTCGGCCTCGCAGGCGGCGTCCGTATCGATGATGACCCGCAGCCTCTTGCCCTCGACGACTGAATAATCCAGCGGCATTTTCACACCTCCCGCACGGGCGAGAGTATAATCCATCCATGGCGATAGGGACCTTCAGGGAATTCCTCTCGCTGGGTGAGGGCCAGGAGGCCGAATTCATCGGCTCGGTGGCGGCCGAAGTATGGCAGCATCCAGTGGTCCTCATGGAGGACTATCCCCACGTATTCTACTTCGATCTCGACGGGGGGCAAGCCGTGGCTTATTGCCGGGGAGAGCCCCCAGCCTACGGGAAAATTTTGCTCAGGGGCCGAATAGCCTCCATCCGGGCCGAATCCAAGCGCCCTGGATCAGAGGATTACTTCTACGTTAAGCAGATCCTGTGCGATTCTTGGACCACGGCCTGAGGCGGGGGAAGAGCATGGGCACGCGCTCGCGGTAGGCGGCGTAGCCGGGCTTGGAGGCCAGGTAACGTTTCTCGGCCATGGGAATGCTCACTCCCAGGAAGAGGGCGAACATGGCCGCCGGGCAGAGGGCGCTCAGCGCATGGCCCCGCCAGTCGAGCGGAGACCTGGCCGCGCCCAGGATCCACAACCCGGTCCAGAAGAGGCATTCGCCTAGGTAATTCGGGTGCCGGCTCAAGCTCCACAGTCCCTCATCGATGTGCGCGCCCAGGGGCGCCCTGGACCTGAAGCGCCGCATCTGCGCGTCCGCGGCCGATTCGAGCATGATCGCGCCAAGGCAGACAGACCCGCCCGCGAATACGAGGGCCAGGCCGGCCCCGCCCATGAGGGTCCCCGATGGCGGTGTCCCTAGGAGGCGGTAGGCCGGCAGGAGGCCTATGAAGACGATCAGGGTGGGGAAAAGGTTGATGCCCAGAAGGTTGGTGAGGAACCATAGACGCGGCGACTTTTCCCTCAGCATCGTATAGCGCCAGTCTTGGGCGGAAAGCCCATCCCAGGAGGAGATCCAGTTCCACGTGAGGCGGAGTCCCCAAAGAGCAGTCACGCCCATGAGCAGGATCCCGGCTGCGTCTCCCGGCCCGCCCGTTGCGATTGTCCACGCCCCTACTATGGCGATGGGCGCGAGGCTCCAGTAGGGATCATAGAGGCTCGAATTGCGAAAGCCCAGGCCGATGCCCCAGATGACCAAGGTGGCCAGGACATCGGCCGCCAGGGTGAGCGCCCAGAGATCCCAATTCCCGGGGAGCCTGGCGGCGAGGAATACCGCGGCCAGGGCGGCCAGGCAATAACTCGCGGCGCAGACAAGGAGGCCTGGTATTTTGCGTTCATTCGCTCTAGCTTCTTCCATAGCGGCATCCATTGTAGCATCTTGGCATAGTCAAGGTCCAATATGGAGGAAGGCAGGGCATGCCCGTGAAAGAAGCGCTATCTGACTTCACACGTGAGGCGGAGGCCTTCATCCTCTCCATACCGCCGGGCAGGGTATGCACCTATGGGCAGGTAGCGCGCGCGGCCGGAAACCCTAGGGCGGCCAGGCAGGTGGCCCGCCTCCTCCATTCGCGGGCGGAGACGGCCGGCCTGCCATGGCAGCGCATAGTAGGCGCCGGACCGGGCCGCGGCCGGGGTCGGGTCATGTTGGGAGGGGAAGGCCTCAGCCAGCAAGTCGCACTCCTGCGGGCCGAGGGCGTGGAAGTCACCGAAGAGGGGCTGATTGACCTGGAGGCCTATGCCTGGGACGGGGTCGGCCGCTGAAGATCGTGAGGTCCCTTCCCTAGGTGATCTCCTCGTGTTCCAGCTCCGATACATGCTTCCAGTATCTGAAGGGTATGAAGTGGCGCCTCAGGGCGGGATTGCGCCGGGCGGGGTTGTCCGTGGCGTGATAGAAAATCTTCCAGAGGGCCAGGCATTCCTCCTCGCCCACATAGGGTTCCTTCCCCTCCAGGGGCCTGAAGGCCTCGGTCAAGTGCGGTTCGGCGGTGCCAGCGGCCTTGCCCCGCCTCATGTCTATGATCACGAAGGGCGTCTCCCCGAAGCGCGCCTGGAAGTGGGGCATGAGGAGTTCGAGGATGTCCGCATCCGGTTCGAATTCCGCCTGGTAAATTCCATCTTCTCTTTGCCGGAAACGGAGGATGCCGATAAAGCGATGGAGCTCCCGCAGGACCGCGCGGGACGCGGCCCTCACCGCTCGGATGTCTGGATCGGTCTCATCGTGGAGGGCCGCCTGGGGCCCATTCAGGGCCTTGCGGCAATACGCAAGGGCCTGGAGCTCTATGGGCGATCCGCTCAGGTAGGCCCGCGACAGCTCCTCCGCACTGAGGCCTCCTGTCCTGGCAAGGGACGCGAGGAGGCGCCGTACGGCCTCTGGATTCTCGGGCACGCTCATGAGTTCCTCAGCGCCGAAGAGCTCGACCTGACCTCTCCTGCCCCTGGGGAGGATGCTGAACGGCCCGTCGCTCCCTGGCCCCTGATACGAATCTGACAAAAGAGCCAACATGCTGAAGAAACCCGTCAGGCTGTCTTCGTAAACGATCTCTTTTCCCACACTATTCCTCGAAGATGAACTCGATTTGATTCTCCGCGTTGGCCTCCCTCGGCCCGGCCGCGCATACACCATCCTCCCCGGCCGTTTCCGATCCGGCTTCACCGGGTCCGACCGCGCTGGTATCTTTCAGCAAGATTGAGAGCCTGCCTTCTCCCGGGTCGATGGCGTCCTGAATCCTGCGGCCGCCGATGGTGATGAAGTGCTTGGCCCGCTTCATAGCGACGCCCAAGCGAACCACACCGGCGGGCCCGAGGTTCCCGGCTCGGCGCGCCTCCAGCACTCGCCGGGCCCCCATCACGCCTATACCGGGCACGCGCAGGATGGCCTCGTAGTCCGCCCGCTCGAGCTCCACCGGGAAGAACTCCGGGTGGGCCAAGGCCCATGCGACCTTGGGGTCGTAGTCAAGGGCCAGATTGGCCCCGGGCGCGCAAACCTCGTCTATGGAGAATCCGTAGAACCTGAGGAGCCAGTCGGCCTGGTAGAGGCGGTGCTCGCGGCGTAGGGGCGGGGCCGAGAGGGGCAGGCGCTCATCCGTACGGACGGGCACGTAGGCCGAATAATACACTCTGCGCAAGTTCATGCACCGGTACAGGGAATCCGCCAGTTTGAGGATAGTCCCATCCGCCTCCGGGCTGGCGCCGATCACCAGTTGGGTGCTCTGGCCAGCCGGAGCGAAGGGAAGGGACGATGCCAGGGCCGGGCTTCGCCTTACCGCCTGTGTGGCCTTGCGCTCCAGGATGCCGTCCCGCACAAAACGCATCGTGGAAAGGATGCTACGGCCCTCTTTCTGCGGAGCCAGGCAGCGCAGGCTGGACTCGGTGGGCAGCTCGATGTTCGCGGACAGCCGGTCGGCCCAGCGCGCCGCCCGCGACAAGGCGGCCTCGCCGGCACCGGGGATGGCCTTGAGGTGGATGTATCCGTCGAAGCCGCACTCGGTCCTGAGGAGGCGGGCCGTCTCCGTCAGCTTGTCCATCACGATGTCCGGATCCGAAAAGATGCCCGAGGAGAGGAACAGCCCCTCGATATAGTTGCGCTTGTAAAACGAAATGGTCAGGCGGGCCAGCTCGGCGGGGGTGAAGGCGGCCCGGCGGATATCGGCCGAGCTGCGGTTGGCGCAGTATGCGCAATCGAAGCGGCAGGCGTTGGAATACAGGACCTTGAGGAGGGAGACGCAGCGTCCGTCTCCCGTCCAGGAGTGGCAGACGCCGGCCGGGGCGGCCATGCCGGTCCTGCCCCGCCCTCCGCCGCGGCGCTCCGTGCCGGAGGAGGCGCAGGAAGCGTCGTAGCGCGCCGAGGCCGCCAGGATGGAGAGCTTCTCCCTCAGGTCCATGTGTTTACTATACATTAGTATAGCTAACAGGGCAAGCATAGATATTCTCCATGGTCATGGGACAGTGAATGTGTATATTGGTCCCATGGAAATGAAGGATTTCATACGAAGCCTCCCCAAGGTGGAGCTTCACGATCACTTGGACGGCGGCCTCAGGCCGGCCACGGCTATAGAGCTTGCCGCCGAGTGCGGCCTCTGCCTCCACACCCAGGACCCGGAGGAACTGGGTGCCTGGTTCCGCCGGGGAGCGGACCGTGCCAGCCTGTCACTCTACCTGGAGGGCTTCTCCACCACCACCGCCGTCATGCAGTCGGCGGCGGCCCTTGAGCGGGTCGCCCGCGAATCAGTGGAGGACCTGGCGGCCGAAGGGGTGGTCTATGCCGAGATCCGCTTCGCCCCCATCCTGCACACCGAACGCGGCCTGGACCTGGAGACCGTGGTGTCGTCCGTGCTCAAGGGCCTGGAAGCCGGCAAGGCGACCACCGGGATGGGCTACGGTCTCATCATCTGCGCTCTCAGGAACATGGACGCCCGCCTTTCCCTGGAAGCCGCCGAACTGGCGGTTGCCTTCCGCGACCGCGGCGTGGTGGGCTTCGACCTGGCCGGAGACGAGCACGGGCATCCGCCCAAGCGCCACTTGGAGGCCTTCCAGTTCATCCGCAACCGCAACTTCAACATCACCATCCACGCCGGGGAGGCCTTCGGCCCCGAGTCCATCTGGCAGGCCATCCAAATCTGCGGCGCCCAGCGCATCGGGCATGGCACGCGCCTGATTGAGGATATGGATACGGATGGGCGCCTCAAGCCTGGATCCCTGGCCTCCTACGTGCGCGACAGGCGCATACCACTTGAGTGCTGCCTGTCCTCCAACGTCCAGACGGGGGCGGCCGCCTCCATCGACAAGCATCCTTTCCGGGTCTTCTACCGCGACAACTTTCGGGTATGCCTCTGCTCAGACAACCGGCTGATGAGCGGCACGAACCTGACGCATGAGATGGGGCTGGCCGTAGAGCGTTTCGGGCTTAGGCTGGCCGACCTTGAGAAGATCACCATCAACGCCATGAAGAGTGCCTTTATCGACTACGACGATCGTGTGGCAGTGATCTACGGCAAGATCAAGCCGGGCTACGCTAAGGCCAGGGCTATGCCGGACCGCCCCCTGGACTGAAGTACTGAAGGATTCCCGGCGGCGGCCCTCGAATTGACGCCCGCAGGCCTTAGGCGCATACTGGCCCACATGGAAAGCATCTGGGGCCTGGACATCGCGGAAGCCTCGCAGGCCATGGCCCGTGGGGATTTTTCTTCACTTCAATTATGTGATGCCTACACAACCAGGATCCTGGAGCTCGACCGTTCAGGGCCCTGCCTGCGGGCTGTCTCGGAAATCAATCCTGACTATCAAGAAGAGGCCCGCCGCAGCGACTCAGAGCGAGCCGCCGGCCGAACACGCGGCCCCCTGCACGGCATCCCCATCCTCCTCAAAGACAATATCGACACGGCCGGCCCCATGCTCACTACGGCCGGCTCCCTGGCACTGACCGGCAAATGCGCCCCGCGGGACGCCGAGATCGTCACCCGGCTGCGGCAGGCCGGGGCCGTCATCCTGGGTAAGGCCAACCTGAGCGAATGGGCCAACTTCCGCTCATCGCGCTCCTCTTCAGGCTGGTCCGCGCGCACCGGCCAGACCCGCAACCCCCATGTCCTTGACCGCACGCCGGGCGGATCCTCGTCGGGCTCGGCAGCCGCGACCGCGGCCTGCCTGTGCGCGGCTGCCATCGGCACGGAGACGGACGGCTCCATCCTCTTTCCAGCCGCCCTCTGCGGCGTGGCCGGTCTCAAGCCCACCCTGGGCCTCCTTCCGCGCAGCGGTATCGTACCCATCGCCTCCAGCCAGGACACACCCGGTCCCATCGCCCGCAGCTGCCGCTCCCTGGCCCTCCTCTTGGACGCCATGGCCGGTTCCGATCCCGCGGATCCAGCCACCCTCCTGCCGGCCATCTGCGCGCGCTACGGCAAGGCCTATCGGCGCGCCGAGGACGGCGGCAATTACTGCGCCGGGGGCTACGCAGCGTTTTTGGAGGAGACCTCCAAGGATTTCTTGCGCGGCAAGCGCATCGGAGTGGTGCGTGGCTTCACCGGCTTCGACGCCCCCACGGACGCCCTCTTCGAGGAAACCCTGGGACGCCTGCGCTCGGCCGGGGCAGTCCTTGTGGATCCGGTCAAGTTCAAGGTCCCTCGGAAGCTCGAAAAATTCGAGTACCGAGTTCTGCTCTGGGAATTCAAACACGACCTGGAAGAGTACCTGGAAAACCGCCCGGACACCCCGGTGCGCAGCTTGGCCTCACTCATCCTCTGGAACGAAGCCAACGCGGATCGCGAGCTGATCCACTTCGGCCAAGAGATCTTCGAGGAGGCGGTCAAGGCCGGCGCCCGCGGGCCGGGGCGCTACCGGCGGGCCCTGCGTCTGAGCCTCAAGCTGGCCCAGCGCAAGACCCTCATACGCGCCTTCCGCCGCCGGCTGGACTTCATCGCCTGGCCCTCCAACGGACCGGCCAGCCTCATCGACCATATCCTGGGCGACCGCGACCTGGGCGGGCACAGCAGCGTCCCGGCCGTGGCGGGATGGCCCGCCCTGACCATACCCATGGGCCTCACCCGCGGAGCCCTGCCCGCCGGCATCACGTTCTGCTCGCGCCCCTTCTCGGAAGGTTCCCTCCTGGCCCTGGGCCAGGCCGCGGAAAGCCTCCTGGCTGGCCGCCGCGATCCGGCCTTCGTCCCCAGCCTTCCCTGAAGCGGCCAGCGGCCCCGGGTTCCCGCCATTCCGCCTTCAAGCTCTCGCTCCCTGCCCCGCGATCATCACGCTCAAAAAGAAGGGCCGCCCGCGCGCGGCGGGCGGCCCTAGAATTTTTAAGACATTAATAAACTTGAATTACTCGATATACGTCTTCCGGGCGTAATATTTGAGCATGTCAGCTTGGAGCCAATATTGGTAAATCCCGCCAGTGACAAGGGACAGGATATTCCCCCTTACCCAGAGGATGACGAAATCCCAACCGCTGTATTCAGTATGGAAATATGCATCTCCCCACTTGAGCTTGGAAGACATATAGGAGGAAATTCTTTCGATCGCCCAGGGATAATAGATAAACAAAACAGAAGAAACTATTATCTCTGATAGGAAAAGGCTGAACATTTCACCGCCCTGGCCTTCGAAGGCGAAGTATTTGCCATCATGAGAGGTCTTCGAGCAATAGTAATCGAGTTTTTTCGCTAGAGCCCATGGAGCATAAATTCCGATTGTAATTATTGTGAGCAGATTCTGAATGAAATGAAGGCTGAACATTTCAGATCCCTCGCCCTCAAAGGAAAATGGCTTCCCGTCATATACCGTTTTTGAGGCGAAATAGGAGTATATCTTCGCTCTTGCCCAAGCGCCATATATACCAGCTGTAATGATGGTCAAAAGGATCTGCACGAAGAATAAACTGAAGACTTCACCGCCTTGCCCTTCGAATTCGAATTTCTTCCCATCAAGAGTCGTTTTATCGGCGTAGTAACTGATTATTTTCACTAACGCCCATGGGAAATAGATGGTCGCGGTCAACATCGTGAGGAGAATTTCTACGAAGTATAAGCAGAATAACTCTCCTCCCCGTCCTTCGAATTTGAACTGACGTTTCATCTTGGCACCTCTCTTATGATGGCGATTATGCTCCGGACTAGGTCCGGGCCGTGCGCGCGTACCTTTGGACGGCCAGATAGACCATGGCCCCGCAAAGGGTCTGTCTGAGGGATTTGCCCAGGGGCGTCGAGGGCCCGGGCGGGCCTGCGCGGCGGATGCGCAGATAGACGGTCTTCTTGCGCTTCGAGTAATCGATAGAGAGCATGAGGGCTCCGCAGGCGCACCACCAGGCCGGAACGGCGAAGGCCAGGATGAGGGGGAAGGCTGGGCGCAGGGCGACCATGAGGGCGCCGCAGAGGCATAAGCCGGCCAAGAAAAGCCAGACGGGGAGGTTGATGATGAGGAAATCGATGAGGGGCACGCGACCTTCCGAGGGCTTTCTCCTCACTCCGCCTCCCATGCCTTCATGCCGGTGCGCCCGGATGGATTCCCGGGGGATGCCGGGCATCCTTTCCTAGCGTACAGTCTTTTCTAATGCAGGCCGACGCGTTTGTCAAAAAAAACACCTAGATCCTCAGAAACCTCGGTTCAATCCGTTCCATCCTATGTCCCAATGCGGGATAGTTGCCGTGCTCCCGGGCGGAGTATGCACTTCTGTTCCGAATGAAGTGAATGGGGATTCGCTAAAAAATGGGCATAGGAAAAATCAGCCCTCGCCGCCCTGCCCCTGGGGTCTTCCGGGCTTGAAGCCGAAGACCTTGGAGAGCCCCTCGTTGAGGGTGGCTGCGCTCTCCCAATCCGCCGCGGACTTCCCGTCCTCCTTGGAAGGCGGCGGACCCAAAACCTGGGGATAACCGGCGCTCCGAGCGGCCTTGGCGCGTTTGCGCATGTGGCGTACGGGCCTGATCTCCCCGGCCAGGGTGAGTTCCCCGGCCACGGCCCAGCCGGGCGGAGGGGGATAGCCGGTCCGGGCCGAATACAGGGCGCATGCCAGGGCAAGCTCAGCGCCCAGCTCACCGGCCTTGATGCCGCCGGCCACGTTCACGTAGATATCCTGGTCGGAAAACCTGAGGCCGGTCTGCTTCTCCAGCACGGCCGCCACCCGGGCCACCCGCTGCGAATCCATCCTGTCCGAATAGACCCGCGAGAGGCCGGTCTTGGAAGCCACGGTCAGGGCTTGGATCTCGATGAGGAGGGGCCGCGAGCCCTCATAGGCCGCGCACACGCAGGTGCCGGCAGGGGCCGGGCCCTGTCGGCGCACGATGAAGAGCTCGGAGGGATCGCTCACCTCGCTAAGGCCTTCCTGGCCCATACGGAAGAGACCCAGCTCGTCGGTGGCCCCGAAGCGGTTCTTTGAGCAGCGCAGGAAGCGCAGGTCCGAGTCGGCCTGCTCGAAGTGTAGGACGGCGTCCACCATGTGCTCTAAGGCCTTGGGGCCGGCGATGATGCCCTCCTTGGTCACGTGGGCCACCAGGAAGATGGCCGCCCCTCGGGATTTGGCCCAGTCCGACAGCTCCGAGGCGCAGTACTTCATCTGGTTGACCGTGCCCGGAACCTGGCCGGCCTCCGGGGAGTGGATGGTCTGGATGGAGTCCGCCACGACCAGGACCGGCTTGATCTCCTCCAGGGCGGCCATGACCCGCTCAAGGGAGCCGGAGCAGAGGAGCTCCAGCCCCTCGCGGGCCGCCTCCAGGCGGTCGGCCCGCATGCGCACCTGGCCGGGGGACTCCTCCCCGGACACGTACAGGAGACGGCCCTTGGTGCCGGCCTTGGAGAGGAGCTGGAGCATGAGGGTGGACTTGCCTATGCCGGGCTCCCCGCCCACCAGGACGACCGAGCCCTTCATGATCCCGCCGCCCAGAATGCGGTCCAGCTCAGCCATGCCGCTGGGGAGGCGGGCACCCCCCTCCGGGCTCACCGCCGCGAGGGGCTGGGGCCTGGCCTCGGCCTCCCCGGCCTGAGCGACCGCGGCGCTCACCGGGACCTCCCGGAAGCTATTCCACTCCCCGCACTCCGGGCAGCGCCCGAGCCACTTAGGCTCCCTGCGCCCGCAGGCCGTGCATTTGAATTCCGTCGCGCCGGAGCGTTTGGCCATGGACTATTATTGCCCTGCCCGCGGCTTGGGCTTCAAGCCCGCCCGGATTAGGGACAACCTAGGCACGTTGACAAGGCCTTCCGTCTGACCAAGACTTAGCTGTCGTGAAGGCAAAGATCCGCGGGAACGACCCCTGCAGCATCCTGCCCATCCTCGCACCCGTCCCGCCGGCCGACCGGACCCGTATTTCATCATCACGCCGGCGGCACAACCAGCGCCTCCTCAAGGCCCTCAGCCTGGTTATGGCGGCTTTCACGATCCTCCTGGAAATCCAGCATTTGACCTTCCCAGGGGCCGGGCTGGACGATCGCTATTTCTACCGCTACGCTATTCTCTACGCCGCGGTGGCCTTCGTCTCCCTGATGTTCTTCGCCCTGGCCAGCACCAGCCGCGATCCGACCTCGGTGAAATCGGCCTTCACCCATTGGCTCTACGTGAGCTTCCTCATGCTCAGCGCCATCCTCCTGACCTGGACCGACCTCCACATCTCAAGGGACTTCACCGCCCTGCAGTTCGCTTTGATGGGCCTAGGCCTGAGCTTCTCCTCAGGCCCCCTTGGCTACGCCATCCTCTTCGGCGCATCCCTGGCCGCCATACAGATCCTCACATGGGTTTTCCCGGGTATTCCCATCATGGTATCGGACCGCCTGGTGCTGACCCTCAACGCCTGCTTCGGGATGGTGGTGGCCCTCCTCATGGAGAGCCAGCGCCTGCGCCACGAGAACGCCGCCCTGGCCCTGGAGAGGGACAACGCGGAGCTGCGCGAGCGGGCTTCGCTGGACAGGGCCACCGGAGTATTCAACTTCTGCTACCTCATGGACTCGCTGGCCAAACGGCTCCGCGATGACGATGTGTCCGCAATCCCCTTCAGCCTGGGCATTCTCTCCCTGCGGGGCCTGGAGGCTGCCGAGGAGGCCGGAGGCCGTAGGTCCCTCGACGCCATCATGGCCAGGGCGGCCGGGCTCCTGCGCCCCCTCCTGAGGCCGGGCGACGTACTGGCCCGATGCGGGGACGGACGCTTCGCCCTTATCATGCCCCAGCGCAACCTGGCCCTAGCTGATCAGACTATCGAGAATATCAAGGCCGTCTTCAGGAAGGCCGACTTCCAGGATCTTGGATGGAACCCGACCATCGAAGGCGCGGGCGCCCAAGCCAGTCGCGGGGACAGCCCCGAAAGCCTCCTGGAACGCGCGGAAGCGGCCCTATTCTCCTCGAGGAAGGCCGGAACGCGGACTTAACGAGCTCAGAACGTAGGTATACCCGGATCTTTCATTCCCAATATTCGCGCAGGCGCCATCTCCCTCCCGAGGAGGTCCCGGCTAGGGTCTCGTGGAGGAAGGGCTTCATGGCCAGGTCACAGAGGACAGCGACGGGATGGACAGCCTTCACGATCAGGGATGCGATGAGGGCCTTTCCGAGCCTTTCACGGCGCTCCTCTTCCGCCCGAGCCAGCCTGTCCAAGGCTGCGGCTATGGCCGACTCTCCCAGGCCGCGCGCGAGCCGGATGAGAGTGGCCCGCCCAACGGATTGGACCGCCCGCAGACGCAGGCGGATAGATTCCGAATTCTGGACCTTCAGCGATGCCTCGAACACATCTCGATATATTGTCCTGGCCATCTGGTAGCTGGCATACTCACCGCGTAGCTTGACATCCGCCCCACCTTCTTTGAGGCAGGCATCTATGCGCTGCCGAGCCTCCTCTTCGACCCCTGCCATTCCCTCATCCCGGAGCCCTCTATCCCAGAAGGACTGATCCAGGACATCCACGGAAGCCCCATCCATCCCATACACGCGCAGTTCCCCGACCGCCTGTATAGCCGGAGAGAGGCATCCTGATGCTCCCGGGGTCATCCTCATGGCTACGATGATCCTAGAGGGTTTGGCACAGCGCAGGGCGCTCAGGATGTCCAGGCTGTTCACCGCCTGGGTGGGGATCTCGAGTGAGCCGATGAGGATGAGATCAGAGGGAGCCATACTTCGATAATAACAAATCCCCACTGATGTGGATGAATGTAGAGGAACAGTCTCCCAGGGTGTGTATATAAGGAAAAAACCTGCACGGGCTGGAGGAGGAGTGGGCATTGGCCGAGCGATCAGCTGATTAAATCCTTTTTAAGCAATAAGTTAAATGAGTAGATAGCCTATGCTATGTCATGGAGGCTGAGGCTTGGTACGTCTCCACATTCCTCGATGGAATAGCCTCGATCTCCGTCCCCCCTTGAATTTAATTCCCCAGATTCTTATACTGCGGCCACTTAAATTGTTTTCCTTCATATCGAGGAAAATCGCACCATTTGCCAGTATATAGCAATGTCTCATGGCTGGCGCTTGGAGACTCCGCGATGCGGGGATCGAGCGGGAAGTCAGACTCTATGACCAAGGATTTTAGGCCGAAGGGCGAGAGGTAGAACGAGAGCATGGGTACCGATATCCACAAGATGCGCAACATCGGCATCAGCGCTCACATCGATTCGGGCAAGACCACCCTGTCCGAGCGTATTCTCTTTTATTGCAACAAGATCCACACCATCCACGAAGTGCGCGGCAAGGATGGGGTGGGCGCCACCATGGATTCCATGGACTTGGAGCGCGAACGCGGCATCACTATCCAATCCGCGGCTACCAACGTGGAGTGGAAGGATCACTCGATCAACCTGATCGATACCCCCGGTCACGTGGACTTCACTATCGAGGTCGAGCGCTCCCTGCGCGTCCTGGACGGGGCTATCCTGGTCTTGTGCGCGGTGGGCGGGGTCCAGTCCCAGTCCATCACCGTGGACCGCCAGCTCAAGCGTTATCACGTGCCGCGCCTGGCCTTCATCAACAAGTGCGACCGCACCGGGGCCAATCCCTACAAGGTCAAGGCCCAGTTGGCCGAAAAACTCGGGCTGAACCCGGTCTTCATGACCATCCCCATCGGCCTGGAGGACAAGCTGGAAGGGGTGATCGACCTCCTGGAAATGAAGGCGATCTATTTCGACGGCCCATCCGGGGACGAGCTTCGCTACGCCGAGATCCCGGCCCATCTCATGGCCGACGCCGAGAAGTACCGTGACGAGCTCTACGAGACCGCTTCCATGTATGACGACGCGCTAATGGAGGCGGTGCTCGAGGGCAAGGCTACCCCGGCCCAGGTGATGGCGGCCATGCGCAAGGGCTGCATCGCCGAGCAGGTGGTGCCGGTCTTCGTGGGCTCAGCCTACAAGAATAAGGGAGTGCAGATCCTCCTGGACGGGGTGGTGCGCTACCTCCCCGACCCGACCGAGGTGGCCAACAAGGCCCTGGACCTGGACAATTCCGAGGCCGAGGTGCTCCTGGAGCCCAAGGATGAGTCCAAAACCGTGGCCCTGGCCTTCAAGCTGGACGACGGGCAATACGGCCAGCTGACCTACGTGCGCATCTACCAGGGCATGATCAAGAAGGGCAGCGAGCTCTACAACAGCCGGGCCCGCAAGCGCTTCAAGGTGGGACGCCTGGTGCGCATGCACGCATCCAGCATGGAGGACATCAACGAGGGCTCCTGCGGCGACATCGTGGCCCTGTTCGGGATCGAGTGCGCCTCCGGCGACACCTTCTGCGACCAGGACCTCAATTACGCCATGACCAGCATGTTCGTGCCCGAGCCGGTCATCTCACTGGCCATCACGCCCAAGGACTCCAAGGCCTCGGACCAGATGGCCAAGGCCCTCAACCGCTTCACCAAGGAAGACCCCACCTTCCGCACCCACGTGGACCCGGAGTCCCAGCAGACCATCATCCAGGGCATGGGCGAGCTGCACCTGGAGGTGTACATCGAGCGCATGCGCCGCGAGTACAAGTGCGAGGTGGAGACGGGCATGCCCCAGGTGGCCTACCGCGAGGCCATCACCCAGCGCGCCGACTTCAATTACACTCATAAAAAGCAGACCGGCGGCTCCGGCCAGTACGGCCGCGTAGCTGGCTACATGGAGCCCTGCCCCGAGAAAAACTACGAGTTCGTCAACATGGTCAAAGGCGGAGCCATCCCGACCGAATTCATCCCTTCCTGCGACAAGGGCTTCCAAGCGGCCCTGGCACGCGGCTCGCTGATCGGCTTCCCCATCGTCAACATCCGCTGCGTAGTCAACGACGGCCAGTCTCACGCGGTGGACTCCTCCGACATAGCCTTCCAGCTGGCCGCCATCGGGGCCTTCCGCGAGGCCTACGAGAAGGCTAAGCCGGTCATCCTCGAGCCCATCATGAAGGTGTCCGTCGAGGGCCCCACGGAGTACCAGGGCAATATCTTCGGCTCCATCAACCAGCGCCGCGGTATCATCACCGCCAGCACGGAGGACGGCAGCTTCTCCAGGGTGGAGGCCGAGGTGCCTCTCAGCGAGATGTTCGGCTACTCAACGGTTTTGCGTTCATTGTCCCAGGGCAAGGCCGAATTCACCATGGAATTCTTGAAGTACGGCCGCGTCCCGCAAAGTGTCTCCGAGGAGTTGCGCAAGAAGTACGAGGAGAAGCGCAAAAAGGAAGCCCAAAAGTAGGCTTTCACTGAGCCCCGGCCGGCGCCGGCCGACGGCTCCACACTCCCTGCGCTCCGCCGATGCCACCCCCTGCGGCGCGGGACGGCAGCGCGGAGGACAGAATCGACGGCCCGGCGCACGGCGCCGAGCTTGCTTCCCCGCTTGGGCGGGGGTATCATTGAGGAAACGGCGCCCCGAGGGGAAGAGCGATGGTCAAGACTGAGCTGATCCAGAAGAGCCCGGTACGGATCCTGGAGAAATCGATTGAGGGTGGCCTCAAGGCCGGCAATATCGGCGTGATAGCCTCGCGTAAGGGCATTGGCAAGACCAGCGTGCTTGTCCAGCTGGCATTGGATAAGCTCTTCCAGGGACGCAAGGTGATCCACGTCTCCTTCGTCACCCATACCAGCTACGTGATCTCCTGGTATGAGAACATCTTCACCGAGATTGCCCGCAAGAAGAACTTGGACGACCTGATGGCCATTCACGACGATGTCTCGCGCAACCGGGTACTGATGAACTTCAACCAGGAGACGGTCAGCAAGGAGCAGATGCTCAAGAGCCTCAAGGCTATGATCGTGGACGGAGGCTTCAAGGCCGAGGCCCTCATGATAGACGGCTTCGACTTCACCCGCGCCGACCGCTCAATGCTGGAGGCGGTCAAGTCCTTCGCCACGGAAATGAGCCTGGAAGTCTGGTATTCCTGCACCGTGGCCGGCGCCGAACCGCTCTTCGATCAGAACGACATCCCCTCGGTCATCAAGCCCTATTTGGACTTGATCTCCGTAGTCATCGTGCTTGAACCCAAGACCGATTACGTCCACATGACGGTGGCCAAGGACCATGGGCGCATCAAGCCCGAGGATCTTTCACTCAAGCTGGACGCCAAAACCCTGCTTATAGCGGAGACCTGAAAAAAGCGTTAAAAAGGTCCAGCCGGCCTTTTCGACAGTATGCCAAGCGGCTCAATTCACCGGGATGATGCGCTCCACGTTCAGCACGGGAGCCATCGCGTCTGAGCCGTACTCCTTCACCATACCCTCGTAGGAGCCGATCACTACCACCAGGCTGCCCTTGGGAATGTAACCGGGGGATTCATCGTCTGCAAGGGCGGCGAAGCGGTTCCCGACTAGGCGTAGGTAGGCCCTGAAGGAGCGTACCGTCTCCGTACCCTGCCATTCGCCCCCCACCAGCTCGCTCTCGCCTATGAATTCGGCGCCCTCGTCCCCTGTTCCACGATCGATGACGATTCCCAACCGGCCGGTGAGGAGAAAGAAGCGCCCTGCCGGTACGGCGGCTGGCTTGCCCGCTGCGGCGCCCTCCCTGACTAGGTCCGAGAGTTCCTTGAGGCCAATGCTCGGGTCCAGGATTGCGTCCAGGGCCGAGACCTTGGGCGCGGCCGCGGCCGCGGCGCAGAGAACGCCGAGCGCGAGGGCCGCTGCCCAGCGCGGATATACTGGCTTTGCATAGTGACCAATAATAGGCGGAGATTTCATCGCGGCCTCCACTCGGGAAGTGTATGCCCGCCCCCCGGCGCGGTCAAGGCTGGGCCGAGCGCGCGGCCTTCCATAACCCCTCGCATTTTCGGAAGATGGAACGGAATACATCCAGCTCCGAGGGGAAGAGGCCGGCCCGAGCCATGATGTCCCTGAGAAAGAGCCTCATTTCCTCACGGCCCGTGAGGCGGAAAAAGCCCATATGTTCCAGGGCTGCGGCCAGTTCCTCGGAGGCTGCTTCGAGCCTTTCGGCCGAAACCGGCAGAGGTCCTCCAATCAGGGCCCCGGGCCTTGAGCGAGCCAGCTCCCAGCACGTCACCATGACGGCCTGGGCTAAATTGAGGGAAGGAAATTCCGGCGATGCAGGGATGTGGACGGCGGCATGGCAGAGGTCCAACTCGGCGTCCGTAAGGCCGGTGCGCTCATTTCCGAAGACGATGGCCAGGCTGCCCGGCCTCTTCCAGGCCCCGGCGGCGAAATCCTGTATGGGCAGGGAGGCATGCTTGCGCCTCCGCCCGCGCCTCCGGGTGGTCCCGGCCACGAAGCCCGCGCCCCTGATGGCCGAGGCCAGATCCGGGTGGAAGCTGGCGGCCTGGAATACATCATAGGCATGCACGGCCATGGTGCGCACGGCCTCAGTGTCCAGGAGCCGCTCCGGGGCCACCAAGGCCAGGCGACCCAGCCCCATGGTCTTCATGGCCCGGCAAGCCGCCCCCACGTTCCCGGCCTCGGCCGGCCGGCACAGAACAATAAGGAATCGGTTGAAATCTTCCATAAAAACGCGGATGATCCTAGCATGGCCGCTGACTGGTCGCAATATTCCATCCAGGGAAAACGCGCCTTCGTGGCTGGTGGCAGCGGGGGCCTGGGCTGGAGCGTCGCCAAGATCCTCGCGGGCGCCGGCGCCGAGCTCCTCATCCACGGCCGTGACGCGCGTAAAATCAAGGCCCGCGCCTCGGAGCTGGGAGCCGCCTGGCTTGCCTTGGAAATCGGTCCTGATAATCTGGACGTCCTGGTTGCCGCCGCCGCCGACTACGGGCCGCAGATCCTGGTGGTGGCCCTGGGCCCCTTCCTGCGCAAGCCGCTGGAACGTATGGATGCCGCCGAATGGGGCCGCACCTGCGCCCTCAATCTGGCCCTTCCGGGGGCCCTCGTCTCGGCCTGCCTCCCGGCCATGCTCCAGACCTCATACGGGCGTATCCTCCTTTTCGGCGGCAATCGCACCGATGTTGTCAGAGGCGCCCCGGGCATGGCAGCCTACGCGGCCGCCAAGACGGGCCTAGGCGTGATAGCCAAATCCGTGGCCAGGGCCTACGCCGGGCGGGGCCTGGCCTGCTGCGTGGCCTGCCCGGGCCTTGTGGACACAGAATATGTGGATCCGGGCCTGCGCGAGGAATGGGAAACCCTCTCACCCACCGGGCGCCTCCAGGATCCCGAAAACCTGGCGGCCTTGGCCCTCCGGGCCGCCCTGGACCCGCAAGCCGCGTTCAACGGGGCTGTGCTGACCATGGATGGGGGGTTCCTTGCCTGAGCCGGGACAGCCGAGAAAGGGCTTTACAGCTCACCGGCACAGAAGCTTCCTACGCCATCGGTATTTGACAAATCCCAGGCTAGTCCGTAAGATGGTAGTGTTCAATGGGCGGCTTTCGCGGCTTCAAGGCGCGGAAGGCGTTGGAAGAGGAGTACCATGAACAATAACGATATCGTTCCCGGCTTCGACGACGAAAAGGACGATAGCCTCAAGATCCGCCTGCAGAAGGTGGACACGATCAACGATTGCCTCGTACTCTTCCTGACCGGATATATCGACACATACAATTCCAACTTCTTCCAGAAGCGCATCGCCAAGGCCATCGAGAACGGCTTCATCCACCTGATCTTCCACTGCGGCGGCCTGAACTACGTCTCTTCCACCGGCATCGGGTCCTTCACCGCTTTCCTCAAGGGCGTCAAGCAGCGCGGCGGGGACCTGGTCCTCCTGGAAATCCAGCCTAAGGTCTACGAAGTCTTCCAGCTCCTTGGATTTTCCCAATTTTTCAACATCAAGGATAACCTCGAGGACGCGGTGGCCTTCTTCACCCAGGGCGAGAAGGCCCAGAGCACCAGCGTCTTCCCCAAGATCTTCGGCTGCCCCATCTGCTCCAAGAAGCTCAAGGCCGTCAAGCCCGGACGCTTCCGCTGCTCGGAGTGCAAGACCATCCTGGCGATCGACAGCAACGGCCAGGTATTCCTCGGGTAGACCGCCGGGCCGCCGGGGCCCCAGGAGGTGAGCGAATGTCCGGATTGAGCAAGATCGAGGATTTCCTGATCGATTTGAAGATCAAGTACGATGAACTGGGTGACGGCACCTACCTCATCCAGGACTCCTCTAAGGGTCTGGCCAACCTGGTGGTCGTCCACGACGATCCGGTGGTGGTGTTGCGGACGAAGGTCATGGAGCTGCCCAAGTCCAAGCGCGAGCAGCTCTTCGAGACCCTGCTCAGGCTGAACGGCACGGACATGGTGCACGGGGCCTACGCCATTGAGGGCGAAGACGTCATCCTGGCCGACACCCTGGAGTACGCCACCCTGGACAAGGAAGAATTCGAGGCCAGCATAGACGCGATCGGCCTAGCCCTCAGCCAGCACTATCCCATATTGTCGGGATACCGGAACTAAAAGGAGAGCGCCATGGGAATATTCCAGAGACTGAGGACCGTCCTGGCCTCCAATATAAACGACCTGATAGCCAAGGCCGAGAACCCCGAGAAGATGCTCAATCAGCTGGTCATCGACATGAACCAGCAGATGATCGAGTCCAAGAAGGCCGTGGCCCTGGCCATCGCGGACGAGAAGAAGCTTGAGCGCGAGGCCAACGAGCAGGCCCGCCTGGCTAAGGAATGGGAGGCCAAGGCCATGCTGGCGGTGAGGGCCGGCAAGGACGACTTGGCCAAGGAAGCCCTCCTGCGCAAGCAGGAATACGAGAACTACTATAAGCAGTACTACGCCCAGTGGCAGGCTCAGAAGGAGTCGGTGGAAAAGCTCAAAGAGAGCCTGAGGGCCCTCCAATCCAAGATCGATGAGGCCAACCGCAAGAAGAACCTCCTGATCGCGCGCGCCAAGCGCGCCGAGGCCCAGGAGAGGATACAGAGCACAATTTCGAGCGTGACTGGTAATACCAGCGCTTTCGAGGCCTTTGACCGGATGGCCACGAAGGTAGATGAACTCGAGGCCCGCGCCGCCGCCGCCATGGAGTTGGAGGATCTCTCAAAGGATTCAAGCCTGGAAGCCCGTTTCCGGGAGCTCGAATCCTCACCAACCAGCGCTGATGCCATGCTGGAAGAGCTCAAGGCTAAAATGCTCACGGATTCTGCAGGAACCGACAAGCCACAAAATTGAAATAAGCATAGAAAGCAAGAAGGCCGTTTCTCCAAGAGACGGCCTTTTCTTTTTATAGAAAGGAGAATACTCCTCACTCCGATACTCTTGTGTGCAACATGTGGATAACTTGAGCATATACATTTTTTAGTATGTTTTGGCTAAGAAATAAGACAAGAAATATCCATTTTATCTACTCATTACACAACGCAGTGGAATAAATATATATGTGAATAGAATTTAAAAGTCTTCACGAAATTCGGATGTCGGAACAAAAGCATAGCCGCAGGCTGCTTCAAGACACTTCATCCAGAAGAATAATTGCATTGCCTGTGGACAAATTGTGAAATCCGCAATTTCTCCAGACATGCCGGAGCTTGCGCGCCCCCAGGCCTCATGGTACTCTTGATAAGGATGAAGAACGCTTTACTCATCCCACTCCGCTATCTCATTCTCTTGCTCATCTTCGTCCTGATCGTACTCTTCTGCACATTTGGGATAGAAAAGGCAGCCGGCGGCGACTTCTCCTGGGCCCTAGGCCGAGCAGTACGGGCGGCCGTAGACGCCTTCCCCGCCCTAGGCGTCTGCGCCTGCCTCATGAGCTCATTCATCCCCCTCCGCCACAAGGGGAATTACCCCCTTTCTCTGACCCTCCTCTTCGCCATGACTTTCCTGAGCCTCTCCTTCGGAACTATGGGCCTGAACGCGGTCTTCAAGGGTCCTTCGGAGGGAGCAAGCCAGGCATCCTTCACCGCCTGGAAGGCCGGTATGGCCGTCCGGGAGAGCACCACCAGAGTTTCCTACGCGGAATCCATGTCTCTGGACGGCCGCAAGGCCCTGGGTTCCGTGGTGGCGGACTTTTCAGCCCTGCCCGTACGCGGGCAAGGAGGCATACTCTCCTACCTGCCCAGCCGGGACGCCCTGTCCCTCCGCCGGGCCGCCCCGGAGAAGCCGGCCTTCGTGCGTTCCGTGGAGGCGGAGGCCCTATCCCTACGTTCCTTCGTCACCAGGGGGGGCTTCCTGGCCGACATCCTCGCGGCAGGCGCCCTAGCCCTGCTTTTCACGTCCCTATGGATATTCCCCCGCCTGCCAGAATGGAGGCTCGCCGGGGTCTTCCTTGCCCTGGCGGCCTATAAGGGCGCCCTGACACTTGTCTCCCTGGCCGTTTCCGAGGAATTCCGTGCCACTATCGCCGGCATCTCGACCGCGGCCATAGCCGCCTGGACCCCTCACGTGCTTTTCGTCATTACGGCCACCGGCCTCATCCTTTGGGATGTCCTGACATTGAAGCGGCGCGCCTTGCGGGAGGAGGAGGCATGACACGGGTGCGCAATTCTTTCCTCATCCTCCTCCCGGGCTTTGGAGTCATCTTCGCGATCTTTTGCGTTATCGAGTTTTTCTTCGGCCTTGAGCAGGGAATACTGCCCTCCTTCCTGGTGAACTGGCACCTGCAACGGGCCTTCCAATTCACCACCGATTGGCTGGGTCCCCTCCTGGCTTCCTCGATCTTCCTGTCCTTCGGCCTTTTCAAGGCCACGTCTCTCAGCCAAAAGTCGACGCGCTCCACCTCTCCGGTCTTAATGGCACTTCTCGCGGGATTCATCTGCGCCGGCACGGTCGTCTTCCTGAGACCGCTCTCAACCATGGCCGGCGAGCGAATCCGCGAGGCCAGCGAGCTCTTCAACGAGGAACTCAGGCAAGGCCAGCGCTCGGCGGAAGCCGGGGAATGGGCCCGGACGGCCCAGGCCCTGGACGTTCTTTCCTCCATCGCCCCAAAGGACAAGCGCTACTTGGAGCTGCGCCTGCGTTATGCTTCGCGGGTGACGGAACCCCAGGCTGTCGGAAATCCCCAAGCCACCCCGGACGCCCCACAGTCGGCTCGCGCGGCAGACATGGGTGCCAACGAGGCCTACCTCGAGGCTCTCTCCTCCTACCAACGCGGTGATTATTATCAGGCCCACAGCCTGGCCACCCGCGCCGCGCGCATGGACGCTTCGCGCCTGGACGCAGTCAGATTGGCCGCCCAAGCCTGGGAGGAAATCGGCGCCTTGGAGGAAGGAAGCCAGGAGAAGGCCCAACGCGAGACAGCCCGCTTAAAGCGCGAGGCCTACCAGACTTTGAGGAGCGGGGATCCGGTCAAGGCATATTCCCTCTTCCTCTCGCTCTCGGAAAGGGCGCCCGCTGACCGGGACGTACAGCGCTATCTGAAGGAAAGCCTCGAAGGCATGCGCGGAGTGGCCTTCTTCATCGACGAAATCGGCAAACTCTCGCGCTTACCTAGATCGAGAAACGTCTTTTTCCGCGTAAGCGCCGCGGAGGATAAAAATACGTCGCCTGGTGGAGGAAAACCCTCGTCCGCGGGAAATCCCGCCGGCGGCGTCCGCACATCCTTCCTAGCCGCCTCTTCGGTCTATACAGGAACCGAGACGGCATACTTCCTGGACTTCGAATACATCAGCGTCAAGGACGGCAAGGTGGTAGAGAAGATCGCCGCGCCCTACGCCAAGCTGAGGGCCGGACGTGTCCTGATGGCATGTTATGATCGCGAGAACCCATCGCGCTCCTGGAAACCGGTCTACTTGGCAGGCGGAGGGCGGACTGAGGCGGACAACATTCTTAACTTGAATCTGAGCATGAAGGATCTGGCCATCGGGACTACGGCCGCGTCCGATCCGCGGGCCGCCGGAGCCCTGGCCCTGGCCGACCTGTGCATGAAGGCGTTCCGCCTGGGCATAGACCCCTCGCCCTTCCTGCGCGAGGGCCTGATGCGCATCCATAGCGCCGTCGCCCTCCTCCTTACGGCCCTCTTCTCTTACCTTGTGGGCAGGCGCTACAGCTACTACGGGTCGGGGCGTCCCTTCATGCAGGCCTTGATCGTCGCGCCCCTCTCCTTCATCTCCGCCCGCTTGGCCCTGGAAGTGGCTGCTTGGGCATCATCGGCCATGGCCCTGATGCTAGAGCCCAGGACGGGCTCTCCGGCAGAGATAGGCTCATCGGTCCTGATCTTCAGCCTTGTCCAACTAGCCTTCGTGGGATGCGCCCTGATCCTCATCGCCGGCCACCGGGAAAAACACCCCGCTTGAGCCTGCGACCCCCTCGGCGGCTATTCCTCCTCGTCGAAGCCGCCTCCATGGCCGCGGCCGCACTCATTGGCTTCCTTCTGGGAGGCTGGTTCGGCGGGGCTGTGGGCCTCATCCTCTCGGCGCTGGCGTCCGAGGGCCTGAAGCGTGTCTTTCCCCAGGTTTCCCTGCGCGACTTTTTCGATGACCCCGCCGCCTTCCGCGCTCAGGCCTGGGCCTACTTGCCCGCCATGGCAGGTCTCGCCCTGGCCTTCGATCCTTCCGCCCATGACGGTAGGGGCGCCTTTGCGCCTCCCGCCGTTGAGGATTCCGCGATAGGGGAAAAGCCGCGCGCCGTGAGGGTGTCCGCCGTGGAGAGGATCATGATCCTGGAGGCCGTCCTGTCAGCGGCCCAATCGGCCGTCTCCGTATCGGCTTGGAGGACCTGGATGCGCGAGCTGCGTTCCGTTGAGGAGGCGGCCATGCGCTGGTCCCGCCCGGATCGGTCTGAGGCCTATCTCTCCACGGCTCTGTCAATCCATGCAGACGGTGCTCTTCCGGCCCGCCTGGCCATGGCCATTCTTTCGCGCTCCATGCGCGCTCCCGGCGACCTTGAGCGCGTGGAGGCATTCCTGGAACGTTCGGGCTGTGTCCGATCAAAGGTCAGGGAGGCGGTCACGGCCCTCTCGGTGGGAGGAGTTTCAGCCTGGGATGCCCTGGGGCTGGCGCCCGGAAGCGGACGGTCCGAGCTTAAGAAAGCCTACCGGGCGATGTGCATGGCCCTCCACCCCGATCGCGCAGCCCGAACACCGATCGAAGCGGACAGCGCGGGAGACGCGTTCCTCAAAGTGGAGGCTGCATACCGCCTCCTGGACACCATCATTCCCTAGAGCCCGTGTCTTCCTGCCTGGTGATTCGCGCGCCCAGCGCCGTGAGCCTTTCAGTGATAGCCTCGTAGCCCCGCTCCACTTGGTAAACATTATGGATGACGCTCGTGCCTTCGGCGCACAAGGCCGCTATGACCATGGCCATGCCTGCGCGCACGTCAGGCGAATGCAGAGTGGAACCCTTGAGACGGCAGGGCCCGGAGACTACCGCGCGGTGCGGGTCGCATAGGATGATGCGCGCGCCCATGCCTATGAGCTTGTCCACGAAGAACATGCGCGACTCGAACATCTTCTCGTGGATCAGCACCGTCCCGTCTACCTGGGTAGCCACCACGGTCATGATGGAAGTGAGGTCAGGCGGGAAGCCCGGCCAGGGAGCGTCATCTATCTTGGGGATCATGCCTCCGAAATCCGGATCCACTTTCATCTGTTGCCCGTTGGGCACGAAGAGGCTGTCGCCCTCCACGCTCCAGCGTATGCCCAGGCGGCCGAAGGCCAGACGGATCATGCGTAGGTCGTCGTTGACCACGCCCTGGATCTCCAGCTCGCCGCGGGTGACGGCTGTGAGCCCTATCAGGGAGCCGATCTCCATGAAGTCCGGGCCGATGGAAAAGTCCGCCCCGCCCAGGCGCTCCACGCCTTCCACGACGAGGATGTTCGAGCCAATGCCGGAGACCCGCCCGCCCATGGCGTTGAGGAGGCGGCAGAGATCCTGGACATGGGGCTCGCTGGCGGCGTTGCGGATGATGGTGCGGCCCTCGGCCAGGGCGGCGGCCATGAGCGCGTTCTCCGTAGCGGTGACCGAGGCCTCGTCCAAGAAAATGTCGGCGCCGACAAGCTTGTTGGCGCTGAAGGCGAAGCGCCCGTCTATCTCCACCTTGGCGCCAAGGGAAGTCAGCGCCAGGAAATGGGTGTCCAAGCGCCGCCTGCCTATGACGTCTCCACCCGGAGGCGGCAGGACGGCCCGACCGGCCCTTCCTAGGAGGGGGCCAGCGAAGAGGATGGATGAACGTATCTTGGAGGCCAGCTCCTGGGGTATATCGGTGCGCGAGAGCGCTGAGGCTTTGATATCCAGCTGATTGGGACCGTTCCACTCGGCCTTAGCGCCCAGGGCGCGGAGGATCTCCAGCATCACCCGGACATCTTCGATGTCAGGTACATTGCGCAACACAACCCGCTCCTCGGTGAGGAGGGCCGCGGCTATGCAGGTCAGGGCCGCGTTCTTGTTGCCCGACGCGCGCGTCTTTCCCTTAATGGGGAAACCGCCCTCGATGCTGTACTTGTACATGGCACGACAGTATGTCCGCGGCGCCCGGATTGTCAATTCCGCGGGGCCGGAGAGATGAGACGGTTCTTTACAACCAAGCCCCGGATGCCATATACTTCCTGAACGGGAACGGACGGTTAGCATGGCCTATAAGATGGACGGGGCGAAATTCCCCACCCTCGAGGAACTCGTGGAGGCGCTCTACCCCATGTACTCCGACAAGATGTCGGAGGAAGAATTCAAAAAATACGCGGAAGAGCACGCGGAGAAGAGCTGACCCCGTCCCGCGCGCGGACTGAGGCATGCGTCCGGGGGCCCTAATGGATCCAAGCACCGCTTCGAAAGCCAGGCACGACGTCCGGACCCTCCTCAACCACATAGCCGGATACAGCGACTTACTCAGGGCCGACTCGACCGAAATCAAGAATACCGAGCTGGCTAACATTTTCGGCTCTATCTTTGCACTGGTGGCCGGGCTCAAGGAGGCCCTCAATGAGCTCCTTGCCGGCAAGGCCGCTGACGAGGGCCGCCGCGCGGCCACGCGCTCCGCCATACTCTCTCAGCTCTTTGACGTCATCTCCCTGGGTCACTCCGCCAAACGCGTAGCCAAGCGCGACGATCGTCCCGAATTCCTGGGCGATATCGAGAAGATCCTCAAGTCCGCGGACAAAATCGTGGACATGATGGAAAATCCGCTGGAAGTCGAGACAACCGCCCCGGCGGTCCAGGGCGTCCTGGCTAAGCGGCGCAGCGGCGCGGGACCATCCGACCTGGGCAAAGCCGCCAATCCGGGCCGCATCCTGATCGTCGACGACGACGACGTCAACCGCCAGATCATGTCCCGCCAGCTGGAACGCCAGGGCCACGTGGCCGTCAGCACGGAGACCGGGGCCGAGGCCCTCAAGCTGCTCAAGCGCGTGCCCTTCGACCTCATCATCCTGGACGTCATGATGCCCGGCATGAGCGGCTTCGAGGTGCTGGAGAAGCTCAAAGCCGACGAACGACTGCGCGAGACGCCGGTCATTGTCATCTCCGCCCTTGAGGATCCCTCGGCTATGGCCGCCTGCATAGAGATGGGCGCCGAGGATTACCTGCCGCGCGAGTACGACCCGATCATCCTACGTGCGCGCATAGGCTCCATCATGGAGCGGGCGCGCCTGAAGCGCCAGAAGGACAGCTACGTCAAGGCCATCGAGGACGCCCAGAAGCGGCTGCAAACCGAGCTCTCGGACGCGGCCAAGTACGTTTCCAGCCTCTTGCCCGCGCCCATCCTCTCCGGGCCCGTGCGGGTAGCCTGGTCCTTCATCCCCTCGCTCAGCCTGGGCGGGGATATTTTCGGCTACCACTCGCGCCCGGACGGGCGCTTCGCCCTCTATTTGATCGACGTCTCCGGCCATGGTATAGAAGCGGCCCTGCTCTCTGTCACCATCATGAACATGCTCAAGGGCGAAACCCTGCCCGGCACCGACTTCTCGGATCCGGCCGACGTCCTCAGCGCCCTCAACCGGCGCTTTCGTTCCGAGGACCAGAACAACATGTACTTCACCATCTGGTACGGAGTCTATGACCAGGCCTCTCGCCAGCTGAGCTACTCCTCCGGCGGCAACAGCGCCGGGGTGGTGATCGGCCCAGACGGTTCCAAGACGCCCCTCATCACGGAGGGGATCGTCATCGGGGTTGACGAGGATTACCTCTTCGCCAACGCGGCCGTTGAAGTGGCGCCAGGATCGAGGCTGTATGTCTACTCGGACGGAATCTACGAAGTCCGCACCAAGGACGGAGATGTGTTCGGGATGGACGAATTCACCGACGTGCTGCAGCGCCTGCCCCCGGAAGCCGAGCCGAGGGCCCGCCTGGAAGGGCTGATCAAGCTGATCCGCGACCTGAGCATGACCGGGGCTTTCGAGGACGATGTCTCGCTGATGGAGGTCAGCTTCTGATGGCCGGTGAAGCGGATGGCCTCCTCATCCGCGTGCCCGACGACATGCACGTGCATTTCAGGCAGGGACCGTCCCTGGTCGATTGGGTAGCCTGCAGCGCCGCCCATTTCGCGAGGGCCCTGGCGATGCCCAATACCCTCCCGCCCGTGACAGATCCTCCCGGCTTGAAGAGCTATCAAGCGGAGATAGAGACGGCCGCTGGAAAGATCCGAGATTCCGGGTCAGCTCGGATACGATTTTTCCAGCCCCTCATGGCCTTCAAGCTCCTGCCCTCGCAGGGGCGATCCGATGTGATGGCCCTGGCCCAGGCAGGTGCCCTGGTCGGCAAGTACTACCCCTCAGGCTCCACCACCAACGCGGACGACGGCCCCGCCTCCCCGGAATCCGTAGCTGAAGCCCTCGGGGCCATGGAGGAGGCCGGGCTGGTCCTCTCCATCCATGCCGAGGATCCTCTAGCGCCTGTCCTCAAACGGGAGGAGTCTTTCCTTCCAGTGGTAGAGCGCATCGCCGCCGACTTCCCGAAGCTGAGAATCGTTGTGGAGCACCTCTCAACGGCCGCAGCCGTGGAATGGATGGCCAAGGCCCGCACCGGGATAGCCGCCACCATCAGCGCCCACCACCTGGCCTTCAGCCTGGATGACCTCATGGGCGGGGGCCTTGATCCACACCTTTTCTGCAAGCCAGTTCTGAAAACCTCACGGGACAGGGAGGCCCTCAGGAAGGCGGCCTTCTCGGGCGATGAGCGCTTCTTCTTCGGGAGTGATTCGGCGCCCCATCCGCGCCTCCGCAAGGAAGGCCCCCTGGCTCCCGCCGGGGTTTTCTCATCTCCTGCGGCCCTGCCCCTCCTGGCTGAGATCTTCGAGGGCTCGGGAAAACTGGACAGGCTGGAGGGATTCTGCTCGGTCTATGGGGCCCGCTTCTACGGTCTGCCTCTCAATCAGGGCGGGCTCCTCTTCAAGGCCGAGCCGTGGATCGTCCCCTCGGAGATAGGCGGCGCGGTGCCCATGCTTGCAGGGAAGACCCTTGCCTACACGGCCAAGAGGGTCGACTCGGACTGATTTCATCATCGGCGGGCGGTTGATCCAGGAAGCCGTTCTCGTACAGCGATCAGGGGACTTTCAGGGGCCTTATTCCGCGTGCTCCATCTTCGGGGAAAAAGAAAGGGCCGCCCGAACTGGTCGGTCGGCCCTTCTCGCGACGGCTCGGCGCTGATACCTTCTCACCGCCCTTAGGGCGATCCGGCGAAGGCGAGCGCCCGCGGCTGGATGCCAGCGTTCAACTCATTGTGCCATTCACGCTCCGGAATCGAAGGATGAAAATACCGTACGCCGTCCCGCTAGGTTGTATCTCTTCGGCCACCTTCATCCAACCTCCTTCCGCCCCGATGGGCTCGCTGCGGCGGCTACAGCCCGCCGCCCGCTTAGAACGTCTATGGAAAGTGTACTACAATCTACGGAAAAAGCAAATCTTTTTTTCTCCCGATGAGATTTTTCCGCCGGATCGCGTTGGCCGACGCGAATGAGCGCCGGCCAACGCCGCCCTCAAGCTATATCACCCACATAGGCCTTGAGCTCATACTCCATGCGCACCAAGCCTCCGCGGGCGTACTGGTCAAAAATGGCCCGAAGGAGAGGCGTGAGGCGATGGGCCTCCGGGGAGTCCCTGGGCGGGGCGTAGGAGCAGGAATGGAAGCCGCCCAGGAGCCCCTCCCAGGAGAGGTCGCGGCTATGGCGGATGCTCAGCTCGGTCCATGTGCGCCCGCCGAAAAAGCGGTCGAAGGCTTCCGGGCCGCGCTCTCCGCGGCGGGTCTCCGCACGTTTGGGGCACTCGTCCGTTGTGAAGGCGCAGTAGGCACCCATGAAGAGGCTGGCATCGGAGCGGCGGTCGTTCCACATCAATACGGCCCGGTGGGGGGGCTTGAGGAGGCGGCGGGCCTCCGCGCTGGCAGCCTCCAGGTCGAACCAATGCAGGGCCTGGCCGGCCACGTAGAGATCGGCGCACCTGGAGGGCAAGCCCGATTCCTCGGCGCTACCCTCCACGATCCGGAAGCGCTCCTGCCCGCCCAGGGCATCCAGGGCCTGGCGGCGCATGTCCGGATTCGGCTCCACGCCGATCACCCGGCAACCGGCGTGGAGGAAGGGTTCGGAGGAGATGCCCGTGCCGCAGCCCATGTCGACGATGATCCAATCCCTGCGCAAGCCTATCATCGCCGTAAGTCTATTGATTAATTCGGCTGGATAGCGCGGCCGGTTGCCGGCATAGTCGGAGGCCCTTCCCGTGAACCTGGTCTTGGCGTCTTTGGCTGGCATGATAGGCATAATGTAATGCTTTCGGAACGCTGTGTCCTCTCTCTATGCCGCCCGCCCGGCCCCGCCTATCCGAAGTCCTTCATCCCCGAATCTCGGTGTCCGGCGCTTGCGCCCCGCGGCGGAAGGGACTAGGATCGGCCCGGAGGTCCGGATGGGCAGCGACGCATTTTCCGCCCTCACGCCCGACCTGGTCATGGACGCGGTCGAGCGCTGCGGCCGTGAGCCGACAGGGCGCTTTTCCCAGCTCAATTCCCTGGAGAACCGTGTCTTCCAGGCCCATGCCGAGGACGGCTCCTGCCTGATCCTCAAGTTTTATCGCCCCGGCCGCTGGAACGACCAGGCCATACTGGAAGAGCATGCCTTCTTGTCTGAACTGGCAGAGGCCGGCGCACCTGTCCTCGCCCCCATCACCCTCCCGGGCGGTTCAAGCCTGGGCAGCCTGGGCGCCTTCCGCTTCTGCGCCTGGGAGCGTTTCACCGGGCGCATCTCCGACGAGTTCACGGAGCAGATGCTCTTCCGTGCCGGGCGGGCTCTGGCCCTCATCCACCAGGTCGGCTCGCGTTCGAGCTTCAAGGTCCGGCCGCGTTTGGATTCAGGCTCCCTCATCGTCCAGCCCCTGGAATACCTCCTGGGTTCAGGCCTAGTCCCCTCAGGCATTAAGCAGGCCTACCGCGAATGTGCCCTCGCCGCCGCGGCCGCCTTGGACGCCTCCCTCGCTGGCATGCCCTCTCACCGAATACACGGGGACTTCCACTGGGGCAACATCCTCTGGGACGGCGAAACCATGCTGATTGTGGATTTCGACGACTGCGCCGAGGGGCCGGCCGCCCAGGACATTTGGATGATCGCCCCCGCCGGTGATCCGGAGGGTCTGGCCAAGCGTGAGGCCCTCCTAGCCGGTTACCGGCGCCTGCGCCCCTTCGATGAGACCTGGCTGGATGCCATCGGGCCCCTCAGGGCTGCGCGCTATGTGGACTACGCGGCCTGGATAGCCATGCGCTACGGCGAAGCCGTCTTCCGTTCCTCCTTCCCGAATTTCAACGAAGCTGAGCATTGGGAAGCCGAGCTCAAGGACCTGAAGGATGTCCTGATGGGCTCTCTGCCCAGGCAAGCCATTCCGGAGAGCGTCATCGAGGAGTATGAGGAAGCGTCCCGCTTGACCAACAAGGACTACTTCTTCGACATGGAATGAGGCCGAACCGTGCATGAGTTCTCGGCCAGCCTAGCCGGGGCGGCCGTCGACTATCGCTACCTCCTGGACAGGTCCTACCCGGAAAAGGCCGCAGTGGAGCTGGTAGGCAACCGCTTCGGGCTCTCAAGAGAGGAGCGCCTCATCCTCTACCGGGGCCTGTGCTCGGAGGCCGCCGCGCGGCGGAGACGAGCCACCCTCTGCCGCCCCATCCCGGGCGAGGTAGTCATCCTGGACACCTACAACGCGGCCTTCAGCCTTCTGCACTACCTGACCGGCAGGCCCTGCTTCCTATGCGCCGACGGCTTCATGCGCGATGCCGGAGCGGCCCATGGGCGTGTCCAGGATCAGAAGACCATGACCAGGGCGCTGGGAGAGCTGGCCCTCTTCTTGGGCGGAATGGATCTGTCCGTGGACGCCGTCTTCGACGCACCTGTACCACACTCGGGCGAGCATGCGGCCCTCTTCGCCGAGCGCATGGCGGCCGCCGGACGATCCTGTTTCTCTCACACCGAAAAGTCCGCCGACGGCTGGATACGCTCCCGCCTGGGATCGATGTCAGGGGCCGCGGTTGTGGCCAGCGCTGACTCGGCCCTGGCCGAGGCCTGCCCGCGCATGTGGGACATCGCCAAGGAGATCGTGGAATCCCGGTTCGGGGCGACCCTTCCAGACCTGAACGCCCTCCTAAAGCCATAATCCTGTCGAGACCTTAGTCCAATCAGCTTAAACGCGATATGATGTGAACACAATGACGAAGAAAAAACAGCGCGTAGCCATTTCAGCCACGGCGATCATGGCCATCACGGGCCTGGCGGCCGCCCAGAATCCGGCCAAGGCGGCCTTATCCGCCGTCCTGGGCGGTCCCCGGGATCCGGCCCTCTTCGAAGTCCTGGACAGGATGGCGGCCCCGGGCATCGAACCCATAGGCGCCAACCTCGGCACCATCACGGGGGGAACGAATTTCGCCACAAACAATTTCATGCGCGGGTCGGGCATGGAGCCGGGCTTGCTGCGCCAGATTGTCCGCGTGGAGCGCTCCGGCCCGGGCTGGATCGAATGGGACGCCTCGGACGGCGGGGTCCACATGTGGGATCTGAACGCCAGCGGTTTCGGCGACGGGGCGCAAGTCCGCTTCTACCGGCTGGTGGATGCTAAGGGCAGGCCCCTGTCCTACGGCGGCGGTACTTCTCTGGATCAGGCCGCTGAGGCCGAGGGGGTGATCCTGGTCAAGGAAACCACGGTGCCGGCCGGCGGCTGGGTATCCCAGGGATCAGAGGGCACGACGAACCGTGTCTACTTGACGGATAAGAAATTCACGGCGGCCTACGGCGACCACGCCTTCATCACCATCAAAAAGACCGTCCTAAAAAAAAGCGAGGTCCATCCCCGCCTCTACCAATGGTACCAGGACAGGAACAACATATTCTGGCTTCCCGACGGTGCCAAGGCCGAACTGGTGAAGCATCCTGGTACCATCCCGGCCTCTTTCGCCGATCCGGGTGAGACCTGCTTGCTCATCGATCTGCCGAAGGGCTCGGGCGGCTGGATCGGTCAATATCTCTTCCACGCCCTGGACGAGGGCGAGGGCAGCTGGTACGGGCAACTGGAGCCAGGGGCGCCCTACAAGGCATCGGTCTGGCTCAGGCAGGAGGGCTTGGAAGGCGGGCGTGTGCGCTTCGCCTGCGCCGGCGACTATGAACCGGCCTCCCAGGAAAGGCCCTGGAGCGTCACCGGCGAATGGCGCCTCTATACCTACGAATTCAAGGGCCCGGCCTATCCCACCGGGGAGTGGCACTCGGGCTTCGGCCTGGAGGCCCAGGGTCCCGGCAGGCTATGGATCGACAACTTCGTCGTGTACCGGAACGACGCCGCCCACGGCTACAAGCCCTTCACCCCCAACCGCGTCTCCCTAGACGAGCTCTTGGCCTCCCTGCCCGCTGAGGGTAAAAAGCCCGCTATCCGCTATTACCCACTCACCTACGCAGGCCACTCGACTGTTGCCGCTATCTTATCGAACTATCCGAACAGCAAGATCGATCATATCAACAATATCTCCCCGCCTGATGCCGCCGCCACCATCCCTCAGGCCCTAGCCTATTCCCTGGCCACCGGGTCGGGACCGGCCGACCGCGCCCCGCCCTGGATCACCATCAGCGAGGAGATGACCGAGTCCGAATGGGCGGCCATCCTGGAGTACCTGGCAGCCCCCTACGATCCCGCCCGGGATAGCCCCGCCACCAAGCCTTGGGCCGCCCTGCGCGCATCCCAGCACGGCGTGAACCGTCCCTGGACCGAAGAGTTCCGTGAGATCATCCTGGAATTCGGGAACGAAACCTGGCACCAGGGCGCCGGGGGCTACGGTTGGCACGGCTACGGGAGGCCTTTTTGGGTCCACACGGGCGGACGCGAGTACGGGCTCTTCGCGCGCTATTTCATCGATCGGGCCATCGAGCGCTCGCCCTGGTGGAAGGCCAGTGGGGCGGCCGGGAAGATACGCTTCGCCCTCAACGCCAATTACAGCGCGGACCCGGATTCCTACGGAGAGCTGGCGGCCGCGGCTTTCGCCGGCCGCTCCGGTCTCGGGGACCTGCGCCTGAGCATCGGGCACGCCAACTATGTGGGGGCTAAGTGGGAAACGGGTGAGACGCCCCACGCGGCCTTCGATGCCCACGGGCTCCAGGAAACCCTGATCGCCGGCTGGACGGACATGTTCGATCTCATAGACCAAGCCGCCCGCACCCGCGGAGAATCCCAAGCCGGCGGCGGTGCGTTCTACGGAATTTTGGCCTACGAGGGCGGGCCGAGCGGTTACTATGTGCCCGGACAGGGCACTGATCAGCAGGTGGCCATATCGGAATTGTACGGCAAATCCTTGGCGGCGGCCGTATCAGCCCTGGACACCTGGCTTTACTCCAGCCTGAGGGGCTACGGGCAGCAAGAATTCTTCGCCTTCGGAAGCGGTGGGGGCTGGAGCAGCCATACCATGCCCGGCATGGGCGGCTTCCGCGCCCAGCCCGGCTGGCTGGCCCTGGTCATGAGGAACCGTTACGCCCCAGGGGATGCTATGCTGGAAGTCCAAGCCCGCCGCCTGCCGTCTTATTCCCGCGCCGGCGAGCGGATCCCCCTGATATCCTGCTACGCCATCAAGGGCGAGGGAACCTTATCGGTCTTCATCCTCTCGCGCGCGCTAGCGGGCAAGCATGACGGGACGGATTTCAGCGGCGGCGCCCTGCCGGTGGAAGTCTCGTTACCATGGAAAAATTTCGCATCGATCAAACGCTTCGCCTTGACGGCCCCCGACAGCTCCCCGGCCGACCCGGCCGCCAACAACCTGAAAGGCGAAAAGGTAGCCATTACCGCGCTTGACATCGATCCCCGTGAATGCGCCTCGGGAAGGCTGAAGGTCGGCCCGGGCAGCGGCGGCATAGCCGGGGGCATGCCTCCCGGCACGGCCTACCTCTACCATTTCAGGCTTCGTTGAGGCGAAGCCCAGGCTGCCCGAAGCGCAGGAGGGGCACATGGGAGAATCGGGCGCATCGCCGAAATTTACATTTCACCCCTGCATGGCCTATAGAAAAAAGAGGAGGCATGAATGAGAGCAAATAGCATCGCGTTCATCACCTTGGCCCTGGCAGCGGGCCTGGAAAGCATCGCCGCGGACCCGGCGCCCTTGGAGCCCGGCACGGTAGTCGCGGCCCAGTTCAAGGACGGCAACTGGTACAAGGGCGAGATCGACAGCATAGATGGCGAAACCTACGTCGTCAATTCCATGGACGGCCGGCAAGCCTACCTGAAGAGGTCGAGCATCAGGGTATTGGACGGTTCTATCAAGCTACAAGTGGGCCAGAAAGTGGCGGCTCTCTTCGGATCGGAAAAATTCTACGGCGGCACCGTGCAAAAGCTGGAAAGTGGCGGTGCCATCATCACATGGGCCGACGGGACAAAGCCCTCATTCGTGGCCGCGGCCAACATCATCGACATAGGCGGCGAATACGATTACAAGGCGGCGCCTAAGGAGGATCCCAAGGATCTTTTCTCGCTGACCGTCAACGGGGTCCAGTATTCGGTCAATCGCAAGAACGGAAGGGTCTACGAGAAGGGCGGCTATGTCGGGGATTACGATTTCGCGAAGGGCTATTTAGCAGCGCTTTCCAGCTACAATGCCAACGCTTCCATAGACCCCAAGGGTTCCTTGACTCTATGGCGAGCGGGCGTATCGTATTCAGGTTCCCTGCAGAAAGACGGCAGCCTGATCCTCAACAACAAGACCCTCGGCACTATCAAGGAAAAGGATGACGCCGGCAAGGTCCTGAGCTGGGACGAAAAGCGGGCTCTCGCCGCGGTTATCGTCGTCTACGCGGTTCGTTGATCCGCAAGGCCGCGGCGCCGCTGGGCGCTGCGGCCTCATCGGCTTGCGCGGATGAAATCCCGATACCAGAGGGCGCTGGCCTTGGGGATGCGCCGCTGGCTGGGATAGTCCACGTAGACTATGCCGAAGCGCTTGGTGTAACCGCGGCCCCATTCGAAATTGTCCATAAGAGACCAAACCACATAGGCCTTCACCGGGGCACCCGCCTCCAGGCATTCCTCGACGGCGCGGATGTGGCTCTCAAGGTAATCCCTGCGCCCTTGATCGTCGATCCGGCCGTCGATCAGGCTGTCCTCCATGGCGGCCCCGTTTTCGGCCACGTAGATCCGCGCGGGACGGTAGTCCGCGTGGACGCGCATGATAATGTCGCGCAGTCCCTGGGGGAAGATCTCCCAATCCATGCTCGTGCGCGGGGCTCCCTCCGGCTTGACCTCCTGGGCGGCCGGATAGGTCGCGCCTTCCTTGCGGCGCACCACCCCGCGCGTGTAGTAGTTCACGCCCAAGGCGTCGATGGCTTGGCTTATGAGCTCCATTTCGCCATCCTCGACCTTGGGCGCCAGGGATCCGAAGCCGGCCATGACGTCCTCGGGGTAGCTCCCCCTGAAGATGGGGTCCAGGAACCAGCGGTTGAAGACCCCGTCGGCGTCCCTGGCCGCCTGGATGGAGGAATCGCTCTCGTCCGCGGGGTAATAGGGCTTGAGATCCAGGACGATGCCGAGCTCCGCCCCGGGGATATTCCCTCGCAGGACGGGTAGGGCCATGCCATGGGCCAGGAGCATGGTATGCGCCGCCGTCAGGGCCTTGGCCCTATCCTGGATGCCAGGGGCGTGGCGGCCCTCAAAATAGCCCACCATAGCGGCGCAGCGCGGCTCGTTAAGGGTAGCCCAGGAGGCCACCCGGCCGCCCAGGCGCCTGGAGACCGCGTCTGCGAATTCCTGGAAGGACTTGGCCGTGTCCCGGGACAGCCATCCGCCTTTGTCGGCCAGGGCCTGGGGCAGGTCCCAGTGGTACAGGGTTACATAGGGCTTGATCCCCGCCTCCAGGAGCCCGTCCACCAGGCGCTCGTAGAAGTCGAGGCCCTTCTGATTGACCCTTCCGCGCCCGCGGGGCAGGACCCTGGGCCAGGCCACCGAGAAGCGGTAGGCGTCCAAGCCCAGCCAGGACATCAGCGCGATATCTTCCTTATATAAAAGATAATGCTCGCAGGCCCTGTCCCCGTCGCTTCCGTCCTCTATGAGGCCGGATGTCTTGGCGAAACTGTCCCACCAGCTGGGAGCCCGCCCATCCGCCTCCGGGCTGCCCTCCACCTGATAAGCCGAGGTGCCCGCGCCGAAGATGAAATCCCTTGGGAAAGCCATCATGCCTCCATTATTTCAGGACTACCCGGTTACGGAAAAACTCCGCGAACTCCCTATACCAATCCGGCCTCCCGGCCGTGAGAGGGCAGACCCGCAGGCCATTCTCCTCCAGGCGGGCAAATTCCTTGATACGCTCCTCGCGCAGACGCGCGGCGGCCCTGCGCTTCTCGGCCTCATTGCGGGCCAGGATGCCGCCTCCCGGCCACTGGACCTCAACCGGTCCGGGCGACCTCAGGAGCTCGGAGAGGGGGTCGCGCCCAAGGGGGGTGAAGATCACGTCATTGGTCATGCTGAAAGCGCGCAGGTCGCGCAGAAGGGCCTGGCGCTCATCGCCCTGGAAGAAGCCCTCGTGGGAGACAAGGAATACCACCACGTGGCGAACCCGACTCCGGAAGAGCCAGGAGAAGGCCTCGGCTGGATCCCCCTCCGCGGGCACGGGAGGCTCCAGGGCTCTCAGGAAGGCCGAGAGGTCGCGGGCCTTAGGGTCAGCCGGAAGGGGCCGGCCGGCCAGGGGGAAGGGGCTGAGGAAGAGGCGGGCGTCATATTCCCGGGCAATCGTGCGGATGAGGGCTTGGAGGAGGATAGACAGGGCCATGGGAGTCTGGAGGGGATCCGGCGGTCCGGCCAGAAATGAAGCCGGGTACATGGGGGCGCCGCGGTCGGCCAGGACGTGGATAGCCAACTCGCGGTCGTCACGGTAAGTATTGATGAAGATGCTGTCAGCCAGCATGTCCGGCATGAGGGATGCCACCGTGGCCCGGATGTTGACCCGGTTGAGGGGCTTGCCCGGGCTCCACTTCTCTATGCCCTCCTGGTCCCGGCCCACCACGGCGGTGAAGATGGAGCGGTTGGTACCGAAGACCAGGTTCTTCATCACCTTGAAGAAGGCGATATCGGACTCACGGGCGGCCTCCTCCAGGAGGGGCCGATTCTCGAGGAGGTAGCGGCGGTAGGCGTCCTCCGGGCCCTGGCGCGCGCTCATTCCATGTCGTTGAAGGCCGGATCGTTCTTGACCGACCTGAGCAGCTGGGCTATGAGGCCGCGCGCGCTGGCCCCCTTGGCCTGGGCCTCATAGCTCAGGGCCACGCGGTGCGGCAGCATATTGATGGCGCAGGCGTTGATGTCCTCCTTGGAGACGCTCAGGCTGTCCGGGAACTGGTGCAGGCGCTGGCGCCGGGCGTACTCTGAATATGTCCGGAAGACGCAATGGGCCTTGGCCACCGAGACGATGGTGTCCAGGCAGCGCGGGGAGACCTTCAGGGTGAAGGCCTCATCGTTTCGGCGTATCTCGTCCAGAATGCGCGAGACGTAGGCATAGACCTTGGGCGGCGCTCCCACCGAGAGGGCTATCCGATAGCGCATGCTGATAACATCCTGGGGGCTCATTGCCGCCTTAGGCTGGGCCTTCTTGTAATCGCGGCGCGCCTCCATGATAAGGCCCTCTATCTCGTCCATGACTGCGTGGGCGTCATCGCCCGTGGAGGGGTCCGCCAGCTCGAAACCGTAGAGCCGTTCCAGGCTAGGCCGGATCTCCATGAAAAAGGCTTCCTTGAGGGCCGGGACAATCCTGGAAAAAGCTGCGTCTCTCCCGTCTACGCCCAGCTCTCGGCCCGGGGGCGGGGCATCCAGGATGGAGGCGTAAGCGGGGCTGGCGCGGCCCCGATCCAGCACATAGGCCCGGCAGAAAGTCCTGATCACGGATTTGTTCTTGACGATGGCCTGTATAGTAGACTCCTGGGGATAGTCCAGCTCCATTTTGAAGAGGAAGCGGTCCAGCTGGGCCTCGGGCAGGCGGTAGGTCCCCTCGTTCTCGACCGGGTTTTGAGTGGCGAAGACGTAGAAGAGGGCCGGCTCAGCCGGTTTGCGCCAGGGGCCCCGGCGCTCGTCGTAGAGTTCCTTGAGGCGCTCGCTGAACGCGTCCCCGCGCAACTCCTCACCCTCCGAGTCGTGCAGACTCATGTCGTGCCCCAGGGGATAGGTACGCCCGCCGTAGGTGGTCTCGCACTCGGCCATGGGCTGGAGGATGGCGGACTGGGTGCGCGGCGGGGTGCGGTTGATCTCGTCGGCCAGGAGGATGTTGGTGAAGATGGGCCCGTAGGAGACCTTGGTGCGCACCTGGCTGCCCTCCATCTCCAGATCGCGGGTCATGACGATCTCGCCGGGCTGCATGTCCGGGGTCAGTTGGATGCGGGTAAACCGCAGGTTGCACCAACCGGCTATGGTCTTGCACAGCACGGTCTTTCCCATGCCCGGGGGTGCCTCCAGGAGGAAGTGCGAGTAGCGCCCCTCGGGATGGGCGAAGATGGTCAGGACGGCCATTTTTATGGTGTCCTCTATGTTAATGAGCTCCTTGCCGATCTCCGCGGCCAGGCCGGTCATCTTCTCGCCGCAGTAACGCAGGTCGATCGTCTCTTTCGCTCGTTCCATACCGGCCCCCTAGCGCGCCCTGAATTTGAAGGAGAAGAACGCCGCGCTGGCGACGCCCACGGCTCCGGTCAGGACGGACTGGATCAAGAGTCCCCATCGCCCGTCCAGAAAGTCCGCTACCGCCAGGGGCGAGGGAATGATGAAGGCGCCCAAGACCCAGAAGAGGATCTGGGCCGCCGGGGCCGTCCAGAGGAGGAGGCGGATCTGCCCATCCTTGCCCAGACCGAGGACTTGGAAGAGGTTGAAGAGGAAGAGACCCATCATAAAGGCCAACATGGGGACAGCCGGCGAGGCGCCCCAGAGGCTCTCCAGGCCGGGCTTGAAGAGCCCGCCCATGCCCGGGGTCAGGAGGAAGACCAGGGGAGCCTGTGCCAGCACTATAGAGCCGAGCATAGCCAGGCGCTGGCGGCGGGTGGAATAGCCTATGAGGCTCATCAAGCCCGCACCCGCCAGGAGGAGGAAGGCCTGGGAGACGAAAAAGGTCGTCCGGGGATCCAGGCCCCATGGCGAGGCCGGCCTGTCATCGGGGATGAAGAAATTCCTAGCCATGATGGATCCCAACTTCGAATCCATCTTGAGGTACTTCTGGTCCAGGGAAAGGATGCGCAGACTGCCAGCGGCGCCCAGGCCGGCGCCGGTCTTGAGATCCCCGTCCTCAAGTTCGTAGAGGAAGGCGGCCATGCCGGGATCCTTGGGACCGGCCAGGTAGTTCACGGAGATCAGGGGCTGGAGAGGCCCGGCGGCCTCGGGGGCCTTGGCCGCGGGCGTCCCCGGTAGGGCGTAGTAGTAATCGATGTTGAATGACACCTCGGTCAGGGCCTTGCGTTCCTTGACATTCTTGATGCTGAGGAGCTTCTTGAGGATCTCGGCGAAACCCTCGTCGTCCTCGCGCATCAGCCCGAAGACCTCCGCAGCCGCCGCGCCCCAGGGCATGGCCTTGGGCGTGTAGGCCAGGCCGATGGCCCCATATTCGCTCATGCAGGACCGGACCTCCAGCCTATCCAGAATCGGCAGGCGCTTAAAGGCCGTCGGCGCCTCCTGGCTGAACGGATAGAAGAAGGCGATCTCCAGGTCGCGCCCGGCAGCCCCGGCCCAGGCCGTCGTCAGGGCGTTCAGGGCGGGATTGAGGTCGTACATGGCCGCCTCGTAACGCATGCCGGCCCCCTGCACGTAGGGCGCAGCTGCGAATATGACCCGCTCGAAGTCGCCGATGGGCTTGCCCAGGAGCTTGTCACTGGCGCCTGCCTGTATGGCCTCATTGAGCTCGCGTAGGTCGGCACGGCGCACGCGGTAGGAGGCGAAGAAGCCCTGCTTGGAAAGAAAACGCTCCATGAAGGGATCGTCGCGCATAACCTCGCTGGAAGCCCGGTTGGTCACCAGAAGGAGATCGTCGCGGTAGCCCGAGGAGAAAACCCAGGCGAAGCCCTCAGCGAAGAAGTTGAGGGTCAGGAAGAAGGCCAGGCAGTTGGCTAGGACGAAGAAGAGCCGGTGGCGGGCCCGCAGACCGGAGACTAGACGGGCGATCGCCGAGGAGGCGCTGCGATAGAGAAAATACGGGATGAAGAGGAAGAGCACTAGGGCGAAGGCCAGAATTGTCTGTGTGAAGAAGCCCGGCCCAGACGCGGCGAAGCCGGTGACGGCGCGGTAGGTCCATTCGGCGGCTGCGCTATAGGCCTGGCCGGTCAGCGCGAGGAGGCTGACGCCGCGCAGGGGCGGGAGGAGGTCCATCAGGAGCTGGATAGCGCCTCCCAGGGCGAAGAGCCCTAGGCAAAAATAGAAGATGTTTCTGGCCGTCTGGACCAAGCCCTTTGGGCCGGGCCCCTCGCGGTAGAGGTCCTGGGTGACGATGAGGCGGTTGAGGTAAGTGGAGACGTATTGGAAGCGCAAGAGGCTGGCCTTGCGTTCGGTCTCGTTGACGGACTGGCGGTAGGGCCCGGGATAGGCGGCCTCGAAGAAAGAGAAGGCGAAGATGCGGTAGAAGAGGTAGTAGTCCCTGCTCCTGGAGAGGTAGGCCTTGTCCACCATGGAGCGCATGGTCTGGAATATGTCCTCCCATGCCTTGCGGTCCAGGAGTCCCAGAATCCTCTCGTAGGCCTGGTAGGCCTCGCCGCTGGAGCGGCGCATGGCTTCCTTCACGTCTTTGACGATAGAATCCTGGAAAGATCCGGCCACTGATGTCTCGATGAAGCGCTTGACGCCGGCCGCCAGGGATTCAGCCGCGGCCAGGGCCTCCTTCCCGCCTGAGCCCTGTTCGGCGGCGGCCTTGAGAGCCGGCCCCGGATCCACCGGCCGCATTTCCTTGAGCGAGCGCGCGAAATACAGGTAGGCCAGCCATGCCTCGGCGAACTCGCGCGGATCCCTCAAGCGCTGGAGGAGGTCGGAGAGGGACTGGGAGCGCTTCACAGGAACAGGGCCCTTGCCACTGTTGCGGCGGTAGAAAAAGACCGCCAGACGGTCTCGCAGGCGCCCGCCAGAAGGTACTGAATAGCTTTCGAAGGCAAGAGCGTCCAGGACGGATCGCACGGTCCGGGAACCCAGCTCACCAGGCGCGGCCGGACCTATGCCGTTCTCCACGAGGGCCATGAAGAGGCCTACCTTGAGATCGGACCAGGGCGCTGACGCGGAAAGGGACACGGCGGCGTCTCCCTGGAAGGAGCTCAGAAAGAGGACTTCCAGGAAGGTGCGGTCCTCTTCCAGGGCCTGGCGCTCGCGCTCGGCGGGGATACGCGGCCTTGCAGCCTTACCCGCTCCACGGGCGGCGCGGGCCACGCTCACGCATCCCTCTGGGCTCACGCGCAATTCCAAGCTTCCCCGGAAGAGACCCAGGGACAGGCTCAGGGCCGCTGAGGCTCCCGAGGCGCAGCGCATGGGAAGCTCTCGCTCTTCCCCCGGCTTGCGCGGGGCCAGGGACAGGAGGATGGCGGCGGCCCTACGCTTGGCGCGCTCCACATCGCGGCGGTTGCGGGCCGCGGCGGCGGCCGTTACCGCCCCCTTCAAGAATACCAGGGAAAAACCAAGGTCCTGCGCCATACCCAACTCCTCTACGTTCGCGCCCGCCTGGCGCTAGTATGTCCTCATCTTCACGCCGTCAAGCCAAGCCGCCCCCAGGAGGGCCGCCAGTCCGGCGGCTAAGAGCAAAGCGGCCATGGCCGCCTTTTCCGATTCGTCGATATCATAGCTCAGGTCGAAAGCCGATAGCTGGAGCGGATGCTCGGCGGAATCAATGCGTTTCCGGAAATCCTCCAATTCCGCGCGGGCTTCCCGGTCCAACCGCCCATCCCTGTCCAGGAGGATCCAGGTTGAGTAGTAGTATCCGGTTCCGTCCGCAGAGACGCGGGAGGCGTGCTTGGCCGGCCGAGCCCCACCGGTCAGTCCGGTGCTGATGTTGGTGTCCATGGACAGAGTGACCTGGAAGAGATCAGCCTGTATAGGCTTCTGCTCCTGCCCGGTGGCGAAGGACTTGGCCTCCTCGATCTGCTTGAGGACGGACAGGAAGGCCGCGGCGTCTCTCCAGCCTCCGGAGACAAGGGTCTGGTACATGTCGCTGGTGAAGGCCTCCAGGTCCTGTTTGACCGAGCCCCGCTTGGCGAAGTAGCACCGTGCGCATTCGGATGCTTGGAGGCGGGTGGGCCCGGAACCGATGAGCTGGAAATCGCGGATAACACCGCTGGCCCCGGCCATGAACCAGCGTACGCGGTAATCCCCGGGGGCCTCCTTGCCGTCGGGCCTGAGCATCACCAGCTCGAGGGCGTCCCTTATCGCCTGGCGGGCGGCCTCGCTGACGGCCTGCTTTTCGGCCATGTACCAGTTGGCGTCCAGGTTCACGATCACCAGCGCGCCCTTCCTCTCCTCCTCCAGGTCGCTGCGTCTGGCGACCCGGGTGGGAAAGAAGAAGTAGGCCATGAAAGCCAGTAGAGGCAGGCAGAGGGCGAAAGATGCCAGGTAGGGCCGAAACCAGCGCGCGCGCAGGGGGCCTTGGCCAGCCTTTGAGATGCGCCTGAGCCTGGATTCCTGGACGGCCCAGGCCAGGAACATGGCTGCCAGGCAGGCCGCGCAGAGACCCAGGTAGGCCCCGAAGTAGGCCGATGCGGACGCCAGCCTCATCGCTCCACCCTCAGGAAGGCCAGGTGACGCAGAGCCGTCGTCATCGCAAAGAGCATGGCCGGGAGTATGATGGTGAAGAACACGATATCGTAAGAGAAGGCCTGGGCCGGCTTGCGCAGGGAGTGGACTTCCACGTCCAGGACTCCGGAATGGTTTGAGCGTAAGAAAGCGGACAGCTCAGCATGCATGGCTCTCAGGGCGCGGTCCTCGTCCGCGCGCTCCTTGGCGGGCGGGGCGAAGTAATCGATCTCTGGCATGCGCAGGATCTCTGTGAAGAGGCCCTCGTCGCCCAGGTTCTCCAGGATTGTGCGGCCACGGTAGTCCGGGCTGGTGGTGAGGCGCTGCAGGCCCTGATAGAGCACCAGACAGGACGGCCCGAAAAAATCCCCCATGAGTCGGCGTGACAGGGACTGGCGGTCGGCCCGCAGAGGGTGGTCTTTCCGGTCGGGCCGGAAATTGGCGCGCGCGGGATAGCCTGGCAGGGGCGATGGTTCGTAGCCGTCGTCGCTAACCCAGATAAGGAGGGGCCTGGCGGCGGGCGGCTCCAAGAACCCTGCCTCGGCCTTGGCCTTTTCCGAGGACGAATAGAAGACCGCGTCCATAGCCCGGCCGTAGAAGCTGTTGATGAAGTTGCTTGAATCGGGCAGGTCTCCGGAGGGGCGCGGTAGGCTGACCAGGTCCTGGTCGCGGTCCTGATAGGCCTCCAGGAGGCCCTCCTCGTCGAAGACGAAGCGCTTGAAGCTGTAAGGCCCCCTGATGGAGGGATCCATGCGGGTGCTGTCGTTGGTGATTTTCTCGGTGACTTGGGTGGCCGGGACACCTGCCCCGCTGTAGAAGTAGCCCTGGAATTCGTAGAGCAGGATGGGCGGCTTGCCCTGGTAACGCACTCGATCAGCCAGCGCTTTCCAGGCTTTCTCCAGGTCGAAGGCTGCGGCCGCCTTCATGGCCGCGCCTACCCGGGCCGAGCGTTTGCCTGCCCGGACCCTTCGAGCGCTTTCCTCGGCCAGGGCGTTGACAGCCTGTTTCACCCCCTGGACTACATGGAAAGACAGACGCCGCACGAAGTCGTTGGCCTTGGGCACGGACGCGTTGGTGCCGTTCAGGTACTTGGCGTTGTTCTTCACCAGGAGGAGAATGCTGCCGCGTACGATGGGGTATTCCTCCTCTATGGGCAGCGTGGCCGATTGGAGGAAGCCCATCAGGGCGCACATGCTGAGGAGGAGGGGGAAGCGCAAGTTGAGCAGGACGTACAGGGGCCTGAGGGGCAGGCGGCGCCGGATACCGATGGGATCCAGGACCTGGGGGAGAAAGCCGTAGAAGGGCCGCTTGAGGGCCCCGGAGGCCAGGAAGGCCGTCAAGAAGGCGCCCAGGGGCAGGAACCAGGTGGAGGGCTCCAGGTATAAGCCGTCGCCCCCCGGCAGAATGGAAAAGAGGCCCAGGCCGGCGAAAGCCAGGCCCAGGTCGATGGCTAAAACGGCTGCCTGGGGCATGGCCGGCTTCATCGTCTTTCCCCCGGGTAGGCCTGGTTCTTCCAGGCGTTCATGACGATCTTGAGCCGTGTGCTCGCGTCGGTGTTGAAGACGCTGAAGCTGTTGATGAGATCGTAGATCTTTGCGCCGTAGTTCGGGTCAAGGGCGTAGGTCCCGGCGGCGCTGGCGATGAAGAGCCTCTCCCCGGAAGCAGCCCGAGGCGAGGATACCGATATCCACAGGTTGCGCCCGGCCCCGGCCTGGATGGCCGCGCGGTTGCGCTTCTCGAAGCCCGGGTTCAAGTAGACGCGCGCGTCCTTCAGCGCCCCCGTGTTCTGGTCCAGGGCATAGGGCTTCAAATAGGCCTTTTTACGGAGCTCGCCCCAGGGCTTATCAAGGAAAATCACGTTCTCCGCCCACTCAGGCGGGGGCTCGGCGAATTCCACCTCGGTTTGGATGGACTGGATGCGGAAAAAACCCTCGCTGCGTTCGCCTTGAGCCCCTGGCAAAAGGACGAAGTCGCCTTGGTCCCAAGCCTTTGAGGCTATGGCCAGGGTGAAGGCGAAGCGCGCCGGCGCGAGGGGATCCTTGTTCAGGGACGCATAGAGCCTTTCGAACTCCATAGATGAGAAGCGCACTGAGTTGAATCCCTCGTCGGTCACCGTGACCGGGACGATGTCGGCTCCACCCTCCTCGCGGTCCGTGCGCCACAGGGCCATGTAGACGGTCCGGCCGGCTTTCTGCGCCGCCACAAGGCTTTCCTGCCCGGGCTTGTCCACCAAGGCCACGAATATTCCCTTGGACTCCCTGAGCAGGGGCACCGGCTGCACCCCCAGGCTGCGCATGCCCCCGTCCTTGGCGTCCTTGACACTCTCGAAGGCGTAGACCGCCTGTATATCCTCCACGCGCTGATCCAAAATGTACACCCGCGGCACCGAGTGATAACCGTCGAAAGACAGCGGGGTCAGCTTGGTGGGCAGCCAGCGCTCTTGGGAGAACAGCACCACCGCGCGCGGATCTGCCGGATCGCGCTCCAGCATGATGAGCTGGGCGTCCCGGCTGAGATGCGGCCAGTAGCCCGAGGCGGAGACGATATACTTGCCTTTTGAGAATAAATCAGCGGCGCCGACCTTTCCAAAGAGGGTCAAATCCATGTTCTCAGTCCCGCTCTTATCGTTTTTGAGCAACGATAGGCTGTAGCGAACAGAAACACTGCGGGCCTCCGCCACCCGCTGGTAGCGGGTACCCTCCCGGCATGCTGATAGGAATAGGGCGACATTCTCTCCGCCTGCAAAATCCAGGTAGCCGGACGATGCCACCCGCCCCCCAAGGACCTCAAGACGCTGAGAGTAGTAGCCCCATTCGGCCTCTAGGAAGTTGTGATTGTTCCCCTTCCCGAACTGCTCTATCTTGTCTCCGCCTAGGCTGAAACCCGGCATGAGGTAGAAGTACTGATCGTTGGCGGCGGGATCCCGGGGATCCCAGCTGTACCAGCGCGTCAGTTCGGCCATCAACCGGTCGCCCGCGCGCAGGTTGTAACGGAAGTCCACGCCGGGGATAAAGGGGACGTAATAAGCCGGCTTGAAGGGATTCTCCAGGAACTCATCCATGGTCGGGCATATTTTGGATGCCTGGGACTTAAAATTGAATGCCTTCTCGCTGGCCTTGGCCATGAAAGCGGCCAGGAAACGCATCTGCTCCTCATCTCCCCCGGCCATGTTCTGCTTGATGAAGTCGCCTACGAAGGCTATGAAGCGCTCTAGGATCCAGCCCCGAGCGGGTTCCGGTAGATCGTCCTTGAGCCAATTGGCGTAGAGGTTCTGGTACAGGTAGTACAGCCCGCCGGCCTTCTCGTTGCCGGGGAAGGCGACCGCGTCGTGGAGGAAGAAGGGCCGGTCTCCGTCCGAGCCGGCGGGGAAGAAGTCTCCGCGGAAAAGCGGCGCGTAGAGGGCGTCCCGCAGGCTTTCCCAGGCCTGGTCACGAGCCGCCATATCCTTGCGAGCCATGGCTTCCTGGATGCCGCGGGTGCGCAGGTAAGCGGCGTGATAAAGGTAAACGATTGCCTGGGCGTACTTCTTGATGGAAGGCTTGCTCTCCGAGCCCAGGGAGTACTTGACCCCGTCGGTCAGGAAAAGGAAGAGTCGCCCTGTTCCGACTGCCTCCTCAACACGTCGTTCCCAATCGCTGCGCGGGACGAAAAGCTTGGCGCGGGGAAAATAGAAGATGTCCCGATCAGTGAATTTCCCGCTGGTTACCTCCTTTTCGTTCACGAAGAAGGAGAATACTGCCGCCAGGGCCTCCTTGCGTGCCCGTTCCGCCTCTGGATCCGCGCGGAGCTCGGCCTTGTCCGCCAGATTTGAAACCAGGGACGGGCCGTCCAATTCCGGAGATTCGTATACCGATAGGAGGAGGGACCTGAGCTCGAGGTCAAGTTCGATCTCGTCCTTGAGGCTGGGCTTGTCCAGGAGGCGCAGGTAATTGTCCTGGAATATATCCTTGAGGGCTGGGGCGTAAACACTGAAGGCCGCCCGGGCCGCCGCGCCTGCGCCCTGTCTCAGTCGCACCAGTAAGGCCCCGGCCTTGTACACCTTGTAGATGAAGGTCAGCTCGCGCTCCGAATTGCCCAGGGCCGCGAGCAGACCCTGATCCTTCTCCACCTTGGCCGATATGTAAGCTAAAACCTCGGCGTCCTCCGCAAAGACCAACATGGCCCCTATCAGGTCCCTGGAAGCGGCCCCGGGACTGGAACGGAAGCGCGCCAGTAGCTCGTCGAACTGAGCCTTCAGAGCTTGGGCGTTACCGCGATTCCTGAAGAAATAGACCCTGGCGAAGTCGGGCATCAAGTCGGGGTCCTTGGCGCCTAGGGATCCGGAGGCGCCGAAGAGGGCTAGGAAGAGGTTCCCTATGCGTTGGCTTTCGGCCTGGTCCTGGTGGTAGAAAATGACCTTGACGATAGTCTGAACCATCTTGCGGGTCAGGCTGGGGCGCCCATCCGATGAAAGGCCGCCCTCACGCCCCGGCGGTACAGAGTCGATGGCGGCCACGGCCTGCACCATCCAGCGCACCGTCTGCTCGTTTACCTTGGAGAAAAAGAAGCGGCTGATGCCCTCAAGAACCTTGCGCATGCGGTCTTCTTCTGCGGCGCGGGTCTCGGCGTCCATGCCCGGATCCAAAGCGGCTTTGGAACGCAGAAAGGCCGTCAGGCTCTGGCCGTCCACGGCTTCTGCCAAATCTACCAGGGCCTCCAGATTTTCGCCGTTGATGAGCTCCGCCTTGATATCAGCTAACGCTATCTTGTCATCCATGAGTGCGGTCACGAACTCAAATGAACGCCTCACGCCCAGGCGCTGATTTTCCACAAGCCAGGGAATGCTCACCGGCCGGGCTTCCTTGTCCTTAAAGAGGACGATGGCCTCGTCGAAGGCGGCTTGGAAGCGGCCGCCCTCCGGCCCATTGAGGAGTTCCACCAGGCGTCTCAAGGTCTTCATCACCGTGGCCGCAAGGGCTGCTTCGGCCAGAGCGTCCTCGCCCCGCCCGGCCGCCCGCTCGCCCCCTCCCTCGAGCAGGTAGCGCGAGTAGTCCAAGGAGGAGACGGTGCTCTCTCGGGTGAG
>CAYYCP010000003.1:85315-90974 GCA_964470375.1 uncultured Spirochaetales bacterium
CCTCGAGCAGGTAGCGCGAGTAGTCCAAGGAGGAGACGGTGCTCTCTCGGGTGAGACGGAAGAACTCCTTTTGGATGGTCTCTTTCTCCTTTATCAGCAAGCCGCTGGGACGCGGTCGGAAATCGTCCCGATATTCCGTGAGAAGGATGCCCATCAGGGTCTTTAGGGCTCCGGGCTCCTGGTCCGCTATCGTGAGGAGGAACTGATAGAGTCTGAAGCGCCTCTCATAGTCGGGTTCGGCTCTATCATTGGCGGAGAGCCAGCCGGCCATGTAAGCGGCCAAGCCTTTGATGAAGGCCGGAGCTTCGCGATTGAGGCGCGGCACCAGGCTGGTTTCCATGAAGCCGGCCTCCGAGGATCTCGTGAGGTAAGCGTCCAGGTAGAGTTTGTCGAATAGTACGGCCTCGGGCGAGCCCTTGCGGTACTCGGTCGTCCAAATATTTTTGATCATGTAGGCCAGGGCCCTGTCGTCCTTGAAGGAATTGAACTCAAGCCGTCCGGAGCGCTCGGCCAGGAATGCCGTCCATGCGGCTGCTTGCGCGGATCCGGACGGGAACTCGAGGATGCGCCAGAGCCCCGGCAGGAAGGGGATGTCGGGCCGACCCTCCTGATCAGAGATCTGGCCATAGAAGGCCATGGCGAAGTCCAAAACCTGGTCGCGTAAGCTCCTCCCCGTCGAGGCCGGAAAAGCAAGCTCCGCTGGATCGATGGACAGGCCCTCCAGGCGGCTGAGGAGGGCCCGTCGCAGGAAAGCGTCCTGTATCCTGCCGGCTGAGACGAGGGCTAGGTAGAGCTTGAGGCGGGCCGGCTTCGCGAAAAAGGCATCGATGTCAGCGTTCATGAAGAGGGCCTCACTCCCATCAACCAAGACCGGTATGGCGCAGAGTTCCTCGGCGCGGGAATCGATGAGCTTCCAGTACTCATCCTTGTCCAGGGCGTAGATGAGGCAGAAGAGGGGTGTCATGCCGGCCATGCCCCCGGGAACGGAGCCGGATAGGGCGGCTTGCCCGAGTAAATCCATGTACTCCCGCCGGGGCTGCTTCTCCCTGCCAACCGCTCCCGCGCCAATGAGGGCCTCCAGGCGGGGAAGGATCTCATCCAGGCCGGCTTTCCAATCACGCGCGGAGGATAATGCCCAAAAAGCCTTTCCAGCCCCTCGGTAGGCCCCGAATTCCATGAGGCGTGGGATGAGGGCGTCCCAGGCCTCGGGCTTGAAACGCGGCGCCATGCCCAAGAGGTTGGCGAGGGTGGGGGCGTCCACATAGGGATTCTTGGAAAGGTACTCGGCCAAAGCCGCCTTGCCGATGTCGCTGTAGTAGATCTCGTAGGGCCCCCCGTCCACCAGCCTGTCAAGGAAGGGCTGCCAGGGACCCAGGGCCAAGGCCTCGTGAAAGTCCTTGATCGCCTCTATGTTCGCCCTGCCGGCCTCGTGATCCGTCGCCGGGAGGAGGCCCTCCCTCAGGGAGAGGAGGAAGGTCTCCAGGCGCACTGCGTCCCGCTCCAGGCGTTTGCCATCGATCCCCTCACGGAAGGCTCCTAGTATATCGCCAAGGCCGGTCCGGCCTGCGCGCTGGAGGGCGGCGGCGGCTCCATCGTCCCCGAGTCTCCAAAAAATAGAGAAGAGCGTCAGGGGGCGGATCCTGGATAGATAGGGAATGGGTTTTATTGCCGCCGCGGCGAATTTCGCATAGCGCGGGTCTTGGACAGCCTTACGGATCTGGGCCTCATCGGTCATGAAATCCACGGCCTCCAAGAGGCGCTTGAATACGCGTTCCTTTTCCTCGATGGGCGGAGCCTCGACATCGGCCTGATAGCCCTCGATGAGTCCGAGGTAGTTAAGGAAGGCATCGGCCCCACCCTGGGCGACCAGGGCTGTCCGGATCAATGAGAACAGCCCTATGACAAAGAGAAGACCCCTGTTCCGCATAGGCATCACATGAAGAGGTCATCTAGGCAGTCGCGCAGGATGACCTGGAAGCGGCCGCTGAAACGGGCCAGGATCTCGGAACGGTTGGCCAAAAGGGAACCAGGCAGCTTGCCTCGGGTGTAAGCATCCTTCCAACGCATAAGATCAGGGTTAGTAGCGAAGACCGGGTGGGCGTCGATGAAGTCGAGGAGGGCTGTTCCTAGCCGATAGACGGCGCTGTCGGTCGGATCGTCAAGAGAGACATTGGCTGGATCGAAGCAATAGATCAAGAAAATCACCTGATCCAACAGCAAGTTGAAGTTGTCGGCGTTCACGGCCGGCATACCGAGCCTGGCCTCCCCGCGTTCCCACATCACTGCCACGTATGAGGAATAAAAGGCCTCGTAGAGCCGCATCCCAGCCGGGGGCTTAGAGATGCGTTGAAGCCGGTCGATTTTTTGGACAACCCTGTTCATGCCACGAGCCTTAATGGCGCTCAGGAGGGCTTGGGCGGTATCGGTATAACGACAGCGCCACCAGGCCAGTGCAAGCGGGCTGGTGGGGCCGAAGAGGAAGCCCAGGGAGTCCTCCTTGAAGAGTTCCACGAAGTCCTTGTCTATGGAGGCTTGGGCGCAGAGGCTGGCCAGGGCCTGGGCTTCACCCCTTCCCAGGCCCTCTTGGACGTCGGCGTCGAGGAGTGTGGCGTTTTTGGCCACATAGGGCGCCAGAATGAGGAGGAACTCGGTCCGGGAAGCGCTTATCTGCGTATGCTTGGCGCGCTCGGTCTTCAGGCGCAGGAGGAGGCGCCGACTCGCGTCCCCGACGGGCAGGCAGGAACGGCCGGCATAGACCATCTGCGGCAGCCCGTCCGAGGGGCCGTAGATCCCGGGCAAGTCCTTGGCGCAGCGCGCATAGATCTCGGCGATAGCCTTGAGGATGCCGCTGAAGTCGGAGCAGGCGGCACCAGGCGGGCTGGATGGGAAGATGTAGGGGCCCCGCAGAGAGAAGAAGTCAGGGAAAGCATCCAGGCCGGCAAGCCAGGAAGCGCGATCGGCTGCCGCGGGACCTCCTGGGCTATAGAGTCCCTGGAGGAGCCTGTAGCTGGCGTCCTTCTGGCTCAGGACTTTCAACAGGGCCTCGTCCGCCCCCTTGGCCTTCCCTTCCAAACGTCGGCGGGCCAGGAGGGGCTGAAGGCCAAGGCCGGCCGCCAAGGCATCCCGGGGCGCCCCATCGCCCGTGCCCAGGTATTCCAGGGCCTTCTGGATCACGGGGAACCAGCGCTCGGGGTCTGCCTCGGCGAGTCTCCTGAAAGAGAGACCATCCATATCCTTGAAGACAGCCAGGACACTTCGCTTGCCGCCATCGTCCATGCCGGAGTAGTCGAGAGCGAAGAGCACATCGACGCGGAAGCGGTTAGCCGCGTCCAGGCGCTTGGCCAGCTCCGGCTCGACGCTGAGCCGCCGCATTGTCTTCCCGGCGGTCTGGTCTCCGCTCAGGTAGCGCTCGAAGAGGGGCAGGAGGATGGCCGCCAGCTCGGCTCGGGCCTCCCTTCCGCTGAAAGTAAGGAAATCGATATAAAATGAGAAGAAGCGCCTCAGAGCCGTCTCGGCGTCTTGGGATGCCAGGAGTCTCTCCACATAAGCGCGGACCGATGTCTGACTGAAGGATATCACCGGCAGAAGTCCCTGCTTCTCCTCGGGGCTGAAGGCATAGGCAGCCAGCTTGGATCCCAGGAAATCCACAATGGCCGCGTCCTCCTCGTCGATAACCCCTGGGCGCGATCCCGCACTGGATCGAAAGGCTTTCCAGGCTTTACTGAAGCGCTGCGTGGCAGCCGGCGCGGCGAAGAGGGCGATGCGTGGCATGAGGTCCTCGGGGAAGTCCCCCTTCACGAAGGCCGGCGCGTCGGAAAAGGCTTCCAGGGTGAAGGCGAGGGAGAGGAAGAAAAGGCTTGCCGCGCGCTCCCTCTCGATCCGGCCCCCGCCCTCAAGGCGCTTCAAGGGTCCTTCCCAAAGCCGGCCCAAGGCGCTCAGGTCAGATGAGACCTCTTGGCTGAATAGGCGCGCGATTTCTTCTTTTGATAGGCCGTTCTCGAAGGGCGTCGCCCCCAGGCCCCAGGCCGAGCCCTGAGCAGGATCCGATAGGACCGATCTCAGGGCCTTGGCCGCGGTGGAAAAGCGGTTCTTCGAGTCCGCCACGGCCGATTCCGTGGGCGCGTTCACGGATGGACCCTCGGCCAGGCAGGGAGGCATGGCTAAGGCAAGGAGGGCGGCCTGAATGAGCCGCGCGCGGGTGGCTCGCAAGGGCCTCAGTCCTCCTCGGGAGGGAAGAGGCCTTCCATCTCGGGCACTCCCAGCTGGTCGGCGCCCTTCTCCAGATTGGCGGCGACGTAGTCCGTAAGGAAGGCGATCCACTCCACGCGGATTTTTTCGCTGATGCCGCCCCGGGCGATCAACTCCTTGGTGAGATTCAGAACCTTATCCATGGAGAAGCTGCGCATGAGCTCCTCCCGCCTTGGGGCGTAGAAACCCTCGTTCCTGGGCTTGCTGGAGGGATCGGCTTTCCAGCGAGCTTCGAACCATTCCCTGGTGGGCGGGAAGGTGGCTCCAGTCTGCTCAGCCGGGGCGGGCACGGGCACCTTGAAGTGTTTGTTCTTTGCCTTCCACTCCTCGGGGCCCTCGGGCGCTCCGCCGGCAGGATCCAGGACCACGGGGTTTTTCTTCTTGAGGCCTTCGGCCTCCTTGCCCTCCTCCTTGCCGTCCACCTTCTTCTTGTCGGCCGGGATGATCTGGATGGGCGCCACAGAGCTTGATTCCCCGGTGTCATCTTCCATGAGCCCGTTGATCTCTTCCTCGTCCACGTTCTCCCAGTTCTTCCGGTCGGGCACCTTACTGCGCAGGTCCTTCACCCTCTGGGCGAATTCGGCCTTGTTCATGCCCAGGAGGGAGGGATCGATGTTGAAGAAGAAATTCTCCAGCACAAAGAGGCGTATCTTCATCGGCAGCTGCTTGAAGTAGATGCCGGCCCCCTCCTCCATGAGCCAGGCGTACAAAATACGCATGTCGACGTTGGCCCGGAAAACCGCCCTCACGTCGTCGACGGAACGGTAGTCCTCGCGTAGAAAGACTTTCGTGAAGGCCGCCTTGAAAGCATCCTTTTTCGCGGCCGACAGAAGAGGCTCTTTCTTGTTGTTCTTGACGGCCATCATGGCCTGGGCCAGCCTTTCGGTGTACTCGGCGTCCATGGAGGTGCCGGAAGTATTAGTATACCAGTCTAGGAGACTGTCGGGATCAATACCCCAGAGGAGGGCGGCGAAAAAGACCCCGGTAGGATAAGCGGAAACCTCGCAGAAGTCCTCATAGCCGCCGGCGAGTCTGTGCACGGCCCGCTGGGCCAGGAGCTCGGTGACACCCTCGCCCAGGGCCCGGTCCGAGGAGAGTCCGTCTCCGGAATCCTCAAAAACGGCGTGGTTGGTCTCGTGAATGAAAACCTGGAGTATGGGCATTCGCGCGGCCAGGTCGCGCCCCACTGAACCCAGGGCCTTCTCATAGCCATCCCCGAAGGTAAAGGCCGGGTCGCGCTCGGAGAGTGCTTTTTTGACCGCCTCCTGCATGAAAAAATCGTAGAGAGATAGCTTGAGGATACCGCCTGAGGATATCGATCCGGGCACATACAGGCCGTTCACCTTACGCAAGCTTCCCCCGCCGGCGTCCTCCCAGGGCCAGAAGGAGAATTCCACGACCGTCGGGAAGT
>CAYYCP010000003.1:91074-95810 GCA_964470375.1 uncultured Spirochaetales bacterium
CCCCCGCCGGCGTCCTCCCAGGGCCAGAAGGAGAATTCCACGACCGTCGGGAAGTATTTCTGGGCCTGGACCTTCTGGACGAAGCGCTCCTCCGTCCGGAAGCCAGCGCCACCGTCCGTGCGCGGGCGCTGGAAGCAGTAGGCGTAATAGAGGGCGTCATCCAAGGAGACGGCGTATTCCTTGTTCCCGATCACGTTCGCTACCACGGCCGCGGACTGCCTGAGGTGCTTCACGTACTCGGGACGGAACTTTTCCCGCTCTGCGGGCAGGCTGATCTCGTCCTCGTTCAGATCCACCGCATCCAGGGCCTTCTGGAAGATGGCCGATGAAACGATCGGATACCGCGCCCCGCGCGCGACGGGGAAAGCTTTCACGTTCTTGTTGTTGAGCTCCAGCTCCTGGGCCGTAAGGAGGGAAGATATCAGGATCGCGGCCGTCAGGAGCAAGCGCCTTACCATATTCATCCTCATGCCTCTCCGCCTTCTCTTGCCTGTCGCCAGGCTACCATCCCAAGGGCCCCCTCGGCCCCCGGCTCGGGTTCCACGTAGCCCAGCATCGGATCGTCCGACGAGAGCCGGTAAACCGAGCCGGCTTCCAATCCCTCGGGCCGTCCGCCGCCCGGAGTATTCGCATACAGGGCGGGCCGGAACCATTCCAAGGCCCGCGGAGCAAGATAGAGCCCCTTACGCTGAAAATAGCTGGGCCGCCCATCAACAAGGGGCGGCGCCGCAGAGGCCTGGAGGCGGTTCTTGCAGACGCGCAAGAGGGCGCGGATGTCGAAGGGTATGCGGTCACGGCCGAGGTTGAACCAACGCCGCGGATCGTTGAATACCGGACCGACCGTGGCGAGGTCAAGCCTATCCACGATGATCTCGCACTTGAGGAAGACGGAGGCGGCTTCAAGGAGGGCCTGGTAGCTGTAGAGCCTCGCACAGCCGTCGGGCGTACGCAGGCCGGCGGTTTCGGCCAGTCCGGCGAATATGCCCGGGGTGGGCGTATCTACGAAGAAACCGGCCCGCATGAAGAGCCTGCTGAGGTAATCCTCCACCTTAGCCACTAAGGCCTCGGCGAAGTCCGGTCCCGAACCCAGGCGCCCTTCCAGCCCGCGGATGGCCGACAGGAGGGCAGCCGGCTCCGTTCCCGGATAGGGCTCGGAAAGGGCATCCACGATAGCTCGCGGGGATTCTGCCTCGCGGTAGTAGTACGAGAAGTCAGCCGCCATGACAATGGTGTCCTCTGCCCGGGGACACGCCTGCCATTCGATCCGAGGCACCCGATTCAGGACTGCTGTCGCGGACTGCGCGGTGAAAAGGCCGGCCACGGCCGGATGTATGGCGTAGCGCGGATGGAGACACTCCGCCCTCGCAAGGAGATCCAGGGGCACGAACTCAAGATCCTGACCCTCAAGAAAACCTGTATCCCGGGAATGGATATCCAGGCCTAGAAAGAAGGCCGCGCAAAGCTCATCGTCTCCGGTGCGCTCATCGCGTACCAGGTAGAGTACAGGAGCGACTCCCTCAAGGGGACGATAGCTCAGCTTGAAATCCGCATCCTCGGACCTGTGCCCGAAGTCCAGGCAGAGTTCCCTCGTCAAACGCTTGAGCGATATCCCCGAACCCGGCCAGCGAGCTTCGAAATACTCTTTCAGCCCGCGGTGCCATTCCTCGAAGCCCTTGTCGGCGGCCCCGGCCATGACAGCCTCCAAGCCTCTCCTGGCCGCGGAGAATTCGGCAAGGCCGGCCCCCGGACCCTCAGGCCATGTCTGCCTGAGAGCGGCCACGTCAAAGCCCCGGTGGGAGTGTAGGGCCGGCCGCATCAGCAGCGAGGGCGTACCGTCCATGACCACCACGGTCAGGGGTATGATCGAAAGAGAGAATGACCGGATCCGAGATCCCGGAGGGATATCTGGGGCGTCCGGACCCAGGTAGATAATTCTTTCGCACATGTCCATTGGAAGGCTCCGATGGGGGAATTCTAGGTCAGGCGCCAGGCCGAGTCAAGGCCATATTATTGCTTTAGATCAATTTATCCGAGAACCCTGCGACACGCTGTCTCGTACTTCCAAGACATCGCAGACGAAGGTATCATTCCGGCAGGAGGTTGACTATGAGCGATTCCATCGTTTACTTCACGGATCTGCGGGCCAAGCCAGGCTCCAACCTTCCCGACAAGCTCGAACGCCTAGCCAGGCGGGCCGGGCTTGAGAGCCTTGACCTCAAGGACAAGTTCGTGGCCATCAAGGTGCACTTCGGTGAGCCTGGGAATACCGCCTACCTTCGACCCAACTTCGCCGCCCGCCTGGCCGCCATGGTGGCCAAGGCCGGCGGCAAGCCCTTCCTGACGGACGCCAGCACCCTCTATTCCGGGCGACGGGCCAACGCCCTGGATCACCTGGACGCCGCCGCCGAAAACGGATTTACAGCACAGACCTTGGGTTGCCCGATCATCATCGCCGACGGTCTGAAGGGTACCGAGTATCGTGAGATCGAAATACGCCAGAAACGCTGCCGGACAGCCAAAATAGCTTCGGCCATAGCCGACGCTGACGTCCTCGTCTCTCTCAATCACTTCAAGGGCCATGAGCTGACCGGCTTCGGAGGAGCAATAAAGAACTTAGGCATGGGCTCCGGGTCCCGAGGCGGCAAGCTGGAGATGCATACAGGCGGACAGCCGGTCTTTTTCCGTGATGCCTGCACTGGCTGCCGGATGTGTTACAAGCATTGCGCCCACGGGGCCATCTCCATGGACTCCCAGAACAAGGCCGTCATGGATCCGTCCAAGTGCGTCGGTTGCGGGCAGTGCATCGCCATGTGCCGCTACGACGCCGTCCGTCCCAATGACCAAGGCGGGGTCTTGGACAGCTGCGAGCGCATCGCCGAATATGCTCTGGCGGCGGTCAAGGACAAGCCCTGTTTCCACGTCAACCTGATACTGGACGTATCCCCCAACTGCGACTGCTGGGCTCATTCCGATATGCCCATCGTTCCCAACCTGGGCATGGCGGCCAGCCTTGACCCTGTTGCGTTGGACGCCGCCTGCGCCGACTTGGTCAATGCCGCCCCGGCCTTGCCCGGAAGCGAACTCTTCGACAAGCGTGCCTTCACGCCTGGATCGGATAAATTCACCCACCTCTACCCTGGCACGGATTGGCGGGCCACCCTTCGCCACGCTGAGGAGATAGGACTGGGCAAGATGGACTACCGATTGGAGCGGATATAGAGGAGCGGCCGGGGCCGTTTTGGGCGACCGCATCCGGCCCTATGCCGGTCGCTTCAGGCTAAAGCGATGAATTCCTTCACTGCACCTAAGAGCTCATCGTATGATTCCAGGGCCGGGATGCCCGGATGCTGGGCGCGTATGCCCTCGGGAGAGCGGAAGAGGATGCCCGAATCGGCTTCCTGGATCATAGCCAGGTCGTTGTAGGAGTCGCCGGCCGCCAGAACCCGGAAATTAAGGCCCTTCAGGGCCTTGACCGATTGGAGCTTGCCCTCCTTCTGCCTGAGAGCGTAACCGCGCACAGAGCCGTCCTCCCCGATGACCAGGCTGTTGCAAAAGAGAGTCGGAAAACCCAGCTTGGCCATCAGGGGATGGGCGAATTGGGTGAATGTATCCGAGAGGATGATGACCTGGGTGATATTCCTAAGCTCGCGTATGAAATCCACCGCCCCTTCCAGGGGCTCCAGCTGGCCGATGACGCGCTGGATGTCGGCCAGCTTGAGGCCGTGACTATCCAGGATGCCGATACGGTAGCGCATGAGCTTATCGTAGTCCGGCCAGTCCCGGGTGGTGACCTTGAGCTCCTCGATACCGGTGGCCCGCGAGAAGGCTATCCAAATCTCGGGCACCAACACGCCCTCAAGGTCCAGACAGACGATGTGCATGCGATCCTCCCCGCGTTTGCGCTTGACCGCGAGGATATCAGGAAGGTTCCGCTTCCTCAACGGGTGAAACACCCGTCCCAGGCCTGCTTGCGTTCAAGCGCTTTCCGGTACAGCCCCAGGTAACCCCTGGCCGACTCGCTCCATAGGAATTCTTCGGCCATGGCCTCGTCCATCATGGCCTCCCAGTGCGCCCGCCTGTCATAGAAAGTGCTGACGGCCCAACCAACGCAGTAGTACAGGGCGGTTGGGTTGGGATCCGTGAATTTGAACCCTGTGCCCTTGCCCGTCTTCTCATCATACTGGCGGACCGTATCGTCCAAGCCCCCGGTGGCCCTGACAAGGGGGAGGGTACCGTACTTCAGGGAGTACATCTGGTTGAGCCCGCAGGGCTCGAAGAGGCTGGGCATGAGAAAGAGGTCGGCTCCGGCCTCTATCCTATGCGAGAGATCCTCATCGAAACCTATCCATGAGGCGGCCCTCCCAGGATAGCGGGCCGGCAGGGCGCCGAAGAAATCCTGGAGGGTAGGATCCCCCGAGCCGAGGATAACGAATTGCACGGCCATATCTTTCATGATCCCGTCTATGCACGCAGCCAGCAAATGGTAGCCCTTTTGCTCGGTGAAGCGGCCCACCACGCCCATGAGGAGAACCTTGGGATCCTGGATCAGCCCGATTCGCCTCTGTAAGTCTGCCTTACAACGGGCCTTGCCGGTTTTATCGCGTCGGGAGTAGGTGGCGGCGATGCGGACATCTGTTTCCGGATTCCATTGCGCGTAATCCACACCGTTCAGAATACCGATGAAGGCATCCCCCTTGTCGGTTAGATAGGGCGCTAATCCGCTGGGCGAATAGGGC
>CAYYCP010000004.1:0-63122 GCA_964470375.1 uncultured Spirochaetales bacterium
CGTGGGATTTCTTTCCCTGGCTTCACCTTAGAAAAAAAAGCTTCGAGGAAGTAAGAAAAAAAAGAGCCGGCCTGAGGCCGGCTCTTTTTTCGCGTGAGCTATCCGATCAGGTAAAATCACTAGGACGGCGCTCCGTGCGCTTGCACTTTTCGCACTCGGCCACATTCTTCACCTTGCCGTTCTCGAAAACGGTTTTCATCTTAACCTCGCCGCCGCAACTGCAAAGGAATTTATGGGTGCTAGAGGTCGTGCGGGAGTTCTTGGATGCCTGAGCCATATTAATCCTCCGTATAGGTTAATGTACCTAGAGCGCGTAAGAGTGTCAACATCCAGACCGAGCGGGAAGGGATAGGTTGTTGAGATCCGTGCTAGGAAGAACGGGAAGACCGGACAAGACGCATGAAAAAGTCCAGAAAGCGCTTCCATGGTCCGCGAGGCCTTGGACGGCCGAATGCCTCTGCGTAGCTCTTGACAGCGTCCTTAATGGGGAAGGCCGGACCGTAACTGCGTTTGAGGCTGTCCCAATGACGCACCACATAGACGTACATGTCAGAATAGGTGCGGCCGGGGAAACGTTCCAACACGCCCTCCTCGCGGATGGCGTCAACAATGGGGCGGTAGACCTTGTCATACCAAGAACGGATGGCCTGGCCCAGGCCTATCTCTGTTTTTTGGCCCTGGTTAAGGTAGTACTTGTGAACGAGGATGTGATTGTAGACCACGTCGTATTGGCCAAGCTGGGTGAAGTCAAGGCTGTCGTCATCGGTGATCAAGCCGAAGTACGTTTCCTCATAGAATAAGCCCTTTTCGTACTGGATAACGGCCTGGACAAGCTCCTCCCGGCTCATTCCCGGCCGAAGGCGGATCTCAGAGTTGAGTGATGTCACTTCAGCGTCTATCTCAAGGACGCCCTTCATACGCGCCACCGAGACTCGGTGGTTGCCGTCGCGTACGAAGTACACACCGCCGATCTCGTAGAGACGGATGGGCGGTAGGGCGATGTCCTGGTAATGGGCCTTGTCTATGCTCATCCAACGCGCCCGCATGTGGTCGTGCTTGGGAAGGAAGGCCTGGTTGAAGTCGTTATAGCGCCCCTCCGAGCCTATGATCAGCTCCAGGGGCACTGTGCGCATGCCCTGGTAGGATTCGCCCTTTGGCTTGATGATGCTCTTGATCTCCTGCAGCGAGAAGAGCTCCTCGCGGCCGGGGTCGAAGACGTGCAGAATTCGGGAGATGAACTCGCGCTGGCGCGCCTTGTAAAAGTCCTCATTGGCAAGCTGATCCAGACCCGCATCGCCTTTGGCCATACTCAGGGCGACTCCATACTCAGGACGCAGTGCCCAAAGGCATTGACTACCGAGGTCTGACCGAATGAGGAAACCCTCACCTCATTCATGTCATAGAGGTGTATATGGCCGTGAATGAGGAAGCGCGGCTTAAAGGCTCGCATCAACCATAGGAAGGCCTTGAAACCGCGGTGACAGAGATCTTGGCGGTCGTGTATGCCGCGCGGTGGGGCGTGGGTCAGGAGGACGTCCAGGTAGCGCCCATATTTAAGCTTGTTGAATATAAGGCGCGGCACAAGGGCCAGGGCCATGAGCCACATTTCGAAGTCCGTATACTGGACTGGGCCGTGATTGTAACGCATACATCCGGGCAACCCGGCTATCAGTAGACGCTGCTCGGACAGGACCTTGCCGGCCGCGTCTATAGCCCCGGTATAGACTTCATCGGCCGGGCGCAAATAAGCCAGGCTGAAGGCTCTGTCGGGACGTGCCGGGCCTACGGCGTCGTGGTTGCCGGCGACATAGTACAGGGGCTTATTCAGCAGTGTGACGATGTAGCCTAGGTACTCGGGCGGAAGGTCTCCGGCGGAGAAAACCACGTCCACGTCTTTGAAGCGCTCCTTCATGGAAGCGGCGTAGACCAGCGGGTCGATCTGGTCTGAGACGCACAGGAATTTCATCGCCGCGGCCGGGAGAAAAAGTCCGTTTGGTTGAGGAGATCCTGCAGCTGCTCCTTGGCGATGATCTCCACGGGGCGGTTTTCAGCGAATTCCATGGCCGTGCGGGTGAAGCCGGAGCTGGTGACGATGGCCGCCCGCACGATGCCCAGCTTCTTCATCTGGTCCAAGATGGAGCGGATGGGAGAGTCGTCGAGAACGTCAGGCGTGCGCAGGAATCGGTACAGGCGCGGCAGCTTCTTGGTGCCCAGCCACTTCTGGTTCTCGCTTTCCACGGCGATGATGTCGAGACCATTGGGTATCTCGGAGACCTCGCGCACTTGGAGCTGCATGGCGCTGCTCAGGATCGACTCGCAGATGGCCTGGAAGTCCTCCTTGCCGCAGGTGACGTAGTCCTTGATGCGATCGTCGGCCCGGAATTCCTGGTACTGGGCCAACTTCTCGGCTACGTCCCGGAAATTGGGCTTCTTGACGTAGATGCGCTCCCACTGCTCGATGGCCTTGTCCACATCGCGCTGGCGTTCGTAGCACATGGCCAGGAAATAACGCGCGTAGAGGGCTTCATTGGAGCCTTCCTCTTTGGCCGAGCGCACGGCCCGCTCCAGCTCAGGCACGGCCCGGTCGAATTCGTTTAGGCTCATGTAACAGCCGCCGCGTTCCACCAGGGCCTTGACCTTGAGTTCGGGGTCGCGCATGGCCTTCTCGAAGGATTGCAGGGCTGCTGCATAGTCATGGCTTTCCTTGAGCAGCTTGCCCACGTAGAAGTGGGCGGCCGTATTTTCGGGATCGTAGCGCAGAGCCAGATTGAGTTCGTTTTTGGCCTCAAGGGGCTTGTTGTCCTGGTACAGGATCAGTCCCAGCTCGAAATGGGCCTTAGCGTGGCGTGGATCGATCTCAATGGCCCGCCTGAGGTAGCTCAGGGCGCCTTCGGAGCGCGAACGCTCGGTGAAGAGTCTCCCGGCCATGTAGTAGTGATCCGCCACCAGGGGCTCGAGCTGGGTCAGGAGGAGGTATTCCTTGAGGGCCTCTTCTTGTTGGTTGAAGCGCAGGAAGAGCTCGGCGATACGCTTGCGGAACTCAATCTCCGGGACATCCGGGTTGAATTGGGAGATCTGGTTGACGATCTTGAATTCCATCAAGGCGATCTCGCTCTTGCCCTCGGTCAGGTAGAGAATTCCCAGGAGGTAATGGGCCGCGGAGTGGCGCGGATCCTTGGCTATGAGGGCCTTGAGGGCCTTATGGGCGGCCTGGCCGCGGCCGTTTTTGATCAATCCCAGGATGGCCGGGATCTGGGTGGGCGTGAGAAGGGAGCGCACCAGGAAGAAGATGAGGACGCCGATGCAGACGACCAGGACGATGACGACCGGGATAAGGATGGTCATGCTCCGCTGCCACCTCTCGACTTCCGGGAGGACGCAAGTCCGGCGGGCGCGCGGCTTTGAAAAAGGCCCGGCCGGTGGTATCTTGCAGTCGTCCGGGTTGTTTCCTTCAAATAGAACGAGAAACGCCCGATGTTTTAGAGTATACGGTTTGCATCGATCTGTCAAACCGGGGAGAGCTGATGCGTAGGCGAATAGCGGTTCTGCTGGCCCTCCTGGCCGCGATGGCGGTGGCCCAAGATGATTTCACCTCAGGCGAGCAGCTCATATTGCGGGACCGGCCGGCCGAGGCCGTGGGTTACCTCGAGGCTTCCATCAGGGCTGATCCCAGCCGGGAGAAGGCCTATCTCTATCTGGGCCTTGCCTACATGCAGCTCGGAAAGCCCGATGAGGCCATATCGGTCCTCAAGCGCGGCTCGGTCCGAGCATCCGAATATCCCCATCTCTTCGCCTACAATCTGGGCAACTGCTACTTCGCTCAAGGGAAAAACTCCTTCGCCGAAGACATGTACACCCAGGCCTTAGCTGCCGATCCGAACTACGCCCCGGCCTACCTGAACCGCGCAAACGCCCGCCTCAGGCTGGATCGGGCGGCCGAAGCCGCATCGGATTACGAGACCTACCTGAGGCTGGAGCCGGCCACGCCCCAGCGGGAAGCCATAGAGCGCGTGCTGGGCCTCATACGGGTGGGCATAGAGGCGGCCGAGCTAAAAAAAGCCGAGGAGGCCCGCCGTTTGGCCGAGGAGGAGGCCCGGCGTTCGCGTCTGATGGCCGACGTGGCCGAGTCACTGCGTCAGGCGGCCGAGGAGACGCTCAGCCTCTCGGCGGGAGCCGAGGGGTCACAGGGCTACGAGGCCGAGAGCGAACTGGCCGATTAGCCATCGATGGGGGAGGGACAAATGTCCGCATTAAGGGGAGGCGCAACTACGGAATCCCGGAAAAAAACCATCATTATCGTCTTCACTGCTCTCGCCCTCCTGGCCCTCCTGGGGGGCGGGATAGGCCTGGGGACATGGGCTGTCTCCTCCTCAGCCGGTCGGCAGCGGGCCAACGTGCTGACCCTGGCCCGATCCTATTACGAACGCGGCGACTATGAAAGGGCTCTTGACAAGGTGGACCAGCTCCTCATCAAGGACGCGGATGACCCGGAGGCCCTAGCCCTGCGCGACGAGATTCTAGCCCGTCGCGACGAGACCGCCGAGGAGAGGGCCGCCCGCGAACAAGCCGAGCGCCAGAAGGAGCAGAGTAGCCTAGCGTCCAGCATCGACAAACTGGGACAGACCATAGCCTCTGAGCGGGGCCCGCAAGCGGCCCATCCGGGCTCCAGCGCAGGCAATACGGCCAATGCGGCTCCGGCCTCCGGCTCTAAGCCGCTCGATCCGGCCGCACAGGCCGCCGAGGAGGCCCGCCAGCGGAGGCTGGAGGAGGAGAGACAGCTCAAAGCCGAGGAAGAAAGCCGGCGCCGTGCAGAGGCGGTGGCGGAGGCGGCGAGGAGAAAGGCCGAGGAGGAGGAGCTGGCCCGCAAGTCCAAGGAGCTGCGCGACAGGATGAATGAGGTCAACGCCCTCGTGGAGGCGGGTAGGCAGAAGGCCAAGGCCTCGGACCTGGACGGGGCGCGTACGGATTTCGATCAGGCCGTGGCCAAACTGCCGGCCGGGGAGGACAAATTCGCCGCCCAGAAGCACGCCCAGATCGCCCAAGCCTATTACGAGGCCTACCGGGCTGACCCGAATGGGGATTCCGGCCAAAAGGCGGCCAAGGAGGCCGTGACTCAGGCCCGAGCGGCGATGCAACGTGATCCCAACCTGGCCGATCCTCACTACACCCTGGGCATGCTCAACTCCGATCTGAAGCAGTACGACAATGCCATTGCCGAGTTCAAGGAGGCCACCAAGCTCGATCCCAAGAACTGGGCCTACGCCTATGAGCTGGGCAAGGCCTATTACCGGGTCAGGCGCTTCGAGGAGGCCAAGCAATCCTTCGTCTCGGCGGCGGCGGCCAACCCCAAGGACGAGCGCATCTTCTACAACATGGCTCTTTCGCAAAAGAGTCTCAAAGACGACAAGGGCGCCCTAGCCAGCCTGAAGAAGGCCGTGGCTCTCAAGCCGGACTATTCCCCTGCCTATTTGGAAATGGGCAGGGCCTACACGGCTCTCAAGGACGGAGTGAACGCCCAGGCTTCCTACCGCCAGGCTATGCAGGCCGATCCTTCCAATTATCAGGCCATGCGCGAGCTGGCCGTCCTCCTCATGGATACGGGCGGTTATAAGGAAGCCGAGCGCCTCCTTGAATCGGCCCTGGCCGTGAACGACGACGCGGTCACCAACTACAATTTGGCCGTTGCCGAAATAGAGCTGGGCAAGAGCTCGGAGGCCCTGGGCCACGCCAAGCGCGCCGTCCAACTCAAGGCCTCCGACGCAGTGTACCAGTACACTCTGGGCCTGGCCGCCGAGAAGGCCGGTCAGCTGGACGCGGCCATGGCGGCCTACGCCGAGGCGGCGGCCCTGGACAAGAAATATGCCAAGCCGCGGGTCAACCTCGGCAAGATCTTCCTGGAGGAGGGCTTCGAGGACAAGGCCCTGGTCTACCTTGAGGAGGCGTACCGCCTTGAGCCGTCCGGCTTCGAGGTGAACAACAACCTGGGCAACGCCTACCTTCGTAAAAAGCTCTATGAGCGCGCCATCCAGCACTACGAGAAGGCCCTGTCTATTAGTCCTCGAGAGCTTGAGCCGCGCTACAACCTGGCCAAGGCCTGCGCCCAGGCCGGGGAGCTTGCGAAAGCCCGCGACGCCTACGTGGAGCTCCTCAAGCTCAGCCCCCAGCATTACGATGCCGCTTACGAGCTGGGCAAGGTGTATCTCTCGCTGGGAGACCAGACCTCGGCCAAGCGCACCCTCCAGGACCTGGTGACACGCAAGCCCGATTACGCCCAGCGTTCTGAGATCGACCGCATCCTCTCGACTCTTTAGGCGGACGAGCAGAGCCTGGGCTCCCCGCATCAGGACGTTCAGAGAATGGTCTTCTGAACGTGATCCTTAGCGTATGGCGCGGCGAATGCGATAATAGGCCTCTTGGCGGCTCAAGCGGAAGAGGATGGGGCGCCCGTGGGGGCAGCGCTTCTCCGGCAGGGCCAGGGCTTTCTGAACCAGGTCCTCCATCGATGCCATATCGAGCGACTCGCCCTCCTTCACCGCGGCCCGGCAGGCAGCCAGGGCTCTGGCCTCGCGGGCTGGATCGGGGCCGCGGACAGCGGCCCTGAGATCATCGACAATGCCGGAAGGATCCCCCTTGAAGGCCTCGGGATGTGAGGAGAGAAGCCAGTCCCCATCAGATCCGGGGACGATGGAGAAACCCGCCTCGGCGAGGCCCTCAAGGGTCGCCTCGAGGGCGGCTTCCTCCTCCTCTCCGGATGTCCGGAAGGGCAGGGGGATGAGAAGGGGCTGAACGCGGGGTGGTGCCGCAGAGAGGTGGTCGAAGATGATGCGTTCGTGGGCCGCGTGCTGATCCAGGAAGTAGAGTCCTTCCGGAGTCTCGAAGAGGATGAAGGTGCCCAGGGCCTGGCCGATGACCCTGGTGTCTCCGATGGATGGAGAAACGAGCGCTTCATCGACTTCGTTTTCCGGATAGGGAAGGCGCCCGCCTATGGAAAGAGCATCCATAGCCGGAGGAGGGGCGCCGCCGTCGCCTCCAGCCCAGGAACCGCGGGGATGAGGTTCAGAGGCATAGGTGGGATGATGGTACTCCATAGGGCCGGGACTATGCGGGCTTGATGACCAGAGGCCCGGGCCCTCGGATGAAGGCGGGGAGAAGGAAGCCGCTATGGCCCGCCCGCCGAACTCAGACTCTAGGATCTTCGCCATGGCCTTGATGACGGCTTCCTGGACACGCCGGGGGTCGCGGAAGCGCAGTTCCTTCTTGGCCGGATGGATGTTGAAATCGACATCGGCCGGATCGATCTCCAGGAAGAGGAAGGCGAAGGGGAAGAGGCCTCCGGGCAGGTAGCCTGAGTAGCCAAGCTCAAGGGCCTTCTGCAGTGAGAAGTCCTGTACGCGCCGGCGGTTGACGAAGCACTGGAGGTGGCGGCGGTCGGGACGGAGGACCTCGGGGCTGGCGTATACAATTTCCAGGCGCATGCCATCAATAGATGATCCTGCCTGGAGGAAAAAGCTCTCAGGCTCGTCCATGGGATAGGCAGCCATGACCCTGGCCTTGAGAGCTGAGGCCGGGATGAGCAGGCGGGACTGGCCGTCCGCGCTGAGGCGGAAATCCATGCCGACCTGCGGCAGGGCCCGATCGATGAAGACCTGGGTGGCAAGAGCGGACTCGGTCTGGGCGCGCTTGAGAAAACGCTTGCGAGCGGGAAAAGAATCGAAGAGGCGGGTCACCGTGACCGATGTGCCTCGGCGCCCGGCGCAGGCGCCTATCTCCGGAGGGCGGCCGGGGCTGCTGCGCAGGCGGGAGGCCGATCGGCCGTCGGTCGAGCTGATTATCTCCAGGTCGGCCACCGCAGCTATGGAAGCTAAGGCCTCCCCGCGGAAGCCCAAGCTGGCCACCTTGAGGAGGTCGTCGTCGACGCGGATCTTGCTGGGGGCGGGGGGGCGGGCCAGGAGGGGGAAGTCGTCGGCCGCTATGCCGCGGCCGTCATCGCTTACGCGGATCTCCTCCAGGCCCCCGCCCCTCAGGGACAGGCTCACCGAGGCGGCTCCGGCGTCGGCCGCGTTCTCAAGGAGTTCGCGTACAACCGAGGCCGGGCGTTCGATAACCTCCCCCGCGGCGATGCGCCGCGCCACCTCCGGGGGGAGGATGCCGATGCGGCCCGCTTCCAGTTCCTTCACCCGAAGGGGCTCAGAAGTGGAGGCGGGTCTCGATCGACAGGATCGGAACCATGCGCGGCCTCGTCTCGGCCGCGTCCACGAAGACAATCTCGCCCTGGGAGTCGCGCTCGGGAGTGGTGCCGAAGATCAGGGCTAGATCGAGCATGGGGGCCTTGGGCACTGGCACAACAATCTCGCCCTTGAAGGCCGTGTTCTCGTCGAAAAGCAGGACCATCATGTCGCCAGAGGGCAGGTCGGAGCGCAGGGCGCTGGCGAAGCCGGTGCGGTCGTAGCTGATGGAGCCGGAGATGTCCACCAGGGGAACCAGGCCCTTGCGGACATAGAAGCCGGCGTGCAGGGAATCCTGTGAGAGCACCCCTATCTGCCTCTCGATGTCCAGGCCGTACTCAGGGGCCCAGGGCCAGTAATATCCCAGATCAAGGGCCAGCTTGTCGTTGAAGAATGAGAAACCGCCCTGACCGTAGACGCCCATCAGGTCGGGCAGGTCGGCGCCGGCCGGATCGGCTAGGAAGGCCGCGTAGTCCGCGGCTATCTGGCCGCGGTTGGCGTCGTAGGCGGAATCGAAGAAACCATGCTCGAACTTGCCCGTGGAGTAGCGCAGCTCCAACCGGTAATCGACGATGCGGGCTATCTTGCCCATGACGCCGGCCAGGGCGCCCCAGTTCCGGGGGAGGCCCGCCTGGGTGTCCCAAAGGATATCGTACTTGAAACCGGGCTGCACAGTCGATGCGCCGATGGTGTAGGCGCTGGTGACCCAGGGCACCACGACCCCGGCGTCGGCGAAGGCCTTGAGGGCGAAGAGGTCCAGGTTGAGGAGGGGCAGATCGAAGTCCAGGCCCATGCCCATGATGACGGGATCGCCCAGGGCGTCCGCGGCCGCGTCGCTGCCTTGGTCGTTGAGCATGCCTGCGGGTTTGATGTCGGCGATGGCTGAAAGACCCAGGGCGGCCTTGCCCCCTATGCCGACCAGGAAGCGGGTGCCGAATATCTCGGGGGCGGCCAGGTCGTTGGTCAGGGCCTCGAATCCGACCTTGGCACTGCCGTTCATGCCTATGCCCAGGTCTAGACCCACCCGGCGGCGGGCCGGGAATTCCGCGTCGTTGGCGTAGCCCTGCATGAGCATCCCGTGGCCCAGGGTGAAGCTGTTGAGGTTGCCGACTTTCACGAACCAGGGATCGAAGTTCTGGTCGCCGTACTCAAGGTACCTGATCTTGAGCATCAGGTCCCTGGCCGCGTCGGCCAGGGCGCCCAGCCAATGGGACTCGTCCCAGCCCACGTCGAACCCGAAGGACCACTCATCGTTGCCGGCCGGGTGGTACCAATCGGCCGGGTCGAAGAGGTTGTCATGGTAGATCACCGGGAGATAAAGGCCTGCCTTGAGTTTGCCAAGCTTTATGGTAGGCTGGACGACGGCCTTGGCCCAGGTCTGGCCCTCGATGGTGAGTGATCCGATATCGGCGTTGAGGTACTCGGACAGCCATTTTATAAGGGGGCTGGGAGTGGAGGCGGGAGCAGTGGAAGCCGCAGGTGTGGGACTGGGTGCGGGAGACGGGGTCCCTGAAGGTGCAGTGCTGTCGGCTGAAACAGCTGTCGGGCTGGGCGTGGCTGCGGGAGCTAGGCTCGGTGCGGGCGTGGGGCTGGGTGTGGCCGCGGGAGCCGCGCTCGATTCGGGCGCAGGGCTGGGCGTGGCCGAGGGAGCCGTGCTCGGCGCAGGTGTGGGGCTGGGTGTGGCCGCGGGAGCCGCGCTCGATTCGGGCGCAGGGCTGGGCGTGGCCGAGGGAGCCGTGCTCGGCGCAGGTGTGGGGCTGGACGTAGGGGCGGCCTGATGGCCGGGAACATCGGCTTCCTTGGCCCTGACGAAGCCCATGTCGGCGTAAGCCTCAGCCAGGACGGCCTCGGTGGCGGCAGCTGCCTTGAAGGCCCCTTCCAGGACGGCGTCGGCATAGAAGCCGGCGGTCACTTGAACGCGCGAGAGGCTGTCCTCCACGCCGGCCAGGAGGCGGGCGAAGTCGACGATGCCCTGGCGCACGACAAGGCGCTCGCGCCCTGAGGATGGAACATTGAAGGTGAAGTCTGTGCCGCGCACTCCGCAGACCACGGACTGGCTGCGCACGCGGAAGCTCTCGTCGCCTGTCAGGGTTGCGGCTATGACCCGCACCTTACCCAGGCTCACCTGGAGTGAGTTCACCTTCTGCGGATCGCTGGCCGCCAGGCGTTCTATCTTGAAACTTGTGCCCCTGCCGATCTTGATGACCGACTTGTTGGGCAGGAGGCGCAGCTCGGCCTGGGTCTTGGGCCCGGTGGTGACCAGGGCCCCGACGGGTATGATGTCCCCCTCGACGATACCGCCCTTCTTATATTCCCAGGTGGTGCCGTCCTGGGTCTTCACGGTGAATTCGTTCCCGTCCAGGAAGACGAATTCAGCGCCCACCTGGCTGCGCGACTGGGCGGGGACAATGGCGGCCGCCAGGGCCAGGGCGATGATCGCGGCGAATGAACGCTTCATTGCAGCCTCCTCAGTATTTGACCGAAGTCTGAAGGCTCGAGGTCACGTCGAAGGTGTCCGCGACCGGATCGTATGCCAAATTGTAGACTAGGGAGATGAGGGCCAAGCCGGTCTTGTAGCCCAACTCGGCCTTGATCTGGGCGTTCTCGGCAGAGATCAGGTCGGACCAGAAATTGCCGCTGTCGCCCAGGTAGTATTTCTCGTAGGATGCGTTCAGGGAGAAGCCGCCTATCAGGCCCTCGGCCGTGCCCAGGACGGCCTTCAAATGGGGATAATCCGATATGGATCCCGTGCCTGGGGCGGGCAGGGCGGCGAAGGGCCCGTCCATCTGGGCCGAGAAGAAGACCTTGCCCTCAAGGAGGCTCAAACCGCTCAGGGCGTACCAGCCCACCTGAGCATCCCCAGAGGGGGCGGTTTGGAGGGCGTCGTGCTTGACTGATCGGTATATATCGTAATTGGTGTCGAAGTAGGTGGGGATGAAGCCGTCCTCCAGGTAGCGCAGTTGGATGGAGTAGGGCAGGAAGCCCAGGATGCTGCCCGAGAGCCCGACCGCGGCGCCCATGCGATCACCCTCCTCCATGGCCATATCGGCGGAGGCGACCATGGTGAGGAGACCCTTGGGGATGATAGGGGCGCGCGCGTCGATGCCCCAGACCGTGGCCATGCCGTCGCCCTGGGGAGCGCCTCCATAGAGATAGGGATCGAAGTCGAAGACCTGCTCATAGCCCAGCTCGAAGCCTTTAAGGATGGGGATGTCCAGGAAGGCAAGGGGCCGGGCGTAGACCCGGCCTCCGACGACGTCGAAGCGGGCCAGGTTGCCGGCGGCGAATTCCAGGCCTAGGTAGGGGAAATTGAACAGGGAGCCGTCAAGGCCGGCCCCTAGGCCGAAGATGCGTTGCTCGGGCAGGAAGCGGGTGTTGGAGTAATTGCCCATGATGAAGCCATTGCCGATGCTCAGGTCGTCGATGGAGCCCAGCTTGAGGTAGATGGGGCCGCCGCGCTGGCCGTAGCGCAGGAAGAGGATCTTGGGCAGGTAGATGTCCAGGAAGCTGCGGCCGTTGCCCATGTAATCGGGCACCCAGTCGGGAAGGTAGACTTCGATGGGATTGGCCCCGACGATGTTGATCTTGGCCCTTAAGGTAAGGTCAAGGCCCACCCCGAACTGGCCCAGGTTGAGTTCGGGCTTGAAGCCGAAGCGTTGGTAGCCCTGGGTGGCTCCGTTGGTCGAGCCGGGAATGGGGAGGGTGTCGACGCCCAAATCGATGCCGAAGCCGAAGAGCTTGGCGGCCTGGACCGCCATCTCGGGATTCTCGGCTGCCAAAGCGGCGGCGTCGGCAACCAGGGCCGGATCCACGCCGGCGCCTTCATCGGCCCAGATACTGGATGCGAGGGCCACGAGAACCATCGTGAGGGCTAACAGCCTTTTCGCCATCCTATGCCTCCTGGATGAGGTCGTGTTCAATCCGTGAACTCGTACCTAGTCAGAAGTATACACCCTTTTGGGCGGAAAACAGCCCAGCTAAAATCTAATGCATAGAAGGACCATGAGAAAAGGCTTGCCTCCAGCATCGCTTGCGCCGTCAATTTCCGCCATGCTAGCCTCTCAGCCTAGGGAGGGAGGAATGGGTTTTTTCGACAGGCTCGAGGCCGTCTGCCGCGAGAGGGGCAGTCTTCTCTGCGTGGGCTTGGATCCGGAGATCCCCGAGTGCGACGACCCGCGTGGGGCCATTCTGGAAAAGAATGATGCCCTGATTCGGGCCTGCGCCGAATTCGCCGCGGCCTTCAAGCCAAATGTGGCTTTCTATGAGGCATGGGGCAGCCAAGGCTACGCCGCCCTGGAGGAGACCATGAACCTGGTTCCGGAGGGCATCCCGGTCATCCTGGACGCTAAGCGCTGCGATATAGGCAATACCGCCCAGGCCTACGCCTCGGCGATCTTCGGGCGCCTGGGCGCAGACGCCGTCACGCTCAGCCCCTATATGGGCCGGGACGCGGCCGAGCCCTTTATGGCCTATCACGGGAGGGGCATCTTCATGCTTGCCCGCACCAGCAACCCCGGTGCAAGGGCCATACAGGACATGACCTTGGCCGGGAGTGGAGAACCCGTTTATTTAGGGACGGCCCGGGAATGTCTGGGCTGGGGCGAAGACATCGGTTTGGTGGTGGCCGGGAACGACTACGATGCCCTGGCGAGGGTGAGGGCCGCCGCCCCCCGAGCCTGGTTCCTGGCTCCCGGATTGGGAGCTCAAGGAGGACAGGCTGATAAGGCCATGGCCGCGGGTCGGCGGGCTGACGGCCTGGGGGTCCTGGCCGTGGTGGCCAGGGCCGTGGCCGGGGCCGCTAATCCCGGCGCGGCCGCCAGGGCCTTCCGCGACCAGATCAACGCGGTATCCGGGCTTCATTGAACTCGAGCGAGCTTTGACAAGGCCACGCCCCGGCTCTATCCTTGAGGTACTATGAAATCGATGCCGATGGACAAGGGGCGCCTATCCGCTCTGCGCGGCGTGATCACCTTCCGCTTCCTGGATCCAGAAGAGGCCGAGGAGCTAGGGAGCCAGGCCGAGCTGATCTCTTGCGAGAAGGGCGACACTCTTGTCACGGAGGGAGAGGTTTCGCCCTACTTCTTCGGAATCTTGGAGGGCTCCTTCTCGGTGTCGGTCAAGGAGACCGAGGGCAAGCCCGTGTACATCTCCACCCTGGGGCCGGGGGACGTCTTCGGCGAATCGGGCATCTTCATGAAGGTACGGCGCACCGCCACAGTGACGGCCCTGGAGAGGGCCCTGGTTCTGCGGCTGCACCGGGGGCAGATCATCCGCTTCATCCGCCAGCATCCCGAGGCAGGGAACAAGATCATGCTTGTCATCATCTTCGGGCTGCTGCGCAAGCTGGATTCGGTCAACCAGGAGCTGGCCTTCGAGCGAAAGTCGGACCTGGGCCAGGCCGACATAGACGCCATGATGGAGGGCATGCTGTCCGAGGGCGGGATCGCCTAGGCACGGCTGATCTCCCAGGCCTTATGGATGCGCTTGTCCCGGAAATCCTCGGGAATGCTGGCCAGGCTGATGTCCTTGGCCGATGCTCCGGTCAAGGCATCGATATCCAGCTTGAAACGCCGCGCATTCGTCGAGAAGAAGAGGAGGCCGTCGGGGGCTAGGAGGGCCAGGGCGGCGCGGATGATGCGGGGGTGGTCGCGCTGGATGTCCATTTCACAGCGCATGCGCTTCGAGTTGGAGAAGGTGGGCGGATCCAGGACGATGATGTCGTAGGCCGGCCCCTTTGCAGCGGCTTCTTCCATCCACTCCAGGGCATCTGCCTGGATGAAGGCGTGGGGCCGCGGATCCAAGCCGTTGGCTATGAAGTTGCGTATGCCCCAATCAAGGTAGGTGCGGGAAAGGTCGACCGAGCAGACCCGGGCGGCTCCACCCGCAGCGGCGTAGACCGAGAAGGCCGCCGTGTAGCAGAAGAGGTTGAGGATCCGCTTGCCCGCAGACAAGTTCCTGACCATGGCCCTCAAGGGCCGGTGATCCAGAAAGAGGCCGGTGTCCAGGCGCTGGTCCAGATTGACTAGGAAGTTGAGACCCTGTTCGCGCACAAGGAATTCGCGACCTGAATCCGACAATACCCCGTATTGATCCTTACCTCGCTGGCGGGAACGCAGCCTCACACGGATATTCTCCTCTCTCAGGCACAGGCGTTCGGCGGCCGTGGCCCGCATCAGGCCCAGCCAGGCTTCCTCCTCCGCCGGATCCTTAGGGTAGGGGCGCTCGTAGAGGGCCATGAGGAGGCTGTTCCCGTAACGGTCAACCGCCAGGGGCACTTCCGGGATGTCGACGTCGTAGAGGCGGTAGCAATCCGTGTCCAGGCGCCTGGCCCATCCGGCCAGCTGACGGGAGCGCTTGGCCAGGCGGTCGCCGAAGAAGCCGGCTTGCCTGAGGTCCTTTTCGCCAGGGAAGACGGGCGGCATCAGATCGGCTTGCGGCGGGATTTCACGCACAGGAGGGCGTAGCCGGAAGAGAGGTCTTCGCGCTGCACGGCCACGGAGTCAGGAACCCTGAGTTTGGTGTTGGTGAAATTCCAAATGGCCTCTATCCCGGCGCCCACCAGAACGTCGGCGGTGGCCTGGGCTTCCGAGGATGGCACGGTCAGGATGGCCAGCTTCACGCCCAGCTCCCGGATGCGATCGGCCATCTCTGATGCATCGTAGATAGGTACGGAATGGATGCGTTTCCCGACCTTGGCCGGGTTAGTGTCGAAGGCCGCCGCCACTATCAAGCCGTGAAGGCGGAATTCACGGTAGCCGATGAGGGCGGAACCCAGGTTCCCGGCCCCTACGAGGACGGCGTTGCGATCGGCGTCCCATCCAAGGAAGGATTCGATGGAATGGATGAGATCCTTTATAGGGTAGCCCTTCTTCGGCTTGCCGGCGATTCCGGTGATGGCCAGGTCCTTGCGGACCTGGATGGGCTCAACATTGAGTTCCTGAGCGATGACGGTACCAGAGATGTATTCCAAGCCGTCCTTGAGGGCCTGCCGAATGATGGTCAGGTAGCCCGGGAGCCTGCGGATAGAGGGGGCAGAGGGCAGCTTTTGGTCGGCCATGGAAGATATAGATTAGCTTTTATCGATATATAAGTCAAGAAATACCTTTTCCCGTGTATGCAGCATCGAAACGAGCACTAAGTGGTTGCGGGCCCTTTCGCTCTGGGATCGGTATCGGATTAAATGAATAATGGATATAGACTTGTCTATATATGATAGGCCTGCTGATGGAAAACGGAGGACACTACATACTTGTAACCCCTGAAAGCCCTTTCATGCTTCACGGGCGCGAGTGTTGCGTAAATGGACGCTTTTCTATACATTGTCGACGCATGAATTTGGAAGCCTTCATCCTCGGTTCCGGCGGCATGATGCCCCTTCCGAACAGGCATTTGACCTCGGTCCTCCTAAGGCGGGAGGGCGAGCTCTTCCTCTTCGACTGCGGGGAGGGCACCCAGGTCTCGCTGCGCCGCCTCAACCTGCGCTGGAAGAAGATTTCAGCCATCTTCATCTCCCATACCCATGCCGATCACGTCACCGGGCTGCCGGGCCTCCTGATGCTCTCCTCACAGGTGGACCGCGATGATCCCCTCTATATAATAGGCCCTCCGCGCATCGCAGAATACGTGGAGAGCAGTCGGCGTGTCCTGGACATGTACATCAACTACGAGATCCTGGTGAAGGAGGTGCAGGAGCCGGGGATCGTCTATGCGGGCGAGGGCTACGCGGTGAGGGCCTTCCTCCTCAGGCACACCAAGACCTGCTATGGCTACGCCCTGGAGGAGGATGCCCGTCCGGGGGCCTTCTTCCCCGAAAAGGCAGTCCAGGCCGGGGTGCCCCGGGGCCCCCTCTGGTCCGAGCTTCAAGACGGCCGAGACGTCGTCCTGGAGGATGGAACCCGGGTCAGCCCCTCCCAAATTCTGGGGCCGCCACGATCCGGGCGGAAATTCTCCTATGTGACCGATTCCCTGTATTTTCCGGAGATATCCCGGGAAGTAGCCGGCTCCGACCTCCTCGTCTGTGAGGGCATGTTCGAGCGCGAGCTCATCGAGTCGGCCTTGGAGAAGAAGCACATGACCGCCGAGCAGGCGGCTGCAATAGCCCGGGACGCCGGCGGGGTGCGTCGGCTGGCGCTGATCCATTACAGCCCGCGCTATTCAGACCACGACTTGAAGCGCCTCCTCAAGGAGGCCCAGGAGGTCTTCCCTGAGACTGTCCTGACGCGCGACCGCGCGGTCTATCCGATCGAATACGTGGATTGAGCCCGCCCGGGTAACCTGAAGGCGGCTCGGGTGTTTGGTGCAGATTATTATCGAATGAAGGGGGCTGGGATGATAGAAGTCACGGGACTCAGGAAGTCCTACGGCAGCCTGATGGCGGTGGACGGGGTCAGTTTCCGCGCCGACAAGGGCGAGATCGTGGGGCTGCTCGGCCCGAACGGGGCCGGCAAGACCACCATCATCAAGATTCTCACATGCTACCACTTCCCTAGCGAGGGGCGGGCTGTAGTGGCCGGCGTGGACGTGGAGGAGGACCCCCTGGGCGTGAAGCGCCGGGTGGGCTACCTGCCGGAGTCCGCGCCGCTCTACCTGGACCTGACGGTGGAGGAATACCTGGACTTCATGGCCTCCTCGCGCGGCCTCAAGAAGAAGGCCAAGTCCGAGCGGATCGCCTGGGCAGTCAAGGAGTGCGGCCTGGAGAAGGTCTACGGACGGCCCATCGAGCAGCTCTCCAAGGGTTACCGGCAGCGGGTCGGGCTGGCCCAGGCCATTCTCCACGATCCGGACATCCTCATCCTGGACGAGCCCACTACCGGCCTTGACCCCAACCAGATCCTGGAGATCCGCGACCTCATCAAGAAACTGGGCCGCGAGAAGCTGGTCATACTGTCTACCCACATCCTCCAGGAGGTAGAGGCCCTGTGCGGAAGGGTGATGATCCTGAACCAAGGCAAGATAGCCGCCCAGGGCACGGCCGAGGAGATCGCTTTGAGCCTCAAGGGCGAGGCGGTTTTCGACATGACCCTTAAGGGCGCCCGCGGTACCGAAGAGCTGTCGCGGGAATTCGCCGCCAGACTGCCCGGCTATAGCATAAGGAAGACCGGCCAGGACACCGAAGGCCGTACGGTCCTGGAGATCTCCGGCCCGCCCGAGGCTGACGGGGAGGCGCTGTTCGACTGGGCGGTGGGCTCCGGCGCCAAGATACTGGGCATGGCCAAGCGCCGCACATCGCTCGAGGACATCTTCGTCAGCCTGACCAGGGAAGGAGACAAGGCATGAACTCCATTTGGCCAATTGTCAAGAAAGAGCTGCGAACCTTCTTCAACTCACCCATCGCCTACATCGCCGTGCTGTTCTTCCTGGTTGCCACGGCCGTGTGGACCTTTTTCTTCCAGCAGTTTTTCGCCCAGGACACGGCCTCGCTGCGCAGTTTCTTCAGCATCATGCCGGTGGCCTTCGTAGTCCTGGTGCCGGCAATCACCATGCGGCTGTGGGCCGAGGAGCGCAAGATGGGCACCATCGAGCTCCTGATCACTTTGCCCTACGGCGAGTGGGTGCTCAGCCTGGCTAAGTTCCTGGCCGCCTACTTGCTGCTGGCCCTGATGGTGGCCCTGACTTTGCCCATGCCCATCATGATCGGCTTCCTGGGGAGATTGGATCCGGGACAGATCCTGTGCGAGTACCTAGGGGTCCTGATGATGGGCGCCACCACGGTGGCCCTGGGCTCCTACCTGTCCAGCCTGACCAAGAACCAGATCACGGCTTTCATCGTCTCGGTACTCATCCTGATCGTCCTGGCCTTCATAGGCTATGCGCCGAGCTGGTTCCCGGTGCCCAAGGCCCTGGGCGTCCTTTTCCGCTGGATCTCCATGACTCAGCACTTCGACTCCTTCTCTAAGGGCGTCCTGGACACCCGCGACATCCTCTACTTCGTCGTCACGGCCGGGGTCTTCCTGACCCTGAACGCCAAGACACTGCTGTTCCGGAAATGGAGGTGAGCCGTGAAGCTCAGCAATAAGCGCCAGCAAACGCTGATCGCCGCCCTTATGGGCGCGGCCCTGTTATTGGCGGCCATCGCCAGCACCCAGTATTTTTTCCGGCTCGACCTGACCCAGGACAAAGCCTTCTCCATCTCCAAGGTCTCCAAGAACCTCTTCAAGGAAATCCCGGAGCAGCTCAGGATCGTGTATTACGTCTCGGACCGCCTGTACAAGGAACGCCCCGAGCCCAAGCGCGTCGAGGACATGCTGCGCGAGTACGCGTCCAGTTCGCGCGGGCGTATCAGCGTGGATGTGCTGGATCCGGAAAAGACCGGGGAGGCCGCCACCATTGAGCGCTTCGGCATCATGCCCCAGCAATACCAGGTGGTGGAGAAGAACCAGGCCAGCGTGGCCTCGGTGTATACCGGCATCCTGATCCAGTACATGGACAAGCAGGAGGTTCTGCCCCTGGTCTTCCAGACCGCCAGCCTTGAATACGATTTGACCAAGGCCATCCGCAAGGTCGTTTCCGGCAAGGATATGGTGGCTATGGTGCTTCTGGGCGACAGCGAGAAGACCTGGGATCAGAACTATAAAATACTATCCGATGTCCTCAAGGATTCCGGCTGGGAGGTGCGCATGGCCGAGGCCGGCAAGCTGGTTCCGGAAGACGTCAGCCTCCTCATCGTCCTGGGCAACAACAATCTGGATGAGTTCGACCTCTATCCCGTCAACCAGTACCTCCAGCGCGGCGGACGGGCCTTCCTGGCCTTCAAGGGCGTGGACATCAGCACCTCCTATGGCATCTACGCCATGGAGATGGAGAATTCCTCAAGCCTGGACATGCTGTCCGCCTGGGGCGTCACTCTCTCCAAGGAATTGGTCCTGGACCAATCCTGCTTGACCATTCCCATCCAAGTGGCCTCGCCCTTCGGCGGCACCATGATATCCATGGTCAAGTACCCGCACTGGGTGTCCATCATCGAGGAGAATGTGGACGCAAACAACCCGGTCACCAGCCGCTTCGCCGGCCTGGACCTGTTCTGGCCCAGTCCCCTCTCGGTACAGCCCAAGGAGGGCCTCAAGGTCACGGTCCTGGCCCGGAGCACCAAGTACGCCTGGCGCTCCACCAAGGACTTCCCGGTCAATCCCCAGGACGAGATGTCCTTCTACGCCGAGAACGCCTCCACGGCCGGCCAGTACGACCTGGCCCTGACCCTGGAAGGTCAGTTCCCGGACGCTTTCGCCGGCAAGCCTCTGCCCCAGCGCGAGGGTGTCGAATCGGATTGGAAGGACAAGGCCCCGGCGACGACCTCGGCGCCCGGGCGGGCCGTGCTGGTCTCTTCCTCGGACTTCGCCACGGATTTGATGCAGTATTCGCGCAGCCAGCTCTTCTCCGCCCAGACAGGCAAGGACACGAATGCGGAGTTCATAGCCTCATGCGCGGATTGGTTGGCCTCGGATGATGACCTCGTGTCCATCCGCACTCGCTCCTACCGAGACACCAGGCTCAACAAGATCGAGGACGCCAAGGCGAAGCAGACCATGCAATTCTTCGTGTACCTGACCACCTTGGTCCTGGTGCCCATGGGGGTGGTGGCCTACGGCGTGGTCAGGGTGGTGCGCCGCCGCCGCCACGCCAAGTCGCTGAGCGCCAAGGAGGCCTGAAGATGGAGTTCCGCACGAAAGTCATCGCCCTCGGCTCGACAGTCGGGGCATTGTTCGTCCTTGTGATGGCGGGATGGATTTTCTCGCCCGAGAACAACCAGCGCCGTGCCGCCCACGGCACCCTGGTCAGCGCCAAGACACTGGATAAGGCCGATTCCTTCACCATCGATGCCGACGGTGCCAGCATCCAGCTGGTTCGCGATGGCCAAGGCTGGGCCTTCAAGAAGGCCGATGCTTCATTCCCGGCCTCGGCCGGGCAGGTGAACGCCTTCTTCAAGGCCGTCTCGGGGGTGAACGAGCTCTACAAGGTCAGCTCGCGCAAGGATACCTGGAAGTCCTTCGGACTGGAGGAGGGTAAGAAGACTCTTACGCTGAAAGACAAGTCCGGCACGGTCCTGGCCGACATCGTGGTGGGCGGAACGGACGCCACGGGCAAGAAGCGCTATGTGGCCTTCACCGGGAAAGACCAGGTCTACGCCGTGAAGGATGTATTCTATAGCTACCTCACCTCGAGTCAGCGTTCCTGGGCCGACCTGCGCGTATTCCCGGAGACTCTCAAGCCCGAGGATGTTCAGGAGCTCCAGCTCAAGGCAGATTTCCCCGCCGAGGGAGAGGGCGGGACGGCCTTTAAGGTGGAATACCGCCTCCAGCGCGACAGCAAGAAGGGCTGGAAGCTGGTGGGAGACGATGCGGCCGTCCTGGATAAGCCGAAAGTAGAAGCCCTGGTGCGGGGCCTAGTGAACCTAGAGGCCGAGGATATAGTCAGCGAGGGTCAGGCCGAGGCCGCCGAACGCCTTAAGGAAGTGAAGGCCAGCGCCATCCTCCGCAGCGGCAAGGGAGTGGACTATTCCCTGAGAGTGTCGGCTAAGGATGCCGACGGCAAGCATGTGCTGGCCCTAGACGGAAAGTCCTTCATCTACAAGATAAGCAACTACAGCCTCCAGTACGCCTGGAAGTCCCCTGAAAGCCTCAAGCCGGACCAGCCTGCCAAATAGGCTTTGGGGGATCCGCAAAAAAACGGCCGGCCAGGGGAGCTCCCCGGGCCGGCCGTTTTCTTCATCTGCACCCATCATGACCCGCCTATCATGTTGTCCAGGCGCCGGGCGAAGGTCAGGGCTAAACCGTGGATATCGGGGACATCGGACTTGGGGATCCTGAAGCCCACCGCGCCCGGATGCCCGCCACCGTTCAGGATGCCCAGCTCGGCTATGGCCGCCCGCAGGTCGAGGTCGGTGAAGGACTGGCTGCGTCTGAGGCGGAACTGCACGAAGTCAGAGTTGGCCGGATCGTCGTAGTAGGCCACCATGCCCAGGTAGCCCGAGCTCTCGGCGAAGCGGTCTACGACGGCCTTGGATACTGCCACGGCTGTCTCCATTCCGTAGTCCGTAAACATTTTTGCGGATTCGGAGGGATCCAGGGCGGCCAGCTTGACCCGCCCGGAGAAAGCCTCCTTGGAGGCTATGAAGGCGAAACATTCAGCCTCACTGCGCGAGAGGGTGGCCAGGGCGTCGAAGACCTGTTCCTTGCTGGAGAAGTTGCCGGAGCCCGAACGAGTCTTCTGGGCCAACATGCGTTCGAACATGGAGCTGAACCATCCATAGAACCAGCGCTCGCGGCGGGTCTTCAGGTACTTACCCATGCGCGAGTCACCGATGATGCCGCATAGGATGGACAGGACGATATTGCGGGTGAAGAGCTCCGTAAGCTGGTGGCGTTCCATGAGGGCCCGGTCTCGCTCCATCTTGAAAGCAAGCAAGCCCACCAGCTCACAGCTTGAGGAAGCCTCAGTCACAAGGCGGTAGCCGGGGTCGCCCGAGTAGATGGCGTCGGATTCCAGGTGGTGGTCGATCTCCAGCTTGAGGATGCCGGAATCCGCCAAAAGCGGGGCGTAGGCCGGATAGCGGTCGATCATCTCGGGCTTAGCGGTGTCCATGATGACCAGGGTGGAGAAACCCGGGGGCGGGGGGATGTCGCCCTCTATGACGATGATGGAGTTATAGAGGCAGATGTTGAGAAGGAAACGGAAATTCTCCGGTATCCCGGCGCCTACCGCGATGGCGGCCTTTTTATTGAGCTTGCTGGCCAGAAGGCCGAAGGAGACCATGGCGGCGATACAATCTTCGTCCGGATTCTGGTGCCCGATGATCAGGAAGGAGTCGCGTTCCTCCAAGGCCCGCACGATATTGGCGATGACTCTGTTTTTCTGGGCGATAGTGGCCATTTCGCGCTTGGAAAGCTCAGCCCGCGCGTCGCCCAGGGCCAGGGCCCGGTCGCGTCCGGCTTCCTTGGCCATGTAGAGGGCCTTATCCGCGTCGGCCCTGAGCTCGGTCGCCCCGCCCGTAGGACCAAGGGCGGCCACGCCTATACTGCAGCTGACGCGGAGCTCAGGGTGCTCAGGGAAGCGCAGGGATCGCAGGGCCTGGCACAGGGCCTGGCTGCGCTTCAGGGCCGCTTCCAGGCCTGTGGCGGGCAGGAGGAAGCAAAATTCGTCGCCGCCGTAGCGCACAAGAATGTCCGTCTCCAAGAAGGATTCGCGCATAGCCGCGGCTGCATCCAGAATCAGGCGGTCGCAGAATTCAGCCCCGTAGGCCTTGTTGAGCTTGCCGAAGCGGTCCAGGTCGAACATGGCGAAGCACAGGGGGCTGCCGTCGCGCCGGGCGCGCTCGACGATATCCTGCATGGAGTCTTCCAAATAACGCCGGTTGAAGAGGCCGGTGGCGGCGTCAGTGATGGCGCGCTTGCGGGCCTGATCGCCCCACTGAACCATCTGGGACAGGAAGGCGCCGGTCTTGAGGAGGCGCTCGGCCGAAATGCACACCATTCGCTCAAGGATAGCCGAGGCCGTTCGCGGGCGCTCCTCGATCAGACGCTCGAAGACACTGGAATGCAGAACGAGCATAACCGAGTCCTCAACTGCGCGGCAGGTGGCCGAGCGCGGTGCGTCATCTATGATAGCCATCTCGCCGAAGAATCCCCCGGCCGTGACACGCGAGAGCTCTATTTCCTCGCCGCCCTCGGGCTTGATGCTGATGCTGACCGAGCCGGAGACGATGACGTGGAATTCCTCGCCGACCTCGCCCTCGCGGAAGATGATCGAGCCGGCTGGATAGGATCGTTCTTCCATGGCGTCGGCGATATGCTTGAGGCCTTCGCGCCCCAAGCCGGAGAAGATGCCGATGTTTCCGAGGATGGACATGCGCGAGGGACTGCGCTTGGAGCCGCTCATGGAGCATCCTCCGGGAAGACGACGAGATTGCCGCCCTTGGAACGGCCCACCAGGGGGAGGCCGGAGGCAACCTTGATGAGTTCATCCGCAGAGGAGGCGTGGCTGGGGTAGGAGGCTAGGCCGATGCTGACCGAGAGTCGGGTACCGCCATCGCCTATGGCCGCCGAGAGGTCCAGGCCCCGCAATGCATCGCCGACACGTTCGGCCACGGCTAAGGCCGCCTGACGGTCGCCGGCCTCCAGGATTGAGGCCAGCTCGTTGCCCATGTAACGGATGGCGCTGCCGTCCTGGCCCAGGCAGCGCTCGAACTCGGCGGCCATCAGGGCGAGGGTGGCGTCACCGGCCTCGTGGCCGTAGCTGTCGTTGATCTCCTTGAAGTTGTCGGGTTTGAGCATGAGGAGGAAGACCGGCTTGCCGCCGGGAGAGAGGAGGGCCGGCAGGCTTTCCTCAAGGAAGGCTTTGTTCTTGAGGCCGGTAAGCTTATCGGTGTAGGCCTGGCGGCGCATCTCCCGGATCCAGGGCGAGTTCTCCTTGATCAATGCATTGGCCTTGCGGGTACGCCGCGAGGTGACGATGAGGAAGGAGCGCATGATGCGGGCAGCCACCGAGGGCCGGGCCTGCAGGGCGCTTTCCAGGCTCTGGCCCGAAGGCGGGAAGGCGATCAGCTGGGTGCCGGCCCCGGCCTGGGCCAGGGCGTTGCGCTGCCCACCGGTGAGGAATTCAAGCTCCCCGAAGGAGTCGCCTTCCACATATTCGGCCATCACGGTCTTGGCTTCCTCGCCCACCAGGATGCTCACCGATCCCGAGGCCACTACGAAGAGGCAATCGGCCTGGTCGCCGTTGGAGAAGACAGCCTCGCCCTCGGAATAGAAGCGGATTTCAGTGTGCTCGGCGAGGTAGGCCAGGTCGGCCGGATCGAAACTTGAGAAGAGGTCGGTTTTGCCTAGCTCCGCGGCCACCTCTGAGAGGGTCTTAGCCTTCATCATAGGATGGCGCTCCTGGGGCAGGGGAGAGCCCATGGGGCGCGGAAGCCACTTTCGGCCATGATCCTACTATAGCTGAAACAGGACGGCGCGCAAGAGGGCCGGGAGGCCGTCCAGCCTCGGCCTAGGGCGGAGCCATGGTGCGCTCGGGACCGGGATGGAGCCTATGGTTACGGGCCACTTGCGCCGCTGAATGGCACGTGCTATGTTTCACACCTACGCTGGATCGGTGAGAAAGGAGGCCCACATGCAGAAGTCGGAGATTGTAGCCAACCTGGCCGCCGGGCCTTCCATCGCCGTCAGAATGCCGTCCTGAGGGACGGGCGCGCGGGGCAGCCCATGTCCCGCGCCGGCTCCTTCCGCCTGCGATAGCCCAGCTGCCAGCCATTATCCTTCCTCAGGGAGCCGTCCCTCGGACGAGGTGTGCAAGAAATGCAGCTAGAAGATCTAGGTTGGAACGATTCATGGGAAGATAAAGCCCGCGCCTTAGCCGGACTGGACAATGGACTCATACCCGCTCGGGTGAGCGGCGTAGAGCGCAGCCTCATAGATACGGAATCGGAACGCGGCTCTCTCACGTCCCGCCTGACTGGGAAGCTCCTCAGGGAGTCAAAGGAGGGCGGCTCGCCCGTGACGGTTGGAGATTGGGTGCTCCTCCGGGAGGGCGCCGGGAGCGGGCCGGCCGCGGTCCAGGCCATCCTGCCGCGCAAAACCGTTTTGGAGCGCAAGCGCGCCATATCTGGCGGGCGGCGCATACGGAAGGGGGAGCTTGTCGGCGGCCGGACTCAGGCCCAGGCAGTGGCGGCCAATATCGATTTGGCCTTCCTTGTGGCTCCGTTGAGGGAGGAGGCCGGGCCGGGCGAGGGTTTCTCGCGCATCGAACGCTCCATGACCCTCTGCGCGGCGGGTGGAATCCAGGCCGCAATCGTCTATAACAAGGCCGATCTAGTCGATCCGGACGGACTGCCCCTCATCCTCGAATGCGCCCGCTCCCTCTGCCCGAATGTCCTGGCCGTATCGGCAAAACAGGGTACAGGGATTGGAGAATTGCGCTCCATGATGGGAGAAGGGCGGGGCAGGTCAGCCGTCTTTTTCGGCCCCTCGGGAGCCGGGAAGTCCAGTCTCATCAACGCCCTCATGGCCGACGACCAGGGGAGGCTGCCTGAAGGATTCCGGGCCATCGACACCGGGCCCCTCAGCCAGGCCACCGGCAAGGGCCTCCATACCACCACCTCGCGGGGACTCTATCTCCTGCCTTCGGGCGGGATCGTCATCGACAGCCCCGGCATGCGCGAATTGGCCTTGTGGGCCGGGCAGGAGGACTTGGACGAAGCCTTCGCCGACATCGCAGCCCTGGCGGCGGAGTGTCGCTTCTCTGATTGCCGGCACAGAACCGAGCCTGGTTGCCGGGTTCGTGCGGCCCTGGAATCGGGAGAGCTGGAGGAGAGGCGCTTCGAAAACTGGAGAAGGATGCACGGAGAAGTGGAGAGGCTGGATATGCGGAAAATCGCTCTTTATACGAAGGCTGTGAGTAAGGCAAAACGCTACTTCGATGCGGATCACCGTTGAGGGTATAGAGCCCCGCCGGCAGAAAATAACGCTGCCGGCGGGGGACGGGTACGGCCGGTGATGCGCCGGCCGGAACTCACCTTTTCAGCTTGACGCCGATAGCGGGAGTGAAGCTCAGGTTGCTCTCGTAGTTATCTGGATAATCTCCCAGGAGGATCATGCCGTAGATAACACGGCATGCCGCATAGGCTTCAACGTTCGTGGAGACGGGGAGGCCAAAGGAGACGGAGAGGCCAGGTCCCAGGCTGAGGAGGTTGTCGGTCTGATCGGAATTCTCAAGGCTGGTGGAGATGAAGGTGAGCCCGAAGCCTCCGGCCAGGGATAGATCAAAGCTGCCGGCTATAGGGAAAAAGGCCCCCAGCCCCAGGAGGGCCTCACCGAAGAGCCGGGTGTCGAGGGTGGACATATCTGTGCTGGTCTCGTTCAAATAACTGATCTCGTCGGCTACAGTCCGGGTTTTGATGCCGGTCAGGAGGCCGATTGCTCCGCCGCCGTAGAAACCCAGCTTCTGCCCGATGTATACATCGGCATTGAAACCCAGGCCCGAATGAGCTATGGTGGATTCGTAGTCGATGGTCAGCAGATCCCAGGATCTGTAGACGTTGTCAAGGCCGAAGGCAAAGCCGAATCCGTACAACTCCGCGGCTGTAGCCGATCCGGCCATGGCGAGTAGGACGATGCAGACTAGTAGAATCTTCTTCACAGGTTCCTCCATTCCCTTAGTAGAGAATATCCCGCGGAAGGCCGTCTATCAAGCGCAATTGACGGCGCGCCCTTTGCATACAGGGAGTGCGCCGAGAGCGTCGGACGGGGACAATAAGGCTGATGACAAAGGCGGAAGCGCCTTTGTCATCAGCTTCATACTATCTGCGATGGCGCAGAAAACCGCTGGGTTTTCGAGGAACCGCGTCGCGGGCCGCTGGTGAATATCGGGTATGTCAGTAGCCGGCTAGGCCTTGTTCTTCTCGATGAAGCTCACCAGATCGCCCACCGTAGACAGGTTGGCTATCTCGGTATCAGGGATTTTGACCCCGAACTCGGTCTCGATCTCGTAGATCATCTCATACATGTCCAGGGAATCCAGGCCCAGATCTACGAGGGCCTTGTCAGCGGTCACCTGGGCCGGATCGGCGTCCAGCTTGTTCTTGAAAATAGTCTTGATCTTCTCGATGGTGTCCATTGTCTCTCCTTCGCGTCCCGACGCGCGTAGCGCGTGGGGGATATGCTCATATAGCCGGGATCCAGGCCCGGCCCTTCGATGCCGCAGTCGTGCGCCCTAAGCCGGGCAGCCTATCATGCGCGCTGGCCCTCCTCGTAATGGCCTATGGCGCGGATCTTTTGGTTTCGGAAGCGCACCAGGGCCGGGGCACTGTACTTGCCGAGGCTCTCGATTTCCTCGAGAATGACCGCCTTCATGCGCTCGGCTACGAAGGCCGGGTCTTTATGGGCCCCGCCCTCGGGTTCGGGGATTATGCCGTTGACGATCTTGAAGGCCAGGAGGTCCTGGCTGGTGATTTTCATGATGTCGGCGGATTCTCGGGCCCGGGCCTTAGAGGCGTCGCGGAGGAGGATGGAAGCGAAGCCCTCAGGTGAAATGACCGAGTAGATGGCGTTCTCGAGCATATAGATTTTATCTCCCACGCCTATACCCAAGGCGCCCCCGGAGCCGCCCTCGCCGATAACGAAGCAGATGATGGGCACGGCCAGACGCGAGAACTCCCTCAAATTTCGGGCGATAGCCTCACCTATTCCGCGCTCCTCGGCCCCGATGCCGGGATAGGCGCCGGAGGTGTCGATGAAGGTGATGATGGGGCGGCCGAAACGTTCGGCGTCCTTGGCTAAACGCAAGGCCTTGCGGTAGCCTTCGGGATTGGCCATGCCGTAGTTGCAGCGGATATTCTCCTTGAGGTTCTTGCCTTTACGGTGGCCCATGAAGGTCACGAACAGTGAGCCCATGCGGGCAATCCCGCCCATGATGGCCGGATCGTCGCCGTAGCAGCGGTCTCCGCACAATTCCATGTACTCGTCGAATATTAGGGCGGCGTAGTCCTGGACACCCGGACGGGCCGGGTTGCGCGCCAACTCCACCCGCTTCCAGGCCGAGCCCGCGCTTTTTTCCACCTCAAGCCGACGTTCTATTTCGGTGATCGCGTCTGAAAGATCCATGGAGCTGGAACGGGCCAATTCCTTTAGCTCGGAGAGCTTCTGCTCGAGTTCGTTGAGGGACATCAGGTCCTCCCCTTGTGGGCGTCGATCAAGAAGGCCAGGGTAGCCCGCTGCCTATCGCGCGGTACGATGGCGTCCACGAAGCCGTGATTGAGCTGGAATTCAGAGCGACGGAATCCCTCCGGCAGCTTCTGCTTGATGGTGCCCTCTATGACTCTGTCTCCGGCGAAGCCGATAAGGGCACCCGGCTCTGCCAGGGCCACCGTGCCCAGCATGGCGAAGCTGGCGGTCACCCCGCCGGTGGTAGGATCGCATAGGACCAGGATCAGGGGCTGCTTGGCGTCTTCCAGCTCAGCGGCGGCCGATGCCGTTTTGGCCATCTGCATCAGGGAGAAGATGCCCTCCTGCATGCGGGCCCCGCCCGAAGTGCTGAAGATGATCACCGGCAGGGATTCAGCTGCGGCCCGCAGCATGGCCCGGGTTATCTTTTCGCCCACTACAGAGCCCATGGACCCGCCCATGAAGCGGAAGGACATCAGGGCAAGGATGCACTCGCGGCCCTCGATGCGCGCCCGCCCGGTCACCACGGCCTCCTTCTCGCTGGCCTTGGCCTGGGCTTCCGTCAGCTTCTCGGCGTACCCGGCCATGTCGATGGGATTGAGCGATACCATAGAATCGTCGAACTCGCTGAAGCTGCCCTGGTCTACCATCCAGGTGAGGCGCTCGCGCGGCTCGATACGGGCATGATGGCCGCAGGCCGGGCAGACGGAATAGGATAGGAGGCGGGCCGCTTCGGGATTGCCCGGATCAAATTCGGACTTCCCGCAGGAGGGGCAGGAGAATTGCTTTTCAGCCATTCGGTAGCTCCTTGGCCAGGGTCTCGTAGAGCCCCGTGCCGAATTCGCCCGAGGCGAATTGACGTGAATTGAGTATGGCCAACTGGGCGGCCGTGTTCACCTTGATGCCCTCGATGCGCAACTCACTCAGGGCCCGGCGCATGCGCCTAAGGCCTTCCTCGCGGCTGCGGGCATGGACGATGACCTTGGCCACCAGAGAGTCGTAGTGGGGCGGGACGGTACAACCGGGGTAGAGGAAGCTGTCGGTGCGCACCTCAGGGCCACCCGGCGGGACGAAGGTGCTCACCTTGCCGGGGCTCAGGGCATTGATGCGGCATTCCAGGGCGTAGCCGCCGGGGATAGTGGTGCCCAGACCGCCCCGCGCGGCCAACCCCACCAGGTCTCCCGTGGGGCATTCCATGCGCTGGGCCATGGCCACCAGGATCTGCTGGCGGATCAGGTCATAGCCCGAGATCATCTCGGTGACCGGGTGTTCCACCTGTATGCGGGCGTTCACCTCCATGAAGAAGTACTCGCCCTTGAGCACCAGGAACTCGATAGTGCCGGCCCCGGCGTAACCAAGGTCGCGGAAGAGGCGCTCGGCGTCACGGGCCATGGCCGCGTGCATCTCCTCGCTCACGCCCGGCGAGGGGCTCTCCTCCAGGAGCTTTTGATGGTTGCGCTGGACGGAGCAGTCGCGCTCGCCCAGGACGCACACGTTGCCCATGCCGTCGGCCATGATCTGAAGCTCCACATGGCGCGGATTTTCCAGGTAACGCTCCAGGTAGACTGTTCCGTCCGAGAAGGCCTTGAGGGCCTCGCTGGAGGCCAGAGCCATGCTCTTCTCAAGCTCCTCTTCGGACCTGACGATGCGCATGCCCTTACCCCCGCCGCCGGAGGCGGCCTTGATGATGAGGGGCAAGCCGATGCGACGGGCCTCGGCCGCGGCCGACGGCCCGGGTTCCACAGCCCCGGCCGAGCCGGGTATGAGGGGAAGGCCGGCCGCGGCGGCTGACTTCTTGGCCTTGACCTTGTCGCCCAAGAGGTCGATCACCTCGGGCTTGGCGCCGATGAAAACGATGCCGGCCTCGCGCACCTCGCGGGCGAAGGAGGCGTTCTCGGAAAGGAAGCCCACGCCCGGGTGGAGGGCGTCACAGCCCGAATGCACGGCGGCCGTGATGAGGGCCGAGCGGTTCAGGTAGGAGTCCTTGGCCGGGGGCGGGCCTATGCACACGGCCGCGTCTGCCATGCGGACGTGCAGGGCTTCCGCGTCGGCGGTGGAGTAGACCGCCACCGAGCGGATGCCCATTTCCTTGAGGGTCCGGATGATCCGGACGGCTATCTCGCCGCGGTTGGCTACCAGAACGCCGCCCTTCATGGCCTGGGATCTCATACCCGGCGAACCTCGAAGAGCGCTTGGCCGTACTCGACCATGGAGCCGTTCTCGGGCAGGACCCGCAGGATTTCCATGTCGAACTCCGCGGTCAGCTCGTTCATGACCTTCATGGCCTCAAGGATGCACAGGGTCTGGCCGGCCTTGACCCGTTTTCCCGGCTCAACGAAGGGCGGGGAATCCGGCCCCGGAGAGCGGTAGAAGGTTGCCACGATGGGGCTGGTGACGAGCTCGCAGCCCTGGCCGGCGGCCTGTGGAGCGGCATGGGGAAGGGCCAGGGCCTCTCCCGTGCGGGCAGCCTCGGGGCGGGCTGCTTCGGGGGACGGCGGGGCATAGGGCGGAGGCGGGGGCAGGGGACCCTCCTGGCGCGGATAGCGCCTGAGGGTCAGGCGGGTATCGGCCAGGTTGAGCTCCAGGTCGGCCAGGCCGGAGGCGGCGAAGGCGCTTATCAGGTCCAGAATCTGCTTTTCTGTCATGGCTCACCTCACTCGTAGGATACCGGCGCCGAATAATCGACGCCCGCCAGCCCGAATCCGTTGGCCTCCAGGAAGTCCGCTCGGAAGCCCTCGAAATCCGCTACATCGGCGAGATTGTCTTGGGTCGCGACGGACATGATCCTCTGCACCTCGGCCTGGACGAGGGGATCAAGCTCCCGATCGTCTATGCGCACCCGGCCGGCATCGTCCAGGCTGAGGGGATCGCCGGAATAGAGGAAATCGCGGAAGAGGCGGTCTATCTGCTGGATGCAGCCCTCGTGGCTGCCCCTTGCCTTCATGGCCTTGTAGAGGGCCATGACGTAGAGGGGGATGGAGGGGATGACCACGCTGGCACGGGTGACCAAGGCCTTATTGACGGACACCAGGGCACGAAGACCGAGGGATGCGTAGCGCGTGCGCAGGGCGGTTGCGCTGGCCTCCAGGTCCTCCTTGGCACGCCCCAGGGTGCCCGAGCGGTAGATGGGGTAGGAAAGGGCCGGACCAACGTAGGAGTAGGCTACCGTGGTGGCGCCCTCCGCCAGAACCCCTGCCTGGGCCAGGGCATCTATCCAGAGGATCCAGTCTTCGCCGCCCATGACCTTCACGCAGCCCTGGATTTCATCCTCGGTGGCGGGCTGGATCTCCACTTCGGAGATGGCGCCGCTCTTCACATCAACAAGGCGTCCCGCGTAGGGCGCCCCGATGGGCTTGATGGAGGACTGCCAAACCCGTCCTGAGGGATCTTTGCGGACGGGACTGGCCAAGGAGTACACCACCATGTCCACTGAGCCTAGGTTCGCGTGGATCGCCTGAATGACCTCGCGCTTGGTCTCCTCGGAATAGGCGTCGGCGTTGAAGGTGGCTGAGAAGAGACCGGCTTCCGCGGCCAGTCGGTCGAATTCGCGGTTGTTGTAGAAGCCCGGTGTGCCGGACTTGGCCGGAGCGCCCGGGCGCTCGAGGGAGACCCCAAGGGTGGCGGCCCGGCAGTTGAAAGCGGAGACGATGCGCGATGCCAACCCGTAGCCGGTGGAGCAGCCAAGGACGAGGACGCGGGTGGGACCGCCCTGAATGCGCGGACGATCCGAGACCCATGCCGCCTGGGCGCGCACAGAGGCGGCGCAGCCGGCCGGATGGGCGTTCAGGCAGACATTATTGCTGATCATCGGCTCCGAGGGGGAGAGGACCCGGGCCGGAATGCGCGAACAGGCACCTGAGGAATTCGTCACTGGGCTCCCCCCTGATTGCCCGCTCCAATGGTTCCCACATCTTGGGCGATTATCATCCACTCGGCTTCGGCGGCGACCTCGCCGCCCACCAGGGCCTGGCCGGATTGCTTGACCATGCGAGGCGATACACGCAGATTCTTGATTTCCAGGCGGACCTCGTCGTTGGGACGGACCTGGCGGCGGAATTTCACCTTATCCACGCTGGCGAAGAAGAACAGGGTACCGTCCTTGAAGCTGCCCATCTGGGACAGCCCGGCCCCGCCTGCCTGGGCCATGGTCTCAACCAGGATGACCCCCGGCACCACCGGGTAGCCTGGGAAGTGGCCCTTGAAGAAAAACTCCGCATCGGTATACCTGCGATACGCCACGATGCCATCGGCGTCGGCCTTCTCAAGGCGGTCAATGAAGAGGAAGGGTTCGCGGTGGGGAATGAGGTCTTTGGGATCCTTCATTCGGTGTACCTCCTGAAGGCGACCACGCCGTTGTGGCCGCCGAAGCCCAGGGTGCTGGAGAGGACAGCGTCTATCCTACCCGGCGCTCCCTGGTTGGGGATATAGTCCAGATCGCACTCGGGATCCGGCTCCTCCTGGTTGATGGTGGGCGGGAAGAAACCCTCGCGCATGGCCATCACCGATATGATGGCCTCGATGGCCCCCGTGCCGCCGATGCAGTGTCCGGTCATGCTCTTGGTGGAGGAGACGCGCAGGGATCTGACATGCTCGCCGAAGGCCGCCTTGAGGGCCTTGGTTTCGGTGGGGTCGTTGATAGGCGTGGAGGTGCCGTGGGCGTTGTAATACTGGACGTCCTGGGGACGCAAGCCGGCGTCATCCAGGCACAGCTTAATGGCCAGGGCTCCGCCCGTGCCGTCGGGATCGGGGCTGGTGATGTGGTAGGCGTCGCAAGAGGCTCCGTAGCCGGCGAATTCGGCGAGGATGGTAGCTCCACGAGAGCGCGCGTGGCTTTCGCGCTCAAGAACCATCACCCCGGCGCCCTCGCCCAGGACGAAGCCGTCGCGCTTCTTATCGAAGGGGCGGGAGGCCCGCTCGGGCTCATCGTTAAAGGCGGTGGAAAGGGTTTTCAGCATCTCGAAGCCCCCCAGGGTGAAGGGCGTCAGGGCCGCCTCTGTGCCCCCGGCTATGCAGACATCCACCCGCCCGGAGCGGATCAGGTCAAGGGCGGCCCCTAGGCCGTCGGTGCCGGATGAACATGCCGTCACGGAGGTCAGGGCCGGTCCGTGGATGCCATACTGCATGGCTATATTCCCGGCTGCCTCATTGGAGATGAGGAGGGGTATGGTCAGGGGCAGCATGCGCGTCCAGCCCTGGAGATAGTACTTGCCATAAGAGGCGTGCAGGACTTCGAAGCCTCCGATGCCCGTACCGATGTAGACACCGGTGCGAATCGGGTCCAGGCCGCCTTCCTTGAGCCCGGCCTGGGCCATGGCCTGGGCGGCCGCGGCCACCGCGTACTGGGTGAACAAGGCCATCTTGCGGGCGTCCTTGGCCTCCATCCAGTTCTTGGGATCGAAGTCCTTCACCTCCGCGGCGATCTTCACCTCATGCTCCGAGGCGTCGAAGCGCGTGATGCGCGTCACCCCGGAGCGACCGTTCTTGATGCTCTCCCAGAGCGTGGCGACGTCATTGCCGCAGGGGCTGATGGCCCCCATCCCGGTGACGACGACCTTGTCCTTCATGGAATCCTCCTCAGTCTTTCTCACCAACGAAGCAGGGCGGCGCCGGAAGTGAGGCCGGCGCCGAAGCCCGTCATGGCGACGAGCTGCCCGCGCTTGAGGAGTCCGCGGCGCTCCATGTCGCAGAGGGCGATGGGGATAGTCGCGGACGAGGTATTGGCGTAGTCCTCTATGTCGATGAAGACCTTCGAATCGGGGATGTCCAAGCGCTTGGCGGCTGCCTGGATGATGCGCGCGTTGGCCTGGTGCGGGACGATCCAGTCAAGATCCTGGATACTTAGGCCGGCCTTGGCTGTGATGTCCTTGAGGATCTCGACGTTTTCGCCCACCGCGAAGTTGTAGACCCGGCGGCCGTCCATGCGGATGGCCGGGGCCCTGGCCTGTGAATCGGCGGGATAGGGCAGACGGCAGCCGCCCGCGTCGGTGTAGAGGGCGTCTGAGTCCTCGCCGTAGGCGCGCAGAATGGTGGCCAGGATGCCGCAGCCATCACCGGCCCCCGTGCTGAGGACGGCCGCGCCGGCCCCGTCGCCGAAGAGGACACAGGTGTTGCGGTCGCTCCAATCAGTGAGGCGTGAGAGAGCCTCCGCCGCGATCAGCAGGGCATGGCCGCCGCCCATAGTCGGAAGCATAGCGTCGATGATGGAGAGCCCGTATATGAAACCTGAGCAGGCCGCGGTCAGGTCGAAGGCCGGCGCCCCCGAGCAGCCAAGCTTGCCTTGGATGACGCAGGCCGTGGAGGGGAAGCCCAGGTAGTCGGGGCTGGATGTGGCCACCAGGATCATCTTTATATCGCCGGGTTGTAAGCCGGACTTCTCCAAGGCGGCCTGTGCGGCACGCACACCCATATCTGAAACCGCGTCGGCCGGATCGATGATGTGCCGGAAGCCTATTCCCGTGTGGGAGCGGATCCACTCATCGGAGGTGTCGACTGTCTTGGCGAGGTCATCATTGGATACCCTGTTAAGGGGAACCCAGGATGAAATCGCCTTGATGCATATTGGCATCATTCCTCCTAGATGACATAGGATGAAATTCTGTCATCGTCGAAATCAATTTAGACAAATAGTGTGAATCTGTCAATATAGGCTTTGGGGGATACTATGGAGCAAAGATTGATAAATAATTATATTGTATTAAGATAGAAGATAGAAAAAGAAATAATTAGACAAAATCTTCTATATATAAGCTAAGTGCTTAGGGCTTGAGGAGGGAAGCGAGGGCCTCCATCGCCTGTATGTTGTCCGAGACATCGGCCTTCTCCATAATCACGAGCTGGACCACGGTGCTTTCGATCAAAGAATAGATGGCTTCTGTGACGGCGTGGGCGTTGGTATGCCTGATCTGGCCGCACTTCATCCCGTCCATAATCAGACGGGAAAGTAGGACGCGCAGGCGTATGACCCGCCGGCGGATGAGGTCTTCAGCCCGGCCTTTGTCGCGTCTCTGCTCCAGGAGGTAGTCAAGAATGATGGAAAAGAGACGCCTTTCCTCCAGGCACTTCTCCAGGACGATGCGCCCGATGCGGCCGATCTTATCGGGAGCGGAAATATCGGCATCGGCGATGATGGGCTCGAAAGAACGCTCCAGGGCCTCGGTGACTTGCTTGATGGTGAAGCGGAATATCTCGCGCTTGTTCTTGAAGTAAGTGTACAGGATGGTGCGGGCTATGCCGCAGCGGTCGGCGATCTTCTGGTAACTGGCGCCCGAATAGCCCTCCTCCAGGAAGACGTCCAGGGCCTTATCCAGGATCTCGTGTTTGCGCTTGGCGTGCTCTACGACGATGGACATGGCTGCCTCAGAACTTTCCCGCGATGAAATCGCGGTAACGGTCGGGATTGGCCCGGAATCCGACGATGCGCGAGTCGCCTTCGGTGCGGGCCTTGTCCAAGGCGCGTGCGGACTCGTCCAGGAGGCGCTCGGCCTTTACCAGGCGCCCGCTCCGGCTGGAGACGCCCATGTAGAGGGGCAGGAGCTCCGGGCCGGGTTTTGGTATGGCGCCGGTCAGATCAAGGGTGAGCTTTTTGAGGAAGTCCTCGGCCATGCGCAGGGCCCGGTTCAGGTCTATGCCCGGGAGAATCATGGCGAAGCCGTCCTGCCCGCGCTCGAAGGCCAGGTCACGGAAAGTGAAGAAGGATGGTATGGCGCGTGCAAGAGCCGCGTAGGCGTCCGAGGCCTGGTCGGCTCCATCGAGGTGGAAAAGGATGAGGGAGCAGTCCTGCTCCAGGGATGCTGAGCGGGAGAGCTCGGCCTCGAGGCGATCGGGGAGATAGGCTTCCCACCCCAGTCCGCTTCGCTCCGTGTAGAGCCCACGCGGCGCGTCGGCCGCAGGGGCGTCCGCAGGGCTTGACCCGCCGCTTGGGGAGACGTCTTCGGGGGAGGCGGCGTTATCCAAATCCCCACTACCGAGCGCCTCAGCCTGGCGGACATCGTCTTGGGCATCAAGCAAAGGCCGCTCGGCAGCGCTCGGGGTTTCATCGGCCTCGGGGGGGAGGGGATCCAGCTGGCCTAAAGTGAGGCCGCCTGGGATACCATCGGACGGCTCATCGTCGATAACGATGTCGGGGATGGTGAATTCATCGTCCTTGAAGGCGGCCCGCATGGACGGAGGGGCATAGGGAATATCAGCCGGAGAAGGGGAGGCCGCGGCGGCCGCGAAAGCGGGGGGCGCGTAGCCGGGCGCATCATCGGCTTCATCTTCGGAACGGACATAGAGGCTTATCAATGAAGCGATCAGCACGGCGAGGAGGACAAGGAGGCCGATGAGGCTGTCCCTCAGGGGCAGGCTGATGTCACTGTTGCGCAGAATCACATAGGCGGCCTCCAGGTTACGTTGGCTCCCATCGGCAAGGCTGAGGCTGGCCCGCTTGACGAGAATGGAGAGGCGGTTGGAGGCGTCGAAACTATCCGCCCTGATGCCCGTCGGCCCGATCCGCGTCATAAGGTAGGGGGAATCGGTGGGAAGAACCCATTCGGATCCTCCATCCTTATTGCGTAGGATCACTCCCAGGAGGCTCGGGCTTCGCTCGATACGCTGGCGCATCTGCTCGCGAAAGACCTTGGAAGCCGGGCCGCCGCCCATGCCCAGGGAGGAGGCTGCCAGGCGGCTCAGCGACGCGAAATCCTCTGCGCTGCGCTCCATGGCCTCGGATCGGCTGCGGTGCACACGATAGGCGGCCAACAGGGCGAGGGCGGCCATGACGAGGAGCGACGAGGCCAGGACGATCCAATCGTTGCGCCGCTTCATGCGAAGGGATTATATACCGTTTTTTATTTTTGTGAAGGGAAAAGCCCCGACCGCGCTTGGAAAAGCGCGAAGTCTCCAGTACTATAACGGAAAGAGGAGGCGCCCATGCCGCACCGTGAGGGCTATAGGGAGCTGTCCATGGACGGGCTGAGGGATGCCGTCATGGACGAGCTCGCCGTCCAGTACTCCCGTTCCAACCTCAGCATGGAGGAATACGATCAACGCTGCGGCCGAGCGGCCCAGGCCACGGCCCGCGCGGAGCTGATGGCCCTGGTGGAGGACCTGCCGGTCCTAGCCCTCCCGCGCGATCCGGAATCGGCTTGGCTTCCAGCCGCCCGCGCTACGGGAACCGGTGGGGCGGGCCTGCCATACAAGCTCAACGCAGGCAGCGTGCCTCCGGCCGAGACGGTTTTCAACGTCTTCTCGGGTACGGATCGCAAGGGCGCCTTCCGCGTAGCCAGGGCCATGCACGTGATCAACGTCTTCGGGGGCTGTGACATCGACCTGAGTCAGGCCCTCCTCCCGCCCGAAGGCTGCCAACTCAACCTCGTCTGCGTCTTCGGCGGCTGCGACATCAAAGTTCCGCCCGGGGTCAACGTGGATGTGCGCGGGATAGGCGTCTTCGGGGGCTTCGGGAAACGCGTCCAAGAGGTCGACGATCCCTCTGCGCCCACTATACGCATCTCCGGGGTGGCGGTCTTCGGCGGCTGCGACGTGAAGACAAAGGGAGCTTGAGGCGCAGGGACCGGAGGCTGAGCGAGCCTCCGGCCACGCCGCGCCAGCGCTATTTCTTCTTTGGCTCCACGGGCACGAAGGTCTTGGGATCGGGAGGCTGGAAACCAGCCGGAAAGTCCGAGGCCGTGGCGCGCACCCACTTCTGGTTGCGTCCTATGCCCAGGAATTTTATCTGGCCCCTGACGATCAGAGCATCGCCCTCCTTCCATACCTTGCAGACGTATTCGTTGCCCTCCTTGGGGTGGAAGATGGAACCCGACCACTGCTTGCCCTTATCCTCCAGGGCCCATACCAGGTCGAAGCCGCAGTAGGGCGGTTCGCCCTTGTATTTCTCCGTGCGCGTCGATTGCTTGTAGATGGTGTCCTTGACCTTGCCGTCCTCGAAGGTTATGAGGATGCGTCCGTACAGCTTGCCTTGGTACATGTAGAGGCTGGTGATGGTCTCCGGCTCTCCGGTCTTGTCGTCTATGGATTTCCAGACGCCGGTGACGTCGTCGGCGGCGAAGGCCGCGGCGGCCAGGGCCATCAGAGCGGCCGCGATCAGGATTTTGCGCATGCTCGGGCTCCTTTCGAAGCCTAAGTATAGGGGACCGCCGCCGGCTTGGCAACGGAAAACGCGGTTCGGCCGGTACCTGGACGGCTTGTGGCCGACTAGGTATGGTGCTATCTTCAGGCTTATGCGGAAAGAAAAAAGCATGCGCCTTTGTATATTCGTCGCCGCAGCCATCCTGGCGGCCGCGTACAGCCTGGCCGCCGATGAGGCGGTTTTTAAGGAAGGCCAGCCTTCATGGACTTCCTGGCGCGGGCCAGGTGGGACAGGCATCAGTGCCGAAAAAGACTGGGTACCCCCGGCTTCCCTGGCCAGGGCCAAGCCTGTCTGGGTCTACAAGGCCGGAGCAGGCTACTCCGCGGCCTGTGTATACGGAGGGTACGTCTTTACGGTCGGCAAGTACTCCGACGAGGAGGAGACCCTGGTCTGCCTGGAGGCCTCTACGGGCAAGAAGGTCTGGACCTATACATACCCCAGTCGCGGCGTGGATTACGCGGGCAGCCGCTCCACGCCGGTCTACGATTCCGGCAGAATCTACGTCCTGAGCGTCGCGGGAACGGCCCACTGCGTGGACGCCCGCACGGGCAAGGGCGTCTGGAAATACGACTTCGCCGCCCAAGCGGGGGCCAACGCGCCCTCCTGGGGCTTTTCATCGTCCTGCCTGATCGAGGGCGACCTGGCTGTCTTCAACGTCTGCCAATACGGGGCGGCATTAGACAAGGTCAGCGGGCGCCTGGCCTGGAAGAGCCCCCCGGACGATGCAGGCTATGCCAGCCCGGTCGCCTTCACATGGAAGGGCAAGCGCTGTCTGGCCGTTTTCGGCTCCAAGGAGCTGTATGCAGTCGAGGCCTCCACCGGCAAGAAGATCGCTTCGGTGTCATGGATCACGGATTACAATGTCAATGCCCTCGACCCCCTCGTCATCGGAGACGCCATCTTCGTCTCATCGGCCTATAACCGCGGGGCGGCCCTCTTCCGCCTGACTGACAAGGGCTTCAGCAAGGTCTGGGAGAACAAGAACCTCCTGGCGCATTTCTCATCGGCCATTCACCGCGACGGTTATATTTACGGCTCCTCAGGCTCACCGGGCTCAGGTTCATGGGTCTGCCTCTCCGTGAAGGACGGCTCCCTGGCCTGGAAATCCAGGTCCCAGGGAGTGGATAGCCTGATCATGGTGGGCGATTACCTCATCTCCGTCTGCGAGACCGGGAAGCTCAGCGTCCTGGCCGCCGATACTTCCGCCTTCAAGGAGCTGATCGGCGTCAAGGACATAGCGACCCGTCTTGTATGGACAGGGCCGGTATTCGCAGGCGGGAAGATCTACATACGCTCGGATAACGGGGACCTGGCCTGCATCGATGCCTCGAAGTGAGGGAGAGTCGGTCCTTGGCCCTCGGGGGCCTGGTTGCCGCAGGGGGGCTGGCCGCCGTCCTGGGCGCCAAGGCCCTCATGCTCCCCCTCCCCACCATCAGCTCGCGGGAGCCGGGGGCGGATGGGGCTCCAGCCGAGCGTTCGCGCAAGGGTGCAGGGATAACATCCCCGAGAGCTATACAGACTTCTTTCATTGCATTTTCTCCTTCCGATGCTCAGCCCCTACCCGGGGAATGGACCGGCTTCCGCGGGACGAATCGAGACGGCATCGCATCCGAAACTCCGACCCTCAGCGACCTGAGCGAGGGGAACGCACCTGTTTTATGGAAGGTGTCGCTGGGGGAGGGGCACGCCGGCCCGGCTGTCTGGGAGGGGAGGGTCTACGTTCTGGATTACCTGGAGCTAGAGAAAGCCGATGCCCTGCGCTGCTTCTCCCTCTCCGACGGTCGCGAGCTCTGGAGGCGCTCTTACCCCAATGACCTCAAGCGCAATCATGGTTTTTCGAGAACAGTGCCTGCGATCTCCGCCGGCCGAGTCCTGAGCCTAGGGCCGGCGGGCCAGGCTATGTGCGTGGACGGCCGCAGCGGGGAGCTGATTTGGTTCCGCGATGTGGTGGCGGAATATGAGGGCGCTCCGCCTCTCTGGTACTCAGGTCAGTGTCCCCTGGTGGACGGTGACACTGCCGTGATCGCAACGGCCGGACGGGCCCTCTTGGTCGGCATCGACATGGCTACGGGTAAGACCCTCTGGGAGAGCCCCAATCCGGATGGCTGGGCGATGTCGCACTCCTCGGTGATGCGATACGACTTGTCCGGGACGCCGGCTTACCTCTACGCAGCACTGGGCGGCCTGGCTTGCGTCTCGGCCGAGCCGGAGAGGGCCGGAGAGCTCCTTTTCAGTAACCATGAATGGCAAGTCCAGGTCATAGCCCCCTCGCCCATTCTCGCCGGCTCCGGGCGTCTCTTCCTCACAGCCGGCTACGGGGCAGGATCGGCCCTTTTTCGCATTGACCAATGGGGGGCCAGCCTGATCTGGGCCCGCGGCCCCTCCGAGGGCCTGGCTTGCGAACAACAAAGCCCCATATTCTATCGCGGCTGTCTCTACGGAGTCATGCCCAAGGACGCCGGGCAACTCAATGGTCAGCTTGTCTGCCAGACCGCCGACGGTCGGATTCTCTGGTCGAGCGGTAAGGAGTCGCGCTTCGGCATAGGCCCCTACCTCCTGGCTGACGGAAAAATCTATGTTCTGGACGATGAGGGGGACCTGTACGCCATCGAGGCCGGCGATAGGGCTTACCGCCCCCTAGGCATGGCTTCGATCATGGGGGGACAGGGCGTGGACGCCTGGGCCCCCATGGCCCTGGCCGGCACGCGTCTCCTCCTCAGGGATTCGCGGACGATGTTCTGCGTGGAGTTGGGAGAAGATGATTGAGTCACCTCCCTCGGGTGAGGGAATGGACAGGCGCGGATTCCTCAAGCTGGCCCTGCGCTGCCTGGCCCTGGCGGGCCTTGCCTACCTTGGGCTCAGGAGCCTGGGACAAGGCGGGGCGGCCAAGGCCCGCAGCGCTGACAGCTGCGAGGGCGATGGTCTCTGCCCGTGCTGCCCCGGCTTGCAGGGCTGCGCCCATCCCCAGGCCCTGGCCTATGCCAGGGGAAAGAAGCCTTGATGGGCGGGAAGGGGACTATGACGAGGAGGGAGTTCCTCAAACGCGGGATGGGCTTTCTTTTGGGTGCCGGCGCGGCAGCCGCGGGAGGTGGGGCCGTCATCCGCAGCCTGGTACGAGGGAACAGTACGGACACTGTGTGGCAGATCGATCCATACGTCTGCGTGCACTGCGGTAGCTGTGCCAATACCTGTGTGCTCAAGCCTTCGGCGGTGAAGGCCGTGCATGCCTTCGATGTCTGCGGATACTGCGACCTCTGCTCGGGCTATCTGCGCCAGGGGGCCAGGCGCCTGGATACGGGGGCGGAAAGCCAAATCTGCCCGACTGGGGCGATAAAGCGGACATATATTGAGGATCCCTATTTCGAGTACAGGGTGGATGAGGACCTATGCATCGGCTGCTCCAATTGCGCGCGCGCCTGTAGGGCTTTCGGCAACGGCTCCCTCTTCGTGCAGATACGCCACGACCGCTGTCTCTCCTGCAACGAGTGCGCTTGCGCCAGGGCATGCCCGGCTGGGGCCATCAAGCGCGTCCCCCGCTCCTCGCCCTACATTCTCAAGGGAGGCCGGGCCGATGCCTAGAAGGATCCTGGCGGCCCTGGCCTTCTATTTGGCCCTGGCCATCCTGCCCGCCCAGGACCGCTTTCCGAGGCCCGATTTCCGCTCCGGCTACACCGAGCCCGAGATCAGCCAGCCGGCCCCGCGGGGATGGGTCTGGCAGGCCGTGGATATAGCAGTGCTATTAGTTTGTCTGACCGCCTCGGCTCTGGCTCTCTATCGCTTCCGCAGCCGCCTCCTTCTGGCTTGCGTCGCTGCTCTCTCCACAGCCTATTTCGGTTTCATGAGGCGGGGCTGCCTATGCCCAGTGGGCAGTGTCCAAAACCTGGCTGCGGCCCTCCTCGGCGGAGGGCAGGGAGCTGGTATCCATGCTGCCCTTCTCTTCATCCTTCCCTTAGCTGCCAGCCTCCTCCTGGGCAGGGTCTACTGTGGAGGGGTATGCCCCTTCGGCGCTGTCCAGGACTTCCTCCTGGTGAAGCCCCTGCGGCCGCCCCGGGCCCTCGACCAGACCCTTTCCCTTGTCCCAGGTCTCTTTTTGGGCCTGGCCGTCCTGGGCGCCGCGACAGGCACGGGCTTCCTCATTTGCCGCCTGGATCCCTTCGTCGGCCTCTTCCGCTTCTCCTTCACATCCATCGGCCTGGCCATGAGCGTCGTAGTAGGCATCCTATCGGTCTTCATCGCCCGGCCCTATTGTCGCTGGCTTTGCCCCTATGGCGCCCTCCACGCCCTGGCCGCCCGCCTCTCCCTCAGGCATATCCAGGTGAGCCCCGCCGATTGCGTCGAGTGCCGTCTCTGCGAAACATCCTGTCCCCAGGACGCCATTCGACCGCCCGGAAAGGAGCCCAGGTCAGGGGAGAGAGCGGAGGCGCGGAGGCGCATGGAGAGGCACATCGCTTTCCTGGCGCTCTACGTGGCGGGAGGCGTAGCCCTGGGGCTGATGGCCCGATCTCTCCTCCGGGCGCTCCATCCAGCCATAGCACTCGAGAGGGCCTTAGCATCCGAGAGCAGCCTGGAGCGCGGATCAAGCCTGGCCACGGCCACCTTCCTGGCTTCTGGGAAGAGTATAGAGGCCATGGCAGAAGAGGCTGCCGCAGCACGTCGACACATCGACATAGGTATGCTCCTCTACGGGGCATTCGCCGGCCTCCTGGCCTGGGCCGCCATCGCCAAGGCCATGAAGCACAAGCGGAAACCCGGTTATGACGTGGATCCCTGGCGCTGTGTGTCCTGCGGTCGCTGCCTCTCCACCTGTCCAGTGGGACGCCGTGGAAGGGGAGGGCCCTGATGGCGCGAAAAAAAATGACTCTGGAAGGCTTGGCGCGCGGGTTCAAAGCAGCCGGGCTGGCCCTCTCAGTGGCGGCCGCCTCTCTCGGCCTCAGCCTTTGTGTCAACGCTATCATCATGGCTTCCTCCCCACCTCTGGAATCGCCGGCCTTAAAGGCGGCCCGCGAGCGCCTGGAAGCCGGCCCTGATGACGAGGAGCTCCTTAACGACCTGAGGGCCCTGGACCTCATAGCCCGCGGAGCCTTCTTCACGTCGCGCCGTCTCACGGATCTCCTCACCCTGGCCTTCCTGGCAGCCCTGGGCCTAGCCCTAGCAGCCTTTAAGGGCCGCGTCCTCCTCCTCAAGCGCCTGGCCGATCCCAACCTGGTAGGGGCCCCGCCACGCGACCATCGGGATCTCTCAGGGGGCATCCGCATCGGCCTCATCTCCGGTGCCGCCCTAGTCGCCCTGGCTTCATTCTTCGTTTCACGCGACGTCCGCGCGGATTACCGGTGTCTTGTCAATGCCCTTGGCCTGGGAGCCTATCCCTCGCGCGCGCGCTACCAGGCCGAATGGCCCCAGCTGAGGGGGGCTAGGGCAGGCCTGGCCGAGGCTGAGGACGCCCAGCCCGAGGCCTACAGAGTGGCTTTCCGCGCTCAGATCGACCTCCCGGGCAACAATTCGCCCGTGGTATGGGGGAAGAGGGTTTACTTGAGCGGTGGCAATAAAGACGATCAGGCCGTCTACGCCTTCGACGCTTTGAATGGACGGCGACTCTGGAAGACGAGCCTGGCCTCGGCCCTCGGACGCCGGCCCTATATGCCCGAGACAGATCCGGCCGCCGGGCCATGCGCCCCCAGCGTGGCTTGCGATGGACAACGGGTCTACGCCATGTTCGCCTCAGGCCATCTTCTGGCCCTTCGCGCAGGCGATGGGAAGCCCCTCTGGCACAAGGATTTCGGCCTTCCCGATAACTCCTACGGCATCGCCTCATCTCCGGTCATGTCAGCGGACCTAGTCATCATCCAATTCGACCAGGCCGACCGGAGCCTCCTGGCCGCCTTCCAGGGCTCCAGTGGAAGGCTCGTCTGGGAGGCCGAGCGCGACCTGGAGCCCTCCTGGGCCAGCCCCATCGTCGTGCGACGTGGCTCATCTGAAAGGCTCATCGTAGTGGGCAACCCGGCCGTGGAGGAGCGCGACGCCGGAAATGGCAGGCTCATCTGGTCCCTGAACTGCATGCGCGGGGAGACCGCCCCGTCGGCGGCCTATGGAGAGGGGAGGGTCTACGCCGTCACGGCCTTAGCCGGCCTGGTGGCTATCTCCGCTGAGGGACGCGAGCTTTGGCGCGGTTACGATGACCTGCCCGACGTAGCCAGCCCCCTGTGCGCGGGTGCGCGGCTCTATACCGTTTCCTCCTACGGCTTCCTGAGCTGCCTCGACTCGGCCAGCGGCTCCTTGCTTTGGTCCCTGGACCTGGGTGCCGAGGTGAATGCATCGCCCATAATGTCCGGGAACAGAGTCTTCCTGCCCGACATGTCCGGGCGCCTGCTCTGGTGGGAGGACTCAGCCGACACGCCTGAGCTCGCGTCCATGGATCTGGGAGGGCAGTTCAGGGCCAGCCCGGCTTGGGCGAGCGGGCGCCTATACCTGCGCTCGCCCGGTGAACTTATCTGCTTAGAGGGAGAAAAATGAAGCGTTCCGGCCGAGAGCTCCTCATCGACGAGCTGATCTTGGCCCAGGCCGAGGAGGGCTGGCTCTCGCCCTCCGCCCTGGAAGCGGCCGCCCGTGATGCCGGTATTTCGGTGGAGGAGGCCGAGGGTGTGGCCAGCTTCTATTCCGGCTTTACCTTCGAGCCACGTGGTCGCCACCTCGTGTCCGTCTGCGTGGGCACGGCCTGCCACGTCAAGGGCGCCCTGGAAGTATACCAGGCCTTCTGCGAAGCCCTGGGCATTGAGGAGGGCCGCTCCACAGACGCGGACATGGCTTTCAGCGTGGAGAAGGTCGCCTGTCTGGGCTGCTGCATGCTGGCTCCGGCCGTACGCGTTGACGATGAGATCAAGGCATTCGTGGGGCCCGCCGATGTGGGCCGCATAATCGAGGAGGCCTTGGAGGGTGAGTCCCGGGCCGCCAAGCTTTCAATCCACCCTTCGAGCGCCAAGGGCAGGGGCCAGCTGCGTCTCTGCGATTGCTCCTCCTGCGCCGCCTCGGGGGCCCTGGAGTTGGCCCGCGAGCTCGCGGCCGAAGCGAGAGCCCTCGGCCGGGGCGGCCCGGATATTAAGCGGGTCTCCTGCGCCGGCGCCTCCTTCGCTGCCCCCCTTCTTCACGTCATCGATCCGCGAGGGGCTTCCTTTGTCTATGGCCGGGTGGACCCCGGCCAAGCCCGGGCGATCCTACGGAGGCACTTCAAACCAGAGGGACTCGGGAGCGCGGCCGGGCTCGGGTATATCCTGCGTACTCTTGCAGGATCCATCCTGGAAGGGGATGAGGGCGGTCAGGGCAGGGCCGTCGAATTGGACAACGCCGATGTCCTGGCCTACCTTAAGGGGCAAAAACGCTTTTCCTTGGAGGGGGCCGGGAACTACTCCCCCCTGGACCTGCGCGGTTACATAGAATGCGGGGGCATGGCCGGGCTGGATAAGGCCCTCAATACGGGGCGGGCGCGCATAAGGGAGTTGATCCAGGAGGCCGGCCTGCGCGGCCGGGGCGGGGCGGGCTTCCCCACCGGCATAAAGTGGAACGCGGTGGCTGAGGCCCTGGAGAGCGCCCGTCGCAGCGATCCCTCGGCGGCGGGCTACGTGATTTGCAACGCCGACGAGGGCGACCCAGGCGCCTTCATGGACCGCATGATACTGGAGGCCCATCCATTCCGTGTGCTTGAAGGCATGATCATAGCCGCCTTGGCCACCGGGGCCAGGGTCGGCATCATCTATGTGCGCGCCGAGTATCCCCTGGCGCTCGAGCGCGTGGAGGCAGCCATCGCCATCCTCGAGGAGGAGGGCTACCTGGGCCCGAGCGTGATAGGCCGGGGGCCCTCCTTCACCGTTGAGACCGCCCGCGGCGCGGGGGCCTTCGTCTGTGGCGAGGAGACGGCCCTGATCGAGGCCCTGGAGGGGAGACGGGGCATGCCCCGTCGGCGGCCGCCCTTCCCCTCGGAGAAGGGTTTCCGCGGCCAACCCAGCCTTGTCAACAATGTGGAGACCTACGCCCTGGTCCCGATTATTCTGAGTAGGGGGCCCCAGGACTTCGCCTGCCTGGGAGCTGCCGGGGGCAGCGGCACCAAGGCCTTCGCCCTGGCCGGTAAGATACGCCGCGGCGGCCTTTTGGAAGTTCCCCTGGGCACAAGCCTTCGGGAGATCCTGGAGGGGTATGGGGGAGGAACCCAGGGCGGCCGGGCCATGAAGGCCGTTCAGATAGGTGGGCCATCGGGAGGCTGCCTGCCAGCATCTGCATTCGATGTACCGATAGACTATGAGAGTCTGCGCGACAAGGGAGCTATGATGGGCTCGGGGGGCCTGGTGGCCCTGGACCTGGACGACTGCATGGTGGATATCGCTGCTTTTTTCGTAGACTTCCTGGCCGGCGAGTCCTGCGGCCGCTGCAGCCCCTGCCGCGCCGGTCTGCCTGCCCTGAAAGCCCTTCTGGACGGATTGCGGGCGGGCCGAGCCGGAAGCGGGGTATTGGAGGACATCGAGGCCCTATGCCATGACATCGGCGCAGGCAGCCTATGCGGCTTCGGCCGGAACGCCCCCAATCCAGTGCTCTCGTCCCTGACGGAATTCCGCGGGGAGTGGGAGGCCCATGCGGCCGGGTATTGCCCGGCCGGGCGCTGCCGGGAGCTCTTCGCCTACTATGTCGATGCCGAGGCCTGCATAGGCTGCACGCGCTGCCATCAGGCATGCCCCCACGAGGCCATCGCCTTCGTGCCCCACGAGGTAGCCTGCATCGACCGGGAAAAGTGCGATCGTTGCGGCCTGTGCGTACGGGCCTGCCCGCGCGGGGCGATAAAGGTAGGCCACAGGTGAGCGTTTCCCTCCGCATCGACGGGAAAATCATCGAAGCCGAGAGTGGTTCCACCATTTGGGAGGCGGCCGGGGCGGCGGGAATAAGCATACCCAGCCTCTGCCATGCTCCAGGCCTTGCTCCGCGGGCTTCCTGCATGCTCTGCGCCGTGGAGGATGAGGAGAGCGGCAGGATACTGCCCGCCTGCGAGACCACCGTCCGCGAGGGCATGCACATCTTGAGCGCCAGTCCGTCCGCCACAGCCGTGCGACGGAGGTCCCTGTCCCTCCTCCTCTCAGAGCATGCCGGGGACTGCCGGGCCCCCTGCGCCAGGGCATGCCCGACAGGAATAGATTCACAGGTTGTGATTGCAGCCCTGGCCCGGGGCGACCTACGCGGCTCCTTCCTGGCCACACTGGACGCGGCCCCCTTCCCGGCTATCCTCGGCCTCCTCTGCGCTGGTCCATGCGAGAAGGCCTGCCTGCGCGGTCGCTTGGATGATGCCCTGCCCATCCGCTCAGTGCACACTATCCATGATGAAGTCATAGACCGCGGTTTCCGCGTAGACGCTATCAGCCCGAAGAGTGGGAGGGAAGGACCAGCAGTCAGGCTGCGTGGCGGCTTAGCCGCCATGGCCGCCGCCGTCAAGCTCAGGCGGGAGGGGTATGCAGTCAGTCTCGAGCTCCGCCTGCCCGGGACCGAGGGGCGGGAGGATCTTCGGCCGGCCTTCCAAAGGGAGCTGGAAGTGATGGCCGGGGCCGGCATCCGCCTTGGCGATACAGAAGGGCAAGCAGGGTTGATCGAGTTGCCTGGAGAGGAGAAGGACCTAGCCTTTCCGGCGAGGGCCTTCAGGCTGGGGCGTCACGCCGCCCAAGGCATCCTGGACGGGGGGTCGGCAGAGGAACACAGGCAACGAATCTGGGAATCATGTCTGACGGAGCCCACGCGCGAAGAACTGAAAGAGCTGGCGGACGGGCTTCCCTCGGCTGTCTCAGCTGACGCGTCAGCCTGGAGCGGCCAGGACCAAAGCCGCTTCCAGGCCTGCCTCAGCTGCGGCTGCTCACGCCGGGGAGATTGCCGATTGATTGATTTAGCGCAATCTATGCCCGATGTCCGGCCTCTGTCCGGCTTCCCGCGTCGCCGAGCGGGCCGGCGCAGTGAGGCGCTGGAGGGGGGAGAACTGGTCTATGAGTCCGGGAAGTGCATCCTGTGCCTGCGTTGCCTGCGCCTCCTAGAGGCCGCCTCCCCGCCGGCGGATGCCCGACTCTGCCTACGCGGGCGCGGAGCAGAGAGCGAAATCACAGGCTTCAAGGCAGTCAGCGGCCATCTTGGGCGGAACGGCCTCCCCGGACCTGGGGAGCTGGCTGCCATCTGCCCAACCGGGGCCCTGCACTTCGTGGAAGGCGTCCATGCCTCCTGAGCGCCGGTATTTCCTCCTTACGGCCGTCCTTTCCCTCGCGGCGGGCATCGCAGCCCTGGGCGCCGAGGAATGGACAAGCGCCCGCGGCTCAGCGGCCCAGGCTGGAAGGAGCGCCAGCTCCCTCTCCTCCAAGCCCTCCCTCATCTGGTCCTATGAGATGGGCTCGATTATGTCGGCTCCCTGCGCCATACTTGGCAATCGCGTCCTGGCCCTCTCCTCGGGAGGCAGGCTCGCTTGCCTCGACAGAGTCGAGGGGCGCCTCCTCTGGAAAAGGGAAACAGGGGTGCGTTTCGAGGCCGCACCAGCGGCTGTCAACATTAGAGAATCGCCTGTTTTCGTTGTCTGCGACGCGGCAGGCATGGTTATGGCCCTGGACGGGAGGGATGGCCGCGAGCTCTGGCGGCGCGACATCGGCGCGCGCCTGAGCGGAGGCGGGCTGGCCCTTGAGAGCGGTCTCTTCATAGTAGGTGCCTACGATAATATCCTGCGCGCACTCTCTCTGGATAAGGGCGGTGAGGTATGGCGGACCCAGGCGGACGGATATATCAACGCGGCGCCCAGCGCGGCCGGCGGGCTGGGCGTTTTCGGATCCTGCGACGGCTTTATACGCATCGTGGATTTGGGACGTGGAATGCTGACACGGACTGTCGACGCCGGAACCTACCTCCCCTCCGTCCTGCCCATCGAGGCAGGGACGGCTTACGCTTTGGATTACCGGGGCGGCCTGAGGGCCATCAGACTGGATAGCGGGGCGGTTCTCTGGGAAACCAGCCTCAGCGAGGTTCAGGGCACCTTCCCAAGCCCGCCAGCGGTAGACGCGGATTCCATCTACATCGTCTCCAATGCGGGCCATGTCCTCCGCTTGAGGCGGGCGGACGCATCGCGGGCATGGAAGGCAGAGCTGGGGATCGGCTGCCAGCTGGCTCCACTGGCGGCCCAGGACGCCCTTCTCTGCCTAGGCGAGGACGGTTTTCTCACAGCCCTGGACAAGCGCAGCGGCAAGGAGCTATGGAGTCTCGAGATAGGCGCCGGCTCCGCCTGCCCGCCTGTCATAGCGGACGGGCGTGTTTTCCTAGGCGACGGCGGGGGCCATCTTCTCTGCCTGGGGGCCGGAAAGGGAAAGCGATGAGGATTGTACACATCATCCCTGGGAGCGGGGGACGCTTCTACTGCGAGAATTGCCTGCGGGATTCCGCCCTGGTGCGAGCCCTTCGCGATGCCGGCCACGATGTGATCGTGGCCCCCTTCTACCTGGGCCTGCCTGAGGAAGAGTTCGGGCGACCCGCTGGGGGCCGTGTCTTCATGGGGGCGGTGTCACTCTATGTCTCTTCATTGACGCGCTCGGGCAGGCTGTCAGCCTGGGCTGCTCGCCTCCTGGATTCCCGTCCCGTTCTTGGATTGGCCGCCCGGCTCTCGGGTTCCACCGATCCAGGAAGCCTAGATGAGCTGACCTTTTCCATGCTGGAGGGCCGGGGAGCCTTCCAGGAGGAGGCCCTGGGGGAGCTGATCAATTGGCTGCGCGGTCTGGGGCGGATCGACCTGGTGCATATCTCCAACGCCCTCCTCCTCCATCCCGCCGAGCGGATCAAGGCCGAGCTAAGCCTGCCTATCGTTGTATCCCTCCAGGACGAGGATAGCTGGATCGATGGGCTGCCCGAGGGGCGGCGTCCTCAGGCCTGGGATATTCTAGCGCGCAAGGCCGCGGCGGCCGACGTCTTCATCGCTTCATCGGCCTACTTCGCCGAGCGCATGCGCCTGGCCCTGCGCCTGAGCGCAGATAGTGTAAGGGTCGTCTATCCGGGCATACGGGCAGCGGAGTATCGACTCGGGGAACCGGGAAGGCACGATATCGGCTACCTCTCGCGCATCTGCCAGCGCATGGGTTTCGGGATCCTGGCCAGGGCCTACGCCCTCCTCAGGCGCATGCCTGGTCTATCCGATCTCCGCATGAGCGCCAGCGGGGGCGGGGGAGCCCAGGATGCCCGTTTCCTTGCCCAGACAAAGCGCTTCCTCCGAGCCGAGGGTTGCGAGGATGGCCTCACCCTGAGAGCTGCCTTCGACAAGGTCGCGCGTGTGGACTTCCTGGCCGGCTTGGGACTCCTGTCTGTGCCTGCTCCCGCGGGCGAGGCATTCGGGGCTTTCCAGCTGGAGGCCATGGCGGCCGGCCTTCCCCTGGTCCAGCCCCGCGCCGGAGGCTTCGTCGAGGCCATAGAGGAGGCGGGCTGCGGCATCCTCACCGAAGACGCGGAGCCAGAATCCCTGGCCGCGGGCATCGAGCGCGTCCTGGGAGATCAAGCTCTCGCCAGGGCCTTAGGCGAGCGCGGAAGAAAGGCCGTGGAGACTGTTTTTTCGGATAGGGCCATGGCAGAGGCAACCCTAGCCGCCTATACCCGGGCGATCGAGGCTGGAGGGGGGAGGAAGGTATGAGAAAACAGGACAGGGTCTTTCCCCTCACCATCGAGGGCGTGTGGAAGGAGTATCCCGGCCTGGGCGTATCGGCCTTGGCGGGCATTGATCTCAGGGTCGAGGCCGGGGAGGCGCTGGCTGTCTCGGGTCCCTCGGGCTCCGGGAAGACCAGTCTCCTCCATATCATGGGCGCCCTGGACGCACCAAGCCGCGGCAGGATCCTCATCATGGGAGAGGATCCCTCGGCCATGGGGCCGGCCCAGTCCGCCCGCCTCAGGCGCGACCACATCGGCATCGTCTTCCAGGAACATCGCCTCCTGCCCTACCTGAGCCTACTCGAAAACGTGCTTTTACCCGCCGCAGCCCTGGGGGCCGCAGAGCGTCGGCGGCGCTCACCCGAATTGCTGAGGCGCGCCTCAGGACTCATCAGGCGCATGGGCCTGGAGGGGCGGGAACGGCATAGGCCACACCAGCTCTCAGGCGGGGAGCGCCAGCGGGCTGCCCTGGCCCGAGCCCTCATCCTAGGGCCCTCCATTCTCTTGGCCGATGAGCCTACCGGAGCACTTGATTCGACCAACGCGGAACTGCTGGCAAGCCTCCTCATGGAGATCCGAGATCAAGAGGGTTTGACCCTTGTCCTGGCGACGCACTCGGAGAACCTGGCTGGACGCATGCGAAGGCGGGTCAATCTTTTGGACGGGCGCTTGGCATGATCGGTCTGGTCGGGGCTGCGAGTCTGGGATGCCGAAGGGCATTCAGGGCAGGTGGCCGCGGCTGGGCCCTGGCTGCCCTGGCCGGGCTCTGCTGCGCCGTCCTCCTGGGGGCATTCGGCGCCGGGGACAGCCTGAAGGCTTCCTTAAAAAGGGCAGAGGCTGAGCGCCTCGGGCTGACTGCGGCTGTCCTGAACTGCCCCTGGGGCCCCCTGGAGGAGGAGGCCTTGGATGGTCTTCATCAAGCGGCCGGGGGCAGGATGCGCATCGAGGGCATCGCGATCGCCAAGGGCAAGCTCAGTAAAACGGATGGGTCCTACGTCGCAGTGGATGTCCTGGGCGTCGATCCCGGATTCTTCGGCCTGGCGCCTAGGGGAGATAGAAGGGGCCTGGGATCGAGCCTTGGCGGTGGAATCGCCCTGCCCAACCGAGCCCTCGCCCGGGCCCTGGGCTTAGTTCAGGGGGAGGAAGTCCTCCTCACCCTAGTCTCACGTGGGAGGGGCATCGAACTCGATCCCTTCCTGGGGAAACGCGCCTTCACCTCGAGACGCTTCACCACCGGGCCGGACATTGGGCCCGAGGAGATGGGATCATTCAGCCTTGAGACGGCCTCAGCCGGGCGGCCCCTACTCTTCATCGACAGGAACACACTGTCTGAGCTTCGCGGGGGAGGGGCCTCCCTGGACGCTCTCCTGGCGGCGCCCGTTGAAGGAGAAATCGTACAGGACGCGGCCCGAGAGATGAACGCCGCCCTCGAAGAGGCCTGGGATCTGCGCTGGGCCGGCTACAGCCTGAATGAGGCAGGCGGCATGAGCGTCCTGCGCCATAGAGGCATCTTCATGAAGGGAGATCAAGTCCAGGCTATCATGGCGGCCCTGCCGGAAGCCATGCCGGCCGCTTCCTACTTCGCCGACTCAGTCTCCTTCGCCGGGCGCTCATCCCCCTTTGCCTTCATCTGTGCCCTGGACCAGAGGCTCTTCAGCGCTCTGGGGGGCGGAAGTCTGGACACGGGCGGGCCGGGTATGCCGGCCGCGGCTCTGGATTGGCTGAGCCGGGACCTGGGCTGCGGCCCGGGCCGGATACTTGACCTGCACTTCAGGTCTTTTACAAATGGCAAGCTTGTACCCGGGAAACTGCAGGTGATCCTCTCGTCGATCCTAAGCCTACCCGCATCAGGACGGCCCTCCCAGCTCGCCCGGGCCCTGGAAGCGCCCTTCCCCGGAATATCCGGCAGCCCCTCCTGCCACAGCTGGGATCCCGGCATCGACATAGATATGAGTCTGGTGCGGCCCGCCGACGAGGCTTACTGGAAGGATCGCGGCGGAACGCCCAAGCTCTACCTCCCCCTAAGGGCGGCCGCTGTCTTCCACGGCGGGGAAGACGCAGTGAGTGCCATCTTCCTGCCTGGAGAGGTCCATCAAACCTGGGCCATGCGCCTCTCGCGCATCATCGGGCCTTCAAAGGCCGGCTACTCATTCTCCCCCCGCTACGTGTACATGTCGCCCAACGCGGATTCCTTCTCCGGGCTCTTTTCAGGCCTCAGCCTCTACCTCATCCTCTCGCCCATCATTCTGATGGCCCTTGTGATATCCGCTCACCTGGCGGCCCAGCGCGCCGAGCGCGGCCTCCTGAGTGCGCTCGGCTTCAGCCCGACGCAGGCCTCCCTGGCCGAATTCCTCTCACTGGGGGCCTGGGCCGTTGCGGGGATCATAGCCGGCCTGCCCCTTGGCCTTCTCTATCAGGCACTCGTCCTGTGGGCCCTCAACGGACCCTGGTCCACCTCGGTTCAAGACAGCGTCCTGCGCATGGGCCTGAGACCGATATCCGCCCTCGCGGCCATGGGTATCAGCGCAGGAGCCTGCTTATCCGCCTACGCCTTCTCCGCCCGGCGCCGGGGACTCGCGGCTCCGGCCATTCTTCTCCGCGGACTGGCGGCTGAGGACGCGGGCAAGGGCCGGGGACCGATCCGTGGCTTGGGATTTCGAGCGGCTATCGGGGCTGCATGCCTGGCATCGGCCATCGTCCTTATCCTCATAAGAAGCCGGACGGCTTCCCCGGCCCTTGCCTGCTTCGGGGCTGGATCCCTCATCATCGCAGCGGCCATGGCGGCATGGTCGAGCCTTCTCCACTGGCTGGATCAGCCCACGGACCGCACCAAGACGCAGGGCCCGGCCGCGCTGGCCCTGAGGAATATGGCTTCGCGCGGGGAGCGCTCCCTTCTCTCCTTCGCCCTTATCTCCATGGGCTTCTACCTTGCGGCGGCAGTGGGCGGTAACCCCTGGCTCATAGCCGCCTCGTCCAAGGGTATGGCTTCAGGCACAGGCGGCTATGATGCTTACCTAGAGACAGCCATCCCTTTCGACCCCGAACGCCTGGAGACCAGTCTGCCGGCTAGCGCATCGATTCTGCCCCTCTGGAAATCCCCTGGGGACGACTCCTCCTGCCTGAGCATCCGCCGGGCGGCCAGGCCCCTCCTAATCGGCATCGATACGGACAGGGCGATAGGAAGGTTCCATCTGGCCTCTGCCATGGACGGGGCTGTTGCCGACCGCTCGGCCATGGATGTCCTGAATACGAAGGTAGGGGATGGCGAGGTGGCGGCCCTGGCCGATGTCATATCGCTGGAATGGAATCTTGGGATGAAACCGGGACAGTGCATCGACATCGAGGGAGAGGGTGGTCGGGTATTCAGACTGAGGATTGTCGGTGCCCTGGCCGCATCGGTCTTCCAGGAGGGCCTGGTGCTCAGGATCGGGGATTTCCGCCGGATCCATCCTTCCCTGGAAGCGTGCTCAGCCGCCCTGATCGATATCGAAGACGAGATTTATGATGGAGGGACCGGCCTACAGGATGTTTTACACACCGTCGGAAGGGCCTTGCGCGCCGAGGGCGCCTTGATCCTCCCAGCCTCGGCCCGCCTTCAGGCCTTCGCGGCCGTGGAGAGGAGCTATCTGGGCATCTTCCTCCTCCTGGGGGGGCTGGGCCTCCTGCTTGGCACAGCAGGCTATGCCGCTGTCCAAGCCATGCGATCGGCCTCTGACACAGGGCGGCGGGCCCTGCTAGGGCAGATAGGCATGGACGGGCGCCGAATAGGGATCCTCATTTTCACGGAGGCCTTCCTCCCGTCGGCGGCCGCAATCGTTGCAGGCTGGGCGGCCTCGCTCGCAGCCATCATGACGTCGGGACCTTCCGCCGGTTCGGGCATAGCCGCGGCCGGCCTACTCGCAGCCGCAGCCTTGATGGCTAGCGGATTGGCATCGGCCGCCTGGGCCGGAACAGGCGGCCGCGCGAGGCTCCCGGCCTCAGTCATGCCGGATTGATGGGTGTGTTTCCGGGCCATATACTCGATTGAGGGGAGGGGCCATGATCGGACCGGTAGAGCCATCCGCCCTAAGATCCGTCGAGCTCTTCAGCTCCCTTCTGGACGACGACCTGGCCTATATCGCCTCGCGTTCGGCCCTGGCGGCCTACCAGGAGGGGCGGGCTGTCTTCGGGCCGGGAGCGAAGGCCGACCGGCTCTACGTGGTGTTCGAGGGAGAAGTCTCGGTCCTGCGCGGACAGGAGGGTCGTCCACCCTCAGAGATAGCCCGCTTTCTCCCGGGTGAGGCCATGGGGGATTTCGACTTCGCAGTGGGCCGTCGCCATACTGACCTGGCCCTGGCCGGCCCGGGCTGCCTCCTCATCGAATTTCCCGCCGGTGGTATTCCCTTGGCCGAGCTCGCCCGCGAAAAACCCGATACGGTGGCACGTCTCATGCTCAAGTCCCTGGTCATGGTCTCCTCCCGCCTGAGGTCGGCCCACCAACTCATCCGCGAGAATGCCCCCTGGATCCGCGAGCTGCGTCGCCAGGTCTACACCGATCCGTCCACCGGTCTCTGGTCGCGGGCCTTCCTGGAGGAGGAGATCCCCGCGCACCTGGAGCGTCCCAGCGCCGTGATCACCCTCAAACCAGACCGCTTCAAAGCCTTGGTGGACGGTCGTGGCCACGCGGCCGGGGACGCGGCCATGTTGAGGCTGGCCGCCCGCCTCAAGGAGGCCGAGGGGAGGGGGTGGGCCTTGCGGCTGGCCAGCAACCAGACCGCCCTCGTCATGCCGGGTATCGACAGCGATGAGGCCCTGGCCTTGGCGAGGGCCCTCTCGGCCAGCCTGGACATCGACCCTGATCTGCCACCCCTGGGCTTCTCCTGCGCCTACGGCTTATGGCCGGATGATTGCGCGGATTTCAAGGAATTGATGGATCGCTGCGAGCGGATCATGTTGAGGATATGGAAGGAGGGCGGGGGAAGGATTGAGCGGACACCGGGGACGGGGGCCAAGGTGAGCGGGGGGCGCAGATGAGCCTCGGCGACCCGACCGAGACTCTGCGCGCCAGTTCCATGTTCGCCGGAATGAGCGAGCTGGAACTGGCGGCCGTGGGGGCATTCCTGGAGGCCCTGAGGGTGCCCGCCGGCGAGGCTGTCTTCCGGGAGGGCGAACGCGGCAGCGCCATGTACATCGTGCGCTCCGGCCGCGTGGCGGCCTTCAGCGTCCAGCTGGACGGGAGCCTCAGGACCATCGGAAGTTACGGCCCGGGCGATTTCTTCGGGGAGATGGCGGTGATCGAGGACGCCCCGCGCAGCGCTACCTGCGTGGCCCAGTCGGACGTGGAACTCCTAGCCCTGGAGGCCATCGATTTTTTCAGAATCGTCTATGAGCATCCCATGATCGGCCTGCGCATGGCCTCAGCCATGGTCGAGGTGATGGCCGGCTGGCTCTCCGAGAACTTCGAGCTTCTGGACCAGATGGCGCGCTGGGGCGAAACAGCCCGTAAACGAGCCATCACGGACTCGGTAACCGGGCTCTTCAACCGGCGTTTCCTGGAGGAGGCCCTGGCGGCCAGGCTCTCACGGGGGATCGCCGGGACGCGGAGATGCGCCCTCATCATGATGGACATCGACGGCTTCCACGCCGTCAACGCCGAATTCGGCCAGGCCGCCGGGGACTCGACCCTCGGCCTGGTGGGCGCCCTGATCAGCGGAGCCTGTGATGAGCTGGGGCGCAGGGGCGCCGAGGCCGTGGCCGCCCGTCTTTCCGGAGACGAATTCGCCATGCTTGTTTCGGTGCACGCGATGGACGATGCTTTAGCCGCGGCCGAAGGGCTGAGATCCGGGGTCCAGGCCCTGCCCCTGGAGTTCAGGGCCAGCCCGGGCAGCCCGGCTAGGGCCTTTAAAATAAGCATGAGCCTGGGCCTGGCCATGGCCGATGCAGGCGAGAGAGAGGGCGCACGGCTCTTCGAGAGGGCCGACGCCGCCCTTTTGTCAGCCAAGCGCGGGGGCCGCAACCGGGTCGAAGTATTCAGCCGCTCAGGAGGAAGGTGATGAGGAAATCCGTGGTTATAGCCATAGCGGCGCTTATGGCCATCCTTGCAGCTAGTGTCATGGCGGCCCAGGAAACCGAGATCCCGGTGAAATCGTCTATCGGATCGGTGGTGGTCTACTCGGATCGGGCCGTAGTGGAACGAACGGCCAAGCTCGACCTGCCGGCCGGCCGTTCAACCCTGGTCTTCGAGTCTCTGCCAGAGCGCCTCGATCCCAACAGCCTCCAGGCCCGCGGCCAGGGGGCCCTGGTTTTAGAGGACAGCGTCTTCAGGACAAAATACCTGACGGCCATCCCGGACGAGCGCATCAAGGCCATGGAAGCCGAGCGCGACCAGCGCCAAGCAGCTGTCCAGGACGCCATCGATCGTAGGCGCCGCTCCGAGTCAGAGAAGGCCTTTCTGGAAAAAATCGTCTCCAAAGTCACCTCGGCCGAAGAGGGGTCAACGGCCCTTGACCCCGACAAGTGGGTGCAGATGACCAAGTTTTACCGCGAGAAGCTCGTCGTGCTTGATGCAGAGATCCGCGCCGCCGAGAAGGACGAGAAGGCCCAGCGGGCGGAGCTGGAGAGAATCCAGCGTGAGCTCTCGGCCCTCAGCGCCGGACGCCAGAAACGCCAGAATCAGGCCCTTCTGGTCGTGCGCGCGGACAGGGCCGTAACGGCCTCACTGAGCCTGTCCTACGTGGTAGCCGGGCCCTCATGGTCGCCGGTCTACGACATACGCGTGGATTCGGAGAAACGCACCCTCAGCATCGCCTATAACGCATATATCACCCAGAACACCGGCGAGGACTGGAACGGGGTGAACTTATCCCTGTCCACCGCCCGCCCGGAGATAGGCGGCAGCCAGCCAGAGCTGGATCCCTGGTTCATAAGGATCTATAAGCCGGCTCCGGTCCAGCAGTCCAGCCGGGCCAAGGCGGCCACGGCTCCCATGCTGGAGGCCAAGGAGGATGCGGCCCAGATGTACAACGCCTTCCCCTCCGCAGCGGCCCCGGCCCCCGAACCGGAAGCCCTGATGGACTTCGCCGGGGCCGAGGCTAAGAAGGGGGCGGTGGCGGTTGTCTTCGCCATAAAGGGCGCTACCAGCATCCAGAGCGACTCCGCCAAGCACAGGGTGACCATCTCGCAAAGCGCCTTCGGAGCGGCCTTCCGCTATTCCAGCGTGCCCAAGTTATCGCCCTACGCCTACCTCAAGGCCCAGGTGCGCAACGAGAGCGACTTTCCCTTCCTACCCGGCCCCTCCAAGGTCTTCTTGGACGGCAACTTCGTGGCCGAGGCCAAGCTGGACCTGGTGGCCCCCGGCGAAGAGTTCTGGACCTATCTGGGCGTGGACGAGAGCGTCAAGGTGGACTACAAGCTCCTGAAGAAATACAAGGACGAGCAGGGGGTCTTCGAGAAGAAGAACCGCTATGTTTATCAATACGAGACCGTGGTGACCAACAAGAAGGGCGTGGACGTGGAGCTGGTACTGTGGGACCAGCTGCCCGTCAGCACCGACCAGAAGCTGGTGGTCAAACTGATAGACCCAAAGTACCAGAAGGACAGCGACAGCCTGAAGAAAAACAGCCAGGACATGTTCGAATGGCTGCTCAGTCTCAAGCCTGGCGAATCGCGCAAGATCGGTTTCTCGTATTCAGTGGAATACCCGCAGGACTACCTCCTGGAAGGGCTCTGATTCCCAGGCGCGGCGATCATGTTCTTATGAGGCGTCCGGGGAGAGGGCGGCGTGCAGCTCGGACAGGGCCCGCTCCCCTCCGCCGGCCACGGATTCCAGGCGCTTGACCGCGCCGATGAGGCTGCGGTTGCCCTCCTCGATGGCGTCGATAAGGCCTTCCACATCCCGGGTGCGCCCGGCCATGCCGGACATGTCCTGGCGGATGGAGGCCGAGCCCTGGGCCTGGGCGAGCGAATCGCGCCTGAGCTCCTCGGTCATGTCCTTGAGCTCCTGCATGGCGCGCACGAGACCCTCAGCCGAGGCCCGCAGGGCTTGCACCGAGCGCGAGGTGGCCTGGATGCGCTCGGAGGCGCCCGAGCCGCTGGCGGAAACGGATGCCAGGACATCGCTCACGCCCCGGTTGGCCTCCAGCTGGGCAGCCACCCTTTCTGCGGCCTCGTGCACCGTGGCACGGATGAGGCGGGCCCTCTCCGAGGAGGCCGCGGCCAGTTTCTTGATCTCCCCGGCGATGACAGCGAAGCCGCGCCCTACGGCCCCGGCATGGGCCGCCTCAATGGAGGCATTCATGGCCAGGAGGGAGGAGCGCTCGGCGAAGTCGTCCACCGCGTCCACCACAGGGCCAAGATCGTCCAGGGCCTCTTTGACTGAACTCATCCCACGGGCAAGGGCCCCGGCCGAGGCGGCCCCGCGCTCGGAAAGCCCATCCAACTGTCCGGCGAAGGTCATCGTGCTCTCGGCGTAGACCGATAGGGATTCGAGCTCGGCCAGGAAGCGCTCCAGGGAGTCAGAGGCTTCCTTGGCCAATGTGGCCTGGTCATCGATCCGGGTGGACATCGATGAGACTGAGCCCAACATCTTGTCGACCACGGTGTCAACGCCCCGGACAAGCTCGAGGTAGGAGCCCAGAGATCCCCTGATCATGCGCGATCCACTTTCGAGCCCGGCCGAAACCGAGGCCGCCGAACGGATGCCCAGGGCTATCTCGCCAGAGATGGCCTCTACTTCCCGGGCGGCCCGGCGCATCCGATCCGCGTGGGCGCTTAGGTCACGCCCACGCCGCTCGAGTTCCACGGAGGAGCGCTCAAGGTCGAGGGCTTGGCGGGCAGCCCGGCTGGATAGGGAGACGAACATGGACATGTTCAGGGCGAAGAAACCGAAGCCTTGGAGCCAGGCGAATGGCTCGGAGCCGGCCAGGACGAATATCACGTCATGGCAGCCAAAGCCTACCCCCAGGATCACGCCTATGAAGATCGTCCAAGCCTCCCGGTCTCCCCGTCTTAGCTGGCGAAGCACAAGGGCCAGGAGGTAGAGCATAGCCCCGAGGATGGGCAGGAGGGAGAGGGTGAAGACCATGTCCATGCGATCGATGCGCGGGCCAGCCCAGAGGAAGAGGGCGGTCATCAGGGCTGCGTTCGCGTAGCACAGGATCTTGATCCAAGCCCGGTCCTTGAGACGGAAGTGGGACCTGAAGAAGAGGACCAGGGACATGATCGATAGGCTCAGCAACGATTTGGCGATGGCCCGGTTCAGGGCCAGGGGAAGGAGGGGATGGAGGGTGCCCATCTCGATGAAGTAGACGCCTATGGAGATGGATGCCAGGGCGAAGTGGAAGTTGTCCATGTCCGCGCGGCGCCCCAGCCACTGGAAGAGGAATATAGCGCCGGCCATGAGACAGAGCCAGCCTAGGCTGAAGTAAAGGCCTGAATTGAGGAAGTTCTCCACCACTATCGTGAATTCGGCCTTTTTCCGGTTGAGCAGGCTGAAGGGCGGGATGGCTTGGGAGGGTGTGTCCGAATAGGCTCTTATGGCCAGGATGCGCCCTTCCGGGCTGGAGCCGGGGGCGGAAGGGAGGAGGAGCACAGAGGAGAGGTTATTCTGGATACGGAAAGAGGGGGGGAAGGAGCCCAGACGGGCGATGAGATCCCCGTCGAGGTAGACTTCCATGGCCGAGTAGAACCGTCCCAGGCCGAGGTAGGACTCGCCCTCCCAGGCGGCGGCGGGCAGACGCGTCCTGAGCCAGTACCAGCCTCCGCCTGCGGCGGTGTCCGCGATGCGGCCGGGCGGCTCGATCCAGCCGGACTCGTCCAGGCCGGGATCAGCCCATGCCGGATCGTCGCCGGGGCGATAGAGGAGGGGGGCCTCGAAGGGCTTGGCCGCAGTCGTGGCCATGGGCGCGCTGATGGCTGAAGGGGCCAAAATCAGGAAAACGATGATGCCGAACAGGGGCGTGCGCCGAGAGGGTGTCATGGAAGTAGCATAGGCCATCGGCTGCGTGCGCGCAAACCGGTTTGACAGTCGGCCGCCATCGGGGCTATCCTCGGCGTTCATGAAAGCCTTCAAAGTCGTGGCACCCTTCGGTCCGGCGGGCGATCAAGCCCAAGCTATAGAACGCCTGTCCGATGGCGTCAGACGAGGCGATCGCTGCCAGACGCTGAAAGGCGTGACCGGCTCAGGCAAGACCTTCACTATGGCCAAGATCATCGAGGCCGTGCAGATGCCGGCCCTGGTCATATCTCATAACAAGACCCTGTCGGCCCAGCTCTACCGCGAGTTCAGGGATTTCTTCCCTGACAACGCCGTCGAGTACTTCGTCTCCTACTACGACTATTACCAACCTGAGGCCTATGTGCCCTCGCGCGACCTGTACATAGAGAAGGACGCCTCCATCAACGCCGAGATCGAGCGCATGCGGCTTTCGGCCACGCGCTCTCTGATGGAGAGGCGGGATGTCATCATCATCGCCACCGTCTCATGCATCTACGGTCTGGCAACCCCCGAGGTCTACAGGGACATGAAGCTGGAGCTCAGGCTGGGCGAGACGATTGACCTTGACCAAGTCAAGCGCCGCCTGGTGGAGCTGCAGTACGAGCGCAACGACGCGGTCATGGAGCGCGGGCGTTTCCGTGTGCGTGGGGATGTCCTGGAGGTATGCCCATCCTACGTCAACGAATCCTACCGGATCGAGTTCGACTTTGACCAGGTCAAGCGTATCCGGCGCCAGGACGTCCTGACCGGCAAGGTGCTCGAGGAGCTGGACGCGGCAGTGATCTACGCCGCCAAGCAATTCGTCATGCCGGAGTCCATGGTTCAGGCCGCCCTGAGCAAGATCCGCGCCGAGCTGGACGAGCGCTACGCCGAGCTGCAGCGTGACGGACGCATCCTGGAGGCCGAGCGCATCAAGACCCGCACCGAGTACGATCTGGAGATGCTCTCTGAGATGGGCTACTGTCCGGGTATAGAGAACTACTCCGGCCCCCTATCCGGGAGAGCGAGCGGCGAACGGCCATCCGTCCTCATCGACTATTTCCCCAAGCCCTTCCTTACTTTTATAGACGAGAGCCATGTGACCCTGCCCCAGATCGGGGCCATGTACGCCGGGGATCGGGCCCGCAAATCCACCCTCGTCAACTTCGGCTTCCGCCTGCCCTCGGCCATGGACAACCGGCCCTTGCGCTTCGACGAGTTCGAGGCCCTGGTTGAGCGCATGGTATGCGTATCGGCAACTCCGGCCCAGACCGAGATAGGCCGCTCGACACAGGTGGTCGAGCAAGTCATACGCCCGACCGGCCTGGTCGATCCGGAGATCGAGGTCCGCTCGGCCGAGGGCCAGATGGAGGACATCTACGCCGAGATCCGCGCCCGCTGCGCAAAGGGGGAGCGCAGCCTGGTGCTGACCCTGACCAAGAAAATGGCCGAGGACCTATCGGAATACTTATCCGGCCTGGGACTCAGGGTACGCTACATCCACTCGGAGGTCGAGACCATCGAGCGCGTGGAGCTCCTCAAGCAACTGCGCTCAGGGGATTACGATGTGCTGGTGGGCATCAATCTCCTGCGCGAGGGCATCGACCTGCCGGAGGTGTCCTTCATCGCCATCCTGGACGCAGACAAGGTGGGTTTTCTGCGCTCGGCCACCAGCCTGATCCAGATCATCGGGCGGGCAGCCCGCAACGCCGCAGGCAAGGTGGTCATGTACGCCGACCGCATTTCGGACGCCATGCGCTCGGCCATCGAGGAGACCAATCGCAGGCGCGAGCGTCAGCTGGCCTACAACGCCGAGCACGGCATCACTCCGGCCACCGTGAAGAAGGCCATCAGCGACATCCTGGAGCGCCACCACGAGGAGGAGCGGGCCGTGATAGGGGATTCCGTGGAGTTGCTCAAAAAATCCTACAACGTCCTCATCCCCAAGGAGCGCGACAAGCTCATCCGCTCATTGGAGCGTGAGATGCTGGAACATGCCAAGAACCTGGAATTCGAGGAGGCCGCCCTTATCCGCGACGAAATTGAAAAGATCAAGGGCGCCGTCGGCTGAGACCGATCGAGTCGCAAGGGCGGATTCAGGGACCTTCAATGCGCATGCGTTCGTCTGGATTGGCATCAAGGTAGGCCCTGAAAACGGCCAGGGCCTCGCGCGGCCCCTCGCTCCGCTGGATGGCCGCGCGGGGATGGTGGGCGAAATGCAAGTTGTCGCAGAAGTAGAAGAAGAACCTACGAGCCCGGCTCTTCCAGAATTCCCGTGGTTGATGGGCCTCCAGGAGGCAGACGAATCGCTCGGCAGTCTCCAGGAGGTCGATCTCCATGGATGCCGAGGGATCGCGCCTGCGCGCCTCGATAAGGGCGAATATCCATGGCCGGCGCGCGGCTTCCTTGCCGATCATCAGGCGGGCGCAGCCAGTTTCGCCGGCCCGACGGTCGGCGTCCCGCTCAGACCTGATATCGCCGTTACCCGTCAC
>CAYYCP010000004.1:63222-84990 GCA_964470375.1 uncultured Spirochaetales bacterium
CGCCGGCCCGACGGTCGGCGTCCCGCTCAGACCTGATATCGCCGTTACCCGTCACCGGGATGCCCAGCTCGCGCGCCAAGAGGCCTACTAAGTCCCAGCGCGGGGTCCGGCCGTAACCCTCGCTGGGAAGGCGGGGATGGAGACAGAGCCCGTCCAGACCGGCGCTCTCGAGGCCGCGGCAGAAGGACAGCAGGGCCGCAGGATCGCCTTCCCAACCTGCCCGGAGCTTGGCCGTGAGGGCGAGACCGGGCAGGATATTCCGCACGCGGGCGGCGGCTAGGATAGCCTCGTCCATTTTCTTGAGCCATGCCGCGCCGCCGCCCTGCCTGAGTATCTCCGGCGCAGAGCAGCCGAAGTTCAGGTCCACCCCCCCGAGGCGGAGCGAGCCGGAGGCCATGCGGGCCGCCAAGGCCGAGGCCCCACGCGCGAATTCGTCGACTGAGCCGGCGACAAGCTGGACGATTGTCCTCTCCGGAACGGGTTGGGTATCGACATAATAGTTCTCGAAGCGGCCTCCGCCGGCCAGGGCCGAGCAGCTCGCCATCTCGGCGTAGAGGCGCGAGACTCCCCCGAAGGATAGGATGAGCTCCCTGAGGGCGCGGTGGCTGAGGGTGGCCATAGGAGCCAGGTCGAGAGGGACCACCTTGTTCAGTAGGTGCGCTCCCCAAGGAGGCGGCAGAGGATCTCCACTGCCAGGCGGGCGGTCTGGTTGCGTACGTCCAGGATGGGATTTACTTCCACCAACTCGGCCGAGCGCAGCAAGCCCGTCTTAGCAACAGACTCCATAAGGAAGCCCACCTCGCGATAGGACAGGCCGCCGCGCACCGGGGTGCCGACTCCGGGAGCGAAGCGGGGGTCTATGGAATCCACGTCGAAGCTGACGTGCAGGGCCTCCACGCGGTCCTTGAGGTACTCGATGGCGAAATTGACCGTCTCAGCCATGCCTAGGCGGTCGATGTCGCTGATGGTGAAGACCTGGACGCCGGCGGAGCGCATGTTGAGCTTCTCGCCCGGATCCAGGTCGCGCACGCCCATCAGCAAGACATTGGCCGGATCCACCTTGCGGAAGTCCCCGTGCAACCCGGTCAGGGCGGGATGGCCCAGCCCGGCCGAGGCGGCCAGGCTCATGCCGTGGATGTTGCCCGAGGGGGTGGTCTCGTTGGTGTTGAAGTCCCCGTGGGCGTCAATCCACAGCACGCCCCAGGTGGTGCCGCGTTCCCGGTAAAAGGCCCCCAGGCCGGCTAAGGTGCCCACGGCTATGGAATGATCCCCGCCCACCACCAGGGGAAAGACGCCGGCCTGCATGGTCTCCTCCACGCGCCGGGCCAGGTGGGCGCAGGCCTCGGTGATGGGCGCCAGGAATTTCAGCTTGGGGTCGCCCTCCTGCTCGAATTCCTGGATGGGCACGGGCAGGCGCGGCATGGACTCCTCGGGTTGGTGTCCCAGGGCCTGCAGGGATTCCTTGAGGCCGGCCAAGCGCACGGCCGATGGGCCCATGTCCACCCCGCGCCGGTTGGCCCCGAAATCCAAAGGCACCTCGATGATGCTGATCTTCACGAGGGCCTCCCTTCCTCCACGTCAAGCACGAAGATCTGGCTGCGTCGGCGCTGGTCGTAGGCCTGGCGTTTGGCCTCGGGGAGGTCGGCTAGGGAGCCCTCGCGGAAGCCCAGGGCCTCGAACCAATCCTGGGTCTGGGTGGTCAGCACGAAAACACGCGTCAGGCCGAGGCCGCGGGCGCGCTCGATGAGGTGGCCGACCAGGCGCCGGCCCAGACCCAGTTGGCTGTAGGCCGGGCTGACGGCGATCGCCGCGATCTCCCCGGCGGATTCGGCCGGATAGGGATGGAGGGCTCCGCAGGCCTGGACCATGCCGTCCGAGTCCCATACCGAATAGTCGGCCATCTTCTCGCGGATGTCCTCCTCGCTCCTGGGCTTGAGGATGCCCTTCTGGACCAGGGGGCCCATGAGCCGGAGGACGTCCGGGATGTCCTTGCCCTTGAGGGGGCGGAAGGCTTCGGCCGGGGAGGCGTAGACCATGGTGCCAATGCCCAGCGAGGAGAACAACTCCTTCAGGATGACACCTTCCATGGTACCGTCTACGATGTGGACGCGCTCTACACCGCCCCTGCAGGCCCGCGCGGCCAGCTCCACCCGCGCTAATTCCTCGGCCGCGGCGCCGCGATTGGCCTCGACGAAGCGTTCGGCCTGCTCGATGCTCAAGCGGATGATGCGCCCGTCGGGGGCCTGTTCCACATCGCGGGAGACCTTGAAGCGGTCCGTGGAGTAGCCCGGACCCTGAACCACGAAGAAGAGCTTGACCGCCTGTAGGCGTTCGGCCACCTCGATGGCCAGCTCGTCGCTTGAGAGGTTATAGGGCTTGCCCGCGCTCGACCAGCCGATACAGGGGAAGACCGGGATCATGCCGGATCGCATGAGCTCGGTAAGGGGTTCGACATCGATGCGATCGACCTTGCCGGACTCCTCATAGTCCACCCCATCGATGACTCCGATGGCTCGGGCACGCACGAAGTTGCCGGTGACGGTAGTGACCTTGTGGGCCGAAAAAAGCGTCATGATGCGGTTGGCGGCATCGAAGGCGGCCATCTTCACGAAGGGGATGGCCTCGGGGGTGGCGATGCGCCGGCCTTGATGGAAGGGCGTCTCCACCCCATAGCGCTGCAAGACTTCGTCGATGCGCTCCTTAGCCCCCGGCACCATGGCCACCTGGATGCCGGTCTGCCTGAGAACGGCCAGGTCGCGGATCAGCATGGGGAAGGTAGGCGATTCGATGACCGGATAATCGATCTTGATGACGATGGTCTTGCCGTCAAAGCGGCTCTGGTAGGAGAAGACCTCCCGTATGAGGTCCACCTGCTCGCGCAGCCTGAGTTCGTCCATGGCACCATCCTAGCCCAAGCCGGCTCGCTTTCCAAGGGCCAATTTGGCGTGCTATAATCCTATAGGGGGATACTCGTCGGCATGGCAACCAAGATCAGCAAAGTCGAGCTCGAATTCGTCCTCAAGGCCGCCCAGACCGACCGCATCACGCTGCGCCTCCACAACAAGAACACCCATGCCAAGGGCGTCATTCTGGATATGGACCGGAACGGGTTGATCCTCGAAGGGCACCCTGACTGGAAAGGTTTCCAGAGTTGGGACCGCGTCTCGGGCTATCTCCACTTCCGGGGGCAGGCCTTTTCCTTCAAGTCACGGGTGGCCAAGGTGGAGGGCCAGCGCCTGTACCTGGAGGTGCCCGAATCAGCCTGCCGGGGCCTGGAACGCAAATTCGTACGGATGCCCCCGCCTCGCGGCATGAGCGTCGACTTTTTCCTTCAGTCAGGGGAATTCACCCTCAACTTCCCCATCTGCGAGGAGTACTCGGCGGTGGAGCTGCCGCCCTATAACGACGCCTTCGACCTCTCAAGCATGAACAGCCTGGTGGAGAGCTTCCGGGCCCGGGCCGCCACCATGTCCAGCGACAGCCGCACTATCATGTTCCGTAAGCGCAAGCCCGAATCCTTCGAGGAGATCCTTGTCTCAAAGCTGGGCAAGGTGCTGTATATCCCCTCGACCCGCTCCGGGCTGCCGGTGAAGGACCCCTACCCCGAGGGGCGCCTGATCACCAAGGCCATGGAGGAGGACTACGAGGGTACGGAGATCTTCATATCGGGATCGCGCATGGAGCGTCTCCTAGCCGAAAAGACCGCCAGGGAGATCCACTCCGAGATCTGGACGCCGGTCCTCTATTATCAGTACGTCGTAGGGTACGTCTTCATGCAGAACCAGGGGGACCGAAAGGTGTCACTGGACCTGGGGGCGGTGGATTTGAGCTGGGAGTTCGCCCATATACTGGCATACTTCCTTAAAACGCATAATTATTTCGACGATCAAGCAGTCAGCAAGGAACGCGATCCCTTCAAGGCATCGGTAGTCGACGTGTCGGCCTCGGGCATGCTGATAGCCATGCCCCACGGCAACCTAAGCGTGGTGCTGAAGAACCAAAGCCTGATAGACCTGATCATCAAGCTTGATGATTGGCACGCCCACTGCACCGCCCGGATCATGCGCCGCTACTCGGATGAACGCACGGTATATTACGGCCTGCAATTTTCAGAGCTGCGCAATGAAACCCGCCGGCGCCTCTACGAGTTCCTCTACCACCAGCCCTACGACCCCGACAACGAAGCCGAGAGCGAGGCCAGCTTTGGAGCGGCCGCGCCACTGCCGGAGATGGGCTCTTGATTTCCAAGGAAGACTTCGGGCTGATCCTTGAGGTTCTCCTGAGCTGGGAATCCCTGCTGACTTTGGCGGTCCTCCTGGTCTTTGCGGCTATAGTGCGCTATGTGGCCATAGGTCGGGCTGAGAGACCCCGCTCTACGGGAACCCTGGTGCGTCGCTTGATCCGCCGTCAGGGAGAGGCCAAGGCCCCCGGAGGCGTCAAGGCCGAGGCCCAGGCGGCGGCCGCAGGTACCAGCCCGGCCTCCGCCCAGGCGGCGGGGGAGAATTCCGCCAAGGCCGGCGGCAAGGGCGGACCTAAGGGCGGAAAACGCCGAAGAAAGAATGATAAGGCCGTGGAGGATGCGAACGATGAAGGGGCCCGCGAATCCTTCAAGGATTGAGCCGCCCTCAGACTGGACAGCCAGGCGTCCCTTCCATGGCCGGCGGCGTAGGAGGCGAAGAGACCCGCAGGCGATCAAGGCCGTCACGGCTTCCTCCGCGTCATGGAGCCGGCGGGGCTTGGGCGGACCTATGCCAGAGGCGATGAGGGCGCTTAATTCGCGGCAGCCGTAGCGCCGGCGCTGTCGACGGGCCCAGGCTAGGACGGCCGCGCGGCTGTCTGAGACGCCTGTCAGCGCTCCGTCGCAGATATCGCAGCCGGAACAGGCCGCAGCCTCCGCCCCCATGGCCGCGAGCAGGAATGCCCGCCGGCAGCCCGAGAGGGGGGAGGCGTAGCGGGCCATCTCGGCCCAGCGCTCCTCGGCCAGGATGCTCTGGGGGCTGGGCGGCGGGACATCACGGCGGATGAAGGAAGATGGGTCCACCAGGAGGACCGCCAAAGCCGGAGCGCCGTCGCGTCCGGCCCGTCCGGATTCCTGGAGATAGGCCTCCACCGACGGCGAGGGATCGAAATGCACCACGGTGCGGATATCAGGCTTGTCTATGCCCATGCCATACGCGCAGGTAGCCACGAGGATGCCTGAGCAGGAAGCGAAGAAGGCTGCCTCGGCTTCTGACTTCTCGTTCCGCGAGAGGGCCGCGTGATAGTACCAAACCTCCTCGCCTGGGAAGCGCCGCGAGAGCTCGGCCGCCAGATCCTCGCAGCCGCGGCGGGTGGAGCGGAAGACGAGGATGGGGCGGGGAGCGCTCCGGCAGAGATCCTCGAGCGCTTGTGAGCGCGAGAGGCAGGCGCGCACCTCATAATGGATATTGGGGCGGTCTGGACAGGCTCGGATAGTCTCGAAGTCCCGGCCCAAGAAGAAAAGCTCGCGTATGGCGGCTATGGTGGCCGGGGCGGCGGTGGCGGTGAAGGCGCTCAGGGAGGGAACGCCGGCGCGGACCGCGAAGTCCCCAAGGGGAAGGAAGGCCGGGCGGAAGCTGCGACCCCAGCCGGGCAACGTGTGGGCCTCGTCCAGGGCCATGTGTAGGATGCCCGCTTCCTCCAGGGCCGGGCCGAAGGCCGGGCTCTGGAGGGCTTCCGGATTGGCGATGATGATGCCCTTAAAGCCCGCGGAGAGGCGACGGCGGATGTCAGAGCGCTCCCCGGGGGAAAGGCCTCCCCGCAGGAGGATGTGGGGGACACGGGCCGCCTCCAGGCGGCGGGCCTGGTCGGCCATCAGGGAGAGCAGGGGATAGACGATGAGGCTCGGCCCCGGCAAGAGGAGGGAAGGGAGCTGGAAGCACAGTGACTTACCCCCGCCTGTGGGCAGGATGACAAGGCGCCGCGGGCAACGCTCTTGCCCTTCCGTACCCTCCGCCAGGGCTGTAGCCAGGATGGCATCGATGGCGCTTCGCTGGAGAGGCCTGAGGCTCCCCGCCCCGAAACGCTCGCGGGCAAGACGATCGATAGTGTCCGATTCGGCTTTTAGCATGGCCACCGCCATCGTCCGGAAGAGATGCCCTGATTCAATTGGCGGCCGCTCACCCATCCGCTCATCGAGCGACGAGGCGGGCCGCGGTTCGGCGCGTGGTGCCTGCATTCCGGCGTCCTGAGCGGGATGGACAGGTACCGGGCATGACTTCCTGCCGCCTAGTGTATGGCAGGGCGGGCCTCGACACTATAAAATAATCGGGAAAGGCGGATTTCTTATGACGACACGGCGGATGCGCCTCCCCCCGGGCTGGTATCCTCGGCGCGCCCGGGACATCCTGGATATCGCCGACAGAGCTAGGCAGGCGATGCCTGATCGCAACGCACTGGCGGCTGTGAGCCCCCATGCCGGCTGGTACTACTGCGGCTCCCTCATGGGCCTGAGCATCGCTAGCCTGGATGAGGGGGCCCGGACGCTCATCGTCTTCGGCGGCCACCTTCCCCCGGGCAGCCGGCCGCGCCTTGCCCCCGAGGATGCCTTCGAGACGCCTCTGGGGGACATCGAGGCCGAGGCCGGATTACGGGATGCCCTCTCGGGGGAGATGGAACTGGAAGCGGACGTGGGCGTGGATAACACGGTTGAGGTGATCCTGCCCATGCTGAAGGCCTTTTTCCCGGAAGCCCGGCTCCTCTGGCTGCGATCACCCAACGACGCCTCGGCGGCCGGACTAGGACAGGTCGTGGCGCGCCTGGCTTATGGACGCGGCCTGAGGGCGGCGGCCATAGGCTCGACCGACCTCACCCATTACGGCGAGGCCTACGGCTTCACCCCGGCCGGCCGGGGAAGGCGGGCACTTGAGTGGGTGCGGGGCGTGAACGACGCGCGCATCGTCCAAGCCATGCTGGCCATGGACGGGGAGGGGACATTGGCTATGGGGAACCGCGAATCGGCCGCCTGCTCCGCAGGCGCCGTGCTATCGGCCATGGCCTTCGCCGCCGAGGGCGGAGCCCGCGCGGGCCACCTGAACGCCTACGCCACAAGCCTGGACGCGGATACATCCCCGGCCGATGAAGAGGCCGAACAATTCGTGGGCTACGCCTCGATCTCCTATCGGCGAGCCAAGGATAGCTAAGCCAGGGAGCGGACGAGCTCCTTGAAGCGGTTGCCCCGGTCGAATTCGTGGAGGAACATGCCGAAGCTGGCGCAGCCCGGGGAGAGGAGGACGGCGTCCCCGGGGGCGGCCTCCTGGACGGCCAGGGCTACGGCGGCGCTGAAGTCTTCGAAGGGGCCTGCAAAGTCCCGGCCCTCGGCCTTCAGCACCTCGATAAGCTTGTCGGTCCCGCTGCCGGCCAGGAGGATGATGAGCTTGGGGATGGCGGCGAAGGCCGCGAAGACAGTGAAGTCAAGGTTCTTGTCCGTGCCGCCCGTTATCAGGATGATCGGGCTCGAGAGGGACAGGACGGCCGCCTCCACCGCCTGGGGTATGGTGGCCGCCGAGTCGTTATAGTACCTGACGCCGTCTTTTTCGTGAAAGAGCTCGAGGCGGTGCTCCACGCCCGGGAATCGTCCCATGGCCGGGGCTATCTGACGGGACTCTAGGCCGAAGGCCCTCAGGGCGAGGGCCGCTGCAAGGAGGTTCTTGCGCTGGTGCCGTCCGGGGACGAGGGTCTCGGCAGGCACCAAGATCTCCTCGGAGCCACCGCGGAGCCGTCCAATGCCCTGGCCCTCGCGGAGCCATCCCCCGTCCAGGCCCTCGGGGAGGGGCCGGTCCGAATACCATAGGACGCCGGCCCGGGTTTCCGCGCCGAAGGACAGGCCGTAGGGCTCGTCACGGTTGCAGACCGTCCAGTCCGACCGGCCCTGGTCGGCGTAGATCAGGCGCTTATCGGCTACATACTCGTCCATGGAGGAGTAGCGATTCATGTGGTCAGGCATGATGGAGGTGAGCACGGCGACCTTGGGCCTGAGAAGGCCCATGCCGCGCAGGTCGCCCAGCTGCCAGCTGGAGAGCTCCAGAACTACGGCGCTCTCAGGGCGTATCCGCGGTAGGAATTCCAACGGCGAGACAGTGATGTTGCCGCCCAGGAAGGTCTCCCGTCCGGACTCGGCCAGGGCGAAGTGGATGGCGCTGGCGGTGCTGGACTTGCCCTTGGATCCGGTCACGGCGATGAGGGAGGCCGGGCAGAAGCGCAGAAAGAGGGACAGATCAGTCTCCACGCGCTTGGCAGCCTTGAGGTAGGGAGAGTCCGGGCGCACGGCCGGGTTCTTCATCACCATGTCGGCCGAGGAAAAATCATCGATCTCGTGGCGTCCAAGAACCAAGCGTACGGGCAGGCCGGCCAAGGCTTCCAGGGAGCCGGCTAGGGCGGCCTCATCCTTCATGTCAGTGACAGTGACGATGGCTCCCTCGCGGGCCAGGAAGCGGGCCGTCGACAGACCGCCCCCGTGGAGGCCCAGGCCCATCACGGTGACGCGCATGCCCTTGAGGTCTGAGCGCTGAAGAGGTTTAAGCTTCAACCAGGTACTCCTTCTGATCGTTCTCGTTCAAGTAGGGCCTTAGTCTTATGCGCGACCATGCCTGGGTCCATTCGGCTGGCACGCGCGCGCGCAGGGCTGTGAACTCGGGGATGGACTCCGAGAAGGTGCGGCCGCGCAGGGCGGCCTGGATCTCCGGTATGGCCGGGCCCAGGAAGGCCAGGGCCCTGGCGTAGGGGACAAGGGAGGCCTTGCGGCCCTCCGGGCTCATCGCTAGGCAGGCATGGCAGACGGTCTTGTACTTGCATGCCAGAGGGTAATAGGGATGGAGACTGCGCCCGGCAGGGAGGAAGAGCCTGGAGAAGAACTTGGAGAGGTCCATATCCATCCAAATGCCGCGGACCATGTACCCCTTGCCAGTCTCGCCGATCCATGTCTGTGAGATGAGCTGACGCACAAGGAAGGCGCTGGCACGGCCTCCTTCCGCCTCCACGCCATCCAGGGGGATGATGTCGCTCTCGAAAAAGAGCTTGCGCGTTGAAAAAGCGGCCGTGAAATCGTTGTCACCGCGTCGGGCGGCAAGGGCGTGCTGGGGGCGATAGCCCATGTCCAGGCGGAGAAGGTAGAGGTAGAGGCGTTGGCCGGCCTCGTAGACCTTGAAGAAACAAGGACGGGTTATCTCTGCTGGATCGAAGAAGTAGCCCAGGCCGGCCAGGGCCGAGGGCAGGGCGGCAGATAATTCCGAGACAAAGGCCCTCAGGGCGGCCAGATATTCCGGGCCGGGCTGGCGCTGGCGGACATCATGGTGAACGGGGAAAGACTGGATGGATATTTCGCGCGGAAGGAGGATGTAGGACTCCTCTCCCTGGGTGAAGCGGATGCTCCATGCCCCGGCATCGCGCCCATCCAGCGCGGCTAGGGAGGCGTCGATGGCCGGGTCGGCGAAGGCCGGTCGGATGGCTACGGACAGCTGATTCATCCGGAACATAGTATCCCGTCAGGATGTCAGTTGGCAACAAGCCCCGGCAGAGAATCATGCTTTGCGGTTATGGCCAGGACGCGGTAGAATAGGATGCATGCAGAGAACACTTGCCTTCCTGGGCCATTCCCGGCGCTTTCTGCCTTGCCTTGTCATCCTCGGCTGCCTCATAGGCGTCACCAGGGCGACCGCCCAGACGGCCTCGGCCGAAATCGCATATTCCCAAGGGGCCAGTCTGGCCATCGTCAGGGGGACGCGCGAGATTCCGTTGGCTGAAGCTGTCGGCCAGGTCCTTGAAAGGGGCGACATCCTCCAAACAGGGCGTTCCAGCCAAGCCGAGATACTGATCATGCCCCGCCGCATCCTCATCAAGGTGGCGGAGAACAGCACCGTGCGGCTGAGCGGGCTGGGTGATACTGAACCGGCCGGCCTCCTCATGCTCTACGGGCGGGCTCGGGTACTCGTGCCGGAGGGTGATGTGGGCTTCGAGCTCCGGGCCGGACAGACCGCCGCCTTCTCCAAGGGCGGGGATATTGGCATGGACGTCATCCTGCCCAAAACCCCCCGTGCCGGTCAGACCCGCGTGGAAGTCTATTGCCTGAGCGGGCAGGCCGATGTGAGTGCCTCGGTCAAGGGCGCTCCACCCGCCGATATCTCGCGCGAGAGTCTAGGCCCAGGGCGCATGGCCGAATCGCGGGTGGAGGACGGCCGCCTGATCCTTTTCCAGACTGCCCTCAAGAAGGACACCGAGACCTATTGGGCCGGGAATCCCTTCCTCTCCGAGTACGCCTCCTCAATCGCGATGACTGGTTCCGCACCAGCGGATCCAAAGAGCGCTGTTCCCACGCGCCCCTCCCCGAGCGGCGCGTCGTTCCCTGAAGGGCCCGCTCCCACGCTGTCTGCGGACCCGAAGGGTGAAGCCCCTGGTTTGCCCGGGCTGGCGCCGGAAGGCGGGGGGCAGGGATCAGCTGTTTCTGCGGCAGCGGCGGTTTCCGTTGGAAATGAAAGCTCCGAGAAGAGGGTAGGGCTGCAGGAGGAAGCCACAGTGGCCCCGCCCGCCCTCGCTCAAGAAGGCGCTTCACGAGCCCCGGAATTCGCCAGGGCCAGGGAACAACTCTTCGCAAAGAACGTGCTTCTTGGGGTCGGCTCCCTGCTCGGCTTGGCGGGCCTGGGCTGTCAGGGGCTTTCCCTCTATTTCTCGGAATCGGGACAATACGGGGAACTCACGCGGCCCCTCCTCGAGACGGGCATCTCCCTCTCAGGAGTGGGCGGGCTCATCGGCCTGATAGGTATCGCGGCCAACCCCTCCCTGCCCAGGAAATGATGCCGCCCGGCAGGCCTTGGCAAGGCGGGCCGAAGGGGCCCATAATGCTGGCATGAGCAGCACCATCGACGTTTTGTTGACGACGAGCAAGGGAGACATCCTGATCGAGCTGGACGCCGCCAAGGCCCCGGTCACCGTCGCCAACTTCCTCTCCTATTTGGACGCGGGGTTTTACGACGGCACGATTTTCCACCGCGTCATCCCGGGCTTCATGATCCAGGGCGGCGGCTTTCTGCCCGGCATGGAGCAGAAGAAGTCCCGCACGCCTATCCGCAACGAGTCCGCCAACGGCCTCTCCAATAGGCGCGGCACCATCGCCATGGCCCGCACCAACGCCCCAGACTCGGCCACCTGCCAGTTCTTCATCAACCTGGTGGACAATGTTGGTCTGGACCGCAAGGGTCCTACCCCCCAAGGCGCAGGATACTGCGTATTCGGGAAGGTCATCCGTGGCATGGAGGTGGTTGACGCCATAGCCGCGGTGGAAACGGGCCCGCGGCCGCCTCACGGCGACGTGCCCAAGCAGGATGTGCTCATCCACAAGGCCATGCGGAGCGTCTAGTGGCCGTTGACCCCGGTCGGCCGCAGGGCCGTGTGCGATGGCCGTCCGGCCTTGTAGGCGCCCTCCTGGCGGTCCTTTGCAGCCTGGCCGGACTCATTTTAATTCTCACCGGTGTAGGCCTTCTTGCAGGAAAGCGGCCGGGGGCAGGATGGAACGAGGGCTCGCGGACGGCGTCCTTCTTGGAGACGGCCGAGGGGCAGGCGGAATACGACGGCCTGGGCCTCATGCGCATAAAGACATCCGGGCCTTCGCCCGCCCTGCTCGTCATACGCCCAGTCCTACGCTACGCAGCCGATGGTTCAGCCGCCCGCGAGGAGATCATCTCCAAGCGCCGAGCCCTGAGACAGGCCGTCCAGGATATCGCCGGCGCCATGCCGGCCTCAGAGCTGGGTTCGGCCTTCGAGGGCCGCCTCAAGGCTCGCCTCAAGGATGCCTTCAACGAGATATTGGCGGTGGCCCAAGTGACGGAACTCCTCTTCCTGGATTACCAGCTCCTTGACTGAACCACGGCTGGCTTTGACGGGAAAGCGCGTCTGACGTAGAATACCCGCATGCGAACATTCAGCCTGGCGGAGCGGATCCGCTATGCCTTCGACAACTATATGGCCAGGGGGGCGGGCGCCCTGGTAGTCGGCCTGGCGGTCCTCACCCTGGCCCTCATCCTGGTGGCGGGGGCCATCCTGGCCCTGAGCGGCATTGGTCCCGAGGGCGGGGAGGGCCTGTCCCTCCCTGAGGCCGTCTGGACAGGCTTCATACACACCCTTGACTCCGGGGCAGTGGGCGCGGACTCAGGCTGGGCCTTCAGGTTTATCATGCTGGCCGTGACCATAGGCGGCATATTCATTTTGTCCACCCTGATAGGCGTTCTGAGCTCAGGGCTGGAGGGACGCCTGGAGGCTCTCAGGCGCGGGCGCTCTGTCCTGGTGGAGAGCGGCCACACGGTCATCCTGGGCTATTCCGGTCAGATCTTCCCTATCATCGAGCAGCTCGTCATCGCCAACCAGAGCCAGCGTCGCGCCTGCATCGCCATCCTATCGGAGCGCGACAAGACCGAGGTGGAGGAGGAGCTGCGTGAGCGCATCGGACGGACCGGCAGGACCCGCATCATCGTGCGCTCGGGCTTGCCGACCTCGGCCGACGACCTATCCATCGTCAACCTGGGAGACGCCCGCTCGGTGATCGTCATGGCCGACGGCCGGGAAGAGCCCGACGCCCGCACCATCAAGACGCTCTTAGCCATTCTCAAGGAGGAGGGGCGTTCGGGCGGCACGGCCCCCATCGTAGCTCAGATCGAGGATGCCGCGAACCTCCAGCCGGCCGCTATCGCCTCACAGGGCCGAGCGGTCATCATAAAGACGGGGCAACTGGTGTCGCGCATCATCGCCCAATGCTGCCGCCAATCCGGCCTTTCCCAGGCCTATCTCGAGCTCCTGGACTTCGAGGGCAATGAGATGTACTTCCGGGAGGATCCGCGCCTCGAATCGATGTGCTACCGGGACGCCCTCTTCCTCTATCCCGACGAGGCCGCCATGGGCGTCGTCGGGGCGGACGGGAAGGCCGAGCTCAATCCTCCCATGGATAGGCGCTTCGCGCGCGGGGAGAAACTGATAGTCCTCGCCCAGGACGATGTCAGCTCGCAAGCCCCCGCCGCGCAGGCTAGAATAGACGAATCGCTCCTGTCACAGGCACCGCGGGAGAAGACGGCGCCCGATCCGGAGCGCACCCTGATCCTGGGTTGGAACTGGAAGGTGCCCCTCATCATCCGTGAGCTGGAAGGCTATGCGGCGGCCGGCAGCGAGGTGACCGTGGCGGCCTCGGACGACCGGGCGCGCGAGGGGCTCGCGGGGTTGGACCTGGCAAAGCAGGTCCTGGAACTTTGCGTGGGCGATACCTGCTCAAGGGCCTTCCTGGAATCCCTGGATCCTTGCGGCTACGACAGGGTAGTGGTCATGAGCCCCCAGGATCAGCCGGATGTGGAGAGGGCGGACGCCCGCAGCTTGGTCACGCTTCTTCACCTGCGCGATATTGCCAGGAAGTCCGGACGAGATCCGGTCATCGTCAGCGAGATCCTGGATATCCGCAACCGCGATCTGGCTGACGCGGCCGAGGCGGACGACTTCATCGTCAGCGATCGCATCCTTTCGCTCATGATGGCTATGCTCGCGGAAAATCCGGGATTGGAGAGCGTTTTCGAGGACCTGCTGGACGCCGGAGGCTCGGAGATCTATTTGAAGCCGGTGGAGGGCTACCTGAAGCCCGGGGCTGAAACGAATTTCGCCACCGTCCTTGAGGCTGCGGCCCGGCGCGGGGAGACGGCCATAGGCTATTGCGTCGCCGCAGAAGCCCAGGATCCCTCCAAGTCCTTCGGCGTGCACCTCAATCCCCATAAGGACGAGCGCCGCGCTTTCCGGGCGGGTGACCGCCTGATTGTATTGGCGGTGGACTGATGAAGCGGTCGAAGGCCGAGAAGGACAGAATAGAAGAGCTTGAGAAGCTCATCCGCCGGCACCAGGACCTTTATTACAATGGGCAGGCCGAGATATCGGACCAGGAGTTCGACGCTCTCTGGGATGAGTTGGGCTCCCTCGACCCGGACAATCCCATCCTCCAGAAAGTGGGCCGCGACGATGCCGACGGCTTCCCCAAGGCTGCCCACCTCATACCCATGGGCAGCCAAGCCAAGGCTACGGATCCCGAGACGTTCCTGAAGTGGGCGGCCAAGACCGCCCATCCCCTCTACCTTGTCCAGTACAAGCTGGATGGGGCCAGCCTGGAGCTCCAATACCGCGGCGGAGTCTTGGAGAGGGCTGTCACGCGCGGAGACGGCCAGCGCGGCGATGACATCACCGCCAACGCGCGGCGCATGCAAGGGGTGCCGCCTGCCATAGATCCTGCTTTCACCGGAGGCGTGCGCGGCGAGGTGATCATGGAGCGGGAGGTCAAGGAGAGATTCTTCCCGGAAGCTGCCAACTGCCGCAACGCCGCCAACGGCCTGATGAAGCGCAAAGACGGCCAGGACGCGGACAAGCTCCTGGTCATCTGCTACGATGCGGCCCATTCCGAGGATATGAGTTTTTTCCGACGCGAGTCCGATAAGCTGTCCTGGCTTGAGGCTCAGGGTTTCCGAGTGGTCCCGCAGAAAGCCTTCTCCAGCCCCGAGGAGGTCAACGACTACCGCGCCAGGGTGATGGCCCTGCGCCCGGAGCTGCCCTACGACATCGACGGTCTGGTGGTCAAGGGCGAGGAAATCGATTTCGAGGACATGCGGCGGGCGCGCCCGGAACGTCAGATCGCCTATAAGTTCTCGCCCGAGGAGGCCGTATCGGTCCTGAGGCGGGTGGAATGGTCGGAATCGGGGGCTACCTACACCCCCATCGGCGTCATAGATCCGGTGCCCCTCATGGGCACTACGGTGAAGCGGGCCAATCTCTGTAATCCTGATATGCTGCGCAAGCTGGATTTGCGCCTGGGATCGCGCATCGTCATCACAAAGCGCGGCGAGATCATCCCCAAGATCGAGGCCCTGGTGGAGAACCCGCCTGGAGCTGCGCCCATCCCGGCGCCGGATACATGCTCCTGCGGCTCCGCCCTCGTTGACGAGGGTACGCGCCTCTACTGCCCCAACCCAGCCTGCCCCAAGCGCATCCTCCACCGGATCCTGAAGTGGATCTCGGTCCTGGATATTCGCGACTTCGGCGAGACCCTGACTGAGCGGCTCTTCGAGTCCGGACGCGTCCGTTCCATTCCCGATCTTTACAGCCTTGACGCCGAGGAGCTGTCCGGCTACGAGCGCATGGGCATGACTTCGGCGCGCAAGGTTCTCCGCAACCTCTACGCCAAGGACAGCGTCAGCCTGCCCGAGTTCCTGGCCGGCTTCGATATCGAGGGTATCGGCATCCTCATCGCGGAGCGCTTCGTTCAAGCCGGCTACGCAAGCTTGGAGGCTCTGCGCTCGGCCTCCGCCGAAGAGCTTTCGGCCATTCACGGAGTGGGCGAGCTCACTGCGGCGGCCCTGCGCGGGGGGCTTGAGGAGCTGCGCGGTGAGATGGACGCCCTCCTGGCAACGGGGCGTTTACACATCGTCTCGGAAGCCGCCGGAGGGGCCTTGGCGGGCAAGAGCTTCTGCTTCACCGGCGAGCTGAAAAGCATGAAAAGGGCCGAGGCCGAGGCTCGCGTACGGGCCCTTGGAGGGACGGCCAAGTCCTCCGTCACCAAGGGGCTGAGCTACCTGGTGACCAACGATCCGGGCTCCGGCAGCGCCAAGAACCTGAAGGCCCGCGAGCTGGGAGTCGCTATTTTGGACGAGGACGCCTTCCTCGAATTGATAGGGGGCTGAACATGGGTGGGCATCGCGCGGGGCGCATATTCTTGGTGGCATTCCTCCTCATCGTCCTCGTGGGAGGGATCCTGAGCGTCCTGGTCCTCCTCCAGCGCCAGCGCCTGGAGGGGCTCAAGGAGGCGATCGCGGCCCTGGAGGAGGAGCGCATGCCCCTGCGCTTCATGATCCTCGAGCGCGATCAGAAGGAACTGGCCCTGCGCCTGCGCTTCTACGACCTGGACGGCAGGGAGGTGGGCGTCCTGGAACGGCGTCTGGAGGGGCACAGCCTCTTCTTGGATTTCGCCGTGCTCAAGCATGGCGACTCTTTTATCGCCTTCCCGGCCTCCCTCTTCAGCGACGAGGTGGCCGCGGCACAGGGGGTCAGCCTCTATGATGCCTATGACCAGGCCGGCTTCCCGGCCATCTTCGGATCGGCCGGCATGAAGGCTGCGGACAGAAGGGCCTTGGCCGAGCTGTTTGCCTCGGTGAAGTCAGGGGATCTGGGCAAGGCGGGCTTCGGATCGGCCCTGCACGACGTGGCTGAGATAGGCCGCTTCAGGGTCGGGCAGGTCTACAAGGTGATCGCCCGGGCCAAGGGCGGTCTGGAAGTGATGGAGGACTGAGGCATGGACTCCCCGGCCATGCGGGCCGCCCTGGCCGTCTCCAGGGCCTTGGTATTCCTCTTCACGACCCGCGCGGGCCTCCTGGCCCTCCTCTGTGCGGCCGCCATCTTCCTCTTCCTCCGCCTGGCCGGGGCCGTGCGCGCCCGCCGCCTCCTCCTGGCAGCGGGCGGCAAGAAGGCCGGCTGGGCCGAGGGCTGCGCGGCCGTCTTCTCCGAGCTGGCCTCAATCATCGCCTGGGGCCTCGCCAATGTCCCCACTATGCTCATGTCCGCGGCCGTCCTGGCACTGGCGGTGGCCCTCTCGGGAACGGTGACGCGCTTCGCCGACTTCCTGGACCTTCAGGAAAGACTGCGCGAGTATTCTCTGGCCCTCAGAAACGTGGAGGGCCGCTCCAGGGTAGCCCGCGTCGAATGCCTTGACCGCAGCCCGGCCTCGACGAGCTATCGGATTGAATATTACGGGCCGAACCAAGACGACGGCCCCGTGGCCGAGGAGACCTTCAGCCTGCCCGGAAGGGAGCTGTACTTCGACGCCATCGTCCTCAACTTCGCTTATTCCGGCATAGAATCAGGCGAAAGGCGCAACCTGGCCATCCCCTACCGGGCATTCAGCGAGCTCCTCCCCCAGGCCCAGGGCAGGCGCCTGGCATTCACCGACGCCGCGGGCCGGCCCTATCTCTTCTCGCGGCAGGAGGACCAGGTCTACGGGATGTCAAAGGAAGCCTTCGACCGGCGGATCGACGAGATCATGGCCATGGCCGCCGACGACGAGACGGCCCGTCGTGCCGGGGTCCTGCGCAGCGTTTATGGCAACGCCGTGCATAAGAGCCTGGAGAAGGGCCAGGCCTTCATCGTCTGGACCGAACAGTCCGGAGGGCTGAGCATCAAGGACGAGAGGTCCTTCTGATGCCAGATCGATGCGGGGGGCAAGGGGAGGCTGTAGTCCTCGTCAAGGTGATCCCGAACGCGCCCAGGGACGCCCTGGAGGGCATGCGGGCCGGCGAGTACCTGGTGCGCCTGAGCGCTCCCCCCGTTGAGGGCAGGGCCAACGAGGCCCTGGTGGCCTTCTTGGCCGAGACCCTGGGCTGCCGACGCTCCGACATAAGGGTCCTGGGCGGTCTGGCATCCCGCCATAAGCGCCTGGCTCTGCCCTTCCCGGCCTTGGAACGCCTGAAAGGCCTCGTCAAGCCCTGACGTCTCTCCGCCTCCGCGCCGCTTGACAGGCCATATCCTTCTATTGTATTTGTTTCGGGTCGCTTCATGCCCTCCCCGAGGGGCGATTTCCCCGTCCGCGGGGCCTGGGGGGGCCGGCGCGGCGCTGACAGCGCAACGCCGATCCAAGCAAGGGGTTCCACGACATGTACGCTTTAATCGAATTCAAGGGCAAGCAATACAAGGCTGAGAAGGGCGCCCTCCTGCGTGTTGACCGCGTAGAGGCCGAGAAGGGCAGCAAGCTCGATATCGATTCCGTCCTCCTCCTCTCGGATTCCGGATCAGTCAAGGTGGGTCAGCCCTATGTGGCCGGGGCATCGGTGAAGGCCGTCGTGGAGGATCATATCCGCGATAAGAAGATAATCGTCTTCAAGTACATACCCAAGAAGGACAACCGCCGGACCCACGGACACCGCCAGGGCTACACCATGATCAGGGTCCAGGATATAGTCGCATCCTAGGCCGGCCTTGATTCAGGCCAGGGTCGTCCTGGACAGTGAGGGGGTCTTGAAGGCCTTCCAAGCCGAGGGGCACGCGGGTCTGGGGCCAGCGGGAGCGGATCCGCTCTGCGCGGCCTTCAGCGTCCTGGCCCGGACGGCCTGGGAGTGCGCGGAATCGATAAGCGACGGCCATGCGTCGGGAAGGGCCGAGGCCCCGGGGCGCCTGGAGTTCGAGATAGGTCCGGTGAATCCCGCAGCGGCCCAGAGGCTGCGTGGGATGACGGAATTCCTCCTGACCGGCTTGGCCGGCCTGGAGCGTGACTTTCCGGGACGGATCAGCGTGGATATCAACGAGGCACGGAGGGAGAGCCATGGCGCATAAGAAGGGCGCGAGCGGCAAGAACGGCCGCGATTCCAATCCCCAGCACCTGGGCATGAAGGTGGCGGGGGGCCAGGTCGTCAAGGCCGGTTCCATTATCATCCGTCAGCGCGGCACCAAGATACACGCCGGGCAGAACGTCGGGCGCGGAAAGGACGATACCCTCTTCGCCAAGGCCGAGGGCAAGGTGGTTTTCACCGAGTATCGCGGGCGCAAGTACGCCGGAATCGAGCCCCTGGCCGGCGCGGACTGATGAACGGGCGCCGCGGAACGGTCGGCGCGGTGAGGAAGAAGCCGCTCGGGGCCATGCGCCGGGCGGCTTTGTCGTCTCTGCCGGCCCAGGCGGTTGCAAATGATCAAGTTCGCTGACGAAGTCATGATAGAGGTCGCCTCAGGCAAGGGCGGGAACGGTTGCGTAGCCTTCCGCAGGGAGAAATATGTTCCCAAGGGCGGTCCGGCCGGGGGCGACGGAGGCCGAGGCGGCGACCTGGTCTTTCGCGTCAGGCGAAACCTGCGCACCCTGGCCCACCTGCGCCACGCCAAGCGATACGCGGCCGAAAACGGACAGGACGGCATGGGAAAGGGGCGCCACGGTCGTGACGGGGCCGATATGGTTATCGAGCTGCCTCCCGGCACCCAGGTCAAGGACGCCGATACCGGCGAGATCCTCAAGGACTTTTCAGACGATTCCGGGTCTTGGGTCTTCCTCAAGGGAGGCAATGGCGGCTGGGGTAACGTGCATTACAAGACCAGCGTCAACCAAGCCCCGCGCTTCGCCCAGCCCGGCAAGCCCGGCCTGTCGGCGCGAGTGCGCCTGGAGCTCAACATCATGGCTGACATAGGCCTGGTGGGCTTCCCCAACGCCGGAAAATCCTCTCTATTGGACGCCTTCACCAACGCCCATCCCAAGATAGCCCCCTATCCCTTCACCACAAAGATTCCCAATTTGGGCGTCCTCCGCATCGCCGAACGCGACATCGTCATAGCCGACATCCCCGGCATCATAGAGGGCGCCCACCAGGGCGCCGGCCTGGGCATCCGCTTCCTCAAGCACATCTCCAGGACGCGGGCCCTGGCCTTCCTCATCGACTGCTCGGAGGAAGGAGCCCTGGAGGCCTTTCCCATCCTTCTCTCGGAGCTGGAGTGTTTCTCCGCCGACCTGGCCGCCAAGCCGCGCCTTATCATCGGCACGAAGCTCGACTTGGAAGGAGCCGAGGAACGTTTGGCCTCCCTGGCGGCCCGCCTCCCAGGCGAGAGGGTCATGGGCATGTCGGTCTTCGCCCGCCGCGGCCTGGAGGAGGTACAGCGGGCCTTCCTGGAATTCGTCCTAGAGGCCGAGGCCCGCGAGGAGAGAGAGGAAGAGGAGATGCGCGCGCGTATAGGCGGGGGCGGTGAATGAGCTTAGTGATTCTAGGCGGCTCATTCAATCCCGTCCACTGGGGCCATCTCTTCCTCCTGGAGGAGGCCATGGGCATCCTGGGAGCGGAGCGCGCCTGCCTCATACCGGCAGCTCGTTCACCGCATAAGGACCCGATCACCGGTGCCAGCGACCGCCAGAGGCTTGAGATGCTGGCCTTGGCGACAAAGGATGATCCCCGCCTGGAGGTTCTGGACTGCGAGATAACGCGCGGCGGAGTGTCATACACCATCGACACCCTGGCCTGGCTTGCACGCGAGCGGCCTGGGGCGGAGAAACCCTACCTCATCATAGGGGACGACCTGGCCGCGGGGTTCAGCTCCTGGAGGAATCCGGAGGGCATCGCCGCTGCCTCCAGGATCGTGCTGGCCAGGCGTACCGGCGACCCTCCCGGGAATTTCCCGTGGCCCCATATCGAAATCGACAACCTTTCCCTGCCGATTTCCTCTTCGCTGGTGCGCCAACGTGTCCGTGAGGGGCGGCCGTTCAGGCACCTTGTGCCGGCCGGGGTATTCGAGTACATTCGCTCGCGGGGGCTGTATGCGGCGTGAAGACGTCGAAACCGGCGTGGAATCCTTCCTTCGCGCCGGCGTCTCGGCCAAGCGCCTGGCGCATAGCCTCTCCACGGCCGAATTCGCGCGCTCTATCGCCAAAGCCGCCGGACTGGATCCGGAGCGCGCCGGCTTAGCCGGTCTGGCGCATGATATGGCCAAGGGCATATCCGCAGAGGTGCAACTGCGCCTGGCGCGCCGCTGCGATTTCCGCCTCCGCTCCGGGGGCGGGCCGGGCCTGGGAGCCCTGCTCCTGGACAAGCCCGAGCTCCGCCATGGACCGGCCGCGGAGATGATTCTGCGCGAATCCTTCGGACTGGCGGATGAGGAGGTGCTGGAGGCCGTGCGCTGGCACTCGCTGGGACGGACCGGCATGGGCGGCCTCGCGCGGGTCGTCTTCCTGGCCGATAAGGCCGAGCCGGGCCGGAAAGGAGTGGGGAAGGAGCTTCGCGATGTATGTCTGTCCGGGGACCTGGACGCCGCAATAGCGGCCACGCTCGAGCGGGCCGAACGGAAATACGGCGCCCAGGGCTTGGCTCCCGAATCCCGGGAGCTTTATCTGGAAGTGACGAGGAAAAGCGGTGAAGACGCTCAAGCTCGATAAATCAGCAGTCTTCCTGATCTTGATCGCGTTGGTCTTGGCGGCCTTCACCGTAGCCGCCCTTATGTACCTGCGTACGGACGCCGTGGAAGCTGCGCTCAAGAACGACCAGATTCTCAAGATCCTCTTTGTGCTCCACGACGGACAACAGCCCCTGTTCACCGGCGCTTTCTTCTTTTATCCGCCCACCGGAAGGGCGGCCCTCTTCGACATACCCGCCGAAACCGGGCGTAAAATAGACTCGTTGGACCGCGTGGATAGGATATCGGCGCTTTTCAAGGCCAAGGATCCCGAGCCCTATCGCGCCGAGGTGGCCGACCTCCTGGCCACCGACATCCCCATGTATTTCACAATCTCATTGGAGCAGCTGGGGCAACTGGCCGACCTTATGGACGGGCTGGAGCTCTTCATCCCCAACCCCGTCGAGCTGGAGACGCCCGGCGGCAACGTGCTCTTTCCCCAGGGAGCGCGGGCCTTCGACGGAGAGAAGGTGCGCGACTACCTCACCTATGAGGATCCCAACGAGCTGGAGAACGACTTGGTGATCCGCCGGCAGAAGGCATTCCTGGCCCTGCTGCGGCGCTTTGCCGGGAACTCGGCCTACCTGACCTCCAGCCAGGTCCTGCCGAGCATACACGCGCGCATGTCCGGCAACCTCGGGCGGGCCGCCTTCAGGCGACTCCTCTCAGTCATGGCTGATCTGGACGTGGACCGCATCGTGCCCTCGCGCGTACAAGGGGCGGTGCGTCAGGTCGACGGGCAGAGCCTCCTCTTCCCGCACTACAACGGCGACCTCCTCAAGGATATCGTGCGCCAGAACTTGAACGCCCTTGTGAACGCCGACGGATCCGGCCAGGGAG
>CAYYCP010000004.1:85090-88874 GCA_964470375.1 uncultured Spirochaetales bacterium
ATCGTGCGCCAGAACTTGAACGCCCTTGTGAACGCCGACGGATCCGGCCAGGGAGACAGGATTTTCACCCTTGAAGTGCGCAACGGCACCAACGTCAAAGGCCTGGCCAAGAAGGCCGCTGATCTCTACGAGAGCTTCGGCTATGAGATCCTGGCTGTAGGCAATGCCGAACGCGACGATTACCAGGAGACCATGCTGATCGACCGGCTTGGCGACGGAGAGGTGGCCCAGGCTGTGGCCCAGGTCATCCACTGCGACAATGTCCAGGAAGGCTCCCGGGAAGAGGGTTCGGAAACCGAGGGGCCTGACGAGGGCTGGGCGGATTTCATCCTCATTCTAGGGAAGGATTTCAGTGGAAGATACGTCACGCGATAAGCCGTCCGACGAGGATATGCGGGTCGCCCGGCTCGCTGGCTTGATAGCCGCCCATAAGGGCAGGGATACGGTCAGTCTGGACTTGCGGGCTCTCAACACCTGGACCGACTTTTTCATCATATCGACAGTGTCCAGCTCCACCCACCTGAAGGGCCTCATGCGCCATATCAAGGAATGCCTGCAGCAGCTCGGCCTCGAGACTATCCACAAGCACACCGCAGCCGATGAGGACGAGTGGAGCTTCATAGACTGCGGCGATATCGTCATCCACCTCATGTCCGAGCGCGCCAGGGCCTTCTATGACCTGGAGCGCCTCTGGTTCGAGGCCCCCGCCCGCTTTTTCGCCGAGCCTGCCCAGCCTGCAGCATCTGTGGACGCCTCTTGAGCATATCCAGCCCGGGAAAAACACGCCAGATAGACTCGCTCTCGGTTGCGTCCATCAAGTGGACCTTCCCCAGCTGGACGCCAAGAAAAAGGCCCGTCCATGGGAGGACGGGCCTAAGGCTGGGCTGTCGCGTTAAGAAGGGCTATTCGTCGAAATCCTCGTAATCGAGGTCGTCGTCATAATCGAAGTCCTCTTCCTCGTCTTCGAAATCCTCGTCTTCGTCCTCATCCTCGTCTTCATCTTCATCTTCTTCTTCGTCGTCGAAATCTTCCTCGCTGTCTTCCTCGAAGCCCTCTTCGTCTTCTTCTTCGTCCATGTCGTCGAAGTCGTCCTCCTCGACGTCCTCGTAATCCTCGTCCTCCTCGAAATCGTCGTCGTCGAAGTCTTCACCCATCAAGATGGCGGGCGGCGGGAGCTTGCTTCCGGGTGCGAGCGTCCAGAGGAGCAATCCAGGAGCTTCATCGGCGATCAAGAGCGAGTCGTTCGGGACCATACCCTATCCCCTCCTTGAAATGGCGGCCAGGAGCGATCCCGGCGCGGCCCCGGGTTGCTGATCCAGCCCGGGCTGCTGACCCTGCAAATCTAAAAGAGACTTCCGAGGTCTGTCAACTGAATTCTAGGTCTTTTCATTTTTTTCGGATATGCAGCGAAATATCGAAATCCGCATCCCCGGCGACGGCCTTCCAAAGCGTACGGTCATCCAGATTCGGCAAGGAGGCGCGCAGGGCATGCCCGGCCACGAGGGTCGGTGGGGTGATCATGCAGTCAAGGCCGCGGCGGGCCAGGGCGTTGACGGCGCGGCCGGCCATTTGGTTGGTTAGCTCCGCGGCGGCCTCGCGTTGGAGTTGGGCGTGATCCTCCTCCGCCGTCAGGCCTGAGTGGGCGGCCATCCGCTTGGTGAGGCGTTCCAGGCCGGCGGAGGAGAAACCCAGTAGGAGGAAGCCCGAGAGGCCTCCGGCCAAACCTACAGAGCAAAGCAGGTCATGCGTGCCGATCCCATCCGGAGGGGCAGTTTCCACGACCGGGCTAGTAAAGCCCGATTCGGCAAGTACATCCCGGAAAGCGGACGTAATCAAGTCCGTGGCGGTCTGGTCCATGGCCATACTATGGGCCAGGAGGGGCTTCCGCGCAAGGGTCCGCGGGGCTTCCCCGGGCCTATTGATGGGGCTCGTCCACCGGCGTATAGTCGCCTCATGGATTACGGATACTTCGACCAGCTCCTGGGCATGGCCCTGGATGAGGACCTGGGGGTGGCCGGCGACGTCACCAGCCAGGCCATTTTCTCCCCGGAGGACAGGGCGCGGGCTGTTTTGCTGTCAAAGGATACCGGCGTGCTGTGCGGCATAGAGCTCTTCAATCGCGTCTTCGTCAGGATTGATAAAGATATGGTCTGCCGGAGCCTCCTCCAAGACGGGAAGGGACTTATACCCGGACAGGCAGTGGCCGAGCTGGAGGGGCGCTGTCTTGCCATCCTCAAGGGAGAGCGCACGGCCATCAATTTTCTGGGCTACCTCTCCGGGATAGCCAGCCAGGCCAGGCTCTTTCAGGAGGAAGCCTCAGCGAAGGGCCGGGCCATAGTGCTGGATACCCGCAAGACCCTTCCGGGCTATCGGAGCTTGGCGAAGTATGCGGTGCGTACAGGCGGGGCCGGCAACCATCGCATGGGGCTCTACGATATGGTTTTAATCAAGGACAACCATCAGGATGCCGCCGGGGGGATGGAAGCGGCCGTGGCCAGGGTCAGGCGAGCCCACGGCTCGCGCTTCCTTATCGAAGTGGAGGCGCGCAGCGTTGCAGACGTGAAAAAGGCCCTGGAACTGGATGTTGATTGGATCATGCTCGACAACATGTCCGAGGAGGACTGCCTTTCGGCCCTGGCCTTGCCGCGCCCGCCAAGGGAGCGGGCGGTCATCTTCGAGGCCTCCGGCAATATGGATCTGGAGCGGGTGGGGAGATACTCGGCCCTCGGGCTAGACCGCGTTTCGGTCGGGGCCCTGACCCATTCGGTTCGGACCTTTGACTTCTCCCTGCGCATCGAGGGAGGCCGGGCGTGAGTCCAAAGGGCGAGAGCTTTGACCTTCTGGTGATCGGTACGGGCATAGCCGGCCTATCCGCGGCCATACGCGCTGCCGAGTTGGGGGCCAGGGTGGCCTTGCTCTCCAAGGAATCCAGCTTCTCCGAGTGCAATACGCGCTACGCCCAGGGGGGCATTGTGGCCGACGGGGAGGGCGATTCGCCGACGCTCTTGGCCGAGGATATTGAGCGGGCCGGCAGCTACCTGAACAATTCGGAGGCTGTGCGCATCGTCGCCAGGGAAGGCCCTGCCGCTGTCAGGGGGTTTCTCTTCGAGCGTGTGGGCGTGCCATTCTGTCGGGGAAGCGACGGCCAGGCCGACCTCACCCGCGAAGCGGCCCACTCGGTGAGGCGCATTCTCCATGTCAAGGACAGGACCGGGGCGGCCATAGAGGAACGCCTCCTGGACTACGCCCAGGGGCTCGAGAGTCTGTCCTTTTTCCCCTCCTCCAGCGCCATCGACATCATCACGAACACCCATCATTCACAAGACCCTCAACAGCGCTATGAAAGGGTGCGCGCCCTTGGAGCCTACGTATTCAACGAGAATACAGGCGAGGTCACGCCATTTTTCGCAAAGGCCACCATCCTTGCTACCGGCGGGGCGGGGAACCTCTACTTGCACACGTCCAATCCCCCAGGGGCCACCGGGGACGGGGTGGCCATGGCCCATAGGGCCGGGGCCGAAATCGTCAACGCGGAATACTTCCAATTTCACCCTACCGTCCTCTTCCACCGCGATATCAAGCGCTTCCTCATCTCCGAGTCCATGCGCGGCGAGGGCGCCCGGCTGATGAACCGCTCGGGCGAGTACTTCATGGAACGCTACCAGCCAGGTTTGCGCGACCTGGCCCCCCGCGATCAGGTGGCCCGGGCCATCTACCTGGAGATGGAATCCAGCGACTCGAGCTACGTCTTCCTGGACTGCAAGGACATGAAGGTGGATCTGGC
>CAYYCP010000004.1:88974-95370 GCA_964470375.1 uncultured Spirochaetales bacterium
CCAGCGACTCGAGCTACGTCTTCCTGGACTGCAAGGACATGAAGGTGGATCTGGCTGAACGGTTTCCTTCCATCTATCAGACTTGTCGAGAAGCCGGCATCGATATCTCCCGCGAGCCCATACCCGTGGTGCCCGCCGCCCATTATTTCTGCGGTGGCGTAAAGACCGACATGGATGGCCAGACATGCGTAAACGGCCTCTACGCCGTGGGCGAAACCGCTTGCACCGGGGTGCATGGGGCAAACCGCCTGGCCTCGGTCTCCCTCCTGGAGGGCTTGGTATTCGGCCTGCGGGCCGGAGCCCACGCAGCCGCCAAGCCGGCCGATCTGTCCCAGGCCCTCCTGCGATCCATCCCCGGTTGGGTCTTCCCCGCCGACGAAGAAGCGGCCGACCCCATCCTGATCGGCCATGACCTGCAGAACATACAGACTACCATGTGGGACTACGCCGGCATCATCCGCACCCGCAAGCGCCTCCAGAGGGCCATCGCCGACCTCAACTACTTGGATCATCGCATCGAGAGTTTTTACCGTTCTGCCCGACTGTCCCGTCGTCTCCTGGAGCTCCGCAACGCCGTGCTCACCGCCTCCCTGATAGCCAATGCGGCTATGGCCAATCCGGTCTCGGTAGGCTGCCACTACCTGAGACCCGGCGGCGGGGTTTGACACTCTAGCCGCCTTCCGGATATCATCCGCGGCGATGTATAGCCGCGCGCGGACTGAAGCGCCGGCCAAGCTCAACCTCCACCTGGAGGTGGGGCCTGTCCGGGCGGACGGCTATCACGAGCTGCGCTCCATCTTCCAGGCCATATCGCTCGCCGATGTGGTGGAGGCCGAGCGGGTGCCCGGGACAGTCGTCGAGATCGAGGGAAATTTCGGTTTCCCCGCCAGCCAGAACATCATCGATAGGGCCTGCCGCCTCTTTTTTGAGCGCAGCGGCCTTCGATTCGGCCTGCGCTTCAGAGTGGACAAGCGCATCCCCATGGGCAGCGGGATGGGAGGCGGCTCAAGTGACGCAGCGGCCTGTCTGGCCTGCCTGAACGCCCTTTCCGGCGGTATCCTGGACGGGCCGACAATGGACAGTCTGGCCGCCCAGCTGGGAAGCGATGTGCCCTTTTTCCTCCACGGTCCACTGGCCTGGGTGGAGGGGCGTGGAGAGCGGGTGAGCCGGGAGGATGCCAGGCAGGACCTGACCTTCGTGATCGTGGATCCGGGTTTTCCTCTCGGCACGGCCGAAGCCTACCGGGAGCTCGACTGCTTACGGGAAGGAAAAGCCCGTCAAGGGGAATTCCGAGGCCCGGAACGGGAAGAGGCCATGATGGCCTACCGCGGACGGCCGCGCGAATGGCCCTTTTTCAACAGCTTCCAGGAGGGCGCTTTCAAGGCCCACCCGGAGCTGGAGGAGATACGCAGCGCCCTAATGAGAGCGGGCGCGGATTTCGCCCTCATGAGCGGATCCGGTTCCGCCGTGTACGGGGTGTTCGAGGAGGAGCGACGTGCCCGAGACGCGGCCGACTCCCTGGCGGCAGGCGGGGCCAGGGCTCAGGCGGCCTTTTTGCTTGCGCGCGGGCAGAAAGTCATAGTAGAATAAGCGGTGATCGTCCCTGCAGCCCTGGAAGGAGAACCCGATGGAGATCACCGACATCCGCATCCGCAAGGTATCGAGCGAGGGCAAGCTGAAGGCCTACGTCACGGTCACCTTCGATCAATGCTTCGTGATCCACAACGTGAAGATCATCGAGGGAAAGACCGGAGTCTTCATCGCCATGCCCAGCCGTAAGACCAGGACAGGGGAGTACAAGGATGTGGCCCATCCGATCACTCCGGAATTCCGCGGGCGCTTGCAGGAGCGTATTCTAGCGGAGTATGACAACGGGAACGTGCAGGACTCTCCTGACGTGGAGATTTGACTGCCTTTCGATACGATGGGACGTCGGCAAGTGGTAAGCCCCCGGGTTTTGGTTCCGGTATTCGCAGGTTCGAATCCTGCCGTCCCAGGGATGAACGCTTCCACCGGCCAGAGAGAAGGAGTGTAGAAGAGATGAACAAGGTTTTCAGCGCCGCGGTACGCGCGGAGCGGGGCAAGGGGCCGATCGGTCGGCTGAGGCGGGCGGGGCGGATCCCGGCCGTCATCTACGGCGGTGGCCAGCCCATGTCTATTTCGCTGGATGAGAAGGAGTACGTCAAGGAGCACCACGGCCTGACCGAGAGTACCATCGTCACCCTGAAGATCGATGGCCGCGATCACCTGGTGGTGGTCAAGGATGCGCAATCCGACATCCTGTCGGGCAAGGTTCTGCATGTGGACTTCTATGAGGTGGAGAAGGGCAAGGCCCTGCGCGTGCGCGTCTCCATCCACCTGGTGGGCACGCCCGAGGGCGTGAGGGCCGGAGGAGTACTCGAGAATCCCACCCACTTCGTGGAAGTGGAGTGCGATCCGACCATCCTCCCGGAAAAGATCGAGGTGGACGTATCCAAGCTTCAAGCCAATCAGTCCATCCACGTCAAGGATTTGAGCCTGGACGAGCGCATCAAGGTGCTGAGCTCTCCGGATACAGTCATCGCCTTGGTCAAGTATGCCAAGGAGGAGAAGGTCGAAGCCGCTCCGGCAGCCGAGGGCGCGGCTCCGGCGGCCGAAGGCGCCGCCGCCCAGGGTGCGGCCGCCGCTTCCTCGACCGAGGCCAAGGCCAAGGCCGAATCGAAGGCCTGACCGCTCAACGGCTGCGGCTTGTTCGCGTACCATCGCCTTTGAGGGCCCGGGACGTTGTCCGTTCCGGGCTTTTTTCCTTTTTTGACGGTACTATGGAGGAGGGGCATGCGCGTGGACCCGGGAAATCTTGAGACCATAGTGGAGGATTGTCTCAAGCGCCACGGGGTCAAGACCTCCGACTCCATTGTTTGCGCCTTCTCGGGCGGGCCCGATTCGAGCGCCCTGGCCCTCTGCCTGGCTCAAGCCGCCCGGCATGTAGGCTTCACGCTTGCCCTCGTCTACATCGACCACGGTCTACGCCCGGAGGAGGAGATGGCGGATGAGCGTGAGAGGGTGAGGGACTTCGCCAACCGCTTTTCCTTGACGCTTAGGATGGTCCAAGCCGGGCGCGGCGCCATCGCCGGGGCGGCGGCGGAGAGAGGGTGCGGCATAGAAGCCGCAGCGCGCGAGGCTCGTTACGCCCTGCTGCGCCTCGAGGCCGCGCGGCTGGGCGCAAAAGGCGGGCGGACCTGGATCGCCACCGGTCACCATGCTGACGACCAGGACGAGACATGCGTCATGCGCGTATTTTCCGGCTCCGGCTCGGGCGGCTTGCGCGGTATCCCCGAGCGCAACGGTGAGATCCTTCGCCCACTCCTGTCCGCACGGCGCGCCCAGATAGAGGCTTACCTCGGGGAGAGGGCTGTCAAGCCCTGTCGGGATTCGAGCAACGCGGAGGCTGTTTTCCTACGAAACCGCCTGAGGGCCTGCCTCATGCCCGCCATCGCATCGGTCTTTCCAGGGTATGCCAAGGCCCTGGCGAGCCTCCGCGAGAAGGCCGCCCTGGAGGAGGATTGCCTTAGGCGTGCAACGGCCGATCTTTTCAAAACGGAGGGCGATGGGATGTCTATCGGCGCTGCGGACTGGCTCGCTCTGCATCCTGCCCTCCGCATCCGATCCCTCCAGGATGCGGCTGGGAGCCTCATACAGGGCGCCCGCCTGCCTTTCGCCTTCATAAAGGAAGTCTCGGCTCGTCTCGCACTGGCGGCCGCGAATGGTCGGGCAGCCCGAATAAGCGGGAAAGGCCTGGTGTTTCGCCTGGAGAAGGGAAGGCTGGAGGTTATACGGCGTCTTGCCCAGCCCGGCAAAAAAGGCTATTTTTTCAATGTCAGCGGGCCCGCCGTCCTGGACATCCCCGGTGGAGGAAGGATCAGGCTTTATGTATCCCCGGATCCCGGCCGGGGCCCGGCCTTGGCGTGCGTTTTATGGCCGGCCGTCCTTCGCAGCCCCCGTCCGTATGATTCAGTGCGCACGCGCGGCGGGGACAAGACGGTCTCGTCCCTCCTGCGCGAATGGAGCCTGCCCGCGTGGGGCGGAGGAGTAGCCCTTCTCGAGGACAGGCTGGGCATCGTGTGCGTCTATGGCGTCCTTGCCGGCCGAGCCAACAGGTACGCCGAGCGCGGCTACCTACCTGGGCCGGCCGATGCCTGCCTAGGCGCCGAATTTCTTGAAAGAGGTGCAATACATGGGCTTTGAGGGAAATCCCCAGGGACAGGAGCGGAAACCGCAGGCGACCAAGGGCAACCGCTTCGCCCTGATGCTCTTCGTGGGTGTGCTTGCAGCCCTTGGGGTGATGCTTTATATAAGCAGCCGCCAGCCGACGGCTGCCATCTCATATTCGGAATTTAAGGGTCTGGTAGCCCAGGGACGGGTCGACAGTGTAAAGATCGTGGAGCAGAGCGAGATCCAGGGTCTGACCAAGCCCGACGCCCAGGGAAACGTGGAACGCTTCCAGACCATCATCCCTTATTATGACGAGGGCCTCATCCCCGAGATGGAGGCTGCCGGAGTGAAGCTGCGCGGCGGCAAGGTGAACGACTTTGGCCTCCTCCTGCTGCAATTCCTGCCCTGGCTCCTGGGCATCGTCTTCCTCTGGATTATGTTCCGCCAGATGCAGGGCGCCGGCAACAAAACCTTCGCCTTCGGCAAATCGCGGGCCAAGCTCTACCAGGATCAGCGCAAGGTGACGTTTGAGGACGTGGCCGGGCAGAAGGAAGCCAAGTACGAGCTGCAGGAAGTGGTGGACTTCCTTAAGAATCCTCAAAAATTCGTGAAGATGGGGGCGCGCATCCCCAAGGGCATGCTCTTGGTGGGCATGCCCGGCACGGGCAAAACCCTCCTGGCCAAGGCGATAGCCGGGGAGGCGGGGGTTCCCTTCTTCCACATGTCCGGATCGGATTTCGTCGAAATGTTCGTCGGCGTGGGGGCGAGCCGCGTTCGCGATCTTTTCGAGCAGGGCCGCAAAAACGCCCCCTGCATCCTCTTCATAGATGAGCTGGACGCAGTCGGGCGCACACGCGGCGCCGGCTACGGCGGCGGGCACGATGAGCGCGAGCAAACCCTCAACCAGATGCTGGTGGAGATGGATGGTTTCGATACCAAGGACGGGGTCATCATCCTGGCGGCCACGAATCGCCCGGACGTTCTGGACCCGGCCCTCCTCCGACCCGGACGCTTCGACCGTCAAGTGGTTGTGGCCATGCCCGATATCAATGAGCGCGAGGCCATCCTGAAGATCCACGCTCGCAAGATACCGATCGGCGAGGATGTGGACTTGAAACGCATCGCCCGCGCGACGCCTGGAACATCCGGCGCTGACCTTGCCAACCTAGTCAACGAGGCGGCACTCTTCGCCGCCCGCAAGAACAAGGCCGTGGTCGAGATGTCCGAGTTCGAGGAGGCCCGCGATAAGATCCAGATGGGCGTGGCCCGTAAATCCCTGGCCATGTCGGACGAGGATAAGCGCGCCACCGCTGTTCACGAGGCCGGGCACGCCCTCCTGCATTATTACCTTGAACACGCAGATCCCCTGCACAAGGTGACGATAATCCCCCATGGCCAGGCCCTCGGGCTGGCATTGTCGTTGCCGGAGAAGGACGCCTATTCCTACGCCAAGTCCTGGGCGGACGACCGTATAGTCATCTGCTACGGCGGCCTGGCCGCCGAGCGCATCGTCTACGGCGAGACCACCTCAGGAGTAAAAATGGATCTGGAGATGGCCACCCAACTGGCCCGACGCATGGTGTGCGAGTGGGGCATGGACGAGGAGATGGGGCCCATCACCTACGGCCAGGAGGACGAGCCGATCTTCCTTGCTAGGGAGATAGCCCGGCGCAAGGATTATTCGGAGGATACGGCCATGCGCATAGATCAGGCCGTCAAGCGCATCCTAGGGCGGGGCCTTGAGCGGGCCATGTCCATCCTGAGCCAGCATAAAGAGGAGCTGCTCAAGCTGGTGGACGAGCTCATCGCCAAGGAGACCCTGGACGACGAGGAAGTCCGCGCCCTCCTCAGGCTGCCGGCCCCGGCCAAGACCCTGGAGATCACGGGATAAGCCATGCCGAGCGGTCCGCGCCAGTACCGGGCCTTCATACTCCTGTCCTGCCTTTGCCTGGCGGTCGCCGCGGCGGGTGCCCAGTCTGGCCCCGACCCCCTTCGTTCTGGAATGGCCCGTTCGCTTTTTACCGCCGCCTTGGCATACCGAGACAAGGGCCAGGAAGCCGAGGCCGTGGCTGCACTCAGGGAGGCCCTCCGCCTTGATCCAGGAGATTCCGACATCCTGTACAGCCTGGCCCTGTCCCTGGAGGACGGATCTGAACGGCACGATCTCCTTATGCGGGCTCACGGCTCGGGACGCTTTAGCTCGCT
>CAYYCP010000005.1:0-5476 GCA_964470375.1 uncultured Spirochaetales bacterium
TGGTGAAGGAGGGCCTGAATTTCCTAGCCAAGCCCTATTCCATCCGCGCCTTGGCTGAGAAAGTCAGGCAGGTCTTGGGCGCATGAGCGATAGATAGGCTGAGTCTGAGACAAGTCGGCGTACTCTCCTGGAAGTACGCATGCCCATGAGGATACCTGTCATACCCGGTTTGCCGCACATTGGCGGGATGACCGTGTATATTCAGGAGACGGAAATATACTACCCCTTCCTCAACGATGCGCCCAATCCGAACGCCAGGTAAGCGGATGTCGTGGAATATGTCAAGGATCTGCTCAAGGGAAGCCTTACCGGCTGAAGGCTCTCCTCCCCGCCCTGGCGCCATTGCCATGCATCTTCTATAATCTAGGCATGCCCCCGAGCCGCAGATACTCGTCCTATGGCGGCCAGGGGATAGTGGGGGTGGGGAAAGTGGATAAGCCGACGGCCGAGGCCATCGGGACGGCCATCGCGGATTCCTTGAACGCGGACAGGGTTGTTCCGGCCGAGCTCTTGAGAAAGATCGAGGATATCTGCGGAGTGAAGGGGCTGATGGCGCCCCTGTGGGCCCGCAGCTCCGAAAGCCGCGTAGCCCAGGGCCGGCCGGCCCTTGATCCTTCCAAGCCCCTCATCCTGAGCCGCGGCTTCGGCGGGGCGGTGGCCGAGGAGGAGCTCAGGGACTACCTGCCTGAGGAAAAGATCCTGATCAATAAGGATATTTTCCGCGGTATCCTCGACAAGCTGGATTTCTCCAAGATGGACGAAGCCCTGGAGCGGCGCGTGCTGGACAAGCTGCGCCGGGATTCCATCGGGCTGGGGCCTGAGGACGTGGCCCTCTACTATAACCTCATCAAGGTGAGCAAGTTGGCCGGTCTCAAGCGGCCGGCCGGCCTTGATACAGCCGCGCAGGGCGGGGCGGCTTCCAGGACGCCGGAGCAATCCGCGGCCGAGCTGATCGACTTGGCGGAAAAGGCCTTCGACTTGAACGCCAAGAATTTCACTAGGGCCAATGGAGGCAAGACGCCTCCGGAACGAAGGCGCATAATAGAGGTTCTGGCGGACGGTATACAACGGCGGTCAGTGAACGATGCCGTCCTGGGCAATCTCTTGGGGCGTAAGAGCCCCAAATGGGTCGGGCTGTTGGTCGAGTTCATGAAGCATTGCGCCATTCAGCGCGGTGACGATCCCGTGGAGCTCGTCTGCTACTCAGGGCTGTACACTCTTTTTAACGGCTGTGACCGGGAAAACCTGCAGGTTTTGCAGTTGGCTTCTCCCCTATACGCCTTCATCACCGACAAGATAGGCAAGGTGCGCAGCGTGCATTACGCCTCCCTGCGCTTCATGCTGGGCTTCCTGGCGGCCCTTTCGGCCCAGGTTATGGAGATCGCTGCTAAGTACGCGGACTCAGCGCCCGATCAGCGTCAGAAGCTGGCAAAGCTTTACGGGGCGGATGATCGACGGGCTATGCTGGTGGCCAACGCCAACGGCATCGGCGCCCGCGCCCTGGCGGAATTCAAGACCGAGGCGCGCGAAGTCCTGAGCAGCATGAAGAGCTTCCTGTCATCGCGTAAGGATGTCGTCAGCGTCGACGACTTGTTCTCCGTCGACTACCGTTCGTAAGGAGCTTGTATGCCGTTACGCGCGCGGCGGGGTTTCCGCCGGATCATGGCCGTCCTGGACGCGGCCAACCCCTTCCTGGTGCTGCTCTCCATCATCGGCCTCTTCATGGAGTACACGCCCCTGCGGGCTTTTGCCGACATACCCAATGCCACGATATCCGTGATCTTCGTGGCCGACTTCGCCCTACGCCTGATGGCCTATCCCTTCAGGGACTATTTCCTGAAGGGCTTCGGCTGGGTGGATTTTTTAGCCAGCGTGCCCGGCCTCCTCGTCCTGCTCAGCGGTACGCCCCTCCTCAACGTCATCAAGGTGGTGCGCATAGGGCGCTTCTTCCGCATCGTAAGGGCCCTGCGTTTCCTGCGGGCCTTCGACTTCCTCAAGCGGATGCGCGGAGACTCGGCCTGGATCCAGGAGAGGGTCATGCAGACAGGAGTCTCCATCGTCTTGACCTACGTGGCGGGAATCATGGTCCTGGATCTAGCAATCCTAGGTAGGCCCGGATTCCCGGAGGGATCGGCCGACGCCATCATGCTCATCCTCTTGGGCACCCTCCTGGCCGTCCTGGTCATCATCATCTTCTACATGGGCTACATCTTCGCCAAGGACATGAGCGTCGTCCAGCTCATCGTCGATTCCATAGACGCGGACGATTATTCCCTCCTCAAGGCCGAGGCCGCCAAGCTCAAGGACGGTTTCGGGAGCCTGTCCGTCGAAGAGGGCGAGAGCGAGATGGTCTCACTCCTCAAGATGGCCGGAAAGGTAGCCGCGGCCATGGACTCGTCCGGCCTTACAAGCATGGGAGAAGAACTATTCCCAGATGGGCCAGGAGGCGACGGGGACACCGGCATCCAGGCCGGCCTGGCCGAAATAAGCGCGCGCCTCGAGCGCATAGAGGCGGCTATCGCTCCGCATTCGGCCCTGGAGGCCAAACGGGCCGCCGCCGAGACGATACGCCTCCTCACCCCGGCCATCCTGAAGTACCTAGGCCGGAGGGGCTGAGGGGCCTTCTGATCGCCTTATGAGTTCTTCGAAGAATGTTGGAAGCCTTATATCGCTACAATGAGTTGGGGGAGATCCGATTACCGACCACTAGATGAGCGATTCTGTTAAATCTCCCCGATTTTTCGATATACTACCGACTAGATACATAGACCGAGACGCTGGCCAAAAATCTCCAATACATCGAAATTCCCTCCAGACCTATTCTCTTCCGATCACCTTCCTGATCCCTCTTGAAAAGCCAAAAACAGTCCATATGGGATGTTTTGCCATATAGAGCACAGGTGTTTTCGCGGATTGGTTCTATCCTATCAAGTATACCGTTATCGGGAGGCCGAGATGAGGTCGCGTCCCATCGGCATGCTTGTATCCGTTCTCGCCAGTTTCGCGGTCGCCGCAGCGGGCGCGCAGCCGGGCTTCAGCGCCTCGGTGGGGGTGAACCCGACCACCATGGGGACGGTGGGCGAGAACATCGCCTTGCGATATTCCATTCCACCTTACTTCACCCTGGCAGCTGAGGGCAGGCAGGAGAATCTCCTGTCGGCCGATCAGCGCTTCGAGCTCTATGGCAGCCAGGTCTCCGGGGACATGTCCAGGAAGGCCCTCATCGGGAGGGCCCTCGTTGGCGCCGGGATAGGGCTGGGCGCCTTCTCCGTCTCGCCCTACGCTGCCTTCGATATCGAAAGCGCAACGACGTATACCATAGTGAGGATACTCGAAAGCGGGGCCGGGCTCCCGGAGGACACCTCGAGCCTCATGGACATAAGGGGCCGCGAGCTTATCTATGGCCCCACCTTCGGCGCCGACATGGGCCTGTCCCTGACCGCTTTTTCTTTATCGCTCGGCGGCTATTTCTCGCCTTATGCCCTCTGGAGCGTGGACCTGGAACGCTTCATGGACAGGGTCACCTGGCCTACGGCGGGGAGCGGCATCACCTATCCGGTGTTCTTCTGGGGGCGACGGGCCGAGACCCTGGAGCTCGAGAGCTTCCTGGCCGGTGGCTCCCTCGGCATGGGGCTCAGCCTGCCCGCCCTCAAATCCCGCTTCGGCCTCTCGGGCTCCGCGCGCTACCTCTGGTACGCGGGGAATTCCATAGTCAACGTGAAGACCGACACGCCCTATAAGAATTACGACGGCGTGACCGCGCCCGACGACCTGCCCCTGCAGATCATCAGCGCCACCGAGAATTTGAACGCCTATACCGAATTGGACGACATGAGGATAGAAGCGGGGCTTTCCTGGGAGTTGGTCTTCCTGAAGGACGCCCTGCGCCTGAGGTCTGCTCCCTCCATAGCTGTCTCCTACGCCCTGATCAGGCGCGGTTTCGTCTATCGCTACCTGGACGCCAGTCCCAGCCTCAAGAACGAGAGCTGGATCGAGCAGTACGGATTCGTACGTTTCTCGCTATCTCTCGGAATCTAAATGGAAGCGGCGCGTACCGCGGGAGTGAAGGGCATGAAAAGGATCCTGATGGCATTATGCGTGATCGGCATGGGCATAGTTTTCTCTGCTTGTCCGGGGCTCTTCGGCAAGGACGAGAAGGCTCCCAGCGTTTCCATCACCTCGCCGACGGCCGGAAGCCAGGTTTCGGGAGTTGTCCTCGTGCAGGCCAGCGCCACGGACGACGTGGGCGTCTACAAGGTAGTCTTCATGGTGGACGGGACTCCCATCTACGAGGATAAGTCAGCGCCCTACGAGGCCTACTGGAATACGGCCACCTACGCGGCCGGTACCCATTATCTCAAGGCCGAAGCCTATGATCCGACGGGCAACGTGGGCGAATCCGCCTCCGTGGCCGTCACCAAGGCGGATGGGTTGGCGTCCTTCGCGGAAGACTTCACCGGCTATCCCCTGGGGGCCACGGGCGACCTGAGCGGCAACATGCCTTCTGGCGCGACGTGGTCCGGGATGACCAACGGGACTGGTTCCCAGCTTGAAATCGTGAATGATCCGGCGGGCGGGGCAAGGTCGCCATCGCTCAGGCTCGTCCACGGGGCCGGCGAGGACGATGCCGTCACGACCTTCGCCCCGGTACCCGGAGCGGCCGAGGGCGAGGCCGAGGTAGCCTTCTATGTCCAGTCCGGAGGGGCCCTCTGCATCAGCCTGGGAGACGGCCCTATGGCCACAGCGCGGACGGCCTTCCTGCTCTGGTTCGTGGAGAGGCCGGCCGGCACCGTGGCGAGCTACTTCGTGGATTCTGATACAGTCCAGTTCGGGACAACCGCAGTGTCCAAGAATGTCTGGCATGTCCTGAGGATCGTCTTCGACTGCGATGCCGGGGAGTGGGGCGCCTACCTGGACGGGAACGTCTTCATCACCGCCCAGTCCATAGTGGGCGGCAGCTTCGACCAGATCGAGTACCTGTCGATATCCACAACATCCTTGTCGGCCGATCACTTCGGCGGCAGCTTCGTCGTGGATGACCTTTCCGTAGAGGCGCAGCAGGTCCTCATCCCCCAGGCCGGGAGCTCCCCGTCTGTGGCCGGTCCGGCTACCCTGACCGCGACGGCCGAGACCGGAGGCATCCGCCTGACCTGGACGGACTCCTCCGATAATGAGGATGCGTTCTGGATAATACGCTGCCCGAACAATCTTTTCGCTACCGGTACCTATGCGGTCGTCGGCACTGCCCTCCAGGGCGCGACGAGCTACCTGGATACGAGCGCGGTGGCAGGCTCTACCTATTATTACCGTGTGGCCGCATACGCGGAAATCGATACAGAGGATTACTTCGGCTTCTCTCCCATCGCCGGGCCCGTCAGCATGCCCAGCGTGCCTGTCCCGGAGGACGGAATCTACCTGGCAGGCAGCTTCAAGGATCCGGCCGATCCCTATTCCAGCGCCGTCATCTGGCATGACG
>CAYYCP010000005.1:5576-23310 GCA_964470375.1 uncultured Spirochaetales bacterium
GGCAGCTTCAAGGATCCGGCCGATCCCTATTCCAGCGCCGTCATCTGGCATGACGATGGCGTCACTGTAGAGCGGATCGACCTCACTGACGGGCTTGCCTCCAACGCGGCCGCCAAGGACGTCTTCATCGGGGCGGACGCGGTCTACGCCTGCGGCTACGTTTGCCAGAACGCCTCTACAGTGTAAAACGCGGTCTGGTGGAAACTGACCCCGGACGGCACGGTCACGCAGACCCTCCTCGGCAGCGGGACTCAAAACGTCATCGCCAAGGCCATCCGGGTTTCAGGAAGCGATGTCTACGTGGTAGGAGATGATTGGAATGCGACCGGGATAATGGGGGTCCTGTGGACGAACGGTTCCGCGAGCTTGCTCACGGTCGCCTCCAATTTCGCCGCGGCCAATGGTCTGGCCCTTTACGGGAACTACCGCTACATCGCCGGCACCTATGATGACAACTACAACGCCCTCAATCACGCCTATAACTGGGTGCGGGGCGCGGCCTCGGCCTCCCTGGACCTGGTGGGCGCCTCGGGGAACGCCTGCTACGGGTACGACATCGCCCTATCGGGCCTGGGCGTCCTGACGGGAGGCTTCTATAACGATTCCGGGACATACCGCGCATCCTACTGGCTGGACGACGGGTCGAGCGTCTACACGAGGATCATCGGGCCGGCCGGCGTCGAGAGCCGCTGCTACGGCATCGCCGCGGACGCGAGCGATGCGCTGTACTGTTCCGGCTATTACCAGGTGGAGGGCTCCATCTACTCAGCCGCCCTCTGGTCAGGCGACGACAACGCGCTCAGCATGAAGACGCTCCCGAAACCGGACGCCACAGAGTCTGCCTACGCCGACGACGTGGCACTGGGAGGCGGAGCCGCCTTCGTTTCGGGGACCTGGACGAGCGTGGATAATCTTTCCATGGGTGGCTATTGGACAGTCTCCGGGGCGTCCATAGGCAGGAAGCCACTCACCCAGCCAGGCGATTCCTTCTCGATAGAGGCCATCGCCGTACGCAACCCGAGTGTGGACACCAGCGTGCACGCGGACCCCACTCTTCCGACGGGCACGACCCTGCCGGCCTACCCCAGCGGGGTGACCCAGAGCGGGTTGGTAGCTTATTATCCCTTCTCCAATTCCCCCGCTGACGCCAGCGGCAATGCCTTGAACGGAAGTCTCAACGGCGGCCCCGTCGCCACGGCCGACCGCTTCGGCAACCCCATCAGCGCATACAGCTTCGACGGCGTCGACGACTACGTCTCGGTGCCGGACAGCGACGCGCTGGATCTCTATGCCCAAGAATACACACCGATGACGTGGAGCGTCTGGGTACGGCCGGAGGCCCTGGAAGCCGGCGAAACCATGTCCATCTTGTGCAAGAACCGCTATTTTTACGATTCCTCCACGGGCTACTCGCACTACGATTGGGGCGGGTATTGGCTCAAGATAACGGAATCATCGGGGTCCATCAACTTGATCGCGGATACCTGGGGCTACTCGAGCGGCGTGACGTTCGCCTCAGTGTCCATCCCGGCCGGGCAATGGACCAATATCGCCGTGACCTACGACGGAACCGACCTGGGCCTGGCCCTTTACGTGAACGGCGCGCTCTTCTCCACGTGGGGACTCGACGCCAGCTACCGCAACGCGTATCCGCTGTACATCGGCCGGGATAACAGGGAATCGGGAGACCAGAACTGGTGGAGAGGTGCCCTGGATGATGTGCGACTCTTTAACCGCAAGCTGACCGCAGCTGAGATCCTGGCTCTCTACCATGAGGGCGGCTGGGGAGAATGATCCGGGACGATGGATGCGCGGATCCGTGTGATTCGCGCATCCATAGCTCCGCGGTATAAGGCATCGAAAAAAGGTGAAAGAGGCGTTCGCGTCCTCCTTCTTTACTTTCCTCCCTAAGCGAATTAAACTTGGCCCGTCTCCCGGCAGGACCGGGAGGGGAATGGAAGGCCATGTCAAGATACGATCGCTACGAACCCGATGCTCTGGCAATATTGATCGCCGCCCAGAAGCTCGTGGCGGCCGAGGAACGCGAGGAGTGCTGTATTCTGGATCTGGCCAGGGCGGCCCTGAGCGCTGCTCCGGCGGCCATGGGAGCCATCCTGAATTCCGAGGGCCTCTCTCCAGATAGCGCCGCTATAGCTGGGATACGCTCGCGCCTGGACCGGGCTATGGATCCCGATAAGCCCATCCGCCTATCGACTGATCTGCGATCCGCCCTGGAGGCCGCCGAGACGGCGGCCGGATCGGGACGGGTGGACGCTAGCAAGCTTGTACAGGCGGCCTGGCCCATGATGAAGCCACTGCTGGGATCCTTGGTGGTGGCAAAGGCCGCCTCCCAGGCCGTGCCGGCAGACGGCCCCACCCAGGCACCAGGACAGGCATCGCCCCAGCAGGGTTCGGCTGCGGCGCCCGTCCTCTCCCCGGAGGACGCGCGCTTCCTGGCCGAGTACGGGCGCGAGATGGGACCGTCCAACTGCGCCGAGGCCTACGGCCGCGACGCGGAGATGGATACCATCCTGTCCATCCTCCTCAAGGTCTTCAAGCCCAATCCCCTCCTCATAGGCGACCCGGGCGTGGGCAAGACGGCCATCGTGGAGGGGCTGGCCCTGCGCTTCCTGGAGGGCCGCGTCCCCGAGAAGCTCAAGGGCTACCGCATCTTTGAGCTCAGGCTGGGAGACCTGAATGCCGGCACCCAGTTCAAGGGCAGCTTCGAGGAGCGTATCAAGCGCATCTTCGACCTGGCCGAGCGCAGCGGCAAGATTATTTTTTTCATCGACGAGATCCACCTCCTGGGCGATGAGCGCTTCACCCAGGAGCTGGGCAATCTCCTCAAGCCGCCTCTTGCGCGTGGTCTCTTCCCCGTCATCGGGGCAACCACCCAGGAGGACTACTACCGCTACCTCAATCACAGCGAGGCCCTGACGCGTCGCTTCCAGACCGTGGAGGTCAAGGAGCCGGACGCGGAGAAGACCGGCCTGATCCTGGAGCGCCTGCGCCCGCGCTTCGAGTCCCACCACCGCCTGAGCGTTGCCCCGGACCTGACCGCCATGGCCATTGAGCTGGCGGGATCCTTCATCCACCAGCGCTTCTTCCCGGACAAGGCCATCGACCTCATGGACCGGGCCTGCTCCAAGGCAGCCCTGGCGGGGGCTCCCTCCCTGGCGGCGGATCATCTCTACGCTGCCTTAAGCGACGTCATCGGGGTGAGGGTGACCAGGGAATCGGCCTGCCTGGACGCCAGCCTGTCCGGCCTGGAGAAGGAGTTGAGCGCCGTCATCAAGGGGCAGGATCAGGCCATCCAGGGCGTGGGGGCCACTATACGCCTCTGCAAGCGCCGTTTGGACCTGCGCACGGAGCGACCGGACGGTGTCTTCCTCTTCGCCGGTCCATCGGGCTGTGGCAAGACCGCCCTGGCCGAGGCCTTGGCCAAGGCCGTCTCAGGCAAGCGCGACGCCCTCTACCGCATCGACATGAGCGAGTACGCCGACGGCTACTCGGCCTCCCGCCTGGTGGGCTCCCCGCCTGGCTTCGTGGGCTACTCCGAGCGCCCGGCTCTGGATGTGGCCGCCGACAAGGCCGCCGGGGGGGTGGTCCTCCTGGACGAGTTCGAGAAGGCCTCCCTGGCTGTTCAGCGCATCTTCCTTCAGGTTTTCGACGAGGGCCGGGCTACCCTGGCTACGGGCAAGCCGGTGGACTTCAGCCATACCACATTCGTGGCGACCTGTAACGTCTTAGCCAAACCGGAAGCCGCCGTGGGCTTCGCCGTCTCGTCCGCCGCCCGGGCGGAGCGCGGGCCCATGCTGGCGGCCGTGGAGAAGCTCTTCACGCCGGAGATCCTGGGGCGCTTCGACGAGATCATCCCCTTCCGGCGCCTGGAGTTGGCCGATTGCGAGCAGATCCTGCGCGAGGTCATCGGGCCCGAGGCCGCCGCCCGCCTCAAGGAGGAGTACGGCATCGGCCTCAGCCTGGACGATGACGCGGCCGCCTTCATCGCCGAGCGCGGCTATTCCGAGGAGCTGGGCGCGCGCAATCTGAACAAGGCCTTCCAGGACCTGGTCCTCAAGCCCATCAACGAGGGCCTGCCGGGCAACCAGGGCAAGTCCCTGCGGGCGCGCCTGCGGGACGGGAGCGTCATCATCGAGAGCGGAGGTTGAGCATGGCCATCACCTATGAGGAGATCAAGGGCTACCTGGATTCCGAGGGCATCAAGTACCTGTGGGTGGAGGAGGGGGCCTACCTGGCCACCGGCTTCAACACCAGCATCTACCGCCGCGACGACGGGACGCCCAACCTGGCCATGGCCATCAAGCTGGAGGAGGACGGGGAGTACTTCAAGCTGGTGGCCCCCAAGGTCTACGTCTTCAAGGACGGGCCCACCAAGCTGGCCTTCTGGCAGACCCTGCTGATGATCTGCTGGAAGACCAAGCTGCTGGAGTTCGAGTACGACGACAATGACGGTGAGGTGCGCTGCATAGTGGAATTCCCCATCGAGGACGGGACCCTCACCAAGCGCCAGCTCATGCGCTGCCTGCGCGGAATGGTCAGCCTGATAGAGGAGTACCATCCCGTGATCAGCAAGGCCAGGGCAGAGGGCGTCATCCAATTCAACGATGGAACTCCGGATCCGGCGGCGAGCGCCCTTCAGGCCATGATCGAGCAGCTCCTGGCGGCCCAAAAGGCCAAGGAGACGGCTAAGCCCTCGGCTATCCGTCTGGAGGAGTGAGGGGCGCTTTCCCGCGCTGTCCTCTTTCCCGCCCAGCGGTCTCGCGGTCTTAAGGCACTCTTTTCCAATTCCTCAGCGCAGGCGGGCGATCGCCTCTATCTCCACAAGGGCGCCCTTAGGAAGGGCGGCCACCTGGATTGTTGAGCGCGCGGGCATGACCCCGCTGAAGCGTTTGGCATAGACCTCGTTCACAGCTGCGAAGTCGCCCATATCGACAAGGAAGATGGTGGTTTTGACGATGGAGCGGATCGGCGCGCCCTCCGTCTCCAGAATGGCTTCGATATTATCGAGGGCTTGCTCGGTCTGGGCCTGGGCGCCCTCGGCCAGTCGGCCGCTCTCCGGGTCCATGCCCAGCTGCCCCGAGAGGAAGACGAAGCGCCCCGTCTTCACCGCCTGGGAGTAGGGGCCGATGGGGGCCGGGGCCCTGACTGTGAGCAAGGCCTTGGGCGTGGAGCGCCGAGCCACCGCCAAGCCGCCGGCCACGAGGGCCGCCATAAAGGCTGCAATAAGAAACGCGAACTTGAGCCAGGTGATAATGGAGGCTGCGGCCGCCAGACCAGGATATTCCCCGGGGTGTACGGCGATCATAACGGCCACGAGGATATTCTCAACATAATCGGTGGCGGCCGGGAGGAGGGGGGCCAGGATGAGGAAGCGCCAGGCTGTGTGTCCTTTGTCCATCGCCTTGATGGCCGTGCCGATGATGGCGGCCAGGGCCAGGGCGTAGACCAGGGGATAGATCGTGTCCAGAGCCTCCAGGGCGCGGTAGGCCCTTAGGCCGGGGCCGGCCTTCATGGCATCCACGAGCCCCCGGTAGGCGGGATAGTCCATATTCGGCGTCATGTCAGGTATGAGGCGCCCGGTGGCCGCTTGGAAGGGGGGCATGAGGGCGAAGACGAAGACCAGGGTCAATACGATGTAGACGCAGAAAAGGATGAGGGTCTTCTTGGACGTGGATACCTTGAAAAGCAGTCGTATCATAGAATGACTATACTCCTCGCCTGCTTTGCTGGAAAGGGCCGGTTTGGATGCCTCGGGAGCGACCACGCAAGGCGGCGCCGGAATCCTGCCGGCGCTTGACGGCTCTACCACGGCGGCAGGATACTGGGGTGGCATGGACATCCAGGAATGCCTCGTGGAGACGGGCCTGACAGGTCAGGAGGCCGCCCTCTACCTTGCCCTCTGCCGCCAGGGTCAGCTGACGGGTTATGAGGCCGCCAAGGTATGCGGCATATCGCGCTCCAACGCCTACCACGCCCTCTCGGCTTTGGTGGAAAAGGGCGGAGCCTACCGCGTCGAGGGGGAGCCGGCCGCTTACGTTCCCGTCCCGCCCGTGGAGTATGTCATGAACTGCAGGCGCCGCATGGAGGGAATACTCTCCCGCCTGGAGCGCGAGCTGCCCGCGGCGCGCGAGCCCAGCGCTCCCTTCCTGACCATCCAGGGGCGCGAGCGGGTCCTGGAGAAGATGCTGGGCCTCATCCAGGGCACCCGTCTCAGGATCTACCTCTCGATGGCCGCCGCCGAGCTGGCCCTCCTCATACCCGAGCTCGAGGCCGCGGCGGCGAGGGGGGTCAAGGTGGTGGCCGTCAGTGATGCCCCGGCTCTTCCGTCGGCATTCATCGTCTACCAGAGGCCTAAGCGCGCAGGTTTGGTGCGCCTGATAGCCGACTCACAGCACGTTTTAACCGGCGAAATGGGACCTGAGGCGGCCATGTGTGTGTATTCACGCAACCCGGCCCTAGTTCAGCTCATCAAGGATTCGCTCACGGATGAGATGGCGCTTGCCGGCAGGGACGGCGGGGCTCCCGAGGAGAGGCGCGGCGCGGGCATGGATACCGGCCGCCCTTCCTAAGCCTGCCGCGCGCGATTATAATGAGGTGGCCGAGGCATTCGGCGCTGAGGAGGGGCGATGGACGAGCTAGAATTGAAGCGTTTCCTGGTCAGGGCCAAGCGCAGCACCTACGCCTCCGGGGCGCCCGGGGGCCCGAGCCCCCGCAGCGGGGCCCAGGATCTGCCGTATGAGGAAGGCGCTCTGCGCTATCTAGACAGCTACTACGGCGGTATCCAGTTCCTAGGCCAGGAGACGGTCTGGCTTTCCGGCACGCCGATCTGGGGCATGAATTACTGGGGCGAGAACATCGACGCCGCTCTGGCAGCCCTCTCCTCCGGCTCCGGCCAGGCCGACCTTCAATCCAGCGAGGAGCGCGGCATGCCGCCCTTCGAGATGAGCGTCTTCCTGAAAGAGGCCCTGATGGCGGTCGGCGAGGAAGCCCCCTTCCGCGGCCCCTGGGAACTCAAACGCCGCTTTGGATCCTCAGAGGCGGCCTATCGCTGTCACTGGGCCGGCGACATCTCCGGCTTCACCGGCGAGGAGACCATCGCGGTGGACGATCGGGCCATCTACCGCCTCTTCTTCCACGGCGGGGCCATCCTCAAGTAATCAGCGGGCGAGTCCGCGCGGCCGCACCCTGGAGAAGGCTTGCCTTGGATGTTCTATGCGGTGTATCCTTTCCATGAAGGAAACGGCGTGAAGCACAGTGTGAGAATCAACTACCTACTGCGGACCCAGGGACGAGTTGGCCTCCATAGGGGAGGTCTGTCCGCGGGGGGCGTTGGAGATTTTTGAGATCCAGTCCTTCCGCGCGGCCCTCCATGGGAGGCCGCGCTCATGATATGCCGCGTGGCCTCGGGTCACGCGGTTTTTTTTTGCAGGGAGAGCAGACATGTCGATTATCGAATGCCGCGAACTGGGGAAGGACGTCGCGGGCAGGATCTTATTCGAGTCAGTCAGTTTCAGCGTAGACGAGGGGCAGAAGCTGGGGCTTATCGGTCCCAACGGCTGCGGCAAGACGAGCTTTCTCAGGATACTGATGGGGCTGGACGAAGACCACTCCGGGCGCGTCCTGCGCGATCCGGCGAAGCGCCTGGCCTACCTGCCCCAGGTCCCGCGTGTGGAGGCTGGCTTGAGCGCAATGGACTACCTCCTCTCCGATGTGCTGGCCATGCGTAGACGGATGGAGGAGATGGAAGAACGCATGGCATCCGGTCGCGGCTCCGAGGCAGAAGCTCTGTTAGTAGAATACGGGAGAATCCGCGAGGAATACGAGGGCCTGGGTGGAGACGCCGCCGAGGAGAGGGTGGCGCGTTCCATGAAGAGGGCCGGCCTGGGAGCTCTCGCCGATACGCCGGCGAACAGCCTCTCGGGAGGGGAGCTCAACATTCTCTGTCTCCTCAAGGCCCTCCTGCTCCAGCCCGACCTCCTTATCCTGGACGAGCCGGGCAATCACCTCGATCTCTGGGGCCAGGCCTGGCTGGAGGATTTCCTGTCGGGCCTGCCTATCGCCCTGATTCTAGTATCGCACAACCGCTGGCTCCTGGACCGCGTAGTGGGGCGAATCTTGTCATTCGAGGACGGCGTTCTGAGGGCCTATTCGGGCAATTACTCGGCGGCCCGCCTTGAGCGCCTGCGGCGGGCGGCCGCCCAGGGCGCCGGGTGGCAAGCCGACCGGAAGCGCGTGGAGCGCCTTGAGGCCCTGGTCAAGCGCTTCGAGATCATCGCCCGGAGCAGGCCGGATCCGGCCTGGGGGAAGCGCCTACGCGCGCGCCGAAGTCAGCTGGAGCGCGAGCGGTTGCAAGCCCGGACCAAGCCCGGCGCTGGACAGAAAGTGATGGATTTGGACTTCGGGGAAAGCCTCGCCAAGTCCACGTATGCCATGATCGTCTCCGATTACTCGAAGGCCTATGGGGAGAGGCTGCTCCTGGAGAGGACCGGTTTCGATCTTTTGCGCGGCGAGAAGGCGGCCTTGGTAGGTCCCAACGGCTGCGGTAAGACGAGCTTTCTGCGCGACTTGGTGGAGAGCAAGTCCTGGGATGCTGGTCCCCTGCGCGTGCCGGCTTCAATGAAGCTGGCTTATATTTCCCAAAACCAGGACGTATTCGAGCCCGGGCGGAGTTTGGTCGGATGCATCGAGTCGCTGGGCGCGCGGCCGGACGAGGCGCGCAAGCTTCTGCGCCGTTTCCTCTTCAATTTCGAGGATATGGAAAAGACCGTGGAATCCCTATCGGGAGGGGAGCTCAACCGCCTCCAGCTGGCCCGGGCTGTCTATCAGGGCGCCAGTCTCCTCGTACTGGACGAGCCCACCAACCACCTGGACATCCCATCGAGAGAGGCCTTGGAAGAGGCCTTGGAGGACTTCGATGGAACCGTACTCCTGGTATCCCATGACCGCTACCTCCTGGAAGCTGTAACCGATAGGGTGATCGAAATACGGGATGGCCGGTTCCGCCCCTATGAGGGCAGCTTCTCCGAATATTGGCGCGATATCGGTGCTGATAGATCACTGGCCTCCCTGTCAGCCCGAGGAGGCATGGGCGGTCGCGCGGCCAGCCTGGCCCGGGCTCGTTTGAACCCCTCAGACGGGATGTCTTCCGCGGGCGCCGGCGTGGAGCTGACCGCGAGAATAGAATCCCTTGAAAAGGATAAGGCGGCGGCGGAAAAGGCCGCCGAGGCAGCCATAGCCAGGGAGGATTTCGCGACCGGGAGACACATGGCGGCCGAGGCCGGGCGCCTGGGGCGCCTCATCGACAAGCTCTATAGGGACTTGTGCGGATGAATTCCCCTCCGGTTGACACGGGCGAAAAAGAAGGGCCAGTATGCTATATTATTCCTAGGAATCCCTGAACCCTGGAGGATCTCATGAAAAGGCTCCTTATCCTGATGGCCGTCGCGGCCCTGGCCTTGCCGCTGGCCGCCCTCCCCAAGGTGGCTGTACTCAATCCTACCATGGACAAGGGCATTGACGAGAGCGTCGGCAGCCCGGTGGTGGACAAGATACTCGAAGAGCTCCTGCGCAGCCGCAAGTTCAGCATCCTCGACCGCGCCAGCCGGGATATCATCTGGCAGGAGCGCAATTTCCAGATCACCTCCGGGGAGATCAAGCAGTCGGAGATCAAGGAAGTCGGCAAGGGCCTGGGGGCGGACTACGTGGTGATCGTCAAGGTGACCCGCGTGGGGACTCTCCTTTCCATGTCCACTACCATGGTCAACGTAGAGACACTGGAGGTGATCGCCCAGTCCTCTTCTGAGGCCAAGGATTCCGTGGAGAATCTCCTCAAACTGGCATCCTATTGCGGCGAGCAGATGGCGTTCAGTTTCGACGGGACCGCCGCGCCCCCCAAGACGGCGGTTGCGGAGGAGCCCGCCATAGAGGATTCGATAGGCCAAGCCGAGATCACCGCCATCAAAACGGATGCCCGGGTCATGCTGAAGAAGAAGCTCTTCATGTCCGCCAGCGGACAGAAGGCTATCGCGGCCAAGGTGGGCGCCCTGCCCTTGAGCGACAAGCAGGGGCTCTACCAGGAATTCAAGAAGGAGTCAGCCGGCGCCTTCTTGGGGCTCGTCGGGAATCTCCTGCCCATCGTCAAGCTCGGCTCGCTGATTCAGGGCGACATGGGCGGCTTTTTCCTCTATGGCGGCCTGGAGAGCTTGGGCATACTCCTCGTATCGGCATCTCTCGATCTGGATGATGAAAACCTTTTGGAAACCGGAGCAACTGTATTCGTTGTCAGTTACCTGGTGAGCCTCTTCCAGCCCTTCTTCTACGTGAATTCGTGGAACAAGAACTTGGCGAAGTCGCTCAGCGTGAGGGCCGTTCTGGGCGAACGCGAGAACGGACTGAGGCTGGCCGCCCGCGAATCCCCCGGACTCCTCCTGGGAAGGGTTTCGTATAGGTATTGACAAGGGCCGTCGAGGTCACGAACTGCCCGGGCGTATAATGGTCTGGGCTATAGAAGGCGAAAAAAAACGGGTCCACGGGGACCCGTTTTTTTTGTCAGATGAGAAGCCTGCCGTAGGCCGGTGCTTCACTTCACCACTTGGCCGCTGACCTCTATGTAGTCCATATTCAGTACGCCGCCGGTGACATAGCGGATGATAAGGCTGAGGAAGTCGAAGCCGTGGGTGATGGTGATGTTGGTGGCTCCGCGGCCGCCGGCCTCGGAGATAGCCGGCTCGATTAGGTCGTCAAGCTCCTCGTTGGTCTTGTTGCCCAGGGTCAAGAGCGAGGGATGCAGAATGTAGGTCAGGCGGCCCTTGGCGCTGAATTCGCTGGTGGCCTTGCCCGGCATGTCGCCGTAGGACAGCTTGCCGTTGGCGGTGCCGTAGTTGATCGAGCACCCGGAGACCAGGAGGACGGCCAGGACGGCCAGCAGGACCAGGATGGTCTTTTTCATTGCGATACTCCTTTTCCCGTATATTTCCCGGCGCGATAGGCGCCGGAATAGGCTATGAAGGGCAGGAACCCCTGCCGGGAGGACCAGCGTAGGCCCAATGCGAGCCCTACAAGATTCGGCGTGAAGAAGAAGAGGGCCCCGCCGGACATGTCGATACGCGTGGCCGGCTCGAAGGGAAAGGCCGCATCCATGAAGGCCTGGAAACCCAGGAGAGGATTTCCATTCTGGCCTATGAGTTCCCAGATAGGGACACCCAATCCGGCCTGCAGGGCGAATACCCCGTTTGGAAGGAAGACCGCCCCGCCGCGAAATCTGATGAAAAATGCGCCAGGATCCCATGAGAATATGAGCGAAATGCGGGCAACGTCCGCATGCACCGAGAAAAGGGTCGAGGAGTCGCCTTGTAAGGCGCCTAAGTATAGGCCGGCCTCGGTATCTATGCCGATGAAAGGCCGCTTGTCCCAGGCTGCAAGAGAACCGGCGCTCATAACGAGAGACACCATCAGGATTGTCCTTGGTGGCATCCGGGATGAAAAAATACAGCGAATTTTTCTGTACCGCCTATATGCAAAATGATTATCGTCCATAGAAACACTAGTGTCAAGTGAGCGCGTTCCAGACAAGACTCGGGGAGCCTGTCATTGTATTCCGGAAATTTACCCCTTTGTAAAATTCTTGTGTCGATATGCAAAATATGCTAGGCTGTTGCGGTGAAGCCGCGATGCCGGCTGCCTAAGCGAACGGTTTTCAAAAAGAGAAAACCGCCCTATTCATCCGAGATGCAGGAGGTTGAGAAATGCTGAAGAAGGTTATCCTCTTCACCGCGCTGCTCGTCGCGGCGCTTCTCTTCGTGGCATGCCCCGCCGCCCAAAAGGGCCCGGGCGTCGAATTGAACGTGAACATCGGCAGCGAGCCGCCCGAGATGGATCCCCAGATCACCACCGACACCGTATCCATCCAGATCATCAATATGGTCTTCGAGGGCCTGGTGCGCTACGGCAAGGACGGCGGCTACATTCCCGGCATGGCCGAGAAATGGGATGTCTCCCCCGACGGCAAGACGTACACCTTCACCCTCCGCAAGGGCATCAAGTGGTCCAACGGTACGCCCGTGACCGCTGCGGATTTCGAGTACGGTATCAAGCGCGCCCTGGATCCCAAGACCGCATCCCAGTACGCCTACATCCTCTACGACATCAAGAACGCGGAGAAGGCCAACGCCGGCGAGATCGACGTGGACCAGGTCGGAGTGGAGGCCAGCGGCAACAAGGTTGTCTTCACCCTTGAGCGGCCCCTGCCCTACTTCCTGTCCATCCTGACCTTCCCCACCGCCATGCCCTGCAACCAGAAGTTCGTGGAGTCCCTGGGCGGATCGGGCTACGGCGCCGACGCCGACAAGCTCATCTACAACGGCCCCTGGACGATCAAGGAGTGGACCCACGACGACCACGTCACCCTGGCCAAGAACCCCAATTACTGGAATAAGAAGGAAATCAAGCTCGACACCGTCAACATGGCCATGATCTCCGACTCCAACACCGCCATCCAGATGTTCTTCGACGGCCAGTTCGACATCATCGGCATAGTCGGCACGCGCAAGCAGGACTTCGTCGATAAGGGTTATCCGATCAACACCTATTCCGACGGTGCCTGCTTCTACCTGGAGTTCAATACCACCGATAAGCTCCTCAAGAACGCCAACATCCGCAAGGCTCTGTCCTATGCCGTGGATCGCAAGGCTTTCGTCACTGACGTCCTCAAGGACGCCTCTCAGCCGGCACTGGCCTACGTAGTGCCCATCCTCCCCGGCAGCAAGGGCAGCTTCCGCTCCGAGGTGGGCGACTTGATCAAGGACAACGATCCCGCGGCCGCCAAGGCGGCCTGGGAGACCGGGCTCAAGGAGCTGGGCCTGAGCGGCAAGCAGAAGATGTCTATGCTGGTGGACGACTCCGACCGCGCCAAGGCCATGGGTGCCGCCCTCCAGGAGATGTGGCGCAAGAATCTCGGCGTGGACGTAGTCATCGAGCCCCTGCCCTTCAAGGCGCGCCTGCAGAAGATGACCGATAAGGACTTCCAGATCGTCTTCGCCGGCTGGGGTCCGGACTATAACGATCCCATGACCTTCATCGATGTTTTCCTCTCCGGCAGCGGCAACAACCACACCTACTTCGCCAACGCCACCTACGATGACCTGGTCAAGAAGGCCAAGGCCGAGCCTAATGCCGAGACCCGGATGAACTACATGAAGGACGCCGAGCGTCTCCTTATGCAGGAAATGCCCATCGCCCCGATCTACTTCCGCTACCGCTGGTGGACCACCCAGGAAGGAATCAGCGGAGTCGTGCGCCGCGCCATCGGCGGGGATCCGGATCTCTACTGGACCACTAAGACCGTAAAGAAGTAATCGTGCGCGGCGCGCCCCGGGAAAGCCCCGGGCGCGCCGGCACACCGGGAAACGCAACGCGCCCGCGAGGCGGCCCGCCCCGGGCGCGTTCGCGTATTCCACGGAATCCCGCGGAGCGAGCGGGGCCCGCCGCGGCATGCGCGCAGGGCCGTAATACGGAGCCAACAGTGCAATTACTGAGATACATCGTAAGGCGCGTGGGTATTTCGCTGGTCACCCTGTACGTAGTGGTGACGGCCACTTTTTTCTTGATGAACATGATGCCCGGCGACCCCTTCATCGGCAATAAGGCCGTACCCAAGGCCATCAAGGACAATCTCTACGCCAAGTACGGCCTGGATCAACCCATCCTGACACGCTACGCCATCTACATGAAGAACATTCTCAAAGGCGACCTGGGCTTATCTATGACGTACAAGAACAGGCGCGTCATCGACATCATAAAGCAGAATTTTCCGGTCTCGGCCGACTTAGGCATCCGCTCGCTGATATTCGGTTTGAGCGGCGGCATCCTCCTGGGGATATTGGCGGCCCTGAACCATAACAAGGGCTGGGATTCGGTCTCTATCATCATCGCGGTGATAGGAGTGTCCCTGCCCGCCTTTGTGATAGGGTATATCGTCCAGTTCCTCTTGGCGGTCAAGCTGAACGACCTCATCGAATTTCTCTTCCATGTCAAGGTCAAGATATTCCCCATCGCCCGCTGGGGCACTTTCGCTCATACCATCTTGCCCTCTTTTACGCTGGGCCTGGGCTCGTTGGCCATCGTGTCGCGGATGATGCGCACTTCCATGCTGGACGTGCTCAATCAGGATTACATCAAGACCGCCAAGGCCAAGGGCCTGTCCATGTTCCAGGTCACCCTGAAGCACACTATCCGCAATGCCATCCTACCTGTAGTGACCATCCTGGGACCCCTGACCGCGGCCATCCTCACCGGAACCTTTATAGTGGAGCGGGTCTTTGCCATACCCGGCCTGGGGAAGCACTTCATACAGAGCATACAAATGTACGATTACACCATGATCATGGGGCTGACGATCTTTTACTGCGCTTTTTACGTGATCATGATCATGGTCATGGACATCGCCTACGGGCTGATAGACCCGCGTATCCGTTTGTCGAAAGGAAAGGCCTAGGATGGAACTGACGAAAGAGTCCTTCCTCCCAGTCGCTAAGGACCTTAAGGCCAGCCAGGCTCTGGTTCGGCCCTCCCTGTCCTACTGGAAGGACGCCTGGCGAAGGCTCAAAAAGAACAAAGTGGCCATGATCAGCATGTGGTTCCTGGTCTTCATGGCCTTGGTGGCCATAATCGGTCCGATCATCTTTTCCAACTACCGGGAGCAGACCCTCAACGAGAGCTTCACCAAACCCAATGCCAAGTACTGGTTCGGCACGGACGACCTGGGCAGGGACCAATTCGCGCGCGTGCTGCGCGGATCAAGGGTGTCCCTCTTCATCGGTATAACGGTGTCCCTGATATGTCTGGTTATCGGTGTGGTCTACGGCGGCATATCGGGCTACTTCGGGGGCACCATTGTGGACGACATCATGATGCGCATAGTGGATGTGCTGTCCACCATCCCGGACTTGATCGTTTTGATTCTCCTTCTTGTGGTTCTTGATCCAGGCATTGGCACCCTCATGCTGGCCCTGTCCTTGACCGGCTGGCAGGGCATGGCACGCCTTGTGCGCGGCCAGGTTCTGCAGATCAAGGAATCGGACTTCGTGTTGGTGTCGCGGGTGATCGGCGCCAGCCCCTTCCGGATCGTAGTAAGGCACCTCATCCCCAACGCCATCGGCCCCATCATCGTCCGGCTTACCATGAGTATCCCGGCTATCATCTTCACCGAGGCCTTCCTCAGCTTCATCGGCCTGGGCGTGCGGGTGCCTGAGGCGAGCTGGGGCAACCTAGCCGACCAGGGCGCCCAGTATTTCCCCACCCGCCTGTACCTGTTCTTCATCCCCGCGGCCTTTATCAGCCTGACCATGCTGGCCTTCAACATGTTCGGAGACGGCTTGCGCGACGCCCTAGATCCCAAGATGAGGAAGTAGCCGATATGATGCTTGAAGTGAAGGACCTGCGGGTTTCTTTCGATACATACGCAGGTGAGGTACAGGCGGTGCGCGGGGTGAGCTTCTCCCTGGACAAGGGCGAAGTGCTGGCAATAGTCGGCGAATCCGGCTGCGGCAAGTCAGTCACCTCCCAGGCCATAATGGGCCTGGTGTCGAAACCGGCTGGGCGGATCAAGTCCGGCTCGATCGTCTTGAATGGCCGCGACCTGACCAAGATCAACGAGCGTGAATACCAGTCGGTGCGGGGCAGCGAGGTGGGCATGATCTTCCAAGATCCCATGACCTCCCTCAATCCTACTATGACCATAGGCGCCCAGATAGCTGAGGGGATAATCCGACACCAGAAACTCAAACGCAAGGAGGCCATGGCCAGGGCTGTGGACATGCTCAAGCTGGTGGAGATACCTAACCCGGAACAGCGCGCCCGCCAATATCCGCATGAGTTCTCCGGCGGCATGCGCCAGCGCGCCATGGTGGCCATAGCCTTGGCCTGCCATCCCGGTTTACTCATAGCCGACGAGCCCACCACCGCCTTGGACGTCACTATCCAGGCCCAAGTACTGGACCTGATGCGGCACCTCAAGGAGCAGTTGGGCATGGCCATTATCATGATCACCCATGACTTAGGCGTGGTCGCGAATATCGCCCAACGCGTTATGGTCATGTACGCAGGTCTGATCGTCGAGGAAGGCGGGCTGGACGATATCTACTATAAGTCACGGCATCCGTATACCTGGGGATTGATGAACTCTGTGCCCCGCATGGACTGGGATAAGGAGCGCAAGCTGGCATCCATAGAGGGCACGCCCCCGGATCTCTTCAATCCGCCCCCCGGCTGTCCATTCGCCGACCGTTGTGATTGGGCCATGCGCGTTTGCAGGGAGGCCATGCCGGAAGCCTACCCGGTCGGTGACGGACACCGCTGTTCGTGCTGGCTCATGCACCCGGACGCGCCAAAGGTGGCGGTACCCTTTGCCAGGGAGGCATCCTGAAGTGAGCGATATCATCAGCGTCAAGGGGCTAAAGAAATATTTCCATCTTCCCGGCGGGCACGTCCTTAAGGCCATAGACGGCGTCAGCTTCTCCATCAAAGAAGGCGAGACATTCGGTCTAGTGGGAGAGTCCGGCTGCGGCAAGACAACCACCGGAAGGGTGATCGTGAGGCTCTACGAGCCGAGCGGGGGTCACGTCATCTACAAGGGCAAGGACGTTTTCAAGCTGACCGGGCAAGAATCTAAGGAATTCTGCCGCGAAGTACAGATGATCTTCCAGGATCCCTACGCATCCCTTGACCCGCGCACCACGGTGGAGGACATCATAGCGGAGGGCATAGACGTGCACCGGATGTACCGTGGGAGCAGGCGCCGCGAGCGTGTAATGGAACTGCTAGAGCACGTGGGACTGAATAGGGAGCACGCCGGCCGCTTCCCCCACGAATTCTCCGGCGGTCAAAGGCAGAGGATAGGCATAGCCCGGGCCCTGGCCTCGGAGCCGAGATTCCTCATCTGCGATGAGCCCATATCGGCCCTAGACGTCTCCATCCAGGCGCAGATTGTCAATCTCCTCATCCGCCTCCAGCGAGAGCTGAGCCTGACGTATCTCTTCATCGCCCACGACTTGTCCATGGTCAAGTACATCTCAGACAGGGTGGGAGTGATGTATCTAGGCGCCCTGGTGGAAGTGGCACCTTCGAGCAAGCTCTACTCCCAACCCATGCATCCCTACACCCAGGCCCTCTTATCGGCCATACCGGTGCCGGATCCGCGCATCGAGCGAGAGCGCAAGCGGACAATCCTCCAGGGTGAGGTGCCCAGCCCCATTAACGTGCCGCCGGGCTGTAAATTCGTAAAGCGCTGTCCCAAGGCCATGGATATCTGCGCCAAGAAGACCCCTGAGCTGGTGGAGCACTCCGAGGGGCACAGATGCGCCTGCTTCCTTTATTCTCAGGAGTCTAAGGAAGGCAACTGAGAAATACCTATTTGAAAATGCGAAGGCCGCCCTAAGGGCGGCCTTTCTTTTATCCGGGAAAATGAAGGATGCGTAGGGTGAGCGACGGAGAGAAGTCTATTTTTCCGTGGCCCGGTAGACGCCGTCCCAGTCAGGTCCGGGCGGATTCTTGGAGAAGTAAATAGAGCGAGCCAGGAAGACCTCGGAGGGACCGTCCTTGAAATCGTCGATGTTCTTCTTGAAGGCGGCCGCGGCGACCTTCCAGGCCTGCTTGCGGTAGGCCGCCAGGCCCTTCTCGAAGGTCTCCTTGATCTGAACCAGTTTGGGCTGGGCCTTGG
>CAYYCP010000005.1:23410-25970 GCA_964470375.1 uncultured Spirochaetales bacterium
GCCAGGCCCTTCTCGAAGGTCTCCTTGATCTGAACCAGTTTGGGCTGGGCCTTGGGTATCTCCTGGAGGATCTCGAAGATGCGCACAGGTTCGGTCTTGCCCTTGACGGCGATGAAGTCCAGCTCGCGGCAGAGGAAATGCTCCTTGACGCGCTCGTAGACCGCCTCGGTGATGATGGCTTTGGAGGAATACTGCTTGTTCTGCCCCTCCAACCTGGCGGCCAAGTTGACCGTGTCGCCGATGGAGGTGAAGTCCATGCGCTCACGGGCGCCCACGGAGCCGAAGACCACGTGGCCGGTGTTGATGCCAATGCCGATGGCCACGATAGGCAGGCCTTCCTTCTCGCGTTTTTCCTTCTCGGCCATCATGGCGTGGCGAATCTGCATGGCCGCCCGGCAGGCGTTGATCTCCTTGTCAGGGCCGTCGAAGAAGGCCATCATCTCGTCGCCCACGAATTTGTCCACGTCGCCGTGGTTCTCCAGGATGATCTCGGTCTCAAGGTCGAGGTAGCGGTTGAGGACGCTCACGACTTGATCCGGCTGCATGCCTTCGCACAGAGTGGTGAAGCCGCGGATATCGGTGAAGAGGAAGGTGAGCTCACGGTCCGTGCTGGAAGCAGTACCCTTCTCGGCCTGCTTGAGGGTGGAGGCTGAGATGTAGGGGATGATGCCGCGGATGACCGTGACCATATCGCCGATCTCGCCGGACAGCTGCTGGATCTCGTCTCGGCTTTCAACGACATTGGCATAGACCAGGGTGTTGGCGGATACGCGGGCCTGGCCGCGGATCATGCTGCGCAGGCTGTCGGATATCTTGCGCACGTTCATCCTGAGGAAAAGAAGCGGGTTAACTATCAGGTTGCCGACTACGTAGATGAGGACGATGGCTAGGTAAAGGAAGATGGTGGTCAAGGCTATGACCGTGTTCTGGGTGCGGAAATAGGGCTTCATGATGACACTTTCCTTGAAAGTCATCGCGGAGAAGCCCAGGAGGCGCTCGCGCTTGACGCGCTCCTCGCCGCGCTTCTCAGTCTCCACCTTCAGGATGGGAGCCACGAAGATGCGGGCGCGGGCCTGGGAATCATAGCGGTTCACGGCATTCTTGCTTTTGGAGAAGCTGGCAGCCAGGTCGGCCGCAAGAGCTGGATCGAGGGGCGGGATGGCGGGGTACTGCGTATCCTTGTCAAGGGTGGAGAATTCGGCCTTGAACTCGGGCAGGGATGCAGGCAGGGCGTCCAGGAAGGCGTCCGCCTTGAGGTTAGTGTAGATGGTCAGCGAGTCGTAGGCGAATTCCGCGCGCGAGTTGATCTCGACTTGCTTGTTCATGTATTCGAACATGGCCACGCTGTCGCCCAGGTTGACGCGATAGATGGAGGCGGCCTGCTCAATCTGGCTGCGCGCACCGTCGCCCACGGCCTTGATGATGGTGGCCCGGTAATTATTGAGGAGGATGACGCTCAAGACGATCAGGATGAAGGATATGATGCCGATGAAGGCGAAGAAGAGCTTGGTGCGGATACGGAAGAGAATTTCGATGAAGGTGGGTTTACTGTCCGCTTCGGTGATGTCCTTCATGGACTTCTTGAAGGCTCGATACTCGCGGATGAAGGGATTGCGCTGATTGAGGCTCTTGAGAAGGATTATCACCGCGACTACGCTCCAAGCCAGTCCCAGGGCGCCCAGTACGTACGCTATCGGCGGCATTTGGGCGAAATAGGCGGGAGAGTCCGCAAAGGCCAGGACAGGGATGGTGAATACGTAGACCATGATGGCCGCGCTGAGGATCCTGAGCAGGGAGCTGAAGAGCCCGTCCGCCCTGCCGAAGGGGCCCAGCCTGTCGCCTAAGAATACGCACAGGGCACTGAAGAGGCCGAAGGCGGGAACCAGATAGACCGCGAAGAGAAGGATACCGGCGAAGCTGCCGGGCAATGCTGCTGCGAAGGTCATGGGCATGGAGAAGGGCATGAAGCGGACGCCGGGATCAGCCCCACGCAGGGGACCCGTGGCCACAGGCAGGAAGAACCAGGCTATAAGGGCCAGTCCGGCTACTCCATCGGCAATGCTGAGGATGCGCTTCTTGTCGGCCATGGTGGGCTCCTTGTTTTTTGGCTAATTATCGCCCGCGAGGGCGCGGATCTTGGTATTGGCCCGGTCCAGATAGGCCTGGGCTTGTTCATAGCCGGGGTTGATTTTGACAATCATGCGGAAGCCGTCCCGAGCCGTCTCGTAGTCCTCGTCGTTGTAGGCCGCCACGGAATCCGCATAAAGGGTTTTCATCTTGGCCTCGATTACAGCCTTCTTGGCGGTCAGCTTGTCCTTGTTAGCCTGCTGCTTAACCTTTAACACGTTGGCGTTGATGAGGTCCCATGCCCCGGGAAGGTCGCCCCGGGCTATGGCCGAGTCCACTGTCTGGAGCATGTCGTCAATTTCGGCGTCGTAATCCCGGGCCGCCGGGGCGGCCGTAGCCGCCGGTTTGCCCGTGCCGGCGACCGGTTGCGCCGCGGGCTTGGCCCCGGCCGCGACCGGCTTGGCTCCGGCCGCGGCGGCCTTGGCGATCTTGG
>CAYYCP010000005.1:26070-69961 GCA_964470375.1 uncultured Spirochaetales bacterium
TTGGCCCCGGCCGCGACCGGCTTGGCTCCGGCCGCGGCGGCCTTGGCGATCTTGGTCTTGAGGTCCAGGGCCTCGTTGGTTCGCGACACAGCGATGGCCTGGGAGACGCGACTGTTGGCAGACTCGTACTTTTTAGCGGCGTAGAGATCCCCGGCCCAGGCGTAGTAGATATCGTACATCAGGGCGTTGACCTCGGGATTGCCCTCCTTGCTCACGCCGGCCATGGTCTTGTTGGCGCGCAGAGCGGCCACCTCGGCCTCGGCGTACTGCTTCTTGGCCAACTTGGCCTTGGCCTCGTCGATGTCCTTGCGGGCGGTGGAGGCTACTATCTCGTCCAAGGATTTCTTGACTGAGCCGGCGTCCTTGTTGGCCGGGTCTATCTGCTGAATTTCACCGATCAGCTTGGTGGTCTGGGGAACCAGCTTGGCTATCTCAGTGGCGTTCTTCTCGGCTTTGAGCTTTTTCTCGAGCTCGGCCAGCTTGGCGACCCGTTTCTGGATGACCTGCTTGCGCAGGTCGGCCGTCTCTGCCTTGAGTTTGATAATTTCCCCGTCCAAGGCGTTGAGATCCTGGGCCCGCTGGGTGGCTAGGACAAGCTCGTAATCCTCGCTCTCGGTGCGGTTCTTCTTCTCCTTCAGGGCCTTGGCGGTCTTGACGAAGCCGGCGAAGCGCAGGGACTTGAAAGAGTCCGTCTTGGCCAGGTACTCCTGGGCCTTCAGGTTGGCGGGATCCGCCTGAAGGGCGGCTTCGAAGTAGCTGCGCACCTCCGGTATGGCCTTGAGGTCATTTTTCTCCATGAGTTTTTCGTTATACAGCGCCAAGCCCTTCTGGAAGATGATCTCAGATTTTTCCTCCGGGCTGAGGTTCTTGCTGATAAATTGATCCGGACCGGTGGATAGGCAGGAGCTAAGGGCGATGACGAGGGTAAGTGCCGCCAGGGCGAACTTGGGACTCATGTAGGTCCTCCGGTCGAAACGTTTTCCCGTTCAATCTACACCATTTCGCCAGGCGTTTCAATGAAGAACCCGGCCTGACGCTTGGGGGCGAAGCGTCAATTGAAAAGCCCCCGATCATGGGGTATTGTTGTCCGGCGACTGCATCGAGAAGGTCATCCCGTGGCGAATCGGCGGGGGGAGGGGATGTGAGGAGACGCATGTACCTACCGGGGATGGTGCTCTCCCTTCACCTAGCCGCGGCCGCGACGCCCTGGTCCCTTGGCCTGGGCATAGGGCCCCAATTCTCCGCACCCCTCGCGGAAAGGACCGCAGCCGTCTCTGATTCGCTCTCCCTCTCATCAGGCGGAATTCCTATTTTGCTTCCCGGACCGGGCATAGATGCCTTCGCCTTCGCGGAATGGGCCGCCAATGACTTCCTGAGCCTCGGCCTGCGCGCCGGCTACGATTTCAAGGCCGCTTTCCTCATCGCCAGCCCCCTCGATTGGTGGTCGATGCGGAGCTCCGGGGCGGCCGTCGAGTGCTACGCCCGCGGAAGGGCGCTGAGCTCAGCCGCGGGGAGCTTGGGCCTGGGCGCCGGAATCCTCCTCGGGCTCGGGCCGGAGGACGCCGCGGAAGACATGCGCTCCGGCGGATACGATATCGGCCTGGGCGGTTCGAAGGCCATAGCATGTTTTCTGGGCCTGGCGGGGCGGATCGGCTGGGAATGGCCGCCGGCGGCCTCCGGGCCCGGGAACCTCCGCTGGGGCTTGCGGACCGAGCTGGGGGTCCAATGGCTGGCTTTGGCAACCGCCGATTTCAAGACGGCCTTCATGCCCGCCTTCCCCATCGGCCTCAGCCTGGATATCGGGCTTGTCCTCGGGCCCCCTCGACGGGTTTCTCCTCCGCCAGGCATTCTGGAGGAAATTGGAGAAGTACAATGAGGCTTTTCCGCCGCGCGGTCTATCCCGCCATCCTCATTATACTGCTCATTCTTCTAACCGCCTGCCCGGGGCCGCCCCCGGGCGGCCTCATGCTCCATGACCTGGGCATGCGCAAGGGCCGTTTCAGCTATCGGATCGATATGGGCTCCGAGCCCAAGGACCTCATTTTTATCTTCGGGAATCCGAACAGCGACGACATGGACAATGGCATCCGCATCCAAGGGGGCTCCCTCCAGGGAGCCGAAGCCCGGGCGGCCCAGGCGGCCAGTGGCCTCCTGGCGGTTTCCGGCCGGACCGGGATGAAGACTGCCTTGCCGGACATGCCCGGCCTGCCCCGCCCCGACATGAGCGCCTTCACGGAGAGAATAAGTGCGCGCCGGGTGGATGCCTCCGCCCGGGCCCTGCCCAAGGCTGTCTCAGCGCCGAACGCGGACTATGTCGGCTGGCCCCGCCTATTCAACGTGCATGTCTTCGAGCATCCCGCATCTGGGCCCCAACCGCCGACCGAGGTTCAGGCCACCTGCCAGTGGATCTCCGGGGAGAATTCCGATTCTCTGGTCAGCTTCCCGGATGGGAGCCAAAGGAAACTCTCGATCTGGGTGGCAAACGACCAATTGGAAGAGAACTCGGGTCCCATCACCGCGGATATGGTGGAGGCCATGGCCGAGCGCTTCTTCGGGAGCCCGGGTTCCAGGGGGGAATCTATCTACGCCTGGGTCACCGCCATCCTGGGGCCGGAATGGGGCGATACCGGGGAGGCCGGCCTGGTTCCCTTCGACCGCTGCATTTCCATCCTCGTCTACGATATCGATGCGGACGAAAGCCCGAACGGCGGCTACATAGGCTACTTCGACCCCAGCGACACGATCATGGGCGCAGGCTCCAACGAGAGGGTGATGTTCTACATGGATGCCCCCATGTTCGCCAACGCGGACGATCCCGATACGGATATCACGGAAACCATCTGGTCCGAAACGGCCTATTGGCCGGGAGAAACCTTCTCCACCCTGGCCCACGAGTTCCAGCACATGATAGCCGCCTATCGCATCAGCCTCCTGGACGGAGATTACCCGCCGTCATGGTTCAACGAGATGTGCTCCCTGGCCATAGAGGACTTGGTGGCCGACAAGCTGGGAGTACCCGGCCCGCGCGGGGTTGAGGCGTCCGACTACGGGCCCGGTCCGAACCAAAACGAGAAGGGCTGGATACCCATTTACAACGAGTACACAAGTTTCGGCCTGTCGGATTACTGGTTCGATTACGCGGAAGACCCCTCGCCCGGCTACGCCATCAGCTACTCCTTCGGGGCCTATCTCCTGCGCAACTACGGCGGGGCGGAATTCATGTGCAGGCTCTTTGAGGCAGATGGGGATTTCAAAACCCGGCTGGAGGCCGCGACCGGAAAGGTCTTCAAGGATCTATTAGCGCGTTGGCCGGCGGCAGTCCTCCTCTCCGCCCGCCAAGACGCCCCGGCCGATCTGCGCTTCAATAGCGGTGCCTCCTTCGACAGCAGCGTGGGCGGGATTCAGTACCGCCTGGGCTCCATCAATTTCTACCTCTACCAGCACGAGTATGAGGAATATGAGGGCGGCTTTCCCATAGGCACCCATACGCAGAACGGGCCCTATTTCGAGATGGCGGCCACCCTCGGGGATCTGAGGTACATCGACGCATATTCCAGCATCATGTACCGGGCCGAGTACCAGCAGATCGGCGAGAAGGTCTTCGACATCTACCTGCCCAGGCCTCTGCGCGTCCTTGCCCTCATGCCCTGAGGGCCTGGCGGGCTCGGCCGGCCGCGGGTCAGGCCAGGCCCTGCAGGAGGGCTCGGGCGTCGTCGGCGCCGAGATCGGCGATGCTGTCGCGGCCGGAGGCGCCCGCGGCGGCCTCATCGAGGTCTGCCGCGCTGAAGCCCCATGAAGCCAGCGAGGGCAGGCCCGCCCTGGTGACGAGGGATTCCAGACCCTCCACGAGTCTCCCGGCGAAGTCCCTGTCCTCCGCCATGGAGCCGTAGATACCCGGGAAGAGGCGGCGGCATGCCTCCGCCATGCGGGCCAATCCTTCTGCCGCGTTAGTGTCTTTTTTTACGCGGCCGGCATCCAAGGCGTCTAGGGTGAGGGCGAAGGCTCCCGGGAGGAGGGAGCCGCAGATGGCTCCGTGGGGCGCATCCCTGAGGGCGCCCAGGCGTCCGGCTATGCCGTGACTGAGTCCCAGGCCGGCATGGGCTATGCCCACGCCGGAGAACATGGCGGCATGTTGGAGGTCCAGCCAGGCGGCCTCGTCCAGTTCGGCACGGAGGAGGGCTTCCAGCCTGCGGCCGATCAAGCTCAGGCCATGGAAGACGAAGGCGTCGCTCAGGGGGCAAGCCCTGGCCGAGGTGGCCGCCTCAAGGAGCTGGGAGAGGGCGTCGAGGGCGCAGGCCAGGGCCGTCTCGCGGGGGCATTCCAGGAGGCAGAGCGGGTCGAGGATGGTGATGTCGGGAAGGAAGTTGGGATGCCTCAGGCTGCGCTTGAAGAGGCGGCCGGCCGGGTCTCGGCCCTTGATGACGGCGTTGAAGGTGGCCTCAGAGCCGGTGCCGGCCGTGCTGGGACAGGCCGCCCAAGGCAGACGACGACCGTCATGGGCCTTATTGCCATGGCCTTCCAGGTAATCAGCGCAGGAGCCTTCCGCGGGCAGGAGGGCGGCCAGGGCCTTGGCGGTGTCGAGGGCCGAGCCGCCCCCAAGACCCATCAAAGCATCGATCCTGCCTCGATAGGCCGAGGCTAGGCCGTCGATAAGGGAGACGTCCGGTTCCGCATGCACAGCCTCGACGGAAATGCTGAGCCCCTCGGCGCGCAATGAGGATGTAAGCCGTCCTAGAATGCCCCTGCGCTCCAGGCTGCGTGAACCGCAAAGGATCAGTATGCGCCCGCCCAGGGACGCCAGGACTGTCCCGGCAGTCTCCAGGGCCCCTGTTCCGGCGAGGACGCGGGGGGGGAGCCAGTACTCGGCCATGGCGGGCCTCAGGGTTTGATGCCGATGAAGGGCTGGCCATGGCGCGGCTCGGCCATCATAGGCTCCACGGCGCTTCGCCATTCCCGGTAATGAGCGGTATCTTTATGGGCGGCGGCCGAGGCCTCGTCGGCGTAGGCCTCATAGAGGACAAAACGCCGGGAATCGGCCTTATCCTGGAGGAAATCGAAGCGCAGGTTCCCGGGCTCCAGGACACTGGCTTGGTGGTTGGCGATGGTGGCGCGGATGAAGTCATCCACCATTCCGTCCTTGACGTAGACGCTCACGATAGTGACGACCATGCAGGAAGTCTAGGCCGGTAGACCGGTACGGTCAAGCGCAGAATAGTGGATGCGAAAAGGGTAACTAGGAGGCGATCAGGATGTTTAGGTATCGAATGAAGAGCTTTCTTCACTCAGCCTCCTTTTTCTGGGGTTCCGCGGCGTTCCTCCTCATCGCCGCGGGACCCCGCCTTTTTGCCTTGGATCCGGATGCGGCCTGGCGGACAGCCGCCGAGATGGCAGCCCGCGCTCATGGCCTGCGTCCGGCCATGATGCGAATGACCACCACCGACCTGGACTCCAAGGGGTCGGTCATTTCCACCGAGAATCAGGTCTCACGTATTCACTATGAATCTGACGGATCCATGCGGACTGAAATACTCAGCGCCACTAGGGACGGCAAGGACGTCAGCCAAGAGAAACGCGAGGAGGCCGCCAAGCAGAAACGTCAATCTGGAGCACAGAGCATGGGCGGCTTCGACATGCCGGATCCCCTGGTCGGGAAACCGGACTCTCTTAAGCTGGGTAGCGCCCGGGCCACCCGCCTGGGGGGACGGGCCGTCTGGGAATTCCCCTTCGAGGCCAAGGCCAACGGCCTCATGTCCAGCCATGGCAGCCTGCGCCTGGACGCCCAGACCGGGAGGCCGATAGAGATGGAGTATTCCTTCAAGCCCCTGCCCCTGGGAGTGAAGTATGCCACTATTCTTGTCCGCTACTCGCCCCTGGAGGGCTCGCCCCCGGTGGTGGATTCCGTCCTGATGCGCGTGGACGCCAACCTGCTGGTGTTCAAGAAGCGCGCGGACTTCCTTATGGAATTCTCGGAATACGAAGTCAGCGGGAGCGGCTGAGGGGATTCCGCTGAGACTGACTCGAGCGCGGGAGCCTCAGGTGAACTCCTTGCCGAGCAGGGTGTATTCCTGATCCAAGCCATTACGCATGTAGAAGGCGATGGCGCCCTTGTTGAAGGATTCCACGCCCACCTCTATCTCGTCCCAGCCACCCGCTCGGGCTTCCTCGATGGCGAAATTCAGGAGACGTTCACCGTAGCCCTTGCCGCGCTCGGATGCGTCTATCACCAATTCGTTGATCAGAGCTGTACCCTTGAGGTGGAGGATGGAACGGTAGTAGACCAACGAAATAAAACCCAGGATGCGGCCGTCCCGTTCCAAAACGTAAGATTTGTAGACATCCGGCAAGCCGGCCATCACGGCGAACTGGGCCTCCGCGGACATAGGCCCCGAATGCATTTCATAGTCTATGTGCTCGGCCAGCTGGATCATCAGCTCCATGATCCTCGGGATATCCTCGCGCCTCCACTCCCGGATGACTGCTTGGTCGTCTCTCATTCTTCCCTCCTTGCCTCATCGACTTCATGAAGTGGTTCTTCAGGGTTTGAGCCTGGCGCGCAGGCACAGGGCCTTGCGCGCCCATCGGCGCAGGAAGACGATGCCGATAATGCAGGGCACGGTGGCGATCAGGAATTACACGGCAGCGCCTCTTGTCTCTGGATCAGCGCCGGCCTGGGTCTCATTCCTCCTTCCGTCATCCGGCCCCCTGGTCCCCGGGCAGCTTAGACAAGAGAACCTTGTCTATGCGCCTATCGTCCATGTCTACGACCTCGAAGCGCCAGCCCCCGCGCTCGAAGACGTCGCCGGCCCTGGGGATAGATCCCAAGCTCTCGAGCACGAAACCTGCCAGGGTATGGTAGTCGCGCGCCTCGGGGAAGAAGCCGGGCATGCCGGCCTCATCCTCCAGGATGTCCAGGCTCATGAGGCCGTCCACCAGGAGGCTGCCGTCGGCTCGTTTGACCAACTGAGGCTCGTCTTGGGCGCGCGAATGCGAGAGCTCGCCCACGATCTCCTCCACCAGGTCGCGTAGGCTGACGGATCCCTGCAGGCCACCGTACTCGTCCAGCACAAACAAAGTCATGGCCTCGTGATTGCGGAACGACTCGAAGACCTTGAGGGCGGTCATGGTCTCGGGGATGAAGGAGGGCGGATCCATGTGGGCCGCCAGGCCCCTGTAGCCGCCATCCAGGAATGCCAGGAGGAGACTGCGCACTTTCACCACGCCGACCAGATTATCCAGACCGCCGCGGCATACCGGGAAGGCCGTCAGCTCAGGGTGCTCGCGCAGGGCCCGCTTGATCGTCTCAACGTCCGCGTCGGCCTCCAGCCAGGCCATGTCGGACCTGTGCACGGCGAAATTCGAGACCCGCCGGTCGCCCAGGTAGAGGACGCTCTCGACCATATCGTGCTCGCGCTTTTCCAGTGCCCCGCTGCGCGTACCCTCTCGGATCATGATGCGAATTTCTTCCTCGGTCACGGCCGGATCGCCTGTGCGCTTGATCCTGAGGATCCGCAGGGCTAAGCGGGTAGAGGCTGAAAGGAGCATCTCCAGGGGCTTAAAGACTATGCCCAGGGCGCGGATATAGGGCGTGACCCAAGCCGCGATACTCTCCGGCGATGACAGGGCGATCTGTTTGGGAACCAGCTCTCCCACCACGATGGAGAAGAAGGTGATTAGCAGGACCACCAGGCCCATGCTAAGGGGTTCGGCGTAGGGGGCCAGCCAGGGTATCGCTCGGAGGCCGGCCGCAATGGCCCGGGCGATGGTTACCCCTCCGAAGGCGCCCGAAAGGATACCCACCAGGGTGATGCCTATCTGGATGGTGGAGAGGAAAGAAGAAGGATTCTCGGATACCTCAAGGGCCCGCTTATAGTTCTTGCGGCCGGCCTCGGCCTTGGCTTTGAGGCGGGCCCGCCGTGATGATACAACGGCCATCTCGGCCATGGACAGGAAACCGTTCAGGGCTACCAGGAGGACGATGATGATGACGTCGCGGAGGCCTATGCCCATGTTCGGTATTCTAGCATATCAGTCGCCGATGCCGGAGGTTTACCTCCGGGAAGACGAAACGGAAACCGGGGCCGGCTTAATGAAGGCTTACCTCATTTCCCGCAAAGCCTCGGACACGGCGAAGGCGAAGTCTCCTATCTTTTCGACGTGGCGCACCACGTCGATGAACATGAGCTCGGCCTTGACGTCCGCGCCGGCTTTCAAGTGCCGCCTGGATAGTTTGCGCAGCTCGACGCGCGAATCGTTGATAGCGTTTTCGAACTGCTCCGCACGGCGGAGGCCCTCGTCGTTGATGCCGGACGCGGCGTTATCCCGCACGAAGTCCAGGAAATCGCGCACCAGCTTGGTATACGGCGCAAGGGCCTCGGATTCCGCGGATCCGAACTTGATGCGCTTAGCGACCGATTTATCCAGGATGATGGCCAGGTTGAGGCAGCTGTCTGTGATGTTCTCCAGCTCTGTGACCACGCGCAGCATAGCCCGGATGCTCTCGCGGGTCGGCTCGGCCACGTCCTGCTCGGCCACCGAGAGGAGGAAGCGGGTCAGCCCCTCGCGCATGCTGTCTGCGTATTCCTCCCAGGCCATGAAGCGCTTGGTTTCTGGCTCGAGGTCTTTGGGAGGATCTTGGCGCAGCTCGCAGTAGCGGCCGAACATCTGCCCCACCATCTCCGCCATGTGGCCGATCTCCGTACGCGCTTGGACAAGGTTAAGCTCGGGCGAGCGAACCAAGGGCTTGATCTCGTAGACTTTCTTTATCTCGATCATTTCGCTCTTTTTGTCCTTGACCAGCCAGACCAGGAATCTAGCGTATTGCCTGGTGAGGGGAAGGAGGACCAGAGTGTTCGCCGTGTTGAAGAGGGTATGCAGCATGGCTATGTGGGCGCCCGCGGTCGTGGCGTTGATCGGCCCCGGAATCGTGAGATCCACCAGCCTGATGAAGGGGCGGATCAGAATAGCGACCCAGAGGGTGCCCAGGACGTTGAAGAAGAGGTGGGCGAAGGCGGCCCGGCGGGCGTTGGTGTTCGTCCTGAGCGACACGAGGAAGGAATCGAAGCATGTGCCGATATTCGCGCCCAGGGTGATAGCGGCCGCCATCTCGAATGGGATGATGTCCTTTGACGCCAGTCCGATGACTATGGCGATGGTGGCGCTGGAGGCGTTGATCAGCATGGTGAAGACAGTTCCCACTAGGACGCTCACGGCGATCGCCAAGGCCCCTTTGCCCGCGAAATCATGGAGGAAGACGAGGGCCTCTCCGGTAGGATTGGGGATGGCCTCGGCCAGGAATTCCAGGCCCAGGAAGATGAGGGCGAAGCCCATCAGTCCCTCGCCATAGCTGCGCAAGCTGCCGCGCGAACCCTTGGTGAGGCTGAGGAAGTAGCCGATACCGAATACCGGGACGGCAAGGATGACGATGGAGAATTTCTTCAGCCCCACCGCGGCTATGATCCAGCCCGTCAGGGTGGTGCCGATGTTGGAGCCCATGATGACGCCTATGGACTGAACCAGGCTGAGGAGGCCGGCGTTGACGAAAGAGACGACCATGACCGTGGTGGCCGAGGATGACTGGAGGAGGACGGTCACGATGACCCCGGTCAGCACGCCCACGAAGCGGTTGCGGGTCATCAGGTTGACTGCCCGTTGCAGCCTGTCCCCCGCGGCGCGCTGGATACCGTCCGAGCTGAGCTGCATCCCGTACATGAAGAGCGCCAGGGCGCCGGCCAGCTTGAAGCATATCCAGACTATGCTACCGAAGAGTCCCATCGTCGCCTCCGAGAGTACGGGTGATTCCTGCCGGTGATTGTACGGGATTTCTCGTCATTTTTCCATCAGTGCACCCTGTATGGCGGTCTTGCGCGGGGCGCTTACGCCCTTGCGCGTCCGTTTTGCTGACGATTCCTGGGCTGATGCCGGATCGTCCGCAGGGCGCTTGGCCGTTGTCATGAGCGCCCGCTTCTGTTTCGCCTTCGCCGAAATTGGCGCGGCTTGAGGCAGACCGGCCGATTGCGGCCCATTGATGGGGGGATGCTCTTGCTGGATCCCTGCATTTCTCGGGTTGGTTACGGCCTGTTGGGTGGTGCCGCGGATCGGCTTGCGCTTGTTCGGGCGGTCCCTCAGGAGCAGGGCGCTCATTCCCCCCAAGACAGCGCTTACACCGATGATGATTCCGAGGGCTTCGGGTTCATTTTGGAGGGGCAGCGGCACGTTCATTCCGAAGATGCTGACCACCAGGGTCGGGATCATCAGCACGATGGATATGATGGTCAGGCGCTTCATGACCATGTTGAGGTTGTTTGAAATCACCGAGGCGAAGGCGTCCATAGTGCCGGTGAGGATGTCGGAGTAGATGTTGGCCATCTCGATGGCCTGGCGGTTGTCCGTCACCACGTCCTCGTGCAGGTCGCTCTCCTCCTCGCGGAAGCGCAGGGCCCGGGCCAGCTTGAGCTTGTCGATGACGATCTCGTTTGAGCGCAGGGAGGTGGTGAAGAAGACCAGGGATTTCTGGAGCGACAGGAGCTGGACCAGCTCGTTGTTCTTGACCGAGCGTTGCAGGTCGCGCTCGATGGCGGTGGTCCGGCGGTTGATTTCTTTGAGATAGCGCAGGTAGACCATGGCGCCGCGGCCTATCAGGTGCAGGACGAAGGAAGCCCGGTTGCGCGGGTCGAAATTCCGGACGCGGTTGCTGGCCAGGTCGGCCAGGCTGTCAGAGTCCGCCTGGCAGATGGTGATGATGCGATCTGCCATGAGGAAGATGCCTACCGGGACGGTGAAGAATGCCACTTCCTGGCGCGGGTCGTAGACGGGCAGGCGTACAACCAGCATGGTGTAATCGTCTTCTTTTTCCACGCGTGGCTGTTCGTCCAGGTCCAGGATATCCTGGAGGTGGTCGGGCAGGATATGGTAATCGGATTCGAAAAGAGAAAGCTCTTCTTTGGTGACGTTACGCGCGTCGATCCAGCAATTCTCGCCGGCTTCCATGGTGGGCGTGATGCGGCCGCCCTCGCGCTTCCAGATCTGGATCATTTGAACCCCCTTCGGGGCGGGCCCCCCGCGGGGTACAGGTCTATAGCCAGATGAGGACGCGTTCGGGGCGGTGCGCAGGGCCGTGAATGGCCGGACGCACGGTCTCGATCGATTCCGCTCTAGCGGGGAACCTCGCCAGCGGGGGGCTCGCTTATGTGTGGATGGGCCGTTGGGCATCTACTACCGTCTGACGGCATTACCCGGACCTCCCCCTTCGCGGACTACGCTCCCCCTTACGGGCGAGTGGCGGGACGCCCCTTTGTAGCACGTATGCCCTTGAGGGGCAAGCCCGTGGAACGGAGGCCCGGGCCATGGATTCGGGGCTCGGTCGGGAACAGCCACCCGAGAGGTGGGGCAGGGCCGGCTCAGCGCGCGTCGAGTATCGTAAATTTCAAGTCGATGGACAGGCCCTCCCCGTCCACCAGGGTGAGGACGTGGGGGCCGGGATCCGCCAGCATGCCCATGCTGTGGGGTTCGCGGGTGGCGCCGAGGTAGGTGCTGTCAAGGTGCCAATAGATTATGGCGCGCGGATCCCGGTGGACGGCTTCGGCCACCATGCGGCCGCGGCTCCCGTCGAGCTCCCTGGGTATGTAGACCTGGCTGCCGGGTTGGGGGTAGATGAGGCCGATGGGAAGGTCCCCCTCCTCGCGCCGGGCCCCCGGCTTGTAGGGCGGCAGGGGCCGGTAATCCGCGTTGGCCCGGCGGTAGTACCACTCCATAGCAGGGGGCAGGACGAACCAGGGCAGGTTCAGTATCGGGGCCCCGCCCTCCAGGGCGGCGTCGGTGCGGTAGGAGCCGCTGGCGTCCAGGTGAGCGGTGATGCAGTAGGGGCAGGGTTCGGGAAGATGGGCGCCGGCGGGGATAAGGGTGCGGCTCCGCTTGCCGCAATGGGGACCCGGGGGATAGCCCGAATAGGCGCAGATCTCGACCTCTTTCAGGTCGAGGAGGGGCTTATCGAACCAGGCCGAGTCCGGCAGAAAGCCGAAGGCGGCGAAGAGGAGAGGGGCCGCAGCGGCCGTGCCGGCCAGCTCGGGACGGGCCTGCCCGTCGGCGTTGCCTACCCAGACTCCCACGGTGTAGCGGGCCGTCACGCCTATCGCCCAAGCGTCGCGGTTGCCCTGGCTGGTTCCGGTTTTCCAGGCGATTTTCTCCGATGAGGAGAATTCCTCCCAGTTCTCGGCCGCCCCGGGGCGCTGGACGCGGAGGAGGGCGTCCAGGGTGAGGTAGGCCGCGCCCCGCGAGTACTTGTTTCGGCCCCGCGCCGGGGCTTTCCCGTCGGCTGTCCCATCGGCCCTGATGCAGAGGGGGCGATAGGGCAGTTCTTCTCCGGCAGCGTTGCGCGCCAGCCCCGCGTACATGGCAGTCAGCTCCCAGAGCTTGCCCTCGGCCCCGCCTATGATGAGGGGCAGGCCGTAGTCGGCCGCGTCGCGGAAGAGGGTGCTCATGCCCAGATCCTTGAGGTCGCCGTAGAAGCGGTCCAGGCTGTATTCGCGCAGGAGCCTGATGGCCGGGATGTTGAGGGATCGGGCCAGGGCCATGTAGGCCGGGACGGCCCCGCGGAATCCATGCCCGGCGTTCTCCGGTGCGAAGCCCGGGTACTTGGTGGGGATGTCGGCCACCAGGCGCTCGGGCAGGAGCTGCCCGTCGTCCAGCATGCCGGCGTAGAGGAAGGGCTTGAGGAGGCTGCCTGTGGACCGGGGTTCCTGGATGATGTCCACGTAGCCCCCAGGGGCGCTGTCCTCCTCAGGCGCGTTGCCGACGTAAGCCAGAACTCGGCCTGAGGCGTTCTCCGCGATGATCAGGGCTGCGTTGCGTACCAGGTTGGCCCTCATGACGCTCAGGTGCTGGCGTACAAGCTCAGATGCCTGGGCTTGGATTTCGCGGTCCAGGCTTGACCTAAATAGGTGGCCATCGACGGGACCGAAGACGCCTTTCTTTATGGAGGAGAGAAGATGAGGAGCCAGGCGCGGGATGGGGTAGGGCTCGGGCGGTAGGCTCTCGGCCAGGACCAGGCCGAGGGTGGCTTGGTCCATGGCCCCGGCATCCGCCAGGCGACGCAGGAGGCGGTTGCGCTTGGCCAGGAGGAGGTCCCGGTTTTTATCCAAACGCATCAGTGAGGGCGAGTTGGGCAGGATAGCCAGGGTGGCCGACTCGGCCCAACTCAGGTCCTCTGGCCGGCGGCCGAAATAACGCCATGATGCAGCCTCCATGCCCACCACGTTGCCGCCGAAGGGGGCGTGGGTGGCGAAGGTCCTGAGAATCCAGGCCTTGTCATGGAGGAGCTCCAGCTTCAGGGCCACCGCCATCTCCAGGAGCTTACGCCATACCGTACGGTTCGAGGGACCCAGTCCGATGCGGGCCGCCTGCATGCTGATGGTGCTGCCCCCGCTGAACACCCCGCCCTGGCTCAGGTTGAGCCAGGCCGCGCGGGCTATGGCGAGGGGGTCTATGCCAGGGTGCCGGTAGAAGCGCTTGTCCTCGAAGATCAGGAGGGCTTTCTCGAATTTTTCCGGGAGGGGGCCCATGGGCGGGAAGGACCATTCTTCATTGTCTGAGATCTGTGCCCCGAGGAGGAGACCGTTCCTGTCCGTGAGCACGAGGGAGTAGTCTTCCTTGAAGATGTGGGTCGGGATGGCCAGGTAGAGGGCCAGCCATAGGAGGCAGCCCAGGAGGGGCAGGTAGTCCCGGGGTCTTCGGAACGATGGCAGGATGGCTTTCCAAGGAAGGGCCCGTAGGATGAGCCCGGCCTTCTTCCCTGAAACGGAAGGCCGGGCTCTACAGAACTTATTTTTCAACATGCACACGAGCTGATGCCGGCCGCATTCATCTCATTCGGTAGGTTCGCTGGCCTTGACTTCGATCCATTTCCCGGCCGTGGCCGCGCCGATGCTGGCGTCGTACATGGCTTCCGCCTTGGATTGGGGCAGGTAGAACTTGCCCGCGTAGGCGGCCGTCAGCATGAACTTGAGGGTCTTGCGGCTCTCCGCCTTCAGGCTGAAGAAGGTGTACACGCGGTCGTCGCGGATGTCCTGGTACTCGAAGCCCTTGTCCTTGTCCTGGACCCAGCCCTCGAAGCGCGGATTGGTGATCTCCCAGCCCGAGGGGACGATGTACTCCATGGCCAGCTCCTGGTAATCCCGACCCTTGGCCGGATTGACCACGGTGAGCTCGGCTATGATATCCGTGCCCTGGGGCAGCGAGTCGACTGCCAAGCTGGAGCCGTCCTTATCGTGATAATTGACGAAAAGCTGGAGCCCATTGGAGAAGGCCTTCTCCCCGCCTAGGCCGGGCTGTCCCTTGACGATGAGGCGCAGGTATACGGGGCTCTGGGAATCGTTCTTGATCTTGAGTGTGCGCGACAACCCCTTGTCCGCGATCGGCAGCTCCTGGAGGGCCAGGAAGGCCCCGCTGGAAAGACTTCCGGAGCGTCCTTCCCATTCGTAGGATAATGAAATCGCGCCGCCGTCCGAGTTCTTGCCCAAGTACTTGCCTATCACCACCAGGCTGTAGGCCAGGGTCTGGGTGCTATACCAGGAATCTGAAGATAGGCGCTTTGAGATGTCGGAGATGAGGGGCATGGCCAATTCCGTGCTGCCGCTCTCCAGGAAGCCCTCCGCCAGGACGGCCATGTCGCGGGTGTCCGAGCCGTAGGTGTAGTCCAGCTCCTTGTAGGGAGTGATGACGGGGATCTTGTTTCCCACCAGGCGCATGGCAGCATCCTTCTGGCCCGCCAGGGCGTAGGCTCCGGCCAGCTTGAATTTTTCGGGATCGGCCAGGTTGCTGCGCTCGCGCAGGCGGTTCATCGCGCCCAGGTCCGGCTGTCCGGCCAGGGCCAAGTCGTAGAGGGCGTAGGCTTGGACGTAGTCGGACCTGTCTTGGTTCCAGTTGCCCGTCCCGACCTGAGCCCTGAGGTAGGAGAGGATGGAGTCGATCAGGTAGGAGGGCACCTGGTATCCGAGATTGCGGGCCTCAAGGAGGAAGTGGGCCGCGTAGGTCGTGCCCCAGGCGCTGGCTTGGCCGCCGCCCGGCCAGTAGCTCAGGCCGCCCGACCAGGTCAGGAAGAGCCTCAGGCGGTTGATGCCGTCCTGCACGTTCTTGCGAACGGCGGCCAGTTGTTCCTCATCGAGCTTCACGACCTTGTCCAGGTAGAGTTGGGGAAAAACCGATGAGGTGGTCTGCTCTATGCACCCGTAGGGATAGTGTATGAGGAAGTCAAGGCGCCGTTCCAGGTCCAGGGGCTCTAAGGTGGAGGCCTCAAGCTTAACGGAGTTGCTGCCGGGCAGGCCGATCAGGCTCACCGGGATGTCACGCTTCTCGGAGGGCTTGAGCAGGAAGCTCTGAGCCCGTGTCACGGCCGCGTTGGGCGATCTCACATCGATCTCGATCTTCTGCCCCGAGGTGACCTTGCCGGACACGGCCGTCACCTCCGCCTCGGCTATCCCCAGCATGCCGGTGGAGGCCACCTCGAAGGTCACCAACTGGTCTCCACTCTTCACGAATTTCACGGTCTTCTTGGACTCGCTCATGACCTTGAGCCGGTCATTGGTCTTGAGGCTGACGTCAATGGACTTGATACCGTCCTCCAGGGCGAAGACGGTCACGGGCAGGGACAGCGATTCGGATACCGACATGACCCGCGGCAGGGTGGCGTAGACCATGACCGGCTTCTTGACCGGCACGCTCTTCTCGGCGAAGCCGTAGGCCATCTCGTTGCCGGCCACAAGCATCACCCGCACCGCCCCCACGTACTGGGGCATGGATATCTCATGGCTGGCGCTCTTGCCCGCGTCCAGGCTGAAGGGGCCCAGGAAGCGCACCATGGGCGGGAAACGATTGGCCTTGCGGCCCTCGGCCTGGCCGCCCTCCTCGCCGCCGCCCACCGCCAGGAGCCTCTCAAGGTTGCCGCCGTAAGGCGCCGCCACGAAGCCGTAGATGTCGTTGACGGTCACGGCCAGGGCGTCGCGTCTGAAGAAGTGGGCCCGCGGGTCGGGGGTGACGAAATGGGTGATGTTGAGGAGGCCCTCGTCCACCACCGCCAGGGTGTAGGTCATGGATCGGCCTTCCTTCTCGGAGACGGTGATGCGGGCCTTGCCGTTGGGCTCGTAGGAATCCGAGGTGGCCAGGGCCGGGGAAAGCTTGGTGGCCGGATCCTCGACCATTATCGGTAGGACGCCGAACATGCGTATGGGCCTGTCGTTGGATGTCTGCCCGTGGGGCTGGATGAGGGAGGCCCGCACGTACACGTTGGGCGTCATGGCGGCCGTGAGCTTGAGCTCGTAGATCGTATTGCCGGCCTTAGTCTGGATCCACTCCGTGGAGATGAGCCGACCATTGTTCTCAACGGATACCAGGGCGCGGCCGCCCTCGGAAGAGGGCAGGGTGATGCGGGCGGTTTCGCCAACCTTGTAGGCTTTCTTGTCAGAGGAGAAGACCAGGATGTTGGCAGCCTCGCCGCCGCCCTCGGAGGAAGAGAAATTCCAGCCGGGCCAGCGCATGTAGAAGATCTTGCCCGTACTGTGCCCTCCGGCGGTGTCCGTCACCTTGACGTAGAAGCGGCCCCAGCGGCGGTATTTGGACTTGAAGCTCCATTTGGCCAAGCCCTTGGAGACTTTCACCGTCGCCTCCTCCACCCGGTCGTAGTAGTCGCTGTCCATGTAGTCGGCCGCTTCTTCCTCGTACATGTCCCACCACCAGCGCCAGCCGATCTGGTAGACGGAGACCTGAAGCTCCCCGTCGATGGGCTTGCCGGCCGGGTCCAGGAGGGCCAGTCTGAATTCGTGGGCCTCGTCCACGTTGAGCCAGGCGGAAGGATCCTCGGCGCCGGGGATGCTCACGCCGGCGTAGGCCGGATAGGGGCTGAAGGGGATGCTGAAGGAGTCGGCGTTGATGTTGCCGCCCGGCTCGTAGACGCGGGTCTTGAAGGTGGCCGCCAGCTTGCCGGGCGAGACCATCCCCGAGCCCAGGTCAACGGTGAAGGCGGCCTTGCCCTGGTCGTCCAGGTTGCCGGAGAAGATGTCGCGGCTCTCGCTCTTGAAGCGCCCCATGGGGTCGTCGAAGGCGTAGCCGTTGTAGTTAGCAAAAACCGTAGAGATAGGGGCGAAGCGCACGCTCACGTCTGCCTGCATCCCCGCGGCCGGGGCGCCGTGGAGCCAGGTGGCGGTAATGCTGGCGCCGGCAGGTTCCGTTCCCAACTCGGTTAAGCCCTCCGTGAAGGATGTCTTGATCTCCAGGCGGTTGGGCTTGACCGTCTCCACGGGGATTTCCTTGCTGAAGCCGGCCCCGCCCACGGAGACCTTAGCCAGGTAGGTTCCCGTAGGCGCATCCTGGTCCGTTTTGAGGGTGAACTGGTAGAAGCCGCCCAGACCCTGGTCCTGGGTCATGGACTTCACCAGCTTCCCGGAGGGATCGTAGAAGCGCAGGGTGACCGGGTGTGCGGCGGGCAGGACCTTGCCCGGATCGCGCAGGATGAAGGTGAGATAGATAGTGTCGCCGGGACGCCATACCCCGCGTTCCCCATAGATGAAACCCTTGACCCCCTGCTGGACCTCCTGGCCCGCCCCGTCGAAGTTGCTCAGTGGTATGGCACTGCTTCCGGAAAGGCGCAGGTATCCCGTTAATTCTTTGGTCTGGGCCACAAGGTAGAATTCCCCCTCGGGTACATTCATCGAGACTAAGCCCTTGGAGTCCGTGGTCCCGCTGGCCAGGAGCTGGCTGTGGAAGTCGTATACAGATACTGCGGCCCCACTGACAGGATCAGCCGAGTCGAGACTGGCCACGGCCACTGTCATGAGACGGTTCACGTCCGTCTGGGCGATGATGCCCAGGTCGGATACCAGGAAATTCCTGGATGCCTCTATGTCCGGGACATCCTCGCCGTGGTAACTCCGGAACCTGGCCGAGAAGAAGGCCGGATGCACCGGGTTGCGGTAGTTGTCCCAATACTCGTCCCAGTCCAGGCGCCTGTCCTTGGAAGCCTTGGAGGCGTAGGAATCCCAGAAGGCCAGACTCGGCTCGTTTATGTAGGACGACGTGCCGCTGTAGCCGAGTCGCTCGATATCGAATTCCATCAGCTCGTCCTCGGTCTTCTGGGAGCCGGGATACTCGCTCATGCGGATGTCGTAGGAGATGGTCAAGCGGTAGAGGTCGTGATTTCCGTCCTGGACGAGCGGGGAGAGATCCAAGGCCGTGCGGATCCACTGGTTGCGCTTTTCCTCGGTGAAGGGCACCGGCACGATTTTCTTCCAGATCGTCTTGCCGACACGCTCCAGTTCCTTGCCGCCGCCCAGCTCGTTCAGCTGGAGGAATTGGTCGATCTTGTTAGCGTAGATACGGTCTATGCGGACGATGACACCGCTCAGGTTGACTGTCTCTATCGGCACGGACACGCCGGCCTTGCCGGGCACAATCACCCCGTTGCCGATGAAGCGGGCTTCAGGGACGATGGGCTTGAAAGACAGCTGGGCCTGGAAATCCTGTTCCAGTCCGGCACCGGCGATGTTCTTGATTCCTTGTTTGACGAAGAGCTCAACCCCCTCGTTCCAGTCGCTGAGGGAATAGACCTTCAGAATATTGCCTTCTACGGCGAAGCGCAGCTGGCGGGCGGGCTTGACGCTGACTAGTCCGCGGAAGTCCTGGCTAGCCAGGAGGGGATCTGAGAAGCTGACCTGGACGTACCTCTCCGCGCCCTCCTTGGCGATGGCCTCGGTGACCATTAGGGGGGTGATGGCGGGTACATCGAAGGAAATCAAGGTTTGGGGAAGGATTCCCAGAGGATTCTTCTCCAATTTGATCGCCAGCTCCTTTTTCTTTTGGCCCTTCACGATTCCCTTGACTACATATTCGAAGTAGGTCGCGCCAATGTTCGATCCCGCCTCGATGGCCAGCTTCTTTCCGTCCAGGGTGACAGAGAGGCTCTTCAGCAGGACTTGCGGATCCACGGTGTCTGTGGAAGTGATTATGAAGTTCTGCTGAAGCTCGTTTATGTTATTGGTGCCGGCGCTGGAGTAGCTATGGCTGATGACGTCAAGGCGCAGCTCCTTGATGGAAAAATGGAAGTAGAAGCGCGAAGAGAAAGCGAAGCGGTCCTTGTCGATTTCGTCCGGCCAGACGTAGACCTTGTAGATGGTTCCGCGCTCCAGGGGCTTGGAGGGCTGGAAGGTGAGGGTCCTCCGGTCAGTCCAGACGAATTTCCCCGGGGCCGATGGATACATGGCGACGACCTTGGAGGGGGCCGCGCTGCCGACTTTGTCCTGAGCCACTACATCGTCGACGAACTCCACCATGATGGAAGATGAGGCGGAGAGGACGCCCTTGCTGAGCGCGGCCACGATCTCCGCGTCTGCTGTGGATGCGTACTCGTCTTCCTGCGCCGGCGCCACGGCCTTCTCAGGCGCTTTCTTGCAGCCCCAGGCAAGGCTGAGGATGGCCGCCGCGGACAGCAGGACCAGGCAGGTTTTCGCTGATGTCTTTTTCATGGCTTCCTCCGTCTTTACGTTCTCTTCTATTTCAATGCGCGCCGGCGTATGAGAAAGGCCAGCGGCAGGAGTATGAGGATCGATGCCCCGGCCCCCATGGCATGGACGCCCGATAGGACGGCCATGAACCAGAAGCCCATGTCAGGCAGGGGGTAGGGCACGCCCGGGCCATGCCAGGCAAGGTAGGCGGCGTATGGCCCCAGGCCGGCCCAGGCGGCGGCCATGACGTGGGATCCAGCGCGCCCGATTATGGAGGCGCGGGGCAGGCCTTCGCGCGCGGCCGAGACGGCACCGATGAGGCCGGCCATGAGGGCGCAGAGGGCGCCCAGGCCCGCTCCTCTGAGGATGAGGTCGGCGGCCGACCTTACCCAGGAGATCGAATAGGCCAGATCCAAGGCGAAGGCATAGAGGAGGTGGAAGATCAGGGCCGCTCCCAGGGCGGAGGCCGCGCAGGCGTAGGCGGCCGCGCGGGCACCGCGGTCTTTCCTCTTAATGATGAGGAAGGCAGCCAGGGGAGCGATGAGGATGATGGCGGCTATGGCAGTCTTCAGCCCGCGGATCAGGGCCGTCCGCATCCTGGGCGCCGGGGCGGGCAGGGCCTTCTCCAGGGCATCCGATTGGATGGCCTTGAGTGCGCTCAGGGAGGCCCTGTCCTCCGCGGGCAGGTTCAGCATTTCCAAGAGGGGCCGGCCCTCGGCCGAGGCCGGGGCGCCCATCCCGAGGAGGGCTGCGATGGTGGGCGCGAAATCGACTTGACGGACATCCCCGTACTGTCCGGGGGTGACGCGGGCGCCGACGATGAGGAGGGGGGTGCGGCGGCACTCGGGATCCGGCCCGCCGTGGCCGCCCGCGCGGATCTGTCCGTGGTCAGAGCAGACCACCAGGGTATCAGAGCTCAAGTCGAGGGCGGAGGCTACGCGGGCGATGATTGCGTCCGCGCGCGCGGCGGCATCATCCCATTCACGGCTGCCCGCGCCCGAGTGGTGCCCGGCCCAATCGACCTGGTCGAGGTGGATGAGGATGAAGTCAGCCGCCTCGCCCTCTATCCAGGCCAGGGCCGGCTCCAGGATGGATTGGTCGGCCTCGTCGTCCTCGCCCTCGGTGTAGGCGCCGAAGTCCACGTGAGCCTCGGGGACCATGGTGGCGAACCAATGGAAGCCGGCGATGCCCGTGACCAGGCCGGAGGCCTTGGCCATGCCGAAGATGTTCTCTTGGCTCATGGGCCTGAGGTCCTCGGGATCCACGTTCATGAGGGGGGCGTCGGCGATGCCCGGGCCGGCTCCGGTGAGGAGTACGCCCCAGGTGGTCTGTGAATAGGTCGGCGCGTCCGCCATGGCCATCGCCCAGGCCCCGCGCCCGCGCAGCCTGGCCAACTCGGGCATGAGGGCCGCGTCCATGGCCGTGTCGTAGCTGAGGGCGTCCACGAGGATCCAGACCAGGCGCCCGGGCGGCGCGCCGATCGGCTCATAGACCCGCGGAGCCTGGCCGGACAGGGAGGTCGGAGGGGACTCGGCCAGGGGCGAGCGGTAGTCCTCGGCCGTGCCGATGAGGCCGTTCGCCAGGAAGAAGGAAGCCCCGCCCAGGCAGAGGCAGAGGAGGGCCGGGATAATGTCCGGCAGGATCCGCGCGAGGGCGCCCGGCTTCATTCCTGCCCGTTCCAGCAGTGCAGGCAGAGCTTCTCGCGCGGCAGGCCGATGGCCTCCACGAGATCCTCCAGGCGCTGGTAGCTCAGGCTTGTCAAACCCAGCCATTCCCCGATCCTGTCCACCATGGCCCGGTACTCGGGGCTGGCGGTGTCCAGGTAGGCCGGCGGCACATCACCCTCGCGGCCGGTGGCCTCCTTGATCATCCTGCGGGCGATCAGGTCCAGGGCCGACTTCGAGCGCGAGAAGTTGAGGTAGGGGCAGCCGAATACGAGGGGCGGGCAGGCCACGCGCATGTGCACCTCCCTGGCCCCGTAGGCGTAGAGGCGCTTGATGGTGTCCTTGAGCTGGGTTCCCCGCACGATCGAGTCGTCGCAGAAGAGGAGGCTCCGGCCGCGGATGATCTCCGGTATGGGGATGAGCTTCATGCGGGCCACCAGGTCGCGCACCTGCTGGTTCTGGGGCATGAAGGAACGCGGCCAGGTGGGCGTGTACTTGGCGAAGGGCCGCCGGTAGGGGATGCCGGCCTCGCCGGCGTAGCCCACGCCGTGGCCGATGCCCGAGTCGGGGATTCCGGCCACCAGGTCGGGCTTGGCCCTCTCCTCACGCCGCGCCAGGAAGGCTCCGCAGGCATTGCGGACGTCCTCGGCGTTGCGGCCCTCGTAGCTGGATGCCGGGAAGCCGTAGTAAACCCAAAGAAAGGCGCAGATGCGCATGTGCTGGCCGGGCGGATTGAGAACCTTGAGGCCGTCGGCGCCCAGCTGGACTATCTCGCCCGGGCCCAGCTCGCGCTCCACCGCGTAGTCGAGGTTGGGGAAGGCGCAGGACTCCGAGGCCACCGCCCAGGCCCCCTCCTTGCGCCCGATGGCCAGGGGGGTGCGGCCCAGGCGGTCGCGGGCGGCGATGATGCCCTCCGGGGTGAGGATGAGGAGGGACAAGGAGCCCTGGACGGCTTCCTGCAGGTCCTTCACCCCCGAGGCGAAGTCCGGGGCCGTGGCGATGATGGCCGCGGCCACCTCCGTGGGATTGATCTCACCGCGGTTCATCTCGCAGAAGTGGCTGGCCCGGTCGGCGAAGGCTTGCTCCACGAGCTCGCGGGCGTTGTTGATGCGGCCCACGGTGACGATGGCGAAGGGTCCCAGGCGCGAGCCGATCACCAGGGGCTGGTCGTCGTAGTCGGAGATCACCCCGATGCCGGAGGAGCCCTTGAGCCGGGACAGGTCCGGATCGAACTTGGAGCGGAACTGGGAGTTGCGGATGTCGTGGATGATGCGGTCGAAGCCGTTCTCCGCCGAGTGCACCGCCATGCCTCCGCGCTGGGTGCCCAGGTGGGAGTGGTAATCCGTTCCGTAGTAGAGGTCTGCCACGCAGTCGCCGCGCGCGGCCACGCCGAAAAGCCCGCCCATACGCGGCTCAGGCCTGGGGCTTGGCGGAAGATGCCTTGCCGCCGGCCAAGCTGAAGACGATGGCCAGGACCAGGCCGACCATGATCAGGTAGTTGGCGAAATTGAGGACCTTATAGATAACCATCGCCGCGCCGCCGGGGAGGGCGTTCAGGATCTGGTAGTGGTTGATGACCGAAACGCCCTTGATGACGATGTCCAGGAGGAGGGCTGCCGTCGCTAGGCCGTGGGGGGCCTTGGACGGAACCTTGAGGGCGGCGCTCAGTATCAGGACCAGGATGGCCAGGTCGGCCGCCAGGGAGAGGGCGCTGTAGAGCGTGGAGATTCCGTAGGGCGATAAAAAGAAGAAATACAGCAAGAGCAGGAGCTTGGCCCCGGCAAGAGCCAGGGCGGCCGTAAAGGCCGGGCTCTTGAGCGCCCTAAAAGCCTGAAGGGCGCAGTAGCCGAGCAGGAGCAGGTGAATGGCGAGCTGGACGATGAGGTAGAGCGATAACATTGTAGTCCTCCTTGGCGGATGCCGGCCGGCGCGTTCTTCAATAATAGAACGATTCATGCCGGGGCGCCAGGGCCGGCCAGTCCGCCGGGATCGGCGATGCCTGGGAAAAAAGAAAGCCCGGCCGAAGCCGGGCTCATCTGCCGCCGAACAGAATTGAACTGTTGACACATGGATTTTCAGTCCATTGCTCTACCAACTGAGCTACAGCGGCGCGGGCGCGGGGGCGGCGGGCCCTCCGGCCGATCCGCTTATAAGTAGCAAGCGAAGGGGAAAATGTCAAGACGCAAGAGAAAGAGCTGGCTACCAGCGCTTGATGCGATAGGCCAGGAGGAGAACCTTAAACCAGAAGAAGACGAAGAATCGCCCCAGCTTCCAGGGGCGGGCGAAGGTGTAGGGGATCCATTCCAAGCCGCGCTGGAAGGCGGCCCGCGATACGCGCCGGCGCTTCTCGGCGAAGATGTCGAAGACGTCGTCGCACCACAGGGCCAGGCCGGATTCGAAGTGCTTGAGGCTGCGGGCCACCCATCGCTCACGCCCGGCTACGCCGCGCCCGACCATCAGTAGGGACGGGGTGGCCTTGCGGATGGCCTTGATGATGTCGGCCTCCATGGGACGCTTGTAGAAGCCTGCGTAGCGGCCGACCACCCGCAGACCCGGGAAGGTCGCCTTGATGTTACGCTCGGCTATCTTAATGACCTTCTTGCGGCTGCCGAGGATGTAGATCGTCTTGCCATGACTCTCCAGCACGCCCAGGAGCTTGATGATGAAATCGAAGGGCATGTAGCGGATCGGAACCTCGCGCTTGAGGAAACGGGCGGCCTTCACCAGCGAGAGCGAGATGGGGATAACCAGGCCGGCGTTGTTGACCATGGCCCGGAATTCCGTGTTGCGGCGGGCGCGCATGAGGTCCCACACGGACAGCAGCACGATCTGCTGGACCCGGCCGCTGGCCAAGAGCTGCTTGACGGCCTCGTCGATTTTATCCTCGGGGAGAATGTCCAGCGGAATGCGCAGGACGCTTATGCGTTTGGCGGGGAATCTGGCCTCAGGGACCACAGTCGCCTCTCGAAGAAGATGGATTGGGCGGCCGCTACGGCGTATATGGCTGCCGTCTCCGTCCTCAGGACGCGCGGCCCCAACCATGCGGGATGCCAGCCGGCCGCCTCCAGAGCGGCCGTCTCCGGCTCGGAGAGTCCGCCTTCCGGGCCGACCAGCAGCGCCGCTTCCGGCGGGTCAGCGCTAAGATACCCGTGCAGGCCGGTTTCCGCAAGTGGGCGCTCATGGAAGAAGATGCCCGGGCCCCGCCCGCCCCAGTCCGTAGGCACGCTCGCGATGGGCATAGGCTTTTCGATTTCCGTGCCCGTAGTGGAGCCGGATTGTTGGCGGGCTTCCTTGACAATACGCGTCCAGCGCTGGACCCGCCCGCCTTCGGCGCCGGGCGTGGGCACGCAACGCGCGCTAAGCACGGGCACAATGCGGCGTACACCGGCCTCCGCGGCCATGCGTACGACCGCGTCCATGTGGGGAGCCTTGGATATGCACTGGTAGAGGGTTATGGGCAGATCGCGCACACCCGGCAAGGCGGGGGCGGGACGATTTTCCGCGGCCGTCGGTAGTATCCAAACGCCGTCGGCTTCAACGTCGCCCAACGTGAAATGCAGAGTGCGCCCGGCCCCGTCCATGGCCGTAATGGAGTCGCCGCGCCTCAAGCGCAGAACCCGGGTCAGGTAGCGCGCCTCCTTGCCCCGCAGGAGGATGGCGCGGGTGGTATCGGCACCGGGCGGCAGGACGAGGGCGCGCATCGCCTGTCAGGCCGGGATCAGGACCACCGCCAGGCTGCGCTCGCGCGGGCCGTCGAACTCGCAGAGGTAGATGCCCTGCCAGGTCCCTAGGACCAGCTGCCCCTTACTGACAGCCAGGGTGACCGAGACCCCGGTCAGGCTGGCCTTGGCGTGGGCGGCGGAGTTGCCCTCGGAATGGCGGAAGGAAGGATCGTCCGGCAGGGCCTTGGCGAAGGCCTTGAGGAGGTCGGCCCGCACGTCCGGATCGGCATTCTCGTTGACCGTCACCCCGCAGGTGGTGTGCAGGGACTGGATCAGGCAGACGCCCTCGGACAAGCCGGCGGAATGCACAACCTCGGCCACGAGGGCCGTGACGTCTATGAGCTCCTCGCGGCGTGAGCTGCGGACGCGTATGACTTTCATGGCGAGGGGAGGAGACTGGGCTCCGGCAGGCCGGAGGCGGCCCCGGCCTTGGGCGCCTTGGACGGCTCGGTGCTCTTGGCCGCAACCTTATCAGCCTTGGCTGCGGCCGCTTCCTCCTGGAGCTGGCGGACTGTTTTGATGGAGGACATGCGCCGGGCGAAGCCGGCTTGATCATCCAAGATCTCCAGCGCCTTGCGCAGGATGGGATCGTAGTCCAGGTCGTAGACCGGAGCGAAGGTCTTGCGGTTGAGCTCGTCGCGCACAAGGCTCTCCACGTACCACTCCACTCCCTCGAAGCCCTTGAGGCCGAGGCCGGACACGAAGAGGGCGATATCCTGTTTTGAAGCACCGGGGTTGGCTTCGGCCCAGTCCTTGATCCTGCCGGCGGCGTAGAGGGCATTGAGCTGGTCCAGCTGCTCCTTGGCAAGCTCCGGCAGCTTCATCTCCAGGTCGGGCGGTATACCTTGCTTGTCTATATTGGCGTCGCTGGGGGTGTAGTAGCGGCTCATGGTCAGCTTGTAGGCTGCCTTGCCCAGGGAGAAGACGTGCTGGACCGATCCCTTGCCGTAGGTCGTCTCGCCGATCAGGTAGGCGCGCTTCTGGTCTTTGAGGGCTCCGGCCAGGATCTCAGAGGCGCTGGCGGACCAGCGATTGATAAGGACTACCAGGGGCAGAGACTTGTCCAAGGCGAGGTCCTTCTTGGCTCGGTAGGAGTAATTCTCTGCGGCGTCCCGGGACTTGGTGGAGACGATGACGCCCTGGTCCAGGAAGAGGTCTGAGATCTGGACCACCGAGGCCAGGAGGCCGCCTGGGTTTCCGCGCAGGTCGATGATGACGCCCTTGCACTGGGCCACGTTGAAGGAGTTCAGGGCCTCCCTGACGCGGGAATAGGTCTGGGGGGTGAACTCGATGATGCGCAGATAGCCGTAACCCTCGGGCATGACGGCCTTCTTGACCGTGGGAACTTCGATGACGGCCCGGCGGATGCTCACGGGGAAGATCGCGCTTCCGCGCATCACCGTGATTTTCACTTCCGTATTCGGTTCGCCTCTCAGGCGCAGAACGGCGTCGTCCGTGGTGAGGTCGGCCGTGGACTGGCCCTCAATCTCGACAATGAGGTCGCCGGGCATGAGGCCGGCTTTCCAGCCCGGGGTGTCCTCTATGGGCGAACTGATCTCTATGAAGCGGGCCCGATCCGGGTAGCGCGGATCGGCCTCCTGCTTTGAGATGTACAGCCCCACCCCGCCGAACTGGCCGGAGGTGATATCCGAGATCTCGGTGACGTCGGATTCCTGGTAATACAGCGAATATGGATCGCCCAATGATTCGAACATGCCCTTGAGGGCGCCTTCGTAAAGGATCTTCGGATCCACCTGGTCGACGTAATTCTTATGGATGAAGGCGAAAATGTCCTGGATTGTCGCGTAATAGGCGCTCAAGTCCTGTTGCCCGGCCGCGTCCTGGGCCATGAGGACGGGAGCCCCGGCCAGCAGTGCCAGCAGGGCGATGGCCGCCGTGATCGAGGCCGCGTAGGCCCGCGAGCGGCGTTTCTTACCTTCGTTGCTTTCCATTTTACCATCTTGGTCAGCGGACCGGGCTTTGTCAACGGCCGGCGACGGCTTTCTCCCTTGACTGCCCGGCGCCGCGGCCGTAGACTGCGCCAATGGAAAAGCGCCGGCTGCTGCCGTTGGCCCTCTGCGCCATCGAGACGCTGCGATGCGCGGCCGCTTACTTCGCCTTCCTCCCGGCCGTAGCCGCCGAGGCCCTAGGCACGGGACACTTCTCCACGGCCGCCCTCTTTGCCCCCCAGCTCCTCATACCCCTGGCTTGGTTCCTGGTCTGGAACGATGAAGCCTACTACAGGCCCCTCCTGGGGATGACCCTGGCCGGGAAGGCCATGCTCCTTGCCGCCGAGGCAGCTAGGGTGGGTGCTTTCATTGTTTACGCATCCGGCGATGCTCCCCTTGAGGCCGGGGCTGCCCGCCTGCGCGGATCCTTCCAGGCCCTGATCCTCTTCGCCGACATCTGCTTGGTGGCAGTCAGTCTCATCGCTTCCAGGACGATATTCCGCAGCAAGACGCCTGGACAAAGCGGTGCCTCAGGCGGAGTTTCATCTCCAGGCGTCGGAGAAGGCTCGGCGCGCGTCCCGAATACCGCGGTTTCCATAAGCCAGCCCTCGGGGGCGCCCTACCAGGGACCTGAGGCGGTCGGCGTGCAGGACACCTTTACCATGGCTGGGCGCGCTGACTCTGACACGGATGAGCTTCCGAACACGGGAGGGACCCCGTGCACGTAATCCCCATCGCCAGCGGCAAGGGTGGAGTGGGCAAGACCCTGATCGCGGCCAACCTCGCTGTGGCCCTCGCCCAGGCCGGCAGGCGCACCATCCTGGGCGACCTGGATCTGGGGGCGTCAAACCTGCACATCATGCTGGGGGCCAGGCCCACAGGCAAGGGCCTGGGCACCTTCATATCCGGGGCCTCTGAGAGCCTTCAGGATGTCATCCAACCCACCGACGTTGAAGGCCTATCCTTCATCGCCGGCGACGCCGAGATACCCGGTCTGGCCAACATAAAACCGGCTCAGAAGAACCGTGTCTCGCGCGCCCTCCTGGGCCTGGACGCGGAGTACCTGGTGCTGGACCTGGGCGCCGGCACGGGCTCCAACATCCTCGATTTTTTTCTCCTTTCCGGCAAGGGCATGATCGTGGCCACCCCCACCTTGGCGGCTACCCTGAATGCCTACTTGTTCCTCAAGAACGCCGTCTTCCGCTTGATGTCCAGCTCCTTCGGGCCGCGCAGTCCTGCCCGCGAGTACCTGGACAATCTCAAGCGCGACGGGGCGGCCCTGCAGCGTGCCTACGTGCCCGGCATCCTGGATGAGGTCGGGCGGATCGATCCGGCCAGCCGCGAGGCCTTCCTGGCCAAGATGGCGCGCTTCCGGCCGCGCATCGTCATGAACATGCTGAGTGATCCCAAGGACGCCGACCGCGCACAGCGGATACGCCGCTCCTGCCGCGAGTACCTGGGCGTGGATCTCGAGCACCTGGGCATCCTCTATCGCGATGAGTATCAGGACGTGGCCCTGGCCAGCCGTATTCCCATACTCCTCTATAAGCCGCGTTCAGTGCTGTCTCAGGCCATCTGCCGCATGGCTGACAAGATCGTCTCCGCGGCCGATACCGACGATGGGTCTCCCCTGACCGAGGAATCCGTAGATGAGGGCTACCAGGAGGCGGAGCTGGAGGCCGAGGCAGATTTCAACGCCAGGATGGACTCGGTCGAGGATCTCCTGCATTGTGGGGCCCTCTCCATGGGAGACCTGGTGGAGACGGTAAAGACACAGCAGTACGAGATCACCCAGCTCAGGCGCGAGAACCTTCTCCTGAAGCGCAAGCTCGGACAAGCAATCCAGCTCGGTTTCGAGCCCTAGCGCCTCAGCCTCGCCTGCCTTCCCGCGGCCGCTTTTGCGTGCTATCCTCCAGGCGGAGGACGAAAAATGCTCGCCGCCATCCCATTCCCCAACTGGTTGCGGCCGGAGATCATCCCCGGACTGCCCCTCTTCCGATGGTACGGTCTCATGTACGTAGTGGCCTTCGCCGTCGTCTTCGCCCTCTTCAAGTGGCAGGCCCGCGGCCGCCTGGCCGAGTTTGACGCGGACACCACCCTCAATTTCTTCTTCGCCGGGATAGCCGGCCTGGTCCTGGGGGCGCGCCTCTTCGGCACCTTGGTTTACGGCGGAAACATGCGCCTGACCTACCTGACAAAGCCCTGGCTCATTTTTTGGCCCTTCGGCGAGGGCTGGCAGTACACAGGCCTGACGGGCATGTCCTATCACGGGGGACTGATTGGCTGCGTGCTGGGCACATGGATCTACGCCAAGCGCAAGAAGCTGGATTACCTTGTCTGGGCCGATATGGTCATGGCCGGGGTGCCCTTCGCCTACACCTTCGGCCGCTTGGGCAACTTCATCAACGGAGAGCTCTACGGGCGCGTGACCGGCCTGCCCTGGGGCATGATCTTCCCAGCCGCCGAGTCCTTCTCGGCCCGCGATCCCTGGGTCCTGGACATGGCTAAGGATACAGGTATCAAGGTGTCCAGCATGAACGCCATGGTCAACCTTCCCCGGCATCCTTCCCAGCTCTACGAGGCCCTCTTCGAGGGGGTCGTTTTGGGGCTGGTCATGTGGTTTATTCTGCGCAAGCACAAACCCTTCAAGGGCTTCATGCTGGGGGCCTACCTGATCGGCTACGGCTTCGTCCGTTTCATCTTGGAGTACTTCCGGGCCCCGGACGACTGGATGGGCTATGCGATCAACCTGAGCGGCCTAGACCTTTCCAGCGAGGCGGCCCTGCGGGCCGGGGCGGTCGCCCGCTTCATGACGCCCTGGGCCTTCTCCACCGGCCAGCTTTTTTGCTTCCTTATGATGGTCGCCGGCGGGCTTTTCCTCTGGTTCCTCTCCAGGCGCAGAGACCCATGTATAAACCAGCCGGCGGCGCCCGAGGCACCCAGCGCCCGCAAACTCCGGCGCAGACTCAGATGAGCCCCGGCGGAGCGATACCGCGGACGCCGCCTTGCCATTCTCGGCGGCCGGGGTATAGGCTCTGCCCATGAAATTCTGCTCCACGCGGGATGCCGGGCTCCGGCTTCCCCTGGCACAGGCCCTCTTCTCGCCGCGCGCCCCCGACGGGGGGGTCTTCATGCCCTGTGAAGACGTGGACTTACGGAACTACTTCTACCTCATGGACGAATCGATGTCCTTCGAGGACATGGTTCGTTCTCTCGCGGCCGAGGTCCTCAAGGACGAGGCTAAGCCCGACCTTGTAGAAGCCCTGGCCGGCGCGGCCGCCCGCCTGAATCCGCGTCTGACTCCCTTGGGCGATGACATCACCATGCTGGAGCTCTATCATGGTCCTACGGCCGCCTTCCAGGACTATGCATTGTCATTTCTGGCCGTCCTCATGGAGCGCATGCGCCCGGCCGGGCGGAGGGTGAAGATCCTCATCCCCACGGGCGGGGATACAGGCGCAGCGGCGGCTGAGGCCTTCGCCGACCGCGACGGTTTCGATGTCGTGCTGCTCTGCCCGGAGGGGGCCTCCCTGGGCATCCCCGCGGCTCGTCGGGTCGGGGTCGGCGGCAATACCCGTGTCATCGCTGTGAGGGCCGATAGGCAGGCTGTCCAGTCCCTGGCCTCCGCCCTTCTCTCTTCCAAGGAAGACGTTGAGAGGCTGGGCCTGTCCACAGCCACCACCCTCAATCCGGGGCGCTTCATCACACAGGCCTTCCACTATATCTACGCCTTCATCCAGCTCAAGCGGCGGGCCGGGGACATGTACTTCGACATACCCTCGGGCAACCACGGCAACTTCACCTCCGGCATCCTAGCCTGGCGCTGGGGCATGCCCGTGACCGGTTTTATCGCCGCCTCCTGGCGCGAGCCCTCCGACTGTGTGCGCCGGGCCGGGCGCGCCTCCGCGGGCGGAATGGCCGTCAAGTCATCCACTTCCATGGCTCAGGAGAAGGAAGGGGCACCGGCCTTCTCGGACGTGGTCAATCCCGATCATTACGAGCGCATGACCTGCCTGGCCTCCGGCAATCCTCTAGTCTTGAGATCGATCATCCACTCCGCCATCGTCTCGGGCGAGGCAGCTCGGGAGGCCGTCAAGCGCGCCTACGCCGATCACGCTGTCTTCCTGGCCCCCCCCACCGCGGTGGGCTATGCGGCTGCCCTGGCGGCGCGGGGAGACTTCCTCGAGGAGACAGGCAAGATCATCCTTCTGGGGACATCTCATCCCTGGAAACACGCGGATGAGATCGAGCGCCTCACGGGGAGGCGCCCGGACCGCCCGGCGAGAGGGGCTGGCATCGGTGAAGATTCCGAACCGGATGCGATCATCGGACCGGAGCCCCAGGAGCTGCGCAGGATCCTAGATGGTTTCTAAGGTAAGATTTCTTCTTCGATAGGTCCTCGAGTTCCCCTCAAGGTCTCCTGTCCGAGGCTGTCTCGGCCCCTCCTCCCGCCAAGCGGGCAAGGATCGTCAGGTTTTTAGCGAGCTCTCGGTAATCGAAGTCGCTGCGCGCGATGGCCTCCAAGAAGACTGCATGTATCTCGTCCAGTGACTGGAGCCGGGCGGCCATCGCTTCAGGACCCATGGGCGCCGTCGGCAGGCGCGAAGCGCCACGTAGACCCGGCGAGGTCTTGGTCGCGGGTTTAGCCATAGGTACGGGCATCGCCTCGGAGGCGGCCGCTTTTGTTGAGGGCTTGTCGCGGGCGCTTCGGGGAAGCTTGGACCCCTTGACGGGCTGAGCTCCTTCAAGGGGCTGGGGGACCTGTGGGCCGGCGGTCTGGGTATCGTGCCGGTTGAGGGCGATGACGAGGAAGCTGAACCAGAGGAATTCTTCCATGCTTTCCTTGACGAACCACAGCCTGCCTTGGTACTCGTTCACGCCCAGGAAGGCGCGCACGGCCTGGTCCGCCCCGCAGGCGCGGAAGATAGCCAGTGCCCTATCGGCTGGACTCGCTTTCCCCTGCATGAAGGGCTGATCCAGGTAGGGCAGGATGGCCTTTATGGCCGCCAGCCCCCTCTCAAGACTCCGAGGATTGCGCACGCTCCCCCCCGGAGGCGCAGAACGGAGGATCGCGCCAGCCAGCCGGGAATCCAGGCCCCAATGCTCGATCAGGCGGCGGAGATCCTGGCAGCTCGAGCCGTGGCCAATAACGCAGCGTAGATCCGCCAGAACCAAGAAGGCTGAGGCTAGGTCCATCAGCCCGGGATCGCGGCGGAAGCCCTCGCCCAGCCAGGCCAGGAGGCCCCCACTATCGCGTGCCGAACCGATGATGCCGGCCAGATCCAGGAGATTGCGGGTCATGGCGGCGAAGGTGTCGAAGGCCTCGTCTGCCGTGGCCAGCTCGACCGGGCTCTCGGCGCTGAAGGCGTCATACTCAGATGTGCCTTCCAGGAAGCGCACGGCGGTCTGGAAGAAGACGGAGTGGGCGGAGCGCCGGGCGTTCAGGAATGCGTCCGGATTCCCGCTCCCCTCAAGGATATTCGCCTTTTCCGGATCGGCGGACATGGCCGGTTCTTGGAGGGCTTGAGCGGGACCAGCATCCGCCTCGGAATCCACTTCGGCCGATAGTCCCAGGGCCCTCGAGAGGAGATCGCGCATGCCGGCGAAGAAATCCGGGGAAGCGAAAGAGTCCAGGGCCTCGTAGAGGTCCTTGAGGAAGATCTCGCGCATGGTCTCCGAGAGGTCCACGACGCCACGCCCGTCCAAGTGGGCACAGAGCTTGGCGTACTGGCCCAGGGCGTTGTCTATGACCTCGCCGATGTCAAGGAAGACTTGGCACTGGTAGCCGTCCAGGGCGGCGAATAATCCCTCCGCGCGGATGGCGGCCGAAGACCTGATGAACCATAGTCCCGAGCGTTGCTCGCGCAGGATGCAGAAGCGCTGCTGCCCCGCCTGGGGGGGCGCCAAGCCCAGGCCGTCGGCCAAGCTGCGACGGATTACGCTTTTTGAGCCATCGGCGGCCTTGAGGGCGAATGGGGCAGAGTCCTTGAGCCTGCCCCAGGCCCGGGCGAAAGCGTTGTTGTAGAGAACAAGGGCGGCCTCCCCGCCCTGGCGGTTGGAGTAGGCGAAGACGTTCTCGTTGGCGGTCCCGTCGTCGCTGATCAGGTCATAGAGGAGGAAGGTCTCCGCCGAGGCGAAGATGTAGCGTTTCTTCATGAGGGGGAATATTTCGCGCTCGTGACGTTCCACCAGGTCAGGGTCGGGCGACTCATTCCAGTAGGAACGCCGGTACTCCATGCCGTATTTCTCCTCAAAGCCCTCCACCTGTCCGTGCCCGAACATGGGCAAGCCGGGCATGGTGACCATCATGGAACAAACCCCGAAATACTTGTCGCCCTTGCCGAACTGGGCCACAGCCGTCTCCTCATCGGGGTTGTTGAGGAAATTCACGAAGCGCTTCAGGATATCGGGATCGAACTCCAGGGTGTTCCTTATGGTGGCCCGGTACTTGGCATTTTCCTCGCGCTTGAGCATGTTCATGAACGCCGAATTATAGACCCGGTGCATGCCCAGGGTGCGTACGAAGTAGCCCTCCAGCATCCAGAAAGCCTCCGCCAACAGGAGGGTGTCCCCGGCCTGGGCCGCACACTCGTCCACGACCTCGCGCCAGAATTCCTCCGGTAGGGCGCGGTCGAAGTCCTCGCGAGCCAGGGCATGCTCCGCGCGCGAGGGCACGTCGCCCCCGGAGCCAGGTTCCGGGTACCAAAGCCTGCGTATGTGGCGTTTGGCCAGGACCATGGCGGCGTCGAAACGGATGATGGGGAAGTTTCGGGCAACGTTGAGGATCGTGTCCTTGACCGCCCGGCGGGCCTGGGGATTGAGGAAGTCGATCTGGGCCGTGTCATTCCAGGGCATGGAGGTGCCGTCATTGCCGTGGTAGATGTAGCGCACGTCGCCGTCGCGGAAATCCACGCGCTTGAACACCACCGCCGCATCGGTACGCGAGTAGTAATGGTCCTCTAGGAAAAGGCCGATGTCCGGGTGGCTGGAGAGATTTTCGCCGGTGAAGCTGTAGCCCGGGAAGGGGCAGGAGCGGGATTGAATGAAGAAATCAGGGCGTTCGCGGATCCAGCGCGAGTCCATGCCAGTATGGTTGGGAACCATATCGGCCGCCAGTCTGAGGCCGCGGTAGGCGGCCCGTTGACGCAGATCCGCCAGGGCCGACCAGCCGCCCAGCTCCGCGGCTATCTCATAATCAAAGACAGAGTAGGCGGACGCGGCCGCCTCGGGGTTGCCGCATATCCGCTTGATGCGCTCGCTGGCGCCCGAGCGCTCCCAGACCCCTATCAGCCAAAGGGCCGTGAAACCGCGCGAGGCCAGGAGATCCAGCTCCTCATCGGGGATCTGATCCAGCCGGGTGATGGGACGGCCGTACTGCCGGCTCAGTTGATGCAGCCAGACGAGGGTGGATTTTGCGATCATCACCACCCGCGGCATCCAATCCTGATCCGGGGAAAATCGCTCGTATTCCTTTTCCAGGCCCTCGTAGGCCAGGACACGGCTGGGTCCTGGGCCGGGGAAGAAGGCCTTGGCTTCCTCTTTCACCAGGTCCAGGGATGATAGCAGCCTGCGCAGGTAGGGGCCCAGGAGGAGGCCCCACTTGCGCCTGATGTAGTCAAGTTGGCCGGGCAGGGAGTGCGGCACCTCCACGGCCGGACTCTTGAGGAGATCCACGAGGGGCTGCCCGTCCGGGCCGAAGCCCGGCTGGCCGGCGAAGAAATCACGCAACGCGTTTATGGCCTGGAGATAGGCCGGGCGCGCTCGCAGGGCCGTATCGTCGAAGAGCTCGCGGAAGGGGCCGAAGGCCGGATTGTCGTTGGCCAGCCAGAGCATCAGGAGCTCTTCCAGGGCCATCTCTCGGTGGCTGCGCCCGGCGCTGGAGCCGGCCAGGTAGGCGGCGGGGGCGGTCTGGCCGCGGTACACAGCCAAGGGCGGGAATTCCTCCACGAAGCCGAGGAGGAGGGAATCGGCTTTGTCCCGGCCAAGTGAATTTTGCACGGCCTTGAGAGCCCGGGCGAAGACGTCTTGCCCGATCTGCTGCCGGTAGAGCCCACAGACATAGTGCAGGATCTCGTCTATCAGGCCCATAGCGTTCAACTGCCCGGCCTTGATCGCCCTTTCCGGTCTCAAGGCCGCCTCGACACGCAGGTTGAGGCGCTGGGCCAAGATGCGGGCCGAAAGGAAGTTGGGCAGGATGATATTGCCGGAGAGCTCAAAGAGGGATTCCTCCAAGCCCAGCTCCTCGCGTACGAGGCGCCGCACGTGGAATTCCATCCTCGGCTCGCAGGCCGATACCGTGTGGACCGCCTGGACGGGTGCGGGGAAGGCGGACAGGCGGATCACTATGGGGGTGCACCCCTCTCGCATGCGACCTCCTCGGTTCATCGGTTTCAGGCGGCGTCAGGCGGGGGCCGGGCGGCCACCTGCCTGACGGCCTCCACGAGGAGCCTGTTGGCCAGAAGCTCCTCAGGGGCGGACGGCATACGGTATCCCCAATTGGTGGGGTCGTCTACGCCCGGGATATTGACCCGCTCCCGTCGCGGATCCAGGTCCTGGCGGGACGGATCCAAGGCCAGGTAATCCTGGATGGAGGTGACGAAAAGGCGGCTGGAACAAGAGGAAGCACGCCGCAGCATGAAGGCTGCCAGCGCGGCGGGCATTCTGGGCGGGGGATCATCGCGGCCGCCGAGGAAGCGGTAGAATTCGAGGGCGTCAGGACTCTCTTCCCACCAGCCGCGCAGGCTGCTCGTGTCGTGGACTGAGAGGGCGCACACGCTATCCTCGGGATAGTCCCGCAGGTCTATGAAGGGCGATCCGGGGCTTTCCCAGTCCCGGGTCCAGCGGCAGACACGCAGGCCCATGATGCCCAGTTCCCCCAGGACGCGCGGCACGCAGGCCGGGATAGCGCCCAGGTCCTCGGCGCATGTCAGCATCCCGCTGGCCGAGCGTATGGCCTGCAGGGCTTCACGGCCTACCTTCTCCCAAATGCCCTCGGAGTCGCGCAGGTAAGCGCGGGCCAATGTCTCAAGGGTTTCGGTCTCGGGATCGCTCAGGCTGCGCCAGGAACGGGCTTGATCGTGCAGCCAGGCCGGCGCATAGGTCCCGTCGTTTCTATGGATGAAGCTGCGCTGACGCCATTCGGCCAGGAGGAAGTTGACGCTTGCTGCGGGTAGTCCTGACTCGAATATGTCCTTTTCGCCTCCCAGCCCTTCCTTGAAAAGGTAGAGATCCTCGTCGCCGATCCGATCCAGGAGCCTCCCCGCCGGGCCCGGGCATTCGCCGCCCTGGGCTTCTCGCAGGGCGGAACCAGGGATATGCGGTTCCGATAGCCAACGCAGGCGGGCGGGTCCGAAACCCTCGGCCGCCAGGAGGGCTGGATCGATGCCCGCGTCCGGGAGGAAGCGGCCAAGGGCAGCTGATGAATCCCCCTCGGGAACGGCCCAAATGCGGAAGAAACCCAGCACATGGTCCAGCCTGAAAGCATGGTAGAATTTATCGGCCTGGGCGATGCGCTCCTTCCAGAAGCCATAGCCCTGGGCCGCCATGGCCTCGGGATCGTATATCGGGAACCCCCAGTTTTGGCCCAGGGGGGACTGGGCGTCCGGGGGGGAACCGGCGCGAAGGTCGGTGCGGAAGAGGCCGCGGCGGGCCCAGACATCAGCGGAATCCTCGTTGAGGAGGATGGGCAGGTCGCCCTTGAGCTGGATGCCCATGCCCTCAAGGGCTTGCGCGGCAGAAGCCAGTTGGCTCTCCAGACGCAACTGGGTCCAGCAGTGGAAGTCCAGGTCCCCGGCCAAGCCTGGGTCGGACCACAGGGCGTCGATCAACCCGGAATCCGGATTGCGCGCCTCGGGCCACTCGCGCCAGCCCCGATCCCCGAAGCGCTCCTTGATGGCCTTGAAAACCGCGTAGGGCTTGGCCCAGGGGTTGGCAGCCGTCCAGGCCGCCAGCTCCGGCGATGTACGCGTCATTCTAGAGGCATCGTGGAGGACGCGCAGACCGGCCCGCTTGCGGGCGAGCTGGAGGGCGTAGTCAACCCGCTCCGGATCGAAGGGCGCCGCCGAATCAGCCCGGCCGCGCAGGCATTCCGCCTCGGCCGCGTCCATGGCCGCCCGTGCCGCCTGCATGGCCAGGGCGGCCTCGGGGAAGTCTTCCAGGCGGGCGTATACCGGATGAAGGGCGAAGGCGCTCAGGGCGAAGTAGGGCGAGGCGTGGGAGCCCGAGTCGTTAACGGGCAGGATCTGGATCAACTCCATGCCACAGTCGCGGCAGAATTCCCCAAACGCCTTCAGGTCCGGGTATTCGCCTATGCCCGCGCCTCCCGGACCGCGCAGGGCCGAAAGGGGGACTGCGGCGCCGCAAACGCGCCGCTTTCCCTTGGTGTAACGCATTCAGCCCTCCCCGCCCAGTATAGCCTGTGGTGCGCTGAACCGCAAATTCAGGTCAGAGGTCTCTCGGATAGGGCGCGCTCAGGCTCGGGGTAGGCGCCTCGGTACTCGGGGGGCATGAGGATGGACAGGCGGTTCATGACTTGGTCGGCCAATTCGCGGCGCTTCGCGTGGGTCATGATCTGTCCATTATGGGCGATGCGGAATGTTTGGCCGGCGCGGAAGGTGACGCGGGTGCGCCGGATACGGCGCAGGTTGGGCCAGAAGCGCTCGCCGCCCCAGTGGGCCAATGGCAGGATGGGAGCGCCCGACCTGGCGGCTATAGTGACGATGCCCGGATGGCCGGTCCTGAGGCGGCCGTCGCCCGAGCGGGTGCCCTCGGGAGCGATGGCCAGGATGCCGCCTTTCTTGAGTACTTCCTCGGCTTTCAGCAAGGCGTCCATGTCCGATGAGCCGCGGGCGATGGGAATGGCCTGCCAGAGGTTCCCCAGGAAACCCAGGACACGGCTGTCCCAGGTTTCCTTCTTCGTCAGCCCTATCACCCGGCGCGGGTAGAGGAAGGAATAGATCAGCGGCACTTCCAGAAAGTTGATATGGTTGGTGACGATGATGAGGGGGCCGCGGCGCGGCACTGCCTTGAGGGCCCGCTTGTCCACCCGGCATACCGTGGCCAAGGCTCCCCGGATGAGGTAGGTCACGACGAAGCGTAAGAAGCTCATGGCCGGGCCCGCTCCGCCCGGCAGATCATCGGTATACGTCCCGGTAGGCAGTCGATTTCAAGGCGCGTCCCGTCAAGGCAGATTGTCTCCCCATCGGCGTGCACCACCAGGCCGCCCCCGGGCGCGTCTATCTCGAAGCGCGCCCCGCGGCCTATGATCATGCGCGGATCCCCGGCCTGGGCGCCCTTGGTGTACTTGAGGATCATGCCCAGGAGCTCGTTCCGCTTGAAGCTGCGCGAGGGCATGCATAGGTCGAAGAGCCCATCCCAGTTGCGGCCCTCCGGAGCCATCCAGAATATGCCGCCCAGGCGTCTGCCGTTCATGATGTTGATGATGTTAGGTGAGCAGCGCACCTCGTTGCCGGCGTAGCGCAGGGTCACGTCGGGCGGCGTGGGGTAGGCGATGAATGTCTTCAGGGCTCCCACGATATAGCCGATGGCCCCGCGGGCCCACGTCATCTTGGCCGCCTCCAGACCGACGATGGTGTCGAAGCCGATGCCCACCCCGTTGCAGAAATAACGCCCCTGGGGATAGTCGCCGCCCTTGATAAGCCCTAAGTCCATCGGGCGGGTCTGGCCGGCCACGAGGCAGTCCAGGGCCTGGCCGAAGTCCTGCGGCACGTCAGCCCCGGCGGCGAAGTCGTTGCCGCGGCCGATGGGCAGGAGCCCCATATACAGGGGCGAGGGGGCGCCCTGGCTGGCTTCCATGAGGCCGTTCACCACCTCATTGGCCGTTCCGTCACCGCCCGCCGCGACCACAGTCGAGAAGCCCTCCGATGCCGCTCGGGCGGCAAGCTGCCAGGCCCGGTCGGGGGCGTCCGTGAGGACTATCTCGTTGGGGATGCCCTCCTTCTCCAGCCTGGCGCGGATGCCGGGGGCGCTGTCGCGGGCCTTTCCCTTGTTTGCCACAGGATTGAGGATGACTAAGGTCTTGCCGATCGTCATGGCCCTATCATAAACCAAAAAGCGTCTCTTTGCGTGACAATCAGGCGGGATCTTGTACAGTCCGCCCGCCGCCGCAAGACCCGGCCGAGGATTCGCATACGCCTATTCGGTCGGGGAAGGTCCCTTAATGCCCAAATCCCAGACACGGACCCAGTCTATCTCCATGCTGGCCGGAAAGGCGGTCTCGTCTACGCCCGATTGGCCGGCTCTTGCCCCGCCTATGGCCAGCTCGATGCAGAGGCGGAAGGGCGAGTCGAAGGGCCAATCCTGCCGCGTGGCGAGGGCTTCGCCGGAAGGGCGTTTCTCTTCGGGGCGCCGGACGCTCAGGACCCTGGTCTCGTCGAAGTAGATGTCGATGGTCTGCGGTCGCCATTCGACAGCATAGACGTGGAAGGCGGACGCGCAATCATCGGCCTTCATGATGGCGGAGGGGGCGTTGCCCCGGCGCAGGTTGCGGGATCCCGTCTGCAGGGATGACCGGATCAGGCCCGCCTCCGAGCCCAGCTGCTCCAGCAGCACGATCTCGCCGCCCTCGGGCCAGGACTCCCCGGAGGCCGATTCCAGGCGAATGAGGCTAACAAGCCCCAGCCCAGCGGCGAGCTTGGCCCTGATTTCCACACGCCCGTAGGTCCATGTATTCATGGATGCCACGCCGCCCGAGCTATAGTCCCTCCCGCGCCAGTTCTCATGCAACGCGGTCAGCCGCATTATTCCGCCGGATACCGAGAGATTCGCAGGATCATTCTTATAGCACTGGAGCTCGTCGGATCCTGAGCCCGAGCCGTCTCTGCGGGGTGTCCAGGCGGCCGGATCCGGTACGCTCTCGCCCTCGAACTCGTCGGACCAGAGAAGGCGGCCATAGGGCCCGCGCGAACCGGGCGCGGGCGGAGGGCTGACGCAGGATACGCCCATCGCCGCCATTATGGCCAGGGCGAGGAGAAGGCCTTGCCCCTGTATCAAGCGAACGGGCGTCTGCTTCATATCCGTGATAAGTATAGCATCTTCGAGGGCGATTCGGCTTGTGCGGTTTGTCGATTCCGTCGAGGAAGGCATTTGCTCGTCTAGAGACTTTGTCTGTTCCCATTCAGAGGGCTCGATATGGCGCTTCCAGGATAAGGGGAAGGGAAAGAGCGAAACGATGATTGGAATCGCATCGTAAGGGGGAAGGGGCGGGAGCTCCTTCCCCCATTTTTCTCAGTAACAATATTTTTTAGGGAACTATCATTCGCCCTTGACGATGTCCTCCAGGAGGGACCAGTCCTCGATGAAAAGGCTGCCCCTGGATGTCCTGAGGGCGCCCCGGTCCTCCAGCTCGGCCAGGCGTTTGTTCACCGTCTCGCGGGTGAGCCCTAGGCTGGCGGCTATCTCGGCCTGGGTGGCTGAGACCGATGGGCTCTCCATGCCGGCTATATTCCTGCGGTGCGAGAGGATGAAGGAGGCGATGCGCTCCAGGGGCCCGCCCTGGGCCAGGAAGGCCGAGAGACCGCTGGCCTCGCGGGCAAGGCAGAGGCTGATCCAGGCCTCCACGCCGGAGTAGGCCCTCAGACTCTCCAGGTTGCGCTGCCCGAAGGAGAGGAGGCTGCAATCCGAGGCGCATGCCCAGTCGGCCTGGACGGCGGCGGACGCGATCATCTCCGGCAGGCCGGCCCATTCTCCGCGCCTGGCCGGGGGCAGGGCAATGTCCGCGGCTCCAGCCCTGTGCTTGATGAATCGCACTGATCCCTCCAGTATCAGGTAGCAGCGCTCGACGGGATCGCCCTGCCAAGCCAGGACGCGGCCGGCCCGGCAGGGCGAGAAGGATCCAAGGCGAACCAGGGCTGTGCGGCCCTGGATGCCCAGCTCCCGCCCCAGGGCCGCCTCGATCAATTCCTTCAATTCGGGGCCGGCCGTGTTGCTCACCGCGAGAGGGCCTTCATCGCCGACTCCAGGACCCGGGCCGGGTAGGCGATGTTCAGAACCCAGTCCTTCCCGGCGCGGAAGCCGGCCAGGGCCACCATCTCGAAGCGCTCGGCGTAGGGCTCCAGCTCCGTGGGATAGCCATGATCCGGAATGTGCATGAGGGTGGACTGGATGGGGGCCAGGGCTCCCCGGCGCTTCCAGGCGTCCCTGAGGGCCGCGAATATGGACGCAGCGTCCCAGTCCAGGGCCGGCCCCTGGGCCAGGACGGCTCCCCCGACCGGCCTGGAGATGTCCCTGCGTATCCAGCCCAGGACCTCCTCCACTGGAAAGAGGCCGGAGGCAAGACGCAGAATGGGCTTGGCCGGCATGGGCCGGTCCGGCCGGGGGACCGAGGGGCAGGCCGGCGCGATGGCCAGTTTCCTTCCGCCCTTAGGCAGGGAGTCCAGGAATTCCTGGAAATTGAGCTGGTCCACCAGGGCAAGTTCCAGGCCGGGCAGCCTGCCCGGGGCCGCTACGGCCAGGGAGCGCAGGAAGTCCAGGTGGATTTCCTCAAGGGCTTGGATCTGCCGGCGGGTGAAGAAGTCCGGCCGACGGAAATCATAATCCGCTACCTTTTCGGTCGCGTAACCCGCCTGTAGAAGGTTCCCGGTGCTGCGGAATTCCGCGCCCGGCTCGGCCCTGGCCAGGACCTTGGTGAGCCTCATGCCCATGTTCTCGCCTATAACGCAGGTCCGTCCGCGGGCGGCCTCGCAGCCGCACAGGAGGAGGACGGCGTCCTCCTCCGTGCCGGCCTGGATGCCCATGTCTATCCAGCTTCCGCGCCCCAGACCGGAAAGGTCGGCCAGTCGCGCCTCGGCCCTGCCTAGGAGGATGCGGAAGGGCAGGAGCTCCGTCATCTCGGCGCCCCTGACCGGCTCGGGCTCCGGCTGGCCCTCCTCTTCCAGGGAGCGCAGGCGCGGGCACATCAAGGAGGCGCCGCCCGCGTCGATGACCGCCATGTCATAGGTAGCCATGCGCGCCCCCCCATAGGCCAGGGTCTGGCCCTCGCCCGCCAACCGCTCGGACCTGATGGCCATGCCGACCTCAAGCCTGGACGCCTCATGGCGGGATATCCAGCCCGAGCCCAATACCGCCTCCAGTGTCCCTGTCCGATCATCCAAGGTATCCATGTCGCCTCCTCAGGGGCGCCGGGCGCTGACCGGCTTGGGGGAATCCTCGGACTCCGTCCTAGCCCCTGCGCCTGAAAGTAGCCGCAGCGGCCCCAGGCTACCATGAAGTCCCTGTGTGAGGGGCTTCACTCGGGAGGGTCCGCCTTACGGGCATCCAGATCGATCCAATAACGCCGCGTGGACACACTCTCGAAGAGGGGCTGACCTCTTCCCGCCTGACCAGTTCCATGGATGCCTCCAGCTTCCCGGAGCGCTGAAAAAAAAGCCCGGCGCGGAAACGCCGGGCTTTGATCGCAGCAGGTGGCCTTATTCTTTCACGCCGCCCAGAGTGAGGCCGGAGATGATGTACTTGGACATGAAGAGGTAGAAGACGATGATGGGCACCACGGAGATGGCCACGCCCAGGTAGATGGAGCCGAACTCAGTGCGATAGACGTCCGTGCGCAGGAGGTTGACGAACATGGGCAGGGTGATGAGCTGGTTGGAGCTGAGCAGGATGTAAGGCATGACGAAGGAGTTCCAGGTGCCCACGAAGGCGAAGATGGCCATGGTGGCCAGGCTGGGCGTGATGATGGGGATGATGATCTTGTGGAAGATGGACAGCTCGTGGGCCCCGTCTATGCGGGCCGCGTCGATCAGCTCGCGCTGCAGCACGGACTCCATGTACTGCTTCATGAAGAACACTGTATTGGGCGCGGCGATGGCCGGGATTATCAGCGGCAGGTAACTGTCCACCAGTTTGATCTGCACCATGAATTTGTAAAAGCCGATCATGCCCAGCTGGGGTGGAATGGTGATGACGAAGATGATGAAGGCGAAGAAGAAGTTACGGCCCTTGAAGTTGTAGACCTTGATGCCATAGGCCGTCAAAGCCGAGAAGTAGACCGTCACGATAGTGGTGACCAGGGCTAGGAAGGTCGAATTCAGGAATGCCCTGATGGCCGAGATCTTGGAGAGCGCGCCTACCGAGTAGAGCTTGTTCCAGTTGTACCGCAGGTTGCCCGAGGGCAGGAAGGAAATACCCTGGTTGATCTCCTCGGTGGAGCGGGTGGCGTTCACGATCATGGTCCAGATAGGCACGATGGCCAGCAGGGTCAGCAGGATCAGCACTAAGTAAATGAAGAACCGCTTCACTATATCGATGATGACGTACTTGTCCATCTTAGGCCCCCTTCCTCTCGGCCTTGGCCAGCTTAGCGGCCTTGGTGGCGTCCTTGTCGCGCATGGCGTAGAACAGCAGGACGCACAGGATAATGGTGATGACAAACAGGATGAAGGAGGCTGCCGCGCCGCCGGCCTGATCGCCGGTCTTGAAGGCGCGGTTGTAGATGTACAGGGCCGTCGTCAGAATGGAGCTCTTCGGGTTGCCGAATCGATCCGGCCCCACCATGAAGGGTATGTCGAACATCTGCATGCCGCCGATCATCGATGTCAGCAGGATGTAGAGCATGACCGGGCGAAGGGAGGGGAGGGTGATCTTGAAGAAGATCTGCCTGGAGTTGGCCCCGTCCACGTAGGCCGACTCGAACAGGGACGTGGAGATGCCCGTGATACCGGCGCCCACCATGATCAGGGTGTTACCGTACCACAGCCACCACTGGATGAAGGACACCAGGCCCTGGCTGAAAACCACCGAACGGAAGAAGTTGATAGCGTCGCCGCCGCCTGCGTCCATGGGCTGTCCTGTCCGTACCTGCTCCAGGAAGGACAGGGCATCCTTGAGAGGGCCAACCAGGCCCAGCTGGGTGAGGGCTTGGTTCATGGGGCCGATGGGATAGTAGAAGAGGGCGTTGAAGAGAACTGCTACGGCCGACTGGGGGACGATATTGGGCAGGTAGAATATGGTCTTGAAGAAACCGGTGCCCTTGAGCTTGAGGCGGATATCGGTGAACCAGACTGCCAGAAGGAGGGCGAAGAAGATCTGCGGGATGAAATTGAAGATCCAGATGATCC
>CAYYCP010000005.1:70061-71674 GCA_964470375.1 uncultured Spirochaetales bacterium
GCCAGAAGGAGGGCGAAGAAGATCTGCGGGATGAAATTGAAGATCCAGATGATCCAGGTGTTGCTGAAGGCGTGCCAGAATGAGGCCGTGAAGCCCTGCGGGGCCAAAACCTGGATGAACTTCTTAAGGCCGATGAAATTCATGTTGCGCGAAAGCGAGTTGGCGTCCGTGAAGCCGATCAGCAGGGTGTAAACCACCGGGTACAGTGAGAAAAGCAAGAACACGATGATGAACGGCGCTACGAACGCGTAGCCCCAGTTCTCCATCTCTATGGATTTTCGACTCGACTTCGCCATCGGCTCCTCCTGCAAGGGTCGGGTGGGCCCATTGTATAACGCTTCGCCGGACTTGGCAACACGTTTCAGGGCCGCTGAAAGAACCGTGCGCCTCAAGGTTAATCGTTACAGCATGGGCTTTTCAGCGGATCGACTCTAGGGCCGGGCCTCTCTTCGCTCGCTCAGGGCCCGCTCCAGGCGCTCGAAGTAGCCGCCCGGGGAGCGGAGCGCGGCCGCCGCGGCCGGATCCGGCTTCACGGCCGGGGCGCGCGCCAGGCAGGCATCAACGACGGAGTCGGGGGCGCCCAGGGCTATGGCCGCCGCGCAGGCCGCGCCCACCGAGGCCCCGGCCTTGCCGATGGGCCTGACCGGGCGGTTCCAGACCGCCGCCACCCGCTCCAGTACGGCCTTGCTCCCGGAAGGACCGCCGGTCAGGCACAGGGGGGCGTCCGCGCCGGAGGAATATGCCTTGGAACCAAGGTAGACCAGGGCAAGGCTGGAGTCGATGATGCCGGCGTAATCCGCCCCGAAGGATGGCTGGCCATCGTAGAGGCGCTGGAGGCCGAAGGCCGGCGAGCGCGGGAAGCTCTCGCGCTCGGGCTGCCAGAGGGCCAGCTTGGAGCCGGGCGGGCAGAATTCCAGGGCTGCATCGGCCTTGGCGTGCTCATCGCGCTTGATGCCCCAATCCTCGCGCACGCGGTCCCACACCAGGGCGCCGTTGGTCCGGCAGCCGAACATGAAAGGACGCCCCAGGCCGTCGTACATGGCGTTGAAGGCTCCCGAGGGATCCGTGCCGCCGGCCGTGGAAACCATAGTGACGAAGCTCGTGCCCAGGCTGAGCAGGTCGCCCTCGGCCAGGACCTTGGTCTGGGGATTGTCGCCGGAGCCGGCCAGCACGGCCGCCTCGGCCGGGATGCCATAGCGCTCCGTGAAGTAGCGGGCTATCCCGCCGGCCCTCGCCAAAGGCGAGGCCAGGGCGCCCAGCTTTGCTTTGAGCGCCTCAGCCCCGCCGGGTAGGCCCTCGGCGCAACCGGCCACCAGGGTTCCTGACCAGGCCTTGCCGGCATAATCCATCAGGCTCATGCCGGCCGCGTTGCCCCAGTCGCTGGGCGCGTCGGCCTCGCCGGTGAGAAGGGCCGCCAGCCAGGCCGAGAGGAGGCGTATCGCCTGGGTGGCCGCGTAGGTTTCGGGATAGCGCAGGCCGATCCTGCGGATGACCGCGCCGGTGAAGCGAAGGGGGCTGTCAGAGCCGGAAAGGCGAATCATGGCTTCGCGGCCCCCGGCCGCGTTCAGGATGTCCGCCGCCTCGGAGGCCGTGTCGGAGGTTTTCCAGATGGG